>NZ_JANXMU010000058.1 GCF_025354435.1 Rhodoferax sp.
GATGAAGCACGCAGACAAGCTCATGGACCGCATCTTCATGCTCGACGGCCTGCCCAACCTGCAGGACTTGGGCAAGTTGATGATTGGTGAAAACGTACCCGAGGCTTTGGGCTGCGACCTGAAGGCCGAGATGGGCGCACAGGCCACGATCAAGGACGGCATGGCGCACTGCGAAAGCGTCCGCGACTATGTCTCGCGCGACCTGCTGCAGGGCATTCTGGACGACACTGAAGAACACATAGACTTCCTCGAAACCCAGATCGACCTGATTGACCGGGTTGGTCTGCAAAACTACCTGCAAAGCCAGATGGGCGAGCTGGCGTAAATCGACAACCCACCGGGGCCATTTCCTCGGTTCAACGATAGCGACTGAAGGCAACCTCACTCGCTATTTTTTTGGTAGCTACCAGCGTATACAAAACCTACGCAAACGGCCTTTTTTCTATAAATAATGCACCGCCAACGCCCCGCTTGGCAGCGCCGCCTGCCCCACCTGCACCAAGTGCTGGTGGTGGGTAAACAGCAGGACCTGTCCGCCTTCGGCGAAGCGGGCCAGGGCCTGGAAGATGTGGGTGGCGCGGGTGTCGTCGCTGGTCATGAGCACGTCGTCCAGCACCAGGGGCATGTCTGCGCCATTGCTGCGTTGCAATTCCAGCGCGGCCAGGCGCAGGGCCAGATAAAGCTGGTCGGCCGTGCCTTCGCTCATGGCCTCTATGCCGATCAGGCGGCCATCCAGGCCTTCGGCCTGCAACACCGGGCGCTCGGCCGAGGTGTCTACCACCAGCTTGGGGTAGCGCCCCCCGGTAATCAAACCAAAGTATTCGGAGGCCAGCCGCACCATCGGAGCCTGGGCGCGTTCGCGAAAGCGCTTCAAGGCCTCTTGCAGCAGGCTGTCGGCCAGGCGCAGTTGCATCCAGGGCGGCACAGCGGCGCGCAGGCGGGCGACGGCGGATTCCATCTGCTCGCGGGCTTCGGCCGCGGCGGCCGAGGTGTCGATGGCCTCCAGCGCCTGGCGGGCGGTGTGGACGGTGGCGCTGGCGGTGGCGATGTCGACCTCCAACTGCGTGACCTGGGTGTCCAGCACGGCGCGCTCGGTGTCAAGGTCTACCGCGTCGCGCCCGGCCAGTTCGGCGTGGAGTTCGGCCAACGGGCGGGCGGTGGCCTGGCGCAGTTGCGCGTCGAGATCGCGCTGTTTGTCTTGCAGGGTACGCTGGGCGGCGGAGCGGTCTTCGGCTTCGGGCAATACTGCCGGGCTGTCCACGCCTGCCGCGGTGCACAAGGCTTGCAGACTGGCCTGGCTGGCCGTGGTGCGCTGCTGGGCCGCCGTGTACTGCTGCTGGGCGGAGGCCAGGCGGCGAGCCAGTTCGCTGGCTTGCAGGGCGTGGGCTTGGGCGTGGGCCAGACGGGTGCTGAGGCGGTCGGCAAAGTCGTCAATCTGCGCCACTGCAGGCTCGCCCAGTAGCGCAGCAAGCGCCATGGCCTGGGCCTGCACGTCGTCGGCGCGGGCCTGGTGCTGGGCGATGGCCTCGGTGCGGCGGGTCTGGGCGGCGTGGGTGGACTCCAGCGCGGCCAACTCGGCAAGGCGGGCCTTGGTGGCAGCGGAGCTACTGGCGGCAGGTAAAAACAGGCGGCGGGTCCAGGCGGTTTGAGCTGCCAAGGCGGCGGCCAGGGTGGCCTGGTGCTCGGCGATGCGGCGTTGGACCGTGGCGTGCTCGGCCCGCAGGGTTTCGCGCAGGTGGGTCTCGGCGCGGGCGTGGGCAGCGGCATCCTGGGCGGCGCGCAGCCACGCGCTAGCCTGGCTGACCAAACCTGCCCCTGCGGCTGTACATCCGGCGGCTTGCAGGGCCTGGGCGAGTGCCTCGGTGCGGGTGTGGACGGCCTGGGCGGCATCGGCCTGCTCGCGCTGCAGCTGGTGCTGGCGCTCGCACAGCTCGACCGCGGCGGCGCGCTGGGCCTGCCATTCGCGCAAGGCGGCGGGTGGGTGCGGGGGCAGGTTCGCATCGGCCAGGGTCTGGAGCCAATCGCGTTGTTGCTGGGCCGCTTGTGTAGCCCCATCGGCTAACTGATGGGCGATGGCGTGGCGGCGGGTGCCGGCCTCGGCGATGCGCAGCGCGCATTCTGCCGCCTGGGCGGCGCGCTCTGCGCCTTCGCGCAGCAGGTCGGCCTGGCGGTCGGCCTCGGTTTGGGTGGGCTCAAAGGCGGCCAGGGTGGCGGGCGAAGCTGCGTCGTGTCCATAAGCTGTTTTCACCTCTTGCCAACGCGCATCGCGCTGTTGGCGGGCGGCTTGCAGGCTCTGGGCGGTGACGATTTCGCCCACGGCGGCAAGCTGCTGCTGGCGGCGCTGCTGGGTGTTGAGCTCGCGCTGCAGGTCGGCATCTTCCTTGCGCAGCGCCTCCAACTGCAGAGCCCCATCCGCCTGGGATTTTTCGGCCTGGGTTATGTCGGCCAGCAACAGCGGGCGAGTGGCTTGCAGCGCTACCGTGCTGGGCAGGCGCAGGTCGGCTAAGGCGCGCTGGATGCGCTGGTCCAGGGCATCGATCTCGCGCTGGGCCTCGGTCTGGCGCTGGGGCGTGTCGCCCAGGGCCAGGGCCTGTTGCAAGGCGGATTCGACAGCGGCCAGTAATACCGGGGGCACCGGGCTGCGGTCTTCCGGGGTCTGGGCCAACTGCGCATCCAACTGCGCCAAGCGATCCTGCTGCTGGGCCAGCGCCTGGGTGTGGCGGGCCACGCTGTCCAGCAGTTCGTCCAGCGCCACACGGTCGGCCGGGCCGGGCACGGCGGCCAGCACAGCGTCCAGGTCCGCACCGGGGTGGATGCGCCGGGCCATCTCGGCCAGCGCGGCGGCGCCCTGCCCGGCCTGGGTCTGCAACTGCAGCTGCTCGCCGCGCTGTTGGCGGGCCAGTGCGCGGGTCTGCACCACGCGTTCGATAGCCGGGGCGTGGGCGACCAGCATGGGCTCCAGCACCAGCGCCTGCTGGGCCTGGGCGCAGGCGGTTTGCTCGGCCAGGGCGGCCTCCCGCTGCTCGGTGGCGGTGAGCAGGTTGTGTTGGGCGGCTAGGCGGTGTTCGCGCGCATCAATGGGCAGTAAATTTATAGTGTTTTGTGCCTCTAGCGCATATTCCACCTGCGCTAGCTGCTGCAATAAGGGTAGCACTGCGCGTAATTCGGTCAGGGTGTGGATGCGCTTGCGCTGGACCTTCAACTGGTCTTGCAGGGCCGTGAGGTAGTCGGTGGCGGTGTCTACGGCGCGCTGGCGGTCTTTCCATTCTGCGGGGCGGGTCAGTGCGGCTTTGGACAGGGATTTGTACTCTTCGATCAGGCGCTTGGATTCGGGGATGACGGCCTGGGCGCTGGGCAGCAGGAATTTGCGGGCATCATCCTGCAGGCTGGCCAACAGAGCCTTGATGCCTTGCAGACCGGCGCTGGCTTCGAACAGGGCGGCACCGAGTTCGCCCTCGCCTTTGAGCAGCTCTTCACCACCTTTGCGCAGGCGGGCGTGGTCCAGGCCAAAGCTGCGCTCGAAGGCGGTGCGGTCCATGCCACCGGTGAGGGCCTGGGCGACGGCGGCGCTGACCGGGGTGGCCAGCGGCAAGCCGGTGGCGGGGTCGGCTTGGGTCAGCGGGTCTTTGGTTTTTTTGCGGCGGGCTACGGCGACCGGCTGGCCGCTGGCGTCTTCCAACACCGCCGTGAGCAGCAGCTTGGGGCTGTCGTGCACAAAGTTGTCGGCACTGCGCGCCGGGATGCCAAAACGCAGATCGGCCATGGCGCGCAAGGCGGAGGATTTGCCGGCTTCGTTGGGGCCGAAGACCAGATGGATGCGGGCCGGGCTGGCAGTGAAGTCCAGCAGCTTGTCGGTGAACGGGCCGAAAGCCGACAGATAGAGTTTTTGCAACTTCATGCAGCACTCCCCAAGCGCGCTAACAAAGTGGATTCAGCATCCATTAACAGGGCTTTCAGGCTATCGGGGTCGGCCCAATTTCCGTCGCCCTTGGCTTCTGCGGGCAGTTTGTGCAGCACGTCGCCACAGGCTTTGGCGGCCCAGGCGGCCAGCGCTACGGGGTCGGCAGCCAGCTCGTCCACCAGGCGCAGCAGCTCGGCCACAGCATCTTCGCCCTGGGCCAGGGCGGCGCGGTTGACGGGGGAGCTGAGCTGTAACTGCACCTGCTCGATCCACAACTCGGCCCCGGCCACGTCTTGCGCGGCGGCGTGCACGGCGGCCTCCAAGGTGCCGGGCTGCTCGGCCTCGGTGGTATGCAGGGCGGTACGGCCGGTGAGGTGGATGCGCAGAGCGTGCAGGCGATCGCCCGCGCCCAGTGTGGCTTGTTCCAACGCCGCAGTGATGGCCTGGCTGGCCTGGGCCAGGTTGTCCACGCCGTCCAGCGGCGCGCTGAGCTGGTGCCAGCGCACCACGTCGAGCGACACGAAGCAGGTGTCCATCTGCCCGTTGGTCACGGTAACGAGTTCGCAGCCCTTGGCCCCGGTTTCATTAGCGTGGCGGCCCTGCAGGTTGCCGGGGAAGACCACGCGGGGCGATTCGCACAGCACCGCGCGGGTGTGCACATGGCCCAGCGCCCAGTAGTCGTAGCCCTTGGTTTTGAGCGTGGGAATGTCGGTGGGCGCGTAGGTGTCGTGGCCGTTGGCACCGGTGAGGCTGGTGTGCAGCAGGCCGATGTTGAACTGGCCGGACAGTGCGTCCGGGTAGTGCGGCACCAGGTCTTCGGGCACCTCGCGCTGGGGGAAGCTCTGGCCGTGGATGGCCACGCCCAGTGCGGGCAGGTGCACGGTCTCGGCGCTGCGGCTGGAGAACTTTTTGACGTTGTCGGGCAGCACCAGCTCGCGGGTGATGGTGCCCTGCGCGTCGTGGTTGCCCTGGACGAAGTAGACGGCGATGTGGGCACGGCCCAGGCGCACCATTTGGGCGCGGAAGAACAGGCCGGTATGAAAGTCGGGCCAGTCGCGGTCGTACAAATCGCCCGCCAGCAAGACGAAGTGCACCTTCTCGGCCAGGGCCAGATCGACCAGGTTTTCCAGCGCCCGGCGGGTGGCGTTGCGCAGGCGTTCCACCGGCGCACCGGCATAGCGGCTCAGGCCGCGCAGTGGGCTGTCGATGTGCAGGTCGGCGGCGTGGAGGAAGCGGAAAGTGCCGGGCGTATCGACGGCGGAAAGTACTACAGTATCCATAGCACCTAGTGTAGGTGGAATGTGCGGCGGAGGCTGATTTTCTATAAATCCAACACCTTCTCCCGCGCCGCAGGAGAAGGTGTCTTGAGGCTTACTCGCCGAGGTACGCGGCGCGCACTTTCGGATCCTTCAGCATTTGCTTGGCATCACCGCTCATGGTGACGATGCCCGATTCCATCACGTAACCGCGGTCGGCAATGCCGAGTGCGCGGCTGGCGTTTTGCTCCACGAGCAGCACGGTCACGCCCTGGGCGTACACGTCTTTGACCACTTCAAAGATCTTATCGACCATGATGGGCGACAGGCCCATGGAGGGCTCGTCGAGCAGCAGCACCTTGGGGCGGCTCATCAGCGCACGGCCCATGGCCAGCATCTGCTGTTCGCCGCCCGACATGGTGCCGGCCAACTGGTCCTTGCGTTCGCGCAGGCGCGGGAAGATGGTGAACATCTTTTCGATGTCTTCCAAAATGCCCGCCTTGTCGTCGCGGATGTACGCGCCCATTTGCAGGTTTTCGGTGATGGTCATGCGAGTGAACACGCCACGGCCTTCGGGCACCATGGCCAGGCCGTCCTTGACCAGATCCCACGCGCCCTTGCCTTTGATGCTCTTGCCCAGGTACTGGATGTCGCCACCGACAAATGGCAGCGTGCCGGTGATGGCCTTCATGGTGGTGGTTTTGCCCGCACCGTTGGAGCCGATCAGGCTGACCAGTTCACCTTCGCGGACTTCAAAGTCCACGCCCTTGACGGCCTGGATGCCGCCGTAAGAGACCTTCAGGCCGCTGACTTTAAGCAGCACTTCGCCGGGTTGTTTCATAGGGGTTGTTGCCATCTCAATGTCCTCCCGTGCCTAGGTAGGCCTCGATCACTTTTTCATTTTTCTGCACTTCGGCAGGGGTGCCTTCGGCAATTTGCTTGCCGTAGTCGAGGACGGTCAGGCGGTCGCACAGGCCCATCATCAGCTTCACATCGTGCTCGATGAGCAAAATGGTGCGGTTGTCGTTGCGGATCTTGTTGATCAGCTCGCGCAGCATGACTTTTTCGGTCATGTTCATACCGGCAGCGGGCTCGTCCAGCGCGATCAATTGCGGATCGGTGGCCAGGGCGCGGGCGATTTCCAGACGGCGCTGGTCACCGTAGCTCAGAGTGCGGGCCTTGTAGTCGGCCAGTTGGCCGATGCCGACGTATTCCAGCAGCTCCTGGGCGCGCTTGGCAATCGCCAGCTCTTCGGTTTTGAAGCCCTTGGTACGGAAGATCGCGCCCAGCAGCCCAGTGTGGGTGCGGATGTGGCGGCCCACCATGACGTTCTCTAGCGCGGTCATTTCGGCGAACAAGCGGATATTCTGGAAGGTGCGCGCAATGCCAGCCTTGGCCACTTCGTGGACCGCGGTGGGCGAATACGGCTTACCTGCCAGCTGGAAGGTGCCGCTGTCAGGGGTGTACAGGCCGGTGATCACGTTAAAGAACGTGGTTTTACCGGCACCGTTGGGGCCGATCAGGCCGTAGACCTGGCCGCGCTGGATGGTGATACCCACGTCGCTGAGTGCTTGCAGGCCGCCGAAACGCTTGGAAATGCCCGCAACTTGCAGGATCACTTCGGATTTTTTGCTGTCTGTCATGGGTGTTCCTTACTTGGCCTTGAGCGATTTGCCGTGGTCGGGCGAGGGCCACAGACCCCGCGGACGCGACAGCATGATGGCGATCATGGCCAGGGCAATCAGCAACTGGCGCAGGATGGCCGAGTCCAGCCGTCCGCCGGTCATGGCCTGCAGTGGGCCCGCCAGGTAGCGCAGCACTTCGGGCAGAGCCGACAGCAGCACAGCACCCAAAATCACGCCAGGCAAGTGGCCAATACCGCCCAGCACCACCATGGCAACGATCATCACCGACTCCATCAGGCTGAAGGATTCTGGCGACACAAAGCCCTGGAACGCAGCGAACAGCGTGCCAGACACACCGCCAAACGTGGCACCGGTGCCGAAGGCCAGCAGCTTCATGTTGCGGGTGTTGATGCCCATGGCCTTGGCGGCGATTTCGTCTTCACGGATGGCCATCCAGGCGCGGCCCACGCGCGACAGTTCCATGCGGTGGCAAATCACCACGCTGATCACCACCAGCACCAGGAACAGGTAGTAGTACAGGCTGACCGAGGGAATCTCGTAGCTGCCGATGTGCAAAGACTTGCCCAGGTCGATACCGAAGAACTTCAGCGAGTCGATCTGGTTCAGGCCTTTGGGGCCGTTGGTAATATTGATGGGGTGGTCCAGATTGTTCAAAAACACCCGGATGATTTCACCAAAACCCAGGGTCACGATGGCCAGGTAGTCACCGCGCAGCTTGAGCGTGGGCGCGCCCAGCAGCATGCCGAAGAAGCCCGCAATGGCCGCCCCGACCGGCAGAATCATCCACAGCGGCATGTGCAAGCCCTCTGGGAACAGGGCGGCAATGGCCGGGAACGAATCGGTCAACTGGGGCGAAGCCAGCAGGCCGTAGGTGTAGGCACCCACGGCAAAGAAGGCCACGTAGCCCAGATCGAGCAGACCGGCAAAACCGACCACCACGTTCAGGCCCAGGGCCAGCATCACGTAGATCAACGCCATGTCGGCAATCCGCACCCAGGCATTGCCGAAGTTTTGCAGGATCAGCGGCAGGATCAGTGCCGCAATGGCACCGACGATCAAAGTTGTTTTGTTCAGTTTCATAGTGGTGCTCCCATCAGGCCCGGTCGGCCACACGTTCACCCAGCAGGCCCGAAGGACGCAGCGTGAGCACGATGATCAGCACGATGAAGGCAAAGATGTCGGAGTAGTTGCTACCCAACACGCCACCGGTCAGCGCGCCGATGTAGCCCGCGCCGATGGATTCGATCAGGCCCAGCAAAATGCCGCCGACCACCGCACCGGCCAGGTTGCCAATACCGCCAAACACGGCTGCCGTAAAGGCTTTCAGGCCGGGCAGGAAGCCCATGGTGTGCTGCACCGTGCCGTAGTTGGATGCGTACATGACACCGGCAATGGCGGCCAGCACTGCGCCGATGACGAAGGTGGCCGAAATCACCATGTCGGGCTTGACACCCATCAGAGCGGCAACGCGGGGGTTCTCTGCCGTGGCGCGCATGGCGCGACCCAGCTTGGTGTAGTTGACCAGCCACATCAGCACGGCCAGGGACACGGCGGTCAGGCCCAGGATCAGGATCTGCGTGGGGGTGATGACGGCGCCGCCGATGTTGTACGGCGTGGCGGGCAACAGCGTGGGATAGGGTTTGTAGTTGGGCTTCCAGATGATCATGGCCAGGGTTTGCAGCAGGATAGACATGCCGATGGCGGTGATCAAGGGGGCCAGTTTGGGACTGTTGCGCAGCGGCCGGTAGGCGACTTTTTCAATCACGAAGTTGAGTGTGGCCGAGACGATGCAGGCAATCACCAGCGAGATCAGCAGCATCAGCCAGCCGGGGATGCCGGGCATGGAGTCTTGCATGAGTCCGATGATGGTCCAACTGGTCAGCGCGCCGACCATCAGCACCTCGCCGTGCGCAAAGTTGATCAAATTAATGATGCCGTACACCATCGTGTAGCCCAGGGCTACCAAGGCATACATGCTGCCCAGCACCAGACCGTTGATGATCTGCTGTAGCAAGATATCCATAAATAATTCTCCGTGTGTGTTGTGCATCCACAGGCTGCTGGTGCCAACCATCCAGGATGGCTGGCGGCCTTGTGGGCCCCGCAACTTAACAAAAAACCCGCCAACTTCGATAGACTTGTGCAGCACGCGAAGAGCTGACCTAAGGCCTGGCTCTCGGTTGCCGCGCAAGTCGTGTCCAACTTGGTGCGGGTTCTGTGGCGAATTGTATCCAGCACGAAACGGGCCAAAACAAAGGGTTTAGGGCGTGTTTACCCTCGAAACAGCAGGGATTAGCGGGTTTGCCAAAGTATTAGCAAATCTGATTATGCAAATACATCAACGCGCCTAACTTATCGGGCATACCGGGTTGCCAGGCCCGGCAGACTCTGGCCTGCTGTTAACGTGACACAACTTTAATGGCTCAGAGTGCTCTGCACCCGACTCCATGAAAGTCAGGACGTTTTGCCTTCGGCCGCGTTCAGGCGCTTGAGCGTGCGCAGCTTTTCTGCGATGCGGATCTCCAGGCCCCGCTCCACCGGCCGGTAGAAGCTGGCCGCCGCCATGCCGTCAGGCAGGTACTGCTCGCCTGCGGCAAAACCGCCCTCCTCGTCGTGCGCGTAGCGGTAGCCCTTGCCATAGTCCAGCTCTCTCATCAGCTTGGTGGGGGCGTTGCGCAGGTGCATGGGCACCGGGCGGGTGCCGTCTTTCTTGATGAAGGCCTTGACCTCGTTGAAGGCCTTGTAGACCGCGTTGGACTTGGCCGCCACGGCCAGGTAGACCACGCACTCGGCCAGCGCCAGTTCGCCCTCGGGGCTGCCCAGACGCTCGTACACATCGGCGGCATCCAGCGCCAAGCGCAAGGCCCGGGGATCAGCCAGGCCAATGTCTTCGCTGGCCATGCGAACCAGGCGGCGGGCCATGTAGCGCGGGTCGGCCCCGCCGTCGAGCATGCGCACAAACCAGTACAGCGCCGCGTCCGGGTCAGAGCCGCGCACGGATTTATGCAGCGCGCTGATGGTGTCGTAAAACTGCTCGCCGCCTTTGTCGTAGCGGCGCATGCGCTCGCCCAGCACCTTGAGCAGCCAGGCATCGGTAATCTCGGCCTGCTTCTCCTGCGTGGCGGCCACGGCCAGGGTCTCCAGCGTGTTCAGCAGCCGCCGCGCGTCCCCATCGGCGTAGGCGACCAGGCGATCAACTGCTATTTTTTCGATAGCTGGTACTGCATGTATCACCTGAGCATGGAGCACTATTTGTTCTAAATCTACAGGGGTGAGCGGCTGCAGCACATACACCGCCGCGCGCGACAGCAAGGCCGAATTAACTTCGAACGACGGGTTCTCGGTGGTCGCACCCACAAAAGTGAACAGCCCGCTCTCCACATGCGGCAAAAACGCGTCTTGCTGGCTTTTGTTGAAGCGGTGCACCTCGTCCACAAACACGATCGTGCGGCGGCCCTGGGCCTGGGAGATCAGCGCCTGCTCGACCGCGTCGCGGATGTCCTTCACGCCACCCAGCACTGCGCTGATGGTGATGAAGCGCGCGTCAAACGCATCGGCCATCAGCCGGGCGATGGTGGTCTTGCCGGTGCCCGGCGGGCCCCAGAGGATGCAGCTGTGCGGCTGGCCCGACTCAAACGCGATGCGCAACGCCATGCCCTCACCCAGCAGGTGCTGCTGGCCAATGACTTCGCCCAGGTTTTTGGGGCGCAAGCGCTCGGCCAAAGGGGCATCGGTGGACAAGGCGGTACGGGTCATGGGGGTTCAACAAAGTGGAGTCTGATTCTCCCATGCGCCTGCGGCAGGGCCCAAAAACCACATGGCTATCCCTTATCCTCCCCGCACCATGATTTACGTTCCCGTCCCCGTTTCCCGCATCGAGATTCTGCGCCCCCTGCCCATCAATGTATGGGATACCAAAGGCAACCTGCTGCTGCGCAAAGGGCAGTCGATTTTGTCGGAGCACCACCGCGAGCACCTGGAAGCCCACGGTGCCTGCGCCACCCAACCCGACTACAAAGCCTGGGTCAGCAGCTACGACCGGTTGATCTACGGCCTGCTGCGCGAAGGGGTCAGCATCCAGGAAATCGCCCAAGCCACCATGCCGCAAGACATCCTGGAGCTGGACTACACGGTGGGCGAAGACATCACCGGCGGCTGGACCGATGTGCAAGCCGTCTGGGGCACCGTACTGCAAACCGGAGCCACCGCCAAAAACCCGTTGGGCCGACTGGACGGCGTACAAAAGCGCGCCATGGAGCTGTTGGACAAAGACGCGGATGAAAGCCTGTTCAGCCTGTTCCAAGCACTAGCCGACAAAACCCTGGGCTACTGCGCCACCCACGCACTGCTGTGTGCCGTGGTGTGCGAGCTGACAGCCCGCAAGCTGGCGTTGGACGACTGTGTGCGACCCATCCTGGTGCAAGCCGCCCTGACCATGAACACCAGCATGGCCAAATTACAGGACACCCTGGTCACCCAGCCCACCCCGCCCGATGCCGAGCAAAAGCAGCGCATCCAGGACCACCCGGTGCAGAGCGAAGCGATTCTGCGCGGCTTTGGGGTCGTCAATGAGGACCTGCTGGACATCGTGCGCCTGCACCACGACCGGGACGAAACCAAAGGCCTGGAGCGCAACCGGGAATGCCGCCGCATCCTGCACTTGGCCGATGTGCTGATTGGCAAAATGGCCCACCGCTCCACCCGGCCCGGCCTGTCGGCGCTGGGCGCGGCCAAGTCCAATATCGTGGGTGTGCCAGACGAAGACGCCCGGGTCGGCAAGGCCATGACCAACGCCATCGGCTTTTACCCGCCCGGTACCTACGTAATGCTGGCCAATGGCGAAAAAGCCGTCAGCGTTAAAAAAGGGGCCGCCGTCAACACCCCGCTGGTGGTCAGCATCGCCAATGCCCAGGGCCTGCCCCTGGGCATCTACGTGCTACGCGACACCCGCGAAAAGCCGTTCGCCATCCAATCCCCGGTAGCCGCCGACAACGTCAAGATCAGCCACGAGCGGGTGCAGAAGGCGGTCATGAAAGTGATCCTGGCAGCGCCATAGCTGCCCATCGCTATTCACTTCATAGCCGCCACTGCCTCTTCTAAAACCGATAGCAGTTAAAAAGGCTATTGCTTAACAACATCCGCGCCCGCAGGCGGCTTGAACTGGAACGAGTCTGCCGCCAGTGCCGGGTTCACCTCCACCTTGGCAAACGTCATCACCGAGCGCTGGCCAAAGCTGTCCAGAATCTCCAGCGCGGCCAGCTCGGTGGTTTTGCCGTCGGCCTTGAAGCCGACGCGCACGGTTTGCAGTTGGCCGTCTTTGGCCTTGGGCGTGGCCGATACCCATTGCAGGCCGTCCTTGTCGGGTGCGGCTTGCAGGGTGAAATCGGCCTGCAGAGCCCGCAAATCAGGAGCAGCGGCAATCAGCGCAGCGGGGGTAGAGCCCAGCACCGCAGACTGTTTGCGCGCGGTGACCTGGTTCAGGTCCACGTCGTACAGCCACAGAGTTTGGCCGTCGGCCACGATGCTTTGCTCAAAAGGCTTTTTGTACAGAAACTTGAATTTGCTGGGCCGCTGGAATTCAAAGCTGCCGGTAGAGGTTTTGACGCGCGCCGCCTGCCCCTCCTTGGGTGGCGAGGTCACGACCTGGGTGAAATCGGCGCGGCCAGACTTCACCGTTTTGACGAAGTTTTCCAAGCTTTCCAGGCCGTCTGCGCAGGCAGCGCCTGCACTAGCAGCTATCAATACCGCAGCAAATAGTTTTTTCATCATTCTGCCCTTGCAGGCACCAAAATTTCGCGTTGACCAGCACCGCTCATGGCGCTGACCAAACCGGCTTTTTCCATGTCTTCCACCAAACGGGCGGCGCGGTTGTAGCCGATCTTCAGATGCCGCTGCACCAAGGAAATACTGGCCTTGCGGTTCTTCAGCACCACTTCCACGGCCATGTCGTACATCGGGTCTTTTTCACCGCCGCTGTCGCCACCTTCACCGCCCTCCCCGTCTTCGCCATCGACCGTGCCGCCTTCCAGCACGCCTTCGATGTAGTCGGGCTCACCCTGGCTCTTCAAGTAACTTACAACGCGGTGGACCTCTTCGTCGCTGACAAAGGCGCCGTGCACCCGCGTCGGCATGCCGCTGCCAGGCATGTAGAGCATGTCGCCCAGGCCCAGCAGGGCCTCGGCACCCATCTGGTCCAGGATGGTGCGGCTGTCGATCTTGCTGCTGACCTTGAAGGAGATGCGGGTGGGGATGTTGGCCTTGATCAGACCGGTGATCACGTCCACGCTAGGGCGCTGGGTGGCCAGAATCAAGTGGATACCGGCGGCCCGGGCTTTTTGCGCCAGGCGGGCAATCAGCTCTTCGATCTTCTTGCCGACCACCATCATCAGGTCGGCCAGCTCGTCGATCACCACCACAATGTGCGGCTCGCGCTTCAAGGGCTCGGGGCTATCAGGCGTGAGGCTGAACGGGTTGTAAATGAATTCTTCGCGCGCCTTGGCTTCGTCGATCTTGGCGTTGTAGCCCGCCAGGTTGCGCACGCCCAGCTTGCTCAGCAGCTTGTAGCGGCGCTCCATCTCGGCCACGCACCAGGTCAGGCCATGGGCCGCCTGGCGCATGTCGGTGACCACCGGGGCCAGCAGGTGCGGAATGCCTTCGTAGACCGACATTTCCAGCATCTTCGGGTCGATCATCAGCAGCCGCACGTCGCGCGCTTCGGCCTTGTACAGCAGGCTCAAAATCATGGCATTAATACCAACCGACTTGCCGGAACCGGTGGTACCAGCCACCAGCACGTGCGGCATCTTGGCCAAGTCCACCACCACTGGGTTGCCGATGATGTCCTTGCCCAGGCCCATGGTCAGCAGCGATTTGGCCTCGTGATAGACCTGCGAACCCAGAATTTCCGACAAGGTAATGGACTGGCGCTTGGCGTTGGGCAGCTCCAGCGCCATGTAGTTTTTGCCGGGGATGGTTTCCACCACCCGGATCGACACCAGGCTCAAACTGCGTGCCAAATCCTTGGCTAGACCGACAATCTGTGAGCCTTTGACACCGGTGGCAGGCTCAATTTCATACCGGGTAATTACGGGGCCGGGCGATGCCAGCACCACTTTGACCTCTACGCCGAAATCTTTCAGCTTCTTTTCGATCATGCGGCTGGTCATTTCCAGCGTTTCATGGGCCACGGTTTCCTGGTGCAGTTGCGGGCCGTCCAGCAGATCCACCTGCGGCAACTTGGAGTCGGGCATTTCGCTGAACAGCGGTTTTTGGCGCTCTTTGATGACACGGGCGCTCTTGGGTGGGTCGGCCAGGGTGGGCTCTATCATCACCGGCGTGGGGTGGTGGGCAGCGATTTCCACCCGCTCTTCGCGCACCACAGCTTCGCGTTTTTTGGCCGCCACCTTGCCCACGGCCAAGTCCTCGGCAACCACCCGCTTTTCGCGCCGTGTTTCCACCAGGGAATAGGCCCAGGCCCCCAACCGTTCGGCCACATGGCTCCACGAGAAGCGGAACACGGCCGACACGCCAATCACGCCCAGCGCAATCCACACCAAGCCGGACCCCGTAAAGCCCAGCCATTTCACGCCAAATGGCCCCACCACATAGCCCAGCACGCCGCCCACATGCCCCGGCAGCAAAGGTGCCAGCCGGTACAGGCGCGACCATTCCAACGCGGTGCTGGCGCACAACAGCAAAACCAGCCCAAGCCAGAAACCCCAGGCCGTGCCCGCCAGATGGCCGCTGGGCCGGGGTTTATCGTTCGGGGCGTGGGCACGCATCCAATCGGCCAAGCCGGCCAGCCAGGCCCGCGCACCGGCGGCCAGGCACCACCAGACCGAGAAGCCCAGGCAGAAGTAGCTCATGTCGGCGATCCACGCACCCAGGCGGCCGCCCCAGTTATGCACCACGGCGCCCTGACCCGAGGTGGACCAGGCGGCATCCTGCAAAGAGAAACCCAGCAGAGCCATGCACCAGAACACCAGGGCCAGCAGCCCCAGGATCAGGCCAATTTCACGCGCAAAGCGGTTGATGCCGGTGCGCATCGGCGATACCACCGGTCCGGATGAATTGAGGGTATTGAGGGAGTAAGTCATGGGCAGAAAGAGTCTGCGCCAAGCTTACCCCATGCGCGGGGCCGATCAGGTCAGCGAACCCAGCACCGAGCGGATGTGGGTGGAACCGTTGTCATGGCCTTCGATGTAACCGCGCTCTTCCAAGTCTTTCATTACCCGGCTGACCATTTCGCGCGAAGCACCGACCATTTTGGCCACGTCCTGGCGCGATATCTTGTCGCGGATGACCATTTGGCCATCGGCATTGGGCGTAGCGGCCTCCAGCAGCACGTGGGCCACACGGCCGTACACGTCCATCAGGGCCAGGGACTCGATCTTCTGGTCGGCGCGGCGCAGGCGCTTGACCAGACCGGACATCACTGCGCGGGCCATGGCGGTGTTGCTGTCCAGACAGTGCTCGAACTCGGCACGGCCCAGCACCAGGCAGTCGGTAGGGGTCTCGGTTTGCACCGTGGCCGAATGGGGTTCGTTGTCGATCAGGCTCATTTCACCCACGTAATCGCCCACCTGCAGGGTCGCCAGGATGACCTCGCGGCCCCGGCTGTCGGTGGTCAGCACACGGGCCCGGCCGCTGAGCACAATGAACAAGGCGTTGGACTTGCGGCCCTGCTCGACAATGATTTCTGCCCGCTTGAAACGCTGCTTGGTCACGGCCTTGGCCACCACATCGGCTTGTTCAGCGGTCATGGTGGAGAACAAGGGCACGCGCAACAAAAGCTCTATGTTGGACAACATCGACATGGTCATTTCCTTTGGCGTCAGAGCCCTGCAGACCGTGGGTTCTTACAATCTGGGGCAGAATTTCTAAACATGGTTTGCGCAGTAACCTGTCCCAGCGGCAAAAACCGCTTGGGCAGATACTGTGCGATCTCTAAAAAGTATCGCGGTCCAGCCGATAGGAGGCACTTGTTATTTTGTAACAAGTAGCAAACTGTACACGCCCCTTTCTCCTTTTCACTACAGGTTTTTATCCATGTCGAACAATAAACACGCCAAGGTCCTGGTTTTGGGCTCCGGCCCTGCGGGCTACACCGCCGCCATCTACGCCGCCCGCGCCAACCTGAACCCGGTGCTGATCACCGGCATCGCCCAGGGCGGCCAGCTGATGACCACCACCGAAGTCGACAACTGGCCAGCCGATGTGATGGGCGTGCAAGGCCCCGAACTGATGCAGCGCTTTCAGGAGCACGCCGAGCGCTTCAAGACCGAAATCATCTTCGACCACATCCACACGGTCGACTTCAGCCAGCGCCCCTTTACCCTCACCGGCGACAGTGGCGTCTACACCTGTGATGCGCTGATCCTGGCCACCGGAGCGTCGGCGCAGTACCTGGGCCTGGAATCGGAAACCGCCTTCATGGGGCGGGGCGTGTCGGGTTGCGCTACCTGCGACGGATTCTTCTACCGCGAGCAAGACGTGTGCGTGGTGGGTGGCGGCAATACGGCGGTGGAAGAAGCCCTGTATTTGTCCAATATCGCCGCCAAGGTGACCCTGGTACACCGCCGCGACACCTTCAAGGCCGAAGCCATTCTGGTGGACAAGCTGATGGAAAAAGTGGCGGCGGGCAAGATCGAGCTCAAGCTATTCCACACGCTGCAAGAAGTGCTGGGCGATACCTCCGGCGTGACCGGTATCCGCCTGAAAAGCACCAAGAGCGACGAGACCACCGACATAAACCTCAAGGGCTGCTTCATCGCCATTGGCCACAAGCCCAACACCGACATCTTTGCGGGCCAGTTGGAGATGAAAGACGGTTACATCATCACACGCACCGGCCTGCAAGGCTTCGCCACCATGACCAGCGTGCCCGGCGTGTTCGCAGCCGGTGACGTGCAAGACCACATCTACCGCCAGGCCATCACCAGCGCCGGTACGGGCTGCATGGCCGCTTTGGATGCCCAACGTTTTCTGGAGCAAGGCGCGCACTAACGCCATATTTAGGTATAAAAATAGCCGCTAGCGTAGGTGCCACCTACACTAGCAGCTATTTTTTTGATAGTAAAAGTTTTATGGTGACTTTTTCGGGTTCAGGGTGATGCGCAGGCCCGCAGCCGTCACGTCGATGCTGCCGGGCTCGTAGCCCCAGCCGTTCACCACGGCCATGTCTTTGGCGCTGATCTGGTGCAGTTGGATGCCGTCCAGCAGGCGCTCGGCCAGTTGCGGTGCCAAGCCTTGCACCACGGCCTGGTAGCGCTCGGGCACACCGGTAAAGCTGAGGGTGTTGACGTGCACATCGGCCATGCGCAGGGTCTGGTCGCTGGGCTCAAACTGCACGCCGTAGTCCATGTCCAGCACCCCGGTAAAGACCGCATGCGTCAGGCGCTCGGTGACCTGCACCTGGATGGCCGTACCGAGCCGGTTCTGCGCGGGCAGCAGGCGCAGCTGCGGAGTCTGGGCCTGCAGCTCGAACAACGGGCCAATCTTGCCGGTGTAAGGAAAGCGGGCGGCCAGCAGGCTTTGCAGCTTCTCTTGGCTGATGGTGGTGGTACGCGGGCCGGGTGCAGCGCAGCCCGCCATTGCGGCGACCAGTATCCAGGCCCCTATTCTTTTCATCAAAATAAAGCTTCCTTGTGCATGCCGCTGCGCGCTAGCTGGATGCGGAGTTTGCGCAGCGCTTCGTTCTGGATCTGGCGTACCCGTTCGCGGGTCAGGCCCAGGCGGTCGCTCAGGGTGTCCAGGGTTTCGGGTTCGCGGTTGTGCAGGCCAAAGCGGCCGTCCAACACCTCGCGTTCGCGCCGGGTCAGGGTGGCGATCCAACCCTCCAACAGGCGCTCGACTTCATGGCTCTGGGTGGTGGTGGCAGGGTCGGGGGTGCCTTCATCGGCCAAGGTATCGACGAGGGTCTGACCGTCTTCGCTGCGGTCCATGGCGGCATCCAGCGAGCGCGGCGATTCGGCCAATGCCAGCAGCTCGGCCACCTCGTGTGCTTCACGGCCCATCAGGGCGGCAATATCGTCCACGCCCACGCCTTCGGGGCGCAGAGCGGCAAAGGCCGGGTCGTGCTCCAGCGTGCGGCGGGCCCGCAGCACCTGT
This sequence comes from Rhodoferax sp., assembly GCF_025354435.1. Lineage (GTDB taxonomy): Bacteria > Pseudomonadota > Gammaproteobacteria > Burkholderiales > Burkholderiaceae_C > Rhodoferax_B. The sequence goes on from NZ_JANXMU010000058.1 coordinate 17,913, forward strand.
TGCAGCTCGCGCACCACGTGCACCGGCAAGCGGATCACGCGGCCTTGCTGCATCACCGCGCGCTCCACCGCCTGGCGGATCCACCAGGTGGCGTAGGTCGAGAAGCGGAAACCGCGCTCGGGCTCGAACTTGTCGATGGAGTGCATCAGACCCAGGTTGCCCTCTTCGATCAGGTCGCCCATGGGTACGCCCCGGCCCAGGTAGCCCTTGGCGATGCTGACGACCAGGCGCAGGTTGTGCTCGATCATGGCCTGGCGGGCCGCAAAGTCACCGGCGCGGGCCCGGGTGGCCATGTCGAATTCTTCGGTGGGGGTAAATAGCTCGGTACGCCGCACGTCGCGCAGGTACATGCTGAGGGTGTCGTGGCTTTCAGCCCCGGTGGCCTGCCAAGCTGCCTGGCCTGCCGCAGCCGGGCTGCTGCCCTCCTCGCCCAACGCGTCCTCAAGCACAGTTTGGCCGGGCACGTTGGGGGTTTTCATGGCAGTTACCGGTTAGGCAGATATTTGGCAGGATCGACGGGCTTGCCTTGGCGGCGGATCTCGAAATGGAGTTTGACACGGTCGGTGTCGCTGCTACCCATTTCGGCGATTTTTTGGCCCTTGCGCACCGACTGGTCTTCCTTGACCAGCAGGGTCTGGTTGTGGGCGTAGGCAGTCAGGTAGGTGTTGTTGTGCTTGAGGATCAGCAGGTTGCCGTAGCCGCGCAAGCCCGCTCCAGCGTACACCACCCGGCCATCGGCAGCGGCCAGCACGGCATCTCCGGTTTTGCCGCCCAGGTCGAGGCCCTTGTTTTTGGCTTCGTCAAACCCGGCAATCAGACTGCCACTGGTAGGCCAGATGAAGGCAATGTCATCCTCGGCAGCAGCCGCTGCCGGAGCTACGGGGGTGGGAGTCACCGGTTTGGTAGCCGTACTGGCGGTAGCACTGGCGGCACTGGCCGGGCTGGAAGCAGCCGAGGCTGCCGGAGCAGGCACGGGCACCGGGGTGACAGTGCTGGAGGCGACCGGGCGGGTCGTCACGCCGGTCTCGGTCGCCACGGCATTGGGCGAAATCACGCGCAGCACCTGGCCGACTTCAATCACATTGGGGTTGTCCAGCATGTTCCAGCGAGCGATGTCTTTCCAGCTTTGGCCAGTGTCCAGGCCGATGCGGATCAGCGTATCGCCGGGCTTGACGGTGTAGTAGCCCGGCTTGCCTGCATTTTCGGCACCAGGTAGGGGTTTGGCGGGCACGGCATCGGGGGCGGTCGGCTGCGAGCGGCTGGTTCCACGGTCCTCCACAGGTGCCTTGCGCACGGCCGGACCAGAGCAAGCGCCAAGCAGCACAAACGACACCAAACCAACGACCCCAACGGCCTTATTCCAACCCGGACTGCGCAACGCGTGCATGTGTTTTTCCCTGTAAACATGAAATAACTTGCGCGGCCTGGGGTGCTTTGCACCCCGTGCGTGCAAGTTATGCAATCCCTGATTTTAGAGGGACAAAATGCACGGCTTCGAGTAACTGATGTTTCAGACCCTGGGCGGTTTTGTCCACCACCACCAGCGCCTGTTTGCCGCCGCTGGTCACCATCGGTGCCACCAACCGCCCACCCACTGCCAATTGGTCCAGCCAGGCCTGCGGAATCGCATCACCCCCGGCCGCGGCGATGATGCCCGCATACGGTGCGCCCTTGGCGTAGCCCAGCATCCCGTCGCCAAACAGCAGGTGCACATTGGGCAGGCGAAAGTGCCGCAAATTGGCCCGGGCCTTGTCGTGCAGGCCGCGCAGGCGCTCGATGCTGTAGACCTCGCGGGCCAGCACGGCCAGCACCGCCGCCTGGTAGCCGCAGCCGGTGCCGATCTCCAGCACCCGGCCCAGTTGCCCGGCCTTGCCCAGCGCCGAGTCCAGCAGCAGCTCGCCCATGCGGGCCACCACATTTGGTTTGGAGATGGTCTGGCCCAGGCCAATCGGCAGGCTGGTGTCTTCGTAGGCCTGGTTGACCAGGGCAGTATCGACAAAGCGGTGCCGCTCCACTTGGCCCATGGCGCGAAGCACCGGGGCCGACACAATGCCCATGGCCGACAACTTGTGCACCATGCGGGCGCGCACGGCATCCGAGTCCATGCCATGGCCTGCTGTTGGCGTTATTTCTAAGACTTTTAGTGCTCTAGCGCTTGCTCCACCTACACTACCAGCTACTGTTTTAGTAGCAAGTGTCTTGGCAGATGGCGCACCGCTTGAAAAATCCAGCCGGGCCGGAAACGGGGGCCGCTGTGCCATTCAGGCCGCCGCCAGGCGGGATGCCGTTTGCGCCCAGTAACCCAGGTTGTCATGGTCGGTCAGGTCTACTTTCAGCGGGGTCATGGTGACGTGGCCCTGTAGGCTGGCGTGGAAGTCGGTGCCCTCAGCATCGTCTTTGGCGGCCCCGGCGCTGCCGATCCAGTACATGGTGTCGCCGCGCGGGCTGTCCATGGTGATAACTTTTTCGGCCGTGTGGCGGCGGCCCAGGCGGCAGACCTTCAAGGGCTTGATCTGCTCCAGCGGCAGGTTGGGAATATTCACATTAAGCAGCCACGGTGGCGCGCCCTCGTGCTGTTGCCGGATCAGGCGCAGCACCAGGTCGCGCGCAGTCTGGGCCGCGGCATCCAGGTGGGCCCAGCCGCCCTGGGTTTGTGAAAACGCAATCGCTGGAATGCCAAACAGATAGCCCTCCATGGCCGCGCCCACGGTGCCTGAGTAAATGGTGTCGTCGCCCATGTTGGCGCCGTTGTTGATGCCCGAGATCACCAGGTCTGGCCGGTAGCCCAGCAGGCCGGTCAGCGCGATGTGCACGCAGTCGGCCGGGGTGCCGTTCACATACCGAAAACCGTTGGCCGCCCGGTGCACATACAAAGGGGCGTACAGGGTGAGCGCGTTGGACTTGGCGCTGTTGTTGTGCTCGGGCGCGACCACCTCGACCTCGGCTACGTCTTTCAGCGCTTCATATAGCGCAACGATGCCGGGAGCCTGGTAACCGTCGTCATTGGAAATCAAAATTTTCATAGAACATGCCAAAGTGTTACGGGATTGTAGGGGCCGGGTTACAGCCCCCACCCTTAGATGCAACACTATGTTGGCGCGACCACCAACCCCTGCTGCGAGGCAAACACCTCGGGCCGCAGCGGGCGGGCAAAGTGGTAGCCCTGGGCGTAGGTGCATTGCAGGTGGCGTAAGCGTTGGGCGATTTCTTCGGTTTCCACCCCCTCGGCCAGCACGCTCAGACCCAGGCTCAGGGCCAAAGAAATAATGCCTCGCACGATGGCAGTATTGTCCGGGTCATCAATCAAATCGCGCACAAACGACTGGTCAATCTTGATTTTGTCGAACTTGATGCGGCGCAGATAAGCAAAGCTGGAGTAACCGGTGCCAAAGTCGTCAATCGACAGTTTTACACCCAGCGCTTGCAGACGGCGCAACACGGCCGTCACGGCTTCACCGTCGTGCAGCAGCACGCTTTCGGTCAGCTCCAGCTCCAGCCGGTCGGGGGCGATACCAGATATTTCCAGCGCCGCCTCCACCTGCTTGAGCACCACGCCGCGCTGGAACTGGCGGGCCGACAGATTCACCGCCATGATCAGCTCGGGCTGGCCCGCGTCGTGCCAGGCGCGCAGCTGCAAGGCGGCGGTTTTCAGCACCCAGCCGCCCAGGGCTTCGATCAGCCCGCAATCTTCGGCAATCGGGATAAATATGCCGGGGGGAATCGCGCCGCGCTCCGGGTGGTCCCAGCGGCACAAGGCTTCGGCTCCCACCACACGCCCGCTGGGCAAATGGATCAGCGGCTGGTATTCCAGGCGCAAGGCATTGTTTTCAATCGCCAGGCGCAAGGCGGACTCCAGCCGCAGCCGCTCCAGCGCCGCCTCGTTCATGGTGGCATTGGCAAACTGGTAAGTACCACGCCCACCGCGCTTGGCCGCATACAAGGCCGAGTCAGCGCGGCCAAACAAGGCATCAAACTGGTCGCCATCGGCTGGAAACATGGCGATTCCGGCGGAGATAGACACATTTACCGGCATATCGGCCAAAATCATGGGCTGGCCCACGGCATCCATCAAGGCCGTCACCATGTGGGCGGCATCGGCAGTACCCTGCACATTGCGCAGCAAAATCAAAAATTCATCGCCACTCAAACGCCCCACCACCGAGCGCTCGTCCGCAAACTGGCTCAACCTCAGGCCCACTTCGCGCAGCATCTGGTCACCCGCGGCATGGCCTAGTGAATCATTCAGGGTTTTGAAATTGTCCACGTCAATGACAATCATGGCCACCTGTTCGTGGGTGGTCTTGGCGTGCTTGAGCACCAAGGTAGAGCGCAAAGCCACGTGGGCACGGTTGGGCAGGCCAGTGATCACGTCCTGGCTGGACAAGTAGGCAATTTTTTCTTCCGCCGCCTTGCGCGAGCTCAGGTCGGAAAAAGCCGCAACGTAGTGCGTCACTTCGCCGTGGGCACGCTGGTGCAGGGCCGACAGGCTGAGCCATTGGGGATATACCTCACCGTTTTTTCGGCGGTTCCATATCTCACCCGTCCAGCGCCCCTCTTCGGCCAAAACCTTCCACATCTGCTGGAAAAATGCCGCGTCGTGCTGCCCGGATGCCAGCAACTTCGGGTCACTGCCCAAGACTTCGCTGGCTTGGTAGCCGGTAATTTCGGTGAACGCTCCATTCACCATGATGATGCGATTGGATTCGTCGGTGACGATGATGCCATCGGTGCTTTGTTCCAGCACCCGGCCCGCCAGTTCCAGCTTGGTGGCCGCGATGCGCTGGTCAGTGATGTCCCGCCGCACCATCAGCAAGTGCATGCGCTGGCCCCTGCGCCCGAAGGTGGGCACCCGGATCACGTCCAGCCAGCGCAAATTGCCCTGACCGTCGTCAGCCACTTCCTGCATGTGCGATGCCTGACCCGATTGCCAGGTGGCCTCGTCGGTCAAGGCCCATTGGCGCAAGCCTTCACCTTGGGGGTGGTCGCGGTCGGCAATTTCCAAGTTGGTGTAGCCGTAAGCATCTTGCTCGGTCAAACCCAGCACAGCACGCGCGGCGGGGTTGGTCAACAGCCAACGCCCTTCGCCGTCTTTGAGGTAAACCATGTCGGGCAGGTGCCGAAACACCGAGCCCAGCAGTTTGTCGCGGTCGCGCAGCAGGCGGTCTGACTCGGAACGGGCTGTAACATCCAGCCCTACACACCACACCACATCCGGCTGGGTCACGGTACGCAAACCGTCAATACTGGACCAAGCGATGCGCCGCTTGTCACCCGACTTGGTAGTCAGCGTCCATTCAACATCCCTGAAACTGGCACCCAACTCTACAAAATCGGCCAGCTTGCGCGACAAATAAGAGGGTTCCGGGTAGAGCCACTGCAGGGCTTCGGGGTGCTCCACCAGTTCGTCGCTTCCGTAGCCCGAAACAGATTCGCACTCGCGGTTCCAATAAGTAATGGTTCGGCGATCGCGCAAATCCATGGCGCTGACCAGAACCGGCAAACCGTCCAACACCGCCAAAATTTGCGGTGACACCGTACCACCCAGCAACGCCGCGCCCCTCCCAGCCAGGAGCGCACGCAAATTCATGGGGTCATCACCCAAAGAGGTACGGTCACCGCGGGGGTCGGAGCGCTTGGTTTCCACACAGGGTTCCTACAGGTCAACGGGGTCAGGTAATGAGAACGTCTTCAAAACTGTATGCGATGCAGCTAGCCATATTAGTACATGCCGATCTACCTTTTAAAAGGGTCAGAAAAGTACCAGCGTGGACATGGCGAAGCCCCATTTTGCGGCCAATAAAAAAGGGCGCTACCTGGTAGATAGCGCCCTGCATTTAGACTGGCATATGAATGGGGTGGCTGAAGGGGCTCGAACCCTCGACAACAGGAATCACAATCCTGGACTCTACCAACTGAGCTACAGCCACCGTAACTTCATATTATAGCCTGAATTTCTTCATTTAAGCGCTTATCCCGCATCAATACCGGTTTTAGCCACCGGTTTGGCCACGTTGATTTTCACCTTGAAGCGTTCTTTGAGGGTGTTGTAGTAGGCACGGCTCTCGGCACCGGCCCAACCCTGGCTGTATTGCTCACGGCCTTGTTTGAGCTGAGCCTCTACTGGCACATCGCGCGGTATCGGTTTGTTAATTCTGACGATAGCGTAACCTTGCTCACCCAGATCCGTTCCTACCCAGGCAGGCACGTTGGCAAGGTCGGCCCGCAAGGCCGCATTGACCACCTGCACAGGCTGTTGCTGGGCGTTTTCGCGCGACACCACCAAAGGAGCGGACAGTACGGCGGCTCCTGGATTGGCCTTCCAGGCCGCCAGTTTTTCCAGGCCTTCTTTTTTAGCCAGCTCGTTCGCGCGCGCGCCCACCACCCGTAACCGCACCTGGCCTTTAACCTCGGCGAAAGGCAGGGTGTGTGCCGGAGTGTACTGGGTGATGCGCCCAGACACCAACTGGTTGGGCGCGGTTTCTACCGCTTCGGTATTGCGCTTTTTCTCGATCGAATCAGAGGAGAAGATGGCATTCAGAAACTTGGCACTGGCCAACACACCTTTGGCACCAGGGGCCGGGGTACGCGACAGCGATGCGGTCTGGACGTTTAATTTAAGGCGATCTGCAATCGGCTTGAGGCTATCGGCTTGTTCGTAGACACCGTTGGTAAACGCATCGGCTGCTTCGGCAAACTTGGCTGGGGCTTGTTGGCTCTTCAAGTCAGCTTCAAGTTCCGGCCGCATCTCTTCAAAGCTGCGCTGCTTGGGTGCACGAATGTCGGTCAACTGGATGATGTGGTAGCCAAAATCAGACTCCACGATGCCGCTGATATCCCCCTTCTTCAGGGAGAAGGCAACATCTTCAAACGGCTTGACCATAGCACCACGGCCGAAATAATCCAGGTCGCCGCCGTTGACGGCCGAGCCGGTGTCCTGCGAGTTCTTTTTGGCCACTTCGGCGAAACTGACCGGATTCTTCTTGACCAGGGCCAGCAGCTCTTCGGCTTTGGCATGGGCTTTTTTGCGGTCATCGGTCGAAGCATCCTTGGGCGCATTGACCAGGATATGGCTGGCGCGGCGCTCTTCCTTGCCTGCCAGGCGATCGGCATTCTCTTTGAAATAGGTTTTCAGGTCCTGCTCGTTGGGTTGGATGCCTTTCTTCACGGCATCCAGGTCCAGCACGGCGTATTCGATCGTCGCCTGCTCCGGTGCCTGGAACAGCGCCGAATGGTCTTTGTACCAGGCTTCCAACTCGGCATCGGTCGGATTAATCTTGGCAGCGAAATCAGCAGTCTTGAATACGGCAACCTGCACTTCGCGCTTCTCAAACAGGGCATTCAGCGCGACATCGGCCTCTGCACCCGAACTGAACGCGGTACCCGCCACGCCCGCCACCACCTGACGTTGCGACAAGTCGGTGCGTACCCGGGCTTCAAACATAGCCAGAGTCATATTCTGGGCGGCCAGCAACTGGCTGTAACGCGCCATATCGAGCGAGCCGTCGGGATTACGCAGCGATGCGATAGTCGGGTCTTCTTGCAGGCTGCGGGCCAAGCGGCTGTCGCTGGTGACCAAATGGAACTTGTCGGCAGCGGCAGCCAGTACACGCTGCTGTACCAGGTTTTCCAGCGTGGCGTAGCGCGCCTCGGGCGAATCCAACAGCTTGGGGTCGGTGCCCGGTTGGGCGGCCATGATGCGCTGCACTTCATTGCGGTGCGCGTTATCCCAATCCGTCTGTTTGATATCTTGCCCAGCCACCTTAGCAACCGTGCTGCCGCCTTCGTTGAATCGCTGGAAGCTTTCCTTGCCTCCCACCAAAATGAAGGCGGGAATGATCAGCAAGAACATCAAGCCCATCATGATCTTGGTGTGCTTGCGGACGAAATCAAACATGGCAGAACTCTTTTGAAAACACGATGGGCACAGGGCCCATGCTTAAAAACAAAAAAGGCGAACAATCTGTTCGCCTTTGCCGGGTGGGTGTGGTGGGTGCTGACGGGCTCGAACCGCCGACCTACGCCGTGTAAGGGCGCTGCTCTACCAACTGAGCTAAGCACCCCACCTGAAACAGAAGCCTCAGTTCAATGCATCTTTCAATGCTTTGCCTGGGCGGAATTTTGGAACCTTAGCGGCTTTGATTTTAATCGCATCGCCGGTGCGGGGATTACGCCCGGCACGTGCTGCACGCTTACCCACCGCAAAGGTGCCGAATCCTACCAGCGATACGGTACCGCCCTTTTTCAGCGTTGTTTTGACCGCACTGATGGTGGACTCCAAAGCACGTGTAGCAGCTGCTTTAGAGATATCAGCATGCTTTGCGATGTGTTCAATCAATTCCGTTTTGTTCACAAGGAGCCCCTCGCTCAAATTTATTCAGACCACGATATTCAAAATATTCTCCCCTGAATTGCAGTCTGCAGCGCGCAAAAAACAAGCCTGGGGAAAACGAAACTTTGCAGCAACCACTGCTCAGGCAATTAAAACCATGGACTTGCATGGTGTCAATCAGACAAACTGCTTTCAAGCGGCGCGGAGGCGGATTCTAGACCGTTTTTGGCCTGGTCCTCGAACCCCCGTAACACTTTTTAAATCGACCCCGCCATGCCACCAAAACGGTTCCTGGCACGCACCAGCACTGTGCAACCGACTTCTTCACTTTGTCCGCGCCCGAATTTCAGGCAGCGCTTTTTGAAGATAGTAAACCATTGACCAAATGGTCAACACAGCTGAAATCCAGATCAGCCATACACCCCACAAATGCGTATCTACCGTCCCGAACAAACGGCCGTCGTACAACAAAAACGGAATCGCCACCATCTGAGACACGGTCTTGAGCTTGCCGATCATGTGCACCGCCACGCTCTTGGACGCGCCGATCTGCGCCATCCATTCGCGCAGCGCCGAGATGGCGATCTCGCGGCCAATGATGATCAGCGCTACAAATACGTCGGCGCGGCCCAGATGCACCAGTACCAGCACGCAGGCGCAGACCAAAAACTTGTCGGCCACCGGATCCAAAAAGGCTCCAAACGACGAGGTCTGGTTCAGCTTGCGGGCCAGAAAGCCGTCCAGCCAGTCGGTGGCGGCAAACACCACGAACATCACGGTGGCAATCAGGTTGCGGCTGGGCTCGCTGATGGGCAAATAAAAAACACCAATGATCAATGGGATCGCGACAATGCGCGTCCAGGTCATGATGGTGGGGATGGTCCAAAACATGGCTTGATTGTGTCATGCCGCCAGGGCAGTCAGATCAACGCAGTGCACGGTAGATTTCTTCAGCCAAATCACGCGAAATGCCGTCAACTTTGGCGATATCGTCCACTCCGGCTGCCGCCACGCCCCGGATGCCACCAAAACGCTGCAACAGGCTGGCGCGTTTTTTCGGACCGATGCCCGCAATATCTTCCAGCTTGCTGCCGCCCACGCGAACCTTCGCGCGCTGGGCCCGCATGCCGGTAATGGCAAAACGGTGGGCCTCGTCACGGATCTGGGCCACCAGCATCAGCGCCGCCGAATCGCGGGCTAAAGTAGCTTTGGTTCGACCGTCGGCAAATACCAATTCTTCCAACCCGACCTTGCGACCCTCGCCTTTTTCCACCCCGACGATCAGCCCCAGGTCCAGCCCCAGCGACTCGAACACCGCCTTGGCCATGGACACCTGGCCCTTTCCACCATCGACCAGCACCAGGTCGGGCATGCGCCCTGCCGCAGGTTCCGCAGTCGGCTCCGTCTGCACGCCAAACTTGCTGTAGCGCCGCGTCAGCACCTGGCGCATGGCGGCGTAATCGTCGCCCGGCGTAATGCCTTCGATCTTGTAGCGCCGGTATTCCGAGTTCTGCATCTTGTGCTGCTGGAACACCACACAGGAGGCCTGGGTGGCCTCCCCGGCAGTGTGTGAAATATCGAAACACTCGATGCGCAAAGTATCCAAATCATCAGGGGCCAGGTCCAGCGCATCCACCAGCGCCCGGGTGCGAGCTTGTTGTGAGCCCTCTTCGGCCAGCAGGCGGGCCAGTTGCAAACCGGCATTTTTCTGCGCCATTTCTTGCCACACGCGGCGCTGCTCACGGGGGTTGTGCACCGCCGTGACCTTGACCCCGCTTTGCGACGACAAGGCATCCAACAAAGCCTTACCCACCGGCGCGCTGGTGATCAGGGCCGGGGGAATCGGGATGTCGATGTAGTGCTGGGCGATGAAGGCCTCCAGCACCTGCACCTCCACGGCCTGGGCGACATCTTCACCTTCCACCTCCACGCTGCCCATGAAAAAAGCGTCTTCCACGTGGGTGGGGAAATAGGCGCGATCGCCCAGGTGCCGCCCGCCACGCACCATGGCCAGATTCACGCAGGCCCGCCCGCCCTGCACCTTCACAGCCAAGATATCCACGTCCTTGTCAGACACGTTGTCCACCGACTGCTGGTGCAGCACCGTAGACAAGGCACTCATCTGGTTGCGCAACTCGGCCGCCTGCTCAAACTCCAGTTTGTCGGCGTGGGCCATCATGCGGATCTCTAGCGCTTGCAGCACCTGCTGGGTTTCGCCGTCCAGAAACTTCTCGGCGTTCAGCACATCCTGTGCGTAATCTTGCGGCGACACAAAGTTCACGCAGGGACCCGAGCAGCGCTTGATCTGGTACAGCAAACAGGGTCGGGTGCGGTTGTTAAACACCGTGTCTTCGCAGGTGCGCAGGCGGAAGACTTTTTGCAGCAGCTGGATCGACTCCTTCACCGCCCAGGCGCTGGGAAACGGGCCGAAGTAGCGATGCTTCTTCTCGACCGAACCCCGGTAGTAAGCCACGCGCGGAAAGGTCACCGCGCTGGGCTCGGCGGCGAAAGCAGGCAAGGCGGTGATCTTCAGGTAAGGGTAGCTCTTGTCGTCGCGGAACAAGATGTTGTACTTGGGGTGCAACGTCTTGATGAGGTTATTTTCCAGCAGCAGCGCCTCGGCCTCGGAGCGCACCACGGTCGTCTGCATGCGCGCAATTTTGCTGACCATGTGGCCGATGCGGGTGCCGCCGTGGTCGCGCTGGAAATAGGTGGTGACGCGCTTCTTGAGATTCTTGGCCTTGCCGACATACAGCACGGTGCCATCGGCATCGAAGTAGCGGTAGACACCCGGCAAGGCGGGCAAGGCCGCGACTTCGCTCAGCAACTGGTCAGAATGGACGGGCGCTACGGCGGGCGCATTGGGCGGCACGGCAGGAACCACAGGCGGTTCAACAGGATTAATCTCGGACATATCCCGTATTGTGGACAATCCCGGGCTGCGCTCCCCCACACTCTGCATGAATCCCCTGAAATACCTGTCCGCCTACCCGGCCCACGTCACCGCCCAGGTGCAGCAACTGCTGGCCGACGACCAACTGGGCGCGCTGCTGCTCAAAAAGTACCCGCGCGCCCACAGCGTGCGCACCGACAAAGCCTTGTTCGAGTACGTGATGGACCTCAAAACCCAGCACCTGCGCAACGCCGCGCCCATCAACAAAGTCGGCTTTGACGCCAAGCTGCACGTCTACCACCACGCGCTGGGCACCCACACCACCGTGTCGCGGGTGCAGGGCAACAAGCTCAAGGCCAAGCACGAAATCCGCATCGCCACCCTGTTCAAGGACGTGCCCGACCCGTTCCTGAAAATGATCGCTGTGCACGAGCTGGCCCACCTGAAGGAGCGCAACCACGACAAGCCCTTCTACCAGCTCTGCACCTACATGGAGCCCGACTACCACCAGCTGGAATTCGACGTGCGCCTGTACCTGACCCACATCGACGCATCCGGCAAACTGGACTGGCCGAGCTGATGCGCTGGGACATCTTCTGCGAGGTGATCGACAACTTTGGCGACATCGGCGTGTGCTGGCGGCTCAGTGCCAACCTGGCCGCGCGCGGCGTGCAGGTGCGGCTGTGGGTGGACGACCCTTCGGCCCTGGCCTGGATGGCACCCCAGGGCTGCCCCGGCGTAGAGGTGCGGCGCTGGACGCAGCCTTTGGACGTGGACACGCTGGAACCCAGCGACGTGTGGGTCGAAGCCTTCGGCTGCACTATTGCTCCTGAATTCATAGCTGCCTGCGCTTATTACACTTGCGCTAATGGCCTAAAGCCCTTATGGATCAACCTGGAATACCTGTCCGCCGAGCCCTACGTGGAACGCTGCCACGCCCTGCCCTCGCTGGTACGTGAAGGCCCGGCAGCGGGTCGGCACAAATGGTTTTTTTACCCCGGCTTTACCGCCCACACCGGTGGCCTGCTGCGTGAGGCGGACGTGGCGCAGCGGCAAGCGGACTTTGATGCAGACACCTGGCTACAAGCCCTGTGGCCCCGGTTGGAGCATGCGCACGGCGCGCCTGCGCGGCAAGCGGGCGAGCAAACCATCAGCCTGTTCTGCTACGAGCCCGCGGCCCTGGAGGGGCTACTGGAACAGCTAGCCAACACCGACACGCCCACCCGGCTACTGGTTACCACAGGCCGCGCCACGCGCGCTGTGCAGACGTTTTTTACAGATAAAAACAGGCTCCAGCGCATATTCCACATGCGCAGACAGCTATCAATTTCATACTTTCCCGCCCTGGACCAGCGCGACTTCGACCACCTGCTGTGGGCCAGCGACTGCAACCTGGTGCGCGGCGAGGACTCGCTGGTGCGTGCCATCTGGGCCGGTAAACCCTTTGTGTGGCAAATCTACCCGCAAGACGACGATGCCCACCACGCCAAGCTGGAAGCCTTTTTGGACATGGCCCAGGCCCCCGCCTCTTTACGGCAATTCCACCGGGTGTGGAATGGACTGGAAAGTAGCCCCCTGCCCCCGTTGGAATGGACCGAATGGCGCAGCAATGTGCGGGCTTTACGTGGGCAGCTACTGCAGCAAGTCGACCTGGCCACCCAGCTGCTCGATTTCAAATCCAAAACCCGTTAAAATTCAAGGCTTTGCCCAAACGGGCTGCTACCGGCAAACGCGAATGTTTTGCCCTACCCGCCGCAGACATCTTCTTTGAGAAGCATTGAGCGGCCCTCACCCCAGAAAATGCTATGAAAATCGCCCAAGATATCCGCGCTGGCAACGTCATCATGCACGGCAAAGACCCCATGGTCGTCCTGAAAACCGAATACAGCCGCGGTGGCCGCAATTCCGCCACCGTGCGCATGAAGCTCAAAAGCCTGATCGCCAACTTCAACACCGAACAAGTGTTCAAGGCCGACGACAAGCTCGACCAGGTCATTCTGGACAAGAAGGATTGCACCTACTCTTACTTTGCCGAACCCATGTACATCTGCATGGACACCGAATTCAACCAGTACGAAGTCGAAGCCGAGAACATGGGCGACGCCCTGAACTACCTGGAAGACGGCATGGAACTGGAAGTCGTGTTCTACGACGGCAAGGCCATCTCGGTTGAACTGCCCACCAGCGTGCAGCGCGAAATCACCTGGACCGAGCCCGCCGTCAAGGGCGACACGTCCGGCAAGGTGCTCAAGCCCGCCAAGATTGCCACCGGTTTTGAATTCGGCGTGCCGATCTTCGTGGCCCAAGGCGACAAGGTCGAAATCGACACCCGTACCGGCGAATACCGCAAGCGCGTCTAAACGCGGCTGACCGGCAAAAGGCTCCTTCGGGAGCCTTTTTTTATTGCGGCAAGAATATCCCCCACCATGACCTTCACCAAAACCGTCGCGCATTTCGTCCCCAAAGCCCTCACGCCCACGGCGGAGCAAGTGGCGATCCAGATAAGCCCGGCGCGGATGGCCATCGTGGAAGCCAACGCGGGCGCCGCCAAAACCACGGTGCTGGCCTTGCGCATGGCTGAGGCCTGGACGCGGGGCACCCGGGCCGGGCAGATTTTTGCGCTCACCTACACCGACGCGGCCTGTGGGGCCTTGCGCGGTGCTTTAAAGAAAATTGGCGTGCCCGCAGCCGTGGCGCAGCAGATGCGCATCCAGACCTTTGAAGCCTTCAGCACCCAGGTGCTGGCCGAGATCGAAGGCGGCCAGGTGCCGGTTTACACCGAGGCGGAACAGTTCAGCCCGGTGATCTGGGAGGCCGTGCAGCAGGTGGCAGAGCACCCCGATGCCCGCTGGCGCTCCGAGCTGCTGATGCCCACCCTGGGCGACCACGGCATGACAGACAGCTTCCTGCAGCAGGGCGAAATCCTCAAAGGCACGCTGCGCGATGTGCTGGAGCGCGATGACCAGGCCGTGTCGCCCGACTATGCCGACAGCATTGGCACCGAATACACCCAGTTCAAGATTCATTTGGCGTTCGAGCGCATCCGCTGCGCCAACCCCGAAAAGCCCGCCTTCCGCGGGCCGCAGGATGCCACCTACGACCTCGCCTGCCTGCTGCACGGCGGGGAATCGATGCGGCACACGTCCAGCTGGCCGCAGGCCGTCAAAGTGCTGGTGGTCGACGAAATGCACGACATGAACCAGGCCATGTTCATCCTGCTGCGGGCGCTGCTGGCAAGCAACCGCTGCTTCTTCTGCGGCGTGGGCGACATCGACCAGGTGATCCACAAAGCCACCGGTGCCGATGCGCAGTTCATGCGCTCGGCCCTGGAAGCGCACAGCACGCACGCCGTGCAGCGCTACCCGCTGACGCACAGCTTTCGCTTCAGCCCGGCCTTGGCCAAGCTGGCCGGTGCCGTGGCCCGCAACAAACCCTACGCCTCCCTGGCCCCCCACGCCACCAGCGTCGCGGTGCAAAGCTACACCGACAACGCCGACTGCGCCCGCCAAGTGGTGGAAGCCGCCATGCAGTGGAAGGCCCAGCCCAAGGCCAAGATGGACGCGTTCGCCGTGCTGCTGCGCCACCCGCACCAGTCGGTGCAGATCGAAAACGCCTTGATCACCGCAGGTATTGCCTACACCACCCAGGGCTTTGACAGCTATGTGCAGCGCCCCGAGGTGCTGCTGCTGCGCGGCCTGCTGGCGGTGGCCACCGACGACTTGGCCAGCATCACCGCCGAGCAGACACGCAAAAATATCCTGCGTGCCTTGGTGTTTTTTGCCGAATCGCGTATCCAGGTGGACGGCCGTGAGCACGAATCCCAGCAGGAACTGCTGGACGACGCGGTGCGCGCCGTGGCCGTAGCCCCGACGTTTTTGAAATCATTCTTTGAGAACCAGGTGCTACGCAATGCCCCGGCAAGCACCCGCCAGCGGCTGCAGGCTGCCGTTGACACCATCCGCAACCACACCGGCCCAGGCCTGCTGGCAGCCGTGCTGGCGGCCCTGCACGCACCTTCGCTGGTGCGCAACGTGCTGACCTCCACCCGCCGCCGCCTGGAAGCCGAGTCGAATCTGGCCTGGCTGGCCCAGGCGGCCGAGGGCTTTGCCAGCCCGGCCCAGTTTTTCCAGCACCTGAACGCCATCGAGCAAAAGCAGCAGACCAGCCCCAAAGATAAAGCCGCCAGCCTGCTGATCGCCAGCATCACCAGCGTCAAAGGTTTGGAATTTGATGCGGTACTGCTGCCCTACCTGGCGCAGGGCGAATTCCCCGATCCACAGGGCGATGCCGATGAAGAACTGAACACGCTGTACGTGGGTCTCACCCGCGCACGGCGTGCGCTCAGCGTGTACATCCACGCAGAGCGCCCCGGCGGGTTCAGTGGATTTTGCAAGCCCCCGGAGCCGCCGGTTCGATGATGCCCCAACGGATCACGCCAGTGGCGTGGTCGGTGGCCTCTTGCTGGGACACGGCCCAGGGCAGGTTCCACACGCCGGTATCGGTGGCTCGGGCCATCAGTGCATTCAGGGCCGGACTGTTGTCCGATGCGCCGGTGGCACCGGTGGTCTGGTTATCCAGCACCAGCGCACCGCAATCGCGCACGGCATCGGCATCCACCCACGGCGACTTGAACAGATGGCCGTCGATCAGCACGGCCACGCGCTGCGGGCTGTTGGCTACGATATTGCCGCCCAGCCAGATGTCAGACACCACCAGACGCAGCGGCGCATCGGTATGGGCCTTCCAGACCAGCATTGCGTTATGGGCCAGCACCGCACCGGGGAAGTTCGCCCGGGTTTTGCGGTGCAGGTGGTCGGCCAGCACCGTCTTGCTGACGGTCATACCCACACTCAGCACCACATGCGCGGCCACCACAAACACCAGCACCCGGCGCAGCATCTGCGGGGTGTCGACGCGGCGCACCAGCGCCATTACCAGCAGGCCGCTGCATAAGAACGCGTTGGTACCCCAGCGCGACTGCAGCTCGGTGCGGCTGGCGATGCCGTAAATGGTGGTCAGCACCAGGGGCGACAATGCCGCCACCCACAAAAACAAGCGCTCCTGGGCGGGTAGCACAGGCAACAGGCGTGCGCTGGCGATCGGGTCTACCGCTTTGCGCGGCCAAAAAACAAAGCCCAGGCAGGCCAGCAAGGGCAGCGTGCGGAAGAACTGCATCAGAGCAAACTCAAACAGGCTGCGCAGGCCCTCTAGCCAGCCGGACATAGGCTGGGCCACCGAATGGGCGTATTGGAAGGGTAAAAAGTTGGTCTTCTCCAGCCAGATGGCGTGGGGCACCAGCACCAGCACAAACACCACGGTCGCCATGGCCAGCCCCTGCCAAGTACGGCGGTGGTGCAGGCGGCGGTCCAGCAGCAGGTACAGCACCAGGCCAGCAAGCGGCAGCAAGGCCACGTACTTCACCAGCATGCCCAGCCCGGCAAACAGCCCGGTCAGCGCCCAGAGTCGCAAGTGGCCGCGCCGGGTCGCCCAGTAGAAAAACAGCGCGGTGGCCGCTTGGAACGGCAATTCCACCAGGCTGTGGTTGAAGTTGTCGCCGCCCAGGTTGTGGTAGGTCACCAGCGAGGTCAGGGCCATGGCGATCAAGGAGCGCTGCGGCGACATGAATTCGCAGCCCAGCCGCCAGGTCAGTGCCAGCGCCACCACGATGCACACCTGGGTCGCCACGAAAGGCAGCGCAATCGACGGGCCAAACACCTGCAGCAGCAGGTGCATGATCCACGACGGCATGGGCGGGTGTTTCCAATAGCCGCTTTCCATCGAAAACGACCAGATGAACTGCTCGGCCGAGTCGATCTCGGGGGCGTTGTAGGTCAGCCCGAAGGCAAAGCCCCATAACAGCACCTGGCCCACACACAAGGCCAGCACCAGATGCCAGGCCGGGCGCACCGCCAGGGCGGTTACCGCAGAACCTGGCAACGGAGCAGGTATGGGGGTGGACATAGGCGGGCAAGCTCGGTGGAGATAGCGTTCGGAGCACTCAAAGCGCCCCGAACAGGCCCTGGCGCATACCAGGGTGGATGGCGTAAGCGGGATCAGCGCTTGCTCAGCAGCACCTTCAGCACGGTCTGCATGCGGCGGGCATTGCCTGCATCAAAGCTGCTGGCCAGCACCTTGGCCGTGTCCTGCGCCCAGGTTTGGGCCGGTGGCGGGTCGTTACGCTTGGTCAGCAGTTGCAATTGCAGCATGCGGCGGGCGCTGATGTGCTCGGCGGGGGTCGGCGCTTCGGCCGCCATTTCCAGGCGCAGCAGCGCTTCGGCAGCCGCTTTGTCATCCGCCTTGGGCGCGGCGGTGATGCTTTGCGACCAGGCGGTGCGGGTGGCGGGATTGACACCCGCGCCCAGGGCCTGGGCGGAGGGCAACTGTTCGACATCGCGCTTTTCCCAGGCGGTCAGTAGGTCGGTGAGGACCTCGCCGTGGGCCTGGGCGGCCAGCTTCTTCAGGGCGTGCTGGGCATTTTCCAACGCATCACGCTGGGCGCGGAAGGCGGCATCGCCCAGGCGCGGGCCGCGGTCTTCGAATGCGGGGCGCTCGCCAAAGCGGGCACCGTCACGCGAAGGACGGTCACCGCGCTCGCTGCGGATCGGCTCGAACTTGTTGTCGCCAGGACGCGGCGCACCGCGTGGGCCGTCTTTGCGGTCGCCAAACTTGCCGCCACGGCCCGCGGCAGCAGGCTCGGCTTTTTTCATACCAGGGCGGTCGTCGCCGCGCATGGCCACTACCGGCTTGCGCACGGGTTTGGGCGGCTCGACTGGAGCGGCCTCGGCAACCGGTTCAGCTGCAGATTCGGCATCCGCTACGGTTTCAGTAGCGTCTTGCGTAGACTCTGTCTGTACTGGAGCCTGATTTTCTTCAGAAACTTCGGCAGCATCAACAACGGGCGCAGCGGCCTGTGCTTCAGCTTGCACGGCGGATTCGGCAACAGCTTCGGCCTTGTCGGCTTGCACCGCAGCCTGCGCCAGGGCCTGGCCACGCAGCGCGGCTTCCAGGCCAGTCATGGCGGTACGGATCTTTTGGGCATCGCCGGTGGCGTTGGCAGCATCCAGGGCCTTGGCGGCGTCCAACACCATGCGGTCGCGGTCGCTCAGGGCCGAGGCGGATTTTTCGCGCTCTTCGGTCTTGCGGTTGAAGGCATCGTCCAGCGGCTTGCGGAACGCGTCCCACAGCTTTTGTTCGAACTTGCGGTCCATGGGCACGCCCTGGGCCTCGGCCTGCCAGCGTTGCTGCAGGGCCTTGACGGCATCGATGCGCAGCACCGGGGCAGCGCCCAGCACCTTGGCTTCTTCGATCATGGCGTGGCGGCGGTCGACGCTGGCTTTTTGCAAATTCTCCAGCGGCGCGGCGGCCAGGCCGATGGCCTCTTTCCACAGCGGCTGCATTTCGGCAAAGGCTTTTTCGCCCAGGTGGCCGGCATCGCGCCAGCGGTCGCCAAACTGGTGCAGGATGCGGGAAAAGCCCTTCCAGTCACCGTCTTTGGCCGTCACGTTCTCGGCGGCCCAGGCCTTGACTTCTTCGATCAGGGCGACGCGCTGGGCTTTGTGGGCCACGGCATCGGTCTTGACCTTGTCCAGCCAGGCTTCCACGACCTTGTAGGCTTCGTTGCAGGCTTCGTCAAAACGCTTCCACAGTGCGTGGTTGGGCACGCCGCCTTGGTCGGTTTGCTTCCATTGCTCGCGCATCTGGCGCAGCGTGTCTTGCATCTTGCGGCCGCCCAGGGCGTGGCCTTCGGGGCGTTTCAACAAGCCCTCAGCCTTTATCAACAATTCCTCGCGCAGTTGGTCGGCGCGCCAGCGCTGCCAGCCTTCCAGCTCACCAGCGGCGGCCAGGGCGGCTTGGGCGGCGTTGCCCAGTTTGTCGTCCACCAGGCGGTTATGTTCTTTGAGGGCGTTGCGCAGGGCAGCAGCGGCACCGGCACTGGCTTTGCCATGGCCTTCGGCAACTTCTTGCTCGACCTTGGTGAGTGCGTCTTGCACGGCCTTGTTGGCGGCTTCACGCAGGGCGGGGTCCACCGGGGCCTTGGGGGCGCGGCCTGGGTTGGCGGCCCGGTCTGTTTTAGCGGTTTCCAGCGGCACACCGCGGGCTACGCGCAATTCATCGGCCCAGACATTGACGGGCGGCAAAGGTGCAGCCGCGTCGGCATCGGCCGCCACCGTGGTGGCCAACGCGCCTTGGAAAGCCTCCCACACCACCAGCAACTGGCCACGCGAGGCATCCAGCATGGTCGGGTATTTGCCGTCTACGCTACTCCAGTTGGCATCGGCAGCCAGCGCGGTGGCCTGGTCTTGCCAGTGTTGCACGTCGGTGCGCAGCACTTCCAGGGCGGTCTGGGCATCGCGCCAGGGCTTGGTGGACAGCACTTCGATACGCTGGGCCAGCAGCACAGCGGCTTCGCGTTGGACTTGCACGCGGTGTTGCAGGTCTTCGATGCCTTTGACGCGGTCGGCCAGCTGCACGCGCAGGGCGGCCAGCGGCTCTTTGCTCAGCGGCGCACCGGCTTTGGCGGCATCGCGCTGCCAGGCCATGGCATCGGCCATGTTCAGGCGTGGCAGTTCGAGCAGGGCCGTGGCCTTGCGAGCCCATTCGGCGGCGATGAGTTCGGCACCCTTGGTGCGCTTGAGTTCGTCGAGCTTTTCGCGCAGCGGCTTGGCGGCACCGCGGTCGCGCCCGTTCAGCTCCTGGAACACCTCGTGCATCTGCTCGTAGCTGGGGTTGGTGACCAGCCAGTCGCGGATGCGCTGGGCGCGCTCGCCCGCTGTGTGGGCCGAGAAAGCGCCGCCGGTCAGGGCGTCGAGCGGATGCGGTTCGTTGGATTTGGTAGTCACGGCGGGCTTTTCAGACACAGGTGCGGGCGCGGTTTTGGGATTGGAGAAACCAAACATGGATGAACTTATTCTTGGAGGTTGGCCAGCGGATCCCGGCCAGGTTTTCACCATATGGCCGGTATCCGCGAAGGGTAAATAAACAAGTGGCCCATGGGCCACAAGCGCCCTGCGGCCACTGGGGCCACATCCGGGCAAGACCGCTATTTTCGCCGCTTTTCAGGCGGAGTTGTAAATCGCGCAGATTGGCATCACGGCATGGCCAGTTGCAGGTCGGCCTGGGGCTTCCAACCCGTGCCTTCATCGACGGTTTTGGAGGCGCCCAGAAACAGTCGGTCCAGCGGCAATTGTTGGGTCGCCAGGTAGTCGCGCACCGCCACGCCGCGCTGGATGGCGAGCTGGCGGATGGCATCGTCGTCGGCAGGCATATTGGCCAGCAGCAGTTGCTCCATCTCGGGTACCGGCAGGTCTTTGACCAGGCCCAGGGCGTTGCGCGGCTTGGGGAAGTTGGCGCGCTTGTAAATGGCTTTGAGCAGGGTCGCGTATTCGGCATCGGACACGGCGGGGTCTGCGAGTGCATCCTCGGCGCCGGTATCTCCCTCGTCCTTGGGAGCTGCCAGGGACGTGCCTTGCAGCACGGTGTTGCGGCGTTTTTCGGCCTCGACGCGGCGGCGCAGTTTTTCACGCTGCAGCGCATCGCGCTCGGCATTCAGACTGGCGCTACCCACCACGGTGAGCTTCAAGGTGGGCCGTTCGGTCAAGGCCTTGGCGACTTTGTCCAGGCCTGAGCGGGCCTCGGGGGTCAAAGCCGCGCTGCCCAGCGGGAAGTTGACCGTACCAAGCGCGTCCGCCCCGCCGCCAAAGGCATGGGCCAGCAGGCTGAACGGCGCGGTGATGGCCTTGGTGATGAGGTTGCCAAGGATTTTGAAGATTACCGGGCCGATACGGAACTGCGGGTCGTTCAGCGAGCCCGACAACGGCAGGTCGAGGTTGATCACGCCATTGCTGTCGGCCAGCAGGGCCACGGCCAGCTTGACCGGCAGGCTACTGGGTGCGCCCGGCACCTGCTCGCCAAAGGTCAGCTGGTTGAGGATGATGCTGTTGGTGGCGGTGAGCTGGCCGTTGGGCAGCACCACGTAGTGCACGTCGATGCTGAGCTTGCCGCGCTCGATGCCATGGCCCACGTAGAACACGCTGTACGGCGACAGGCCGGGTAGCTCCAAGTCGGTGACCTTGCTTTTGATGTCCAGCGCCAGCGGTTTGGCCAGGGGATTGAGCTTGCCTAAAATCTCCAGCACGGCGGAGTCGCCCACGCGGCCACGCAGCTCCAGGTCGGCCATCTGCACGGCACCGGCCACGGGCACGGAGGCAAACGCACCCAGCCGCCCGGTCAGGGCGCTGAGGTTGGCGCTGTAGTTGGGTTTGATGAAGTGGTCGGTGAACAGCACCCGGCCGTTCACCAGGCTGATGCCGCCAAAGCGCACCACCGCGCCACCGGGTTCAGCTTCCTTTTTCAAGTCTTTTGGGGCGCTAGCGCTTGATGCTGCTGCGCTAACAGCTACAGTATTAGCAGCAGAAGCGGTTTCTGCGGCACTGGGCTTGACCAGGTCTTGCAGGTTCAGACGGCCGTTTTCATTCAGTACCAGGCGGGCGTAGAAGTCGCTGAGGGCAGTTTCCTTGACATCCACGGTGGTGGGGCTGGCGGGCGACACGGACACGTCTAGCCCGCGCAGGTTCAGCAGCTTCCAGCGCAGCAGAGCCTGCTCGCTGGAGGCATCGGCCACCGCCGCCGCCGTGGCCGCAGCCCCGAGCGGTGCGGAACTGGGGGCCGTGGGGGCCGCCGCCTGGATGGCGACCATGGCGACCCCGTTGTTGGCGCGGAAGTCTTCCAGCGTGCCGTCGCCCTTGACCTTCAGCACCGGGCCGGCCGGGCTGGCGGTGTAGGCCACCTGGCCTTTGAAGCTGGTGTCGGCGCGCACGATGTCCACGTTCAGCGACGCGCCGAAATACGGCTCAAAGGCGTGCAGCGGCAGGTGCAGCAGGTCCACCTGGCCCACAGCGGCCAGCGGTTGCAGGGCCAGCGTGCCTTTGTAGGCCAGCCGCCCCGGCTCGACATTGCGGGAGTTTTCTGCGCCAATACGGGCGCTGATGGTCAGGGGCGAGGCTTTGGCGCTGCCTGGCACCAGGTCTTTCATCTGCACACTGAGGGCGCTGATATCCACAGCCACCGGCTGGTAGGTGGACTGGTCGAGGAAGGACAGCGCGCCCCCCTCCAGCGCCAAGTCTGCAATGCTGACGGCCCAGGGGGCACTGGCGGGCGCGGCAGGCGTGGATTTCGCCTCGGCATGGGCCGCAGGAGGTTTCAGCCAACGCTCAAACATCCAGTGGCCATCGGTGCTACGCTCCACTTTGGTGCGCGGCTCGGTCAGCACCAGCTTGCCGATCTGCACACGCTGCGCTGTGACATCGACCACCGCCTGGCTGAGCTGCAGCTGGCGCAGGCTGAACAGTGCCGATGGGGCGGCTTTGCTCTTGGACTTGTCTTTGGTCGCGTCCTTGGTTTTGGTATTGTCCGTACCGGTTTCACCCAGGGCCAGCCGGTCCAGCGTGAGCTGTCTAGCCGTCACCTGCAGCGCACCCGCGGCTTGCCAGTGGACTTGCAGATCCGCTCCCAACTGGCCGCTGAGCCGGGGCTCCAGGGTGTTGGCCAGGTACGGCGCGGCAAGGGCCAGCGGCAGGCCACCCAGGGCGGCATCCACGTTGGCTTCTACATCGGTGGTGGTGCCGCTGAGCTTCAATTCGGCAGGCGTTGCCGAGGCGGCGCCGCCACCATCGACCTGCGCCGAGGCAGTGAACGCCAGCGGCTGGGTAAATGGCCAGGTGATGGCCGATGCGTCCACCGTCACGCCGTGCAGGGCCACCTCGGCGGCTGGGCGGGTGCTGGCATCCAGCCAGCGCAGCGTGCCGTCTTGCAGAGCCAGCTTGGCAACGCTGACTTTCCAGCCCGCGTCATTTTCAGTATCTTTTATGCCGCTAGCGCTTGATTTACCTGCACTAGTAGCTATGGTTTTTGTAGTTTTGGCCGGGGACGTGAATTGCAGATTGCCCGCAGCGTCGCGGCGCAGATCGACCACCGGGGCGCTAAGCGCAATTTCGCTGATCTTCACGCTTTGTTCCAGCGGGCGCAGTTCGTCCAGCGTGACCTTGAGCGTGTCCAGCGCCAGCCATTTTTCGCCCTGGGGGTTAGCAATTTTGAGCTGGTCGGCCTGCACGGTACCGCTGAGCTTGACCGACAGCTTGGGAGTTTCTTCAAACGCCAGCTGCAAGTCGGCACTGAGTACTGCGCCCTGCAGCTGCACCGGCAGGCTGGCAGGCAGGTAGGCCAGGTACGGGGCCAGATCGAAGTGGTCGAGGCGGATCTGCGCGTCGGTCTTGCGGCTGGGGGCGAACGGGGTGGACTGGGCGGCGGAATCGAAGCTGCTGCCATTGAG
This sequence comes from Rhodoferax sp., assembly GCF_025354435.1. Classification (GTDB taxonomy): domain Bacteria; phylum Pseudomonadota; class Gammaproteobacteria; order Burkholderiales; family Burkholderiaceae_C; genus Rhodoferax_B. The sequence continues at coordinate 41,463 of NZ_JANXMU010000058.1, forward strand.
CTTGAAGGCCAGGTGCGGCAGGGTCTGCACGCTGCGCTGCGAGTCCAGGTTACTCAAAAATGGCAGGCTAAGGTGCAGATCCCGCAGGGTGTGAGTGGTTTTGAGGGCCTGGTCGGTCAGATCCACTGCGCCGCCTGTGATGGCGATGTTGTAGACGGCAAAGTGGGGTGGCGCGCCCGCGGGCTTGTCGGACGGGGTGTTGAGCTTGGCCAGCACGTCATCAAAGTCATAGTGGCCATCGCCCAGGTAGGTGGCCTTGATGGTCGGCTGGTCTAGGGAAACGGCATCCACCACCGGCGCCAACCGCCGCAGCGACTGCCACAGTGCGGCATCGAGCAGGATGCGTTTTATGTGGACCTGGGGCGTGGCATCTTTGGCGCTGGCATCGGCACCGGCACTGGCAACAGACAGGTCATCCAGGGTCAATACCAGCGTCCAGGGATGGAAGTCGGCGCGGCCCAGCGTGACGGTGCGGCCCAGCGTGTCGCTGCCCATTTTTTCCACCCCGTATTTCACCAAGGCAGGCACCGCCAGCCAGGTGACGGTCCACAACCCCAGCACCCCCGCCACGACCCAAGCCGCATGGCGCAACCACTTGTTTTGAAAAAATGTCATAGCGCCCATTTTGCCGCTAGACCGTAGGGGCTCTGCAAGCGAATGTGCACCTAGTGGCTTGGAGCAAATTGGCGGGTCAAAACACCAACAGACACCACGCACCGCGATGCCAATCCTTTCAAGGATTCCGCAGAACTGGCTCCGCCAGGCTGCTGGAATCTCCCCCTGCAAGGGGGTTGGCGAAAGATGCGAAGCACTGCAGCCTGGGGGGTGTTCCAAAAACATAAAAGCCCGGCACTCGATTCGCATCGGGTGCCGGGCTTGACGGCGAACTTGCGGTTCATGCCGTCGAGATTGCAAGGGAGAGAGTGATGTCCCCCATTGCGTTGGAGGCAAGAGATTGCTTCCATTAAGGACCGGGGCTGCTGCATCCCACCGTCGCAAATTGTCAGGTGGCACTGGCTCCTACCGGTTAGCGCCTGTTTGCACAGGCAGTGACAATTTAATCCAAGGTGCGTGGGAATACAAATGTGTCTTTCAATGCATTTGCGGCACATGATTAAGGCAATGTGCTTGACAACACCCGCTGCAAAGAACAGCAGATTGCGGGCCAAAACGTAAAAAAGGCCGCAAAAGCGGCCTTTTTTAGATGCTATTCAGCGCCAGATCAGTACGTACCCAGGGCCGATGGTGCGCCCGCCTTGAAGGTGTAGATGGTGATCGGGGCGGCTTTCAGATTGCCCTTTTCGTCAAACGCGAACGTGCCCGACATGCCCTTGTACGAGGTCTTGTAGATCTCGGCGCCGACCTTTTCTGGATCCACCGAACCGGCTTTTTGCATCGACTGGCCGATGAACATGGTCTGGTCGTAGAACGAAGGCGCGTAGGCATCGGGTTCGATGTTGAAACGCTTCTTGTACTTGGCCTTGAAAGCAGGGCCTTCAGCAGTCTTGTCCAGCACGGCACCGCCCTGGGCGCAGTACACGGTGTCGGTGGCAGCTTCACCGGCCAGCTTGCCCAGTTCTGAGGTACAGATAGCGTCACCACCCAGCAATTTGGCAGTAATGCCCAGCGACTTCATCTGGCGGGCCATAGGGCCAGCCTGGGGTGCGTAGCCACCCAGCAGAATCACGTCGGGGTTCTTGGCCTTCAGGCTGGTCAGGATGGCGGAGAAGTCGGTGGCTTTGTCGGTGGTGAACTCTTGGCCCACGATGTTCAGGCCCAGCTTTTTGGCTTCCTTGCTGAACTCGTCTGCCAGGCCTTGGCCGTAGGCGGTGCGGTCATCAATGACAGCCACGTTCTTGACCTTCATGATGTTGGCCGCGTAGAAAGCCAGACGTGCGCCGATTTCGTTGTCGCCCGCCATGATGCGGAACAGGTTTTTGTAGCCGCCCATGGTGACCTTGGGGTTGCTGCCCACGGTAGACACCACTACGCCGCCTTGGCTGTACACGCGGGAAGCAGGAATGGCCACGCCGGAGCAGTAAGGGCCCATCACGTACTTGACGCTGCCGTCCACCAGCTTCTGGGCCACGCTCACACCGGCTTTGGGATCGCACTGGTCGTCTTCCGATTCCAGTTCAAATTTCAGAGTCTTGCCGCCGACCACCATTTTCTTGGCGTTCAGGTCTTCCACGGCCAGGCGCACACCGTTTTCATTGTCTTTGCCGATGAAGGCATTGGGACCCGACAAGGGACCGGTCACACCGATTTTGACGGTCTGGTCTTCAGCGTAAGCAGTACCGGCCAGCGCCATGGCTGCGGCGCATGCGAGGGTAATTTTGGTGAATGTGGCTTGCATTGACTGTGTCCTAAAGAAGAGGTTGTAAAAACATGAAATCGGTCACGGACGCACTGTAGGCGGGAACCGCAATCAAGGGGAAAAAGAGTTTCTTTATGTAGCGAATATGAACTACTAGAAGTAAAACTTATATGTTTATTTTCCTTTCTCATATGAAGCAGCAAGCGTGCCAACGCGCGCAGGTGCCAGAGGGTTGCGGGGCACGGGCTGTTGCCAGCCCAGTAAAAATTGCATGGCCGCGCCGCAGACGCGGCCTTGGCAGGCACCCATGCCGCAACGGGTATGCAGCTTGGCATCTGTCCAGCCCGCGCAGGCCTGGAGAGCGGCATAGGGCACGTCTTCACAGCGGCAGACCAGCGTGTCGGCCTGGGGCAGTTTTTTCAGTTGGGGTGCCAAAGTAAAGCTGCGCGCCAACTGCCGGGCAAACGCATCCCAGCGGCTGCGCTCGGGCCACAGCTTTTGGGCAGCAGCACTGTCGCCTGCCGCGGCCAGGCCAGCGATGCAGCCCTGCACCAAAGCCCGCTCGCTGCCCCCCACGCCGGTGCATTCGCCTGCTGCGTAAATACCGGCTTGACTGGTGGCCTGCCAACCGTCTACCGCCAGCCCGGTCGGCGTGAGGCTACAGCCCAGCAGTTGGCCGAGCTGGGTATTGGGCACCAGGCCAAAGCCGCAGGCCACGCGGTCGCAGTCGATCTCCACCCTGCGGTCGCCCTGCTGCAATTGCACCGATTCCACCCGGCCCTGCCCGCGCACCGCAAGCACATGGCTGGAGGTGCGGTACTGCGGATGCATGAGGGTCAACGCCTGCAGAACTTTACCCGGCGACCCGACCAGCCGTGCAGCAAAGCCCAGCACGGCAGCAAGATCCGCCTGCTCGGCGACGCGCACCACTTTGGCACCGGCCTTGTGCGCCGAGGCTGCAGCGGCCAGCAGCAAGGGGCCACTGCCCGCCACCACGATGCGCTCACCGGCAACTGGCATGCCGGATTTGATGAGTGCCTGCAAGCCGCCCGCGCCTGTGACGCCCGGCAGCGTCCAGCCGGGGAACGGCAGCAGCAGCTCGCGTGCGCCGGTGCACAGAATGAGGGTTTTCCATTGCTGGGTCCAGCCGCGTTCGGCATCTTCCAGCAACAAGGTATGGGGAGCCGGGGCGGAGATGACCCGCGTGCCGCTGTACATGCGCACGTTGGCGCAGGCGGCCAGTTGCTCACGCATGCGCCGCGCAGCCACCGGCACCAGGGCATTGGGGCCGTCGCGCCAGATCTGGCCGCCGGGCGCTGGGTTGTCGTCGATCACGGCAATCGACGCGCCGCTGGGCGCTGCTGCCAAGGCCGCCGCCATGCCCGCCGGGCCCGCGCCGATGATGAGGATGTCGCACTGGGTCATCATGTGAACTCCACCCGCATGTCCGCGCTGCACGTCGTCTGGCAGGCTAGTCCGCGCACGCCGTTGATGGACACCCGGCACTCCTGGCAGATGCCCATGCCGCACAGCGGGGCGCGGGCTTCACCATTGACGGAGGTGCGGGAAATGCCACTGCCTGCGATGGCCAGCGCGGCGGCAACCGAGCAGCCTGCAGGCACGGCGACAGGCTGGCCGTTGATGTGCAGGTTCACGTGCATACCACCTCCGCAAAGCGTTGCAGGCTATAGGGCGCGGGATCCAGGGGTGGCGTGCCGCCGGTCATCAGGGCGGCCAACAGGTGGGCCGTACCCAAAGCCGTCGTTCCGCCCAGGCCTTCGTGCCCCACGGCCAACCACAGGCCGTCGCGGTCCGGGTGCGCGCCCAGGATGGGCAGGCTATCGGGCGTGGCGGCGCGCAGGCCGCACCAACTGCGGATGGCGTTGAGGTCGGCTAGGCCGGGCATATAAGTTAGGGCGCGTTGCAGCATGGCTTGCAGCATCTCGGCCTCTACGGTGGTGTCCATCGTGTCGAACTGGCGGCTCGACCCCAGCAGCAACTGCCCCGTGGGGCGCGGCTGCAAATTGAAAGCCACCGACGGCCCCACGCTGTGGTGCGCGCTGGTCACGTAACCCAGCTCCACCAGTTGGTGATGCACCGTGCCGGGGTAGCGGTCGGTGATGAGTAAATGGCCTTTTTTGGGGCGGATCGGCAGGCCGGGGCAGAGCGTAGTGGCGTGGATGCCGTTGGCCAGCAGAATCTGCGGGGCCTGGCGCTGGCTACCATCGGCCAGCCGCACTGTTTTTCCATCAATTTCGGCCACTAGCGCATATTCCACTTGCACTAAGTGCTCGTATTTTGATAGTAACCAACGGGCAGCATTGGGGGCGTAGACGATGCCGTCGCCCGGTACTTTGAGCGCACCCGCCAGGCCAGGGCGCAACGCAGGTTCGGCCTGGGCCAAAGCAGCAGCATCCAGCAAATGGCAGGCGATGCCATGGTCTTGCAGGCGCTGGCGCTTGTCTTCGGCTGCCGCCATTTCTTCGGCATCTGCCGCCACCCACAGCGTGCCGCAGCCGCTGAAAGCGCAGTCTGCGGGCATCTGCGGGGCCAGGGCCCGCCATTGCGCCACGGAATACTGGCTCAGCGCCAGCTCGGCCGGGTTGTCGTCCATCACCACCAGGTGGCCCATGCCCGCGCCGGTGGCTCCGCCGCGCTGGGCATCCAGCACCAGCACGCGCTGGCCCGCCTGCGCCAAGGCCTGGGCGCAGGCCGCGCCGACGATGCCCGCACCAATGACGATCACATCCGGATTCATGCCAGGGCAATCCCCCAGGCGAAGGGGTCGTCTTCTGCAATCAGTAAGGTCGATTCGGCGCACACATGGGCGCGGCCCCGGATGGTGGGGATGACCTGGCCGTCCTGCACGGTATACGAAGCCTCGAAGCGGCTGCCGATCACGCTGGCTTGCTGCCAGATGGCACCCGGTGCCAGCTTGCCGTCTGCCGCCAAGCAAGCGATCTTGGCGCTGGTGCCGGTGCCGCAGGGCGAGCGGTCGTAGGCCATGCCGGGGCACAGCACGTAGTTGCGGCTGTCGGCACCCTGGTCGTCCGGGCCGAACAGTTCAATGTGGTCGATTTCTGCACCGTCGGCTCCGGTAATGCCCTGGGCCCCCAGCGCCGCGCTGAGCGCGCAGGCGTAGGTGGTGAGCGCCGCCAGCTGGTCACTGGCCACGCGCAGGCCGTGGTCGTTGACCAAGAAGAACCAGTTGCCGCCCCAGGCGATGTCGCCATGCGCCACCCCGTAGCCCGGCACGTCCACCGCCACCTGGGTCGCATGGCGGTAGGCAGGCACGTTGCGCACGCTGACCGAACCGTCGGTGTGCAAGGTAGCCTTTACCGTGCCCACCGGGGTTTCTATTTTGTGCACGCCCGGCCCAATGCGCCCCATGTGCGCCAGGCTGACCACCAGGCCGATGGTGCCGTGGCCGCACATGCCCAGGTAGCCGGTGTTGTTGAAGAAGATGACGCCCGCCGCCGCGTCAGCCGCCACCGGCTCGCACAACAGCGCGCCCACGATCACATCGTTGCCCCGCGGCTCCAGCACCGTAGCGGCCCGCCATTTGTCGTGCTGCGCGGCCAATATGGCCCGGCGCTCGGCCATGCTGCCGCCGCCCAGGTCGGGGAAGCCGCCAATAACCAGGCGGGTCGGTTCACCGCCGGTGTGGGAATCAATAATCTGGATGCGCTGCATGGAGAAGTCTCTTGGATTTGGATCAGGTATTTTGGCGTTTTGCTTGGCGGCGCTGCAACCAGGCCTGGGCTTCCCCCACCATGCCGCGCCGGAAAAAGGACACACACACAATAAAGGTCAGGCCGATGATGATGGTGACCACGCCGCCCAGCTCGGCCAGGTAATTCTGCAAGCTGACCACAAGTGTGGCCCCGACCACCGGGCCCCAGCCCGTGCCCAGGCCGCCCAGTAGCGTCATCAACAGAACCTCGGTCGAGGTACTCAGCATCACATCGTTCAACGCCGAAAGCTGCAACACCAGCGCCTTGAGCGAGCCCGCCAGACCGGCAAACGCGGCAGACAGCATGAAAGCGTAGAGCTTGCAGCGGTCGATGTCGTAGCCCAGGGACACTGCGCGCGGTGCGTTGTCGCGCAGGGCCTTTAGCGCCTGGCCAAACGGTGAATGCACGATGCGGTGGATGGCCAGAAAGCCCACCACAAACACCGCCAGCGTGAAGTAGTACATGTTCGCGTCCACCGACAAGTCCACCAGCCCCAGCAGCTTGCCACGCGGAATACCCTGCATGCCGTCTTCGCCGCCCGTCCATTTGATTTGCACCGCCAGGAAGTAGGCGATCTGCGAGAGCGCCAAGGTGATCATCGAAAAGTAAATACCGGTGCGCCGAATCGCCAGGGTGCCTATCAGCCAGCCGATGGCAGTTGCCACCAGCACCCCGGCCAGGATGGCCAGCTCCACCGGGAAGCCGCTAGCCGACAGCTTGATCATCAGGATGCCCGTGGTGTAGCTTGCCCAGCCAAAAAAAGCGGCATGGCCAAAGGACACCAGCCCGGTAAAGCCAATCAGCAGGTTGAAAGCCAAGGCAAACAGCGCGTAGCACAGCACCTTCATGACGAAGACCGGATAGGCGATTTCGGGAAACACCGGCACCAGCAGCGCTGGCAGCAACAAAACCAGCAAGATACGGATGGAGGTTGGAATATTCTTCATGGCTCAGGCCTCTTTACCGAACATGCCCGCCGGGCGCGCCAACAGCACGACCGCCATGACCACAAACACCACCACCGTCGAGGCCTCGGGGTAGAACACCTTGGTCAAGCCTTCGAGCAAACCCAACGCCAGGCCGGTCAGGATCGCCCCCATGATGGAGCCCAGGCCACCGATCACCACCACGGCAAATACGATGTTCAGCAGATTCGCCCCCATCAGCGGGTTGATCTGCATGATGGGCGCGGCCAGCACACCGGCAATGCCGGCCAGCGCCACACCAAAGCCGTAAGTCAGCGTAATCATCAGTGGAATATTGACCCCAAAAGCCTGTAGCAGCTTGGGGTTCTCGGTGCCCGCCCGCAGCAGCGCACCCAGCTTGGTGCGTTCAAACAGAAACCAGGTGACGGCACAGATTAGCAACGACGCCACCACCACAAAGGCGCGGTACACCGGCAGAAACATGAAACCCAGGTCCATGCCGCCTTGCAGCAGCGCGGGCGGGTCGTAGCTGGCACCCGAGATGCCGTAGAAGTTGCGAAAAGCCCCCTCCAGCACCAGCGCCACGCCAAAGGTCAGGAGCAGCCCGTACAAATGGTCCAGGTGGTAGAGCCGTTTGAGCAGGGTTTTCTCCAGCAGTATCCCCAGCCCTCCCACGATGAGTGGTGCCAGCACCAGTGCAGCCCAGAAGTTGATTTTGAAATCAGCCCCCAGCAACAGCGGCAGTTGCGTAAAGCCGATCCAGGCCAGAAAGGCCGCCACCATGAACTGCGCACCATGCGCGAAGTTAATGATGTTCAGCAGGCCAAAAATAATGGCCAGACCCATGCTCAGCACGGCATAAAAGCAGCCATTGATCAGGCCCACCAGCAGTTGGGCAAGCAAGGCCTGGCTCGAAATATCAAACATGGAGGGGATTCCTGCAGAGTACGCGCAAGGTTTTTAGGTGCCGACCTGGCACGCCGGGTTGATGGCCGGGTACACGTCCGCGCCCTTGAGTACGGCCTTGACCTTGTAGTAGTCCCATGGCACTTTGGATTCGGCCGGGGTCTTGACCTGCAGCAGCAGCATGTCGTGCACCAGCGCACCATCTTCGCGCAGCTTGCCTTGGCGGATCACCGCATCGTCAATCGTCATCTTGCGCAGTTGGACCATCACGGCTTTGGCCTCGTCGGTACCCGCAGCCTGCACGGCCCTGAGATAGCTGAGGGTGGCGCTATACACACCGGCCTGGGCCGAAGTGGGCATGCGCTTTTGCTTTTCAAAAAACTTCTTGGACCAGGCACGCGAACGCTCGTCAAAGTCCCAGTAGAAAGCCTCGCTCAGATACATGCCCTGGGCTTTTTCCAGGCCAATACTGTGCACGTCCGAGATGTAGGTCAGCAACGGGGCCACCACCTGCTTGCGGGTGATGCCATATTCGTTGGCCTGCTTGATGGCGTTAACCGTATCGTTACCGGCATTAGCCAGCGCAATCACGTCGGCACCCGATGCCTGGGCCTTCAGCAGGAAGGACGAAAAATCGCCACCGGGGAACGGGTGGCGCGAGCTACCCACCACCGTGCCGCCATCGGCCTTGATGACCTCGGATGCGTCTTTTTCCAGCGAATGGCCAAAGGTGTAGTCGGCAGTGATGAAGTACCACTTCTTCTTGCCGTCTTTCACCAGGGCCCGCGCGGTACCGGCGGCCAGCGCGTAGGTGTTGGTGGTCCACTGCGCCGTCAGCGCATTGCATTTTTCACCCAGGATCGCCGTGGCCAGGCCAGACGACGGCATCACGATGCGGTTCTTTTGCTTGGCGATTTCCATCACCGCCAGCGCGGTCGATGCGGTGGGGAAATCCGTCACCATATCAACCTTACCCTGGTCAAACCAGCCGCGTGCCAGGTTGGCCGCCACGTCAGGTTTGTTCTGGTGGTCGGCAAACACCAGCTCGATCGGTTTGCCCAGCACCTTGCCGCCCATTTCTTCAATCGCCAGTCGCGCCGCCGTCACCGAGCCCTGGCCCGACAGGTCTGAATAAATGCCCGACAAATCGTTCAACACACCGATCTTGACCACGTCATCGCTGACCTGGGCGTGGGCCGCCATCGCGGCACAGGCCGCCAGACATACCGCGAGTTTCTTGAATTGCATGGGGTACTCCAAAGTAAAAGAAAAAGGGGAATAGGAAATTCAAATACCGAGCAGCGCGTCGAGCCGGTCTTGCTTGGCCGCAACTTCGGCGCTAGCAATCACCTCCACCACACGGCCGTGTTCGATCACGTAATGGCGGTCGGCCAGATGCTTGGCGAAACGGAAGTTCTGCTCCACCAGCACCAGGGTGAAGCCGCGCGCCTTGAGCTCGCGGATCACCTGGCTGAGCTTTTGCACGATCACCGGGGCCAGGCCTTCGGTGATTTCGTCCAGCAGCAAGAGCTTGGCGCCGGTGCGCAGAATGCGGGCCATGGCCAGCATCTGCTGCTCGCCGCCCGACAAGCGGGTGCCGGGGCTAGAGGCGCGCTCTTTCAAATTCGGGAACATGCCGTAAATCTGGTCTAGCGACATACCGCCCTCACCCACCTTGGGCAGCAGCAGCAGATTTTCCTCGGCGGTCAGCGATGCGTAAATGCCGCGCTCTTCCGGGCAATAGCCCAGGCCCATCTGCGCAATACGGTGGGTGGGCATGGCAATCGTCTCCTTGCCCGTCACCTGGATCGAACCAGTGCGCTTGCCCACCAGGCCCAGAATGGCCCGCAGCGTGGAGGTGCGGCCCGCGCCGTTGCGGCCCAGCAGGGTCACGCATTCGCCCGCCTTGACTTCAAGATCAATGCCCTGCAAGACGTGCGATTCGCCGTACCAGGCATGCAGGTCGCGGATGGACAGCATGGTGGCGCTGGAATTTTGGTTGTCAGGCATGCTCTTCCTCCGTCCCCATATAGGCTTCGCACACCGCCGGGTTGACGGACACGCTGGCGTAGGGCCCTTCGGCCAACACCTCGCCACGCTGCAAAACGGTGATGGTGTCGCAGATGTCGGCCACCACCTTCATGTTGTGTTCGACCATCAGCACGGTGCGCTGGGCCGAGACTTTTTTGATCAGATCCTTGATGCGGTCCACATCCTCGTGGCCCATGCCCTGCGTGGGTTCGTCCAGCAGCAACAGCTCGGGATCCAACGCCAGCGTGGTGGCGATTTCCAGCGTGCGCTTGCGGCCGTACGGCAGGTCGGCCGCCAGCAGATGCACGGCGTCCATCAGCCCCACCTGCTCCAGCAAGTCCATGGCCACCGGGTCCAAGGTACGCAGGGTGGATACAGGTTGCCAGAAACGGTGGTCCAGACCCAGCTTGCGCTGCAGCGCCACCTTGACGTTTTCCAGCACCGTCATCTGCGGGAACACCGCCGATATCTGGAACGAACGCACGATGCCGCGGCGCGCAATCTGCGCTGGCTTTTCGGCCGTGATGTCGCTGCCGTTGAACAGGATCTGGCCCGCGGTAGGGATGTGGAACTTGGTCAGCAGATTGAATACCGTCGTCTTACCCGCACCGTTCGGACCGATCAGCGCATGGATGGTCCCGCGCCGCACACGCAGGTTGACATTGCGTACGGCAACGAAGCCGCGAAACTCCTTGGTGAGTCCCTGCGTTTCGAGAATGATGTTCGTATCCATGCGTGTGCTCGGCAAGTCGGTGGGCGGGTAAGTGGGCGAAGGCCCTTAAACGACGGACTGGTACTTGGCAGGCCGCGTAGCCAGCGCCTTGGCGACCACGCCCTCGATAAAGGCGCGCTCTTCGCCGATCAGCGGCAGGCGCGGGCGGCGCATGTGCTCGCTGCCCACACCGACCAGCAGGTCGATCAGCTTCAGGTTTTGCACCAGCTTGGTGGACACGTCCAGGTGCAGCATCGGGGTCATCCACTGGTACAGCTTCAGCGCTTCGGCCCACTCGCCGGCCTGCATCAGGTCGTACAAGGCCACGGTTTCGCGCGGGAAAGCGCAGCCGACACCGGCCAGCAGGCCGTCGCAGCCCAGGGCCAGGCCCTCAAAAGCCAGGTCATCCACGCCCAGGAACAGCTGGTAGCGCGTACCCAGCAGGTTGCGCAGGTCGGTGATGCGGCGGATGTTGTCGGTGCTTTCCTTGATGGCCACGATCCATTCGCAGTCGGCCAGCTCCTGCATGTGCTCGGGCTTCAAGTCCACGCGGTAGGCCACGGGGTTGTTGTAGACCATGATGGGTTTTTGCGCGGCGTTGGCCATGGTGCGCACGTTCTGCATGGCTTCGCGGGCATCGGCCACGTAGATGACGGATGGCATGACCATGTAGCCGTTTACGCCCAGCTTGTTCGCACCGTCGATGTAGCGCAGGGCTTCGCGGGTGCTGGTTTCGGATACATTGGCCAGCACCGGGATGCGGCCCTTGACAGCCTTCAGGGCGATGTCGGCGACCTGCAGCTTTTCTTCCAGCGTCAGGGTGCTAGCTTCGCCCAGCGAGCCGCAGGTGACCAGGCCGTGGATGCCGTTGGCGATCTGGAACTCGATGTGCTTGGCCGTGCCTTCCGCGTCGATGCTTTCATCGGCGTGGAACTTGGTGGTGATGGCGGGGAAGATGCCTTTCCAGCGGGGCAATGTCATGGTGTGTTTCCTTGGTAAATAAGGTGATGGCGGGTTGTCGACCGCAATCTTAATATATTAGCAACATATTTAAAATATCTTTTTACACCCAAGCAGCTTGCGTGCCAGCTTTTTTTTGGTCCAATGCACCATTGCAATGCACAACCGCGCCTGACCACGGCCCACACCATGCCCAAAGCTCCTACCCCGCCAGCGCCCAAGCGCCGCGCCGCCGACCTGGCCTATGACGCGATCGAGACGCTGATCTCTACCCTGAAGCTGGCCCCGGGCAGCCCGGTGGTTGAGGGCGATCTGGTCGAGCTGACGCAGCTGGGCCGCACCCCCGTGCGCGAGGCGCTGCTACGCATGGTGTCGATCGGGCTGATCGTGCAGCAGCCCCGGCGTGGCCTGCTGGTGTCCAACATCGACCTAGCCGACCACCTAGATGTCGTGCAGACGCGGCGTGTACTCGAATGCCTGATCGCGGCCTGCTCGGCCCGCCGGGCCACCGCCTTGCAGCGCAAAGACATCCTGCGCTGCGCGGAGAAGATGGTGCAGGCGGCAGCGCGTGGCCACCTGGCCGACTACATGGCCGCCGACCTGGCGCTGGACCAGGTGAACCACCAGGCCAGCCACAACCATTCCGCCGTCAAGGCCGTGGTGCCGCTGATCGTGCAGTGCCGCCGCTTTTGGTACGCCTACCAGCACGCGGGCGACATCATGGAAGGCGCGCACGCCCATATGGAGCTGGCCCAGGGCATCGCCACCGGCGACGAGGCCGCGGCAGTGGGCGGGGCCACGCGGCTGATGGACTATCTGCAGGGTTTTGCGCGGCGGGTCATTGACAACTAAAAACCATTACTCCTATTTTTTACATCAAAAATAGGAGCACCTAGCGTAGATTAAATATACGCTAGAGGACGATTTAATACTCAAAAAATGCCCTATTTTTCTAAATCTTCGCCCACACCAAATCCGCCCGCCAGCGCCTGCCGCAGATAGTTCACAAACGCGGTCACCGCGCGCGGCACATGGGCCGTGTAGGGGCGGATAGCGTAAAGCTGGTCGGCATAGCCACCCACCAGTTGCCAGTCGGGCAGCACGGAAACCAGCTTGCTGGCGCGCAGGCTCTTGGATACGTAGTTCTGCAGGCTGAAATCGGGCAACAGCGCAATCCCAAGCCCGGCCAAGGCGGCATCGCGCAGAGCCTCGCTGTTGTTGGCCGACAAGACACCAGACACCGGCACCGTCACCCGTTCACCCGCGTGCTCGAAGGTCCAGGCAGGCGTGTCCTGCGCACGCGGGTAGTGCAGGCAGCTGTGGGTGCGCAGATCTTCGGGGCGCAGCGGCGTGCCGCGTTTGCGCAGATAGGCGCGGCTGGCCACCAGCAGCGAACGGGTGGCGCACAGCGTCCAGGCCACGTGGGTGTCGGGTGGCGCGGCGGTGTGGCGGATGGCCAGATCGAAACCCTCTGTGGCCAGGCTAGACAGGCGGTCGGACAGCTCCAATTCAAGCCGCACATCCGGGTATTCGCGCAAAAAGTCTGCCAGCCGGGGCACCAGCTGCTGGCGTGCAAACGCCACCGGCGCGGTCACCCGCAGCAGCCCCTGGGGCGCGTCGGCCAGGTCGCGCACCTGGGCAAAGCTCTGGGCGATTTGCTCGAACGGGGCACGGGTGTCGTCCACCAGGCGCTGGCCCGCCTCGGTGAGGCGCACGCTGCGGGTGGTGCGGCGCACCAGCGGCACGCCAGCCGTGCGCTCCAGATCGGCCATGCGCTGGCTCATCGCCGCCTTGCTCACGCCGAGGCGGGCCGCCGCTGCCGTGTAGCTGCCCTGCTGGGCCAGCACGGTGAGCCAGTGCAGGTGGCTCCAGAGTTCGTTGATTTTCTGCTCGTTCATTCTCCTATTGTTCACCATTCTAAACAATCAATTCAAAGTTTCGGGCTTGTGACGCGGGGGTGGCATGCCTACACTGCAGCCTCACTCCACACAACGAGACACTCCATGACCACAGCTACCGATTCCAGCGAAATTGCCCAGTACCTGCACGGCGTGCGTACCACCGGCAGCGGCACCCGCACCCAGCCTGTCTACAACCCCGCCACCGGTGCCGTCAGCCGCAACGTGCGCCTGGGCAACCAGCAGGACGTGGATGCGGCCGTGGCATCGGCCAAAGCAGCCTTCCCCAAGTGGGCCGACACACCGCCCATCCGCCGTGCCCGCGTGCTGTTCAAGTTTCTGGAGCTGCTGAACCTGCACAAGGATGAACTCGCGCACCTCATCACTGCCGAGCACGGCAAGGTGTTTACCGATGCGCAGGGCGAAGTGGCCCGCGGTATCGACATCGTGGAATTCTCTTGCGGCATTCCGCAGTTGCTCAAGGGCGACTTCACCGACCAGGTGTCCACCGGTATCGACAACTGGACGCTGCGCCAGCCCCTGGGCGTGGTGGCTGGTATCACCCCGTTCAACTTCCCCGTGATGGTGCCGATGTGGATGTTCCCGGTGGCGATTGCCGCGGGCAACACCTTCATCCTGAAGCCCAGCCCCATCGACCCCAGCGCCAGCCTGTTCATGGCCGATTTGCTGAAGCAAGCCGGTTTGCCAGACGGCGTGTTCAACGTGGTCCAGGGCGACAAGGAAGCCGTAGACGCGCTGCTGGTGCACCCCGACGTGAAGGCCGTGAGCTTCGTAGGCTCCACACCTATCGCCAACTACATCTATGAAACCGGTGCCCACCACGGCAAGCGCGTGCAGGCCCTGGGTGGCGCGAAGAACCACATGGTGGTCATGCCCGATGCCGACATCGACCAGGTGGTGGATGCCCTGATCGGCGCGGGCTACGGCTCCGCTGGCGAACGCTGCATGGCGATCTCCGTCGCCGTACTGGTCGGCGATGTGGCCGACAAGGTGATCCCCAAGCTGTTGGCCCGCACCAAGACCCTGAAGGTGTTGAACGGTACCAATCTAGCCGCCGAAATGGGCCCTATCGTCACCCCCATTGCCCACGCCCGCATCACCGGCTACATCGAGCAAGGCATCAAGGAAGGCGCCACCCTGCTGGCCGACGGTCGCGTGTTTGACGGCAACCAGGCAGGCGAGGGCTGTGGCGAAGGCTTCTGGATGGGCGGCACGCTGTTCGACCACGTCACGCCCGACATGCGCATCTACAAGGAAGAAATCTTCGGCCCGGTGCTGGCCTGCGTGCGCGTGCCCGATCTGGCGACCTCGATCCAGCTCATCAACGACCACGAATTTGGCAACGGCGTGGCGTGCTTCACCCGCGACGGTAACGTGGCCCGCGAGTTCAGCCGCCGCATCCAGGTGGGCATGGTCGGCATCAACGTGCCGATCCCCGTGCCCATGGCCTGGCACGGCTTCGGCGGCTGGAAGAAGAGCCTGTTTGGCGACATGCATGCCTACGGCGAAGAAGGCGTGCGCTTCTACACCAAGCAAAAGTCCATCATGCAACGCTGGCCCGAGAGCATTGCCAAGGGCGCTGAATTTGTGATGCCAACCGCTAAATAAGCACACCCCCAGGCTGCAGCGCTTCGCGTCTTTCGCCAACCCCCCTCGTATCGGTTTGCAAAAACCGAGGCGACACGCAGGGGGTAACAGCAGCAGCCTGGCAAAGTCAGTTCTGCGCTGTTTCTGGAAGATTTGGCTCGCCTGCGGCTTTGCCTGGGCGGGCGTCAGTCTTGAATTCGCCACCCACGGCGAATCTTTGCAAAAAGACCAGTGGAGTCGCCGTGCAACGCGGCGCATGCACGACACCAAGGCGTGTCGGATAAATTTACACACCCAAAATATGAAACATATGTTTACATTCTTGCGAGGCAACGCGGGGATTTGTAACTTATTGTTTACAAAGGACTTTTTCTAGCCACGGGCATATGGATTGCGGGTAGGCATGCTAGTTGCTATAACAAATTGTTAGGGTTGCAATAAAAGACATAAAAACCGGAGTCGCAAATCGCCGCCAGGAGTCTTTTTTGAGCAAGAGCCCTTTAACTTTAAAACTTACAAACACATGAAACTGCTACCCATTTCCGTACTGGCCGCTGCCCTGTTGACCTGCTTCGCCGCCAATGCCACCGTCATCACCTTTGATGATCTGATCCAGCCGGGCACGTACGGCCCTAGCTCTGGCTCTGGCTTCGTTGACTTTGGCTATGTGTTCAGCAGCAACATGGACGCTGTAGATGTCAGCCCATCGGGCGGCGGTTGGAGCAATGGCGTCGGTACAGGACACAGCGGCAAATTTGCTGCATTGAACAACTACGGTGGCAACATGAGCATGACCCAGCTGGGCGGCGGCACATTTTCTGTGCAAGACCTCTGGCTCAACGGCTGGCAAGGTAACCAGCAAACCGACACCATTGTTAGCCTGTTGAACGGCAACGTGGTTGGCAGCGTCACAGCCACCTTTGACCAACCGTGGACCAACTTTGTACTGAACTTCGGCAACATCGACACGCTGCAAATCATCAGCAGCAACATCTTTTTGGTGGACGACATCCAAGTCAATGGCACCACCAATAAAATTCCAGAGCCCGGAAGCCTGGCCTTGGTAGGTATCGCCCTAGCAGGCATGGCCGCCCTGCGCAAACGCAAGGCAGCATAAGAACGTATTCAGGGCCAAACCCACCGCCCCTGCTGCAGGGACGGCAGATGGACCGCCAAGCGCAGCCCATCTGCATGGGTGATGCAGGCCATGCCGCCCTGCGCCACCCACCCGCAGTCCCGCAATTACCGCCGGTCCCACCTCAGATCTCAGCGCAGTTCCTTGCGCAGCACCAGCTTCAGGCCTGACCACACCTCGGTCACCGCGCAGCCCTTCACGTCCACAAAGCCCAGCGGCAGGGCCAGCGCGCGGATGGTGTCTTCGGTCACGGTGGTGGGCACTTTGGAGGCCTTTTTCGGCCAGGAAATCCATAACGCGGCGTCGGGCTTGAGCAGGCCGCGCAAGTCGTTGAGTTGCCGCTCCAGCACGTCCCGCTCGGTCAAAAACACGTGGGCGATGTTCACCGTGGCGTCGGCGCGGCCGACAAACAGCACGGCGGCGGGCAGTGGCTCCAGCAGGCTGGCGTAGTTCTCGGGCGCGTCCACCAGCCAGATGCGGTGCGCCTCTTTCACCCCCAGCTTCTTGGCCAGCGGCGTGCCGGAGTAACCGGGCGTGCTGTTGCCTGGCATGCGGCTTAGCAGCGCCCGTAGAGCGGAGTTTCTGGGTCCATCGGTCCACCTTTCTGACGGGGTAAAACGAAGTTGCGCGGAATCCAGCGCCATCGTAACCGCGCAGACGCGCTGGGCAAAGCCTTACAGACCTACACCACCCCACCCGCCCGCAGCGAAGCTATCGCGGCTGCATCCAACCCCAACCCCGCCAGCACCTCGTCCGTATGCTCGCCCAAACCCGGCGGAGCCCGGTGCAGCACCGGTGGCGTGGCGGTCAGGCGCAGCGGGCTGGCCACGCTTGCTACTGATGTAATAGCTGTCTGTGTAGATTCCACCTGCGCTACAGGCTGATTTACCTTCAAACTGCGGGCCTGCACCTGGGCATCGGCAAAGGCCTGACCCATGTCGTTGATGGGGCCGCAGGGCACGGCTTTGTCCTCCAGCAACGTGATCCACTGCGCGGTGCTGCGCGTGCGGGTGACCCACTCCAGCGCGGAGATCAGCTCGGCGCGGTGCCGCACCCGCAGGGTGTTGGTGGTGAAGCGCGGGTCGGTGGCCCATTCGGGGTGCCCGGCGGCGGCGCAGAAGCGGGCGAACTGGCCGTCGTTGCCGATGGCCAGCAGCATCGCGCCATCGGCCGTGGGGAAATCTTGGTACGGGGCCAGGCTGGGGTGGGTGTTGCCCTGGCGCTGGGGCACGGTGCCGGTGTTCAGGAACCCGGCGGCCTGGTTGGCCAGGATGGCCATGCCCACGTCGAGCAAGGCCATGTCGATGTGCTGGCCCAGGCCGGTGCGGTGGCGGGCCTCAATGGCAGCCAGGATGGCGCTGCAGGCGTAGACCCCGGTGAACAAATCGATCACCGCCACGCCGACTTTTTGCGGTGCGCCGCCTGCCGGGCCGGTGATGGACATCATGCCGCTCATGGCCTGCACCATCAGGTCGTAGCCCGCGCGCTCGGCATACGGCCCGGTCTGGCCGAAGCCGGTGACCGAGCAGTAGATCAGCCGGGGGTTGAGGGCCTGCAGGCTGGCGTGGTCCAGCCCGTAGTGGGCCAGGCCGCCGACCTTGAAGTTCTCTACCAGCACGTCGCTGGTCGCGGCCATCTGGCGGATCAGCGCCTGGCCTGCCGCCTGGGCCATGTCGATGGTGATGGAGCGCTTGTTGCGGTTGCAGGCGGTGAAATAGGTGGCCTGGTCGGTGTCATTCCCGTCGGCATCCTGCAGAAACGGCGGGCCCCAGTGGCGGGTGTCGTCGCCCACCACCGGGCGTTCGACCTTGACCACATCGGCCCCCAGGTCGGCCAGCATCTGGGTACACCACGGCCCAGCCAGCACGCGGGACAGGTCCAGCACCTTGAGGTGGCTCAGTGCAGCGCTCACCTCAGTTTCCAAACGCGGCAATGCCGGTTTGCGCCCGGCCCAGAATCAGGGCGTGGATGTCGTGCGTGCCCTCGTAGGTGTTCACCACTTCCAGGTTCACCAGGTGCCGCGCCACGCCGAACTCGTCGGAGATACCGTTGCCGCCCATCATGTCGCGCGCCAGCCGGGCAATGTCCAGCGACTTGCCGCAGGAGTTGCGCTTGAGCAGCGATGTCAGCTCCACCGAAGCCGTGCCCTCGTCTTTCATGCGGCCCAGGCGCAGGCAGCCTTGCAGGCCCAGGGCGATGTCGGTCTGCATGTCGGCCAGCTTTTTCTGGATCAGCTGATTCGCGGCCAGGGGGCGGCCAAACTGTTTGCGGTCCAGCGTGTACTGGCGGGCGCGGAACCAGCAGTCTTCTGCCGCCCCCAGCGCGCCCCAGGCGATGCCGTAGCGGGCGCTGTTGAGGCAGGTGAACGGACCTTTCAAACCCTGCACCTCGGGGAAGGCATTTTCTTCGGGGCAAAACACGCCGTCCATCACGATCTCGCCGGTGATGCTGGCGCGCAGCCCCACCTTGCCGTGGATGGCCGGGGCGCTCAGGCCCGCCATGCCTTTGTCCAGAATAAAACCGCGGATGGGGCCCACATGGCCCGCCGCGTCCACTTCTTTGGCCCAGACCACAAACACGTCCGCGATCGGGCTGTTGGAAATCCACATCTTGGAGCCGCTGAGCTTGTAGCCGCCCGCCACCTTGAGGGCGCGTGTGGCCATAGAGCCGGGGTCGGAGCCGTGGTCGGGCTCGGTCAGGCCGAAGCAGCCAATCCACGCGCCGGTGGCCAGCTTGGGCAGGTATTTTTGCCGCTGCGCCTCGGTGCCAAATTCAAAAATCGGCACCATCACCAGCGAGCTTTGCACGCTCATCATCGAGCGGTAGCCCGAGTCCACGCGCTCCACTTCGCGGGCGATCAGGCCATAGGCCACGTAGTTCAGGCCGGGGCCGCCGTACTGCTCGGGGATGGTCGGGCCCAGCAAGCCCAGCTCGCCCATCTCGCGGAAGATGGCCGGGTCGGTGCTCTCGGTGCGGAAGGCCTGCAGCACGCGCGGCAGCAGTTTGTCCTGGCAGTAGGCCGCCGACGCATCGCGCACCATGCGCTCGTCGTCGCTGAGTTGCTGGTCGAGCAAGAATGGGTCTTGCCATTGGAATGCGGCGTGGGCCATGGGGTGTCTCCAAAAGAATAAACGCCATGGTAGTGCCCGCCGGGACACTGGGGCAAACGATTTATTCGCACCCAGTTATGCATTTTACGGATGTATAGATACAGCCATTTATATAAAATTTTTGCATATATCGTATATTGCTTCTACGCTTATAGCTACATATATTGAAGCGCCTTAGCCCAACTATTGTGAATATTAAACACAGCTTTGCACGATTCAAACCGCCTGCTTTTTGAAGCCCAGCCACCGCCAGCCCTCGCTGCTGACCAGCACCACACCCGCCAGCACACACACGGCACCCGCCACAAAACCCGGCTCCAGCGGCTCGTGCAGCAGCCACACACCAAAGCCCATGCCAAACAGTGGGGTCAGAAAAGAGAACACGCTCAGGCGCGATGCCAGGTAGGTGCGCAACAGCCAGAACCACACCAAAAAGCTGGCAAACGACACCGCCAGCGACTGGAAGCCCATCACCGCCCAGACCAGCGGCGTGGCATGGATGGTGGTTTGCCCCAACGCCCAGGCCGCGCCCAGCAGCAGCACGCAGGCGGCCACCAATTGGTACAGCAAGGTCTGCGCGGCCGACACCCGGGCCAGGCTAGAGGTGCGCACCACCACCGTGGTAGCGCCCCAGGCCACGCCCGCCAGCAGGCCCAGCAGATCGCCCAGCAGCACCTGGCTGGACGTGCCGGCGGTGGGCGATGCCGCACGGCCAAAAAAGGTAAACACAATGCCCGCAAACGCCAGGCCGATACCCAACCACTTCACCGGGCTCAGCCGTTCGGCGGGCAGCTTCCAGTGCAGACCCAGGGCCACAAAAATCGGCGCGGTGTACAAGAACACCACCATGTGTGAGGCCGAGGTGAAGCGCAAGCCCTCGCCTACCAGCAGGTATTCCAGCCCGAACAAAGCCCCCACCACCAGACCGGGCCGCCAGTGGGTCAGCGCCATGTCTTCCTTGCGCCAGCGCATCAGCAGCCAGACCAGCAGCGCCGCCACGCCCGAGCGCAGCCCGATCTGCAGAATGGGCGCGATGTCGTGCGCCACGGCCTTGATCGCCACCTGCTGCAGGCCCCAGAGGGTGCAAAGCACCAGCATGGTGGCGCTGGCTTGGCCGTCGAGGGGTTTGCGGGTGTCCATGGAAATCCTTTGGTGTGAATCTGGATTGTCCGTTCGACGGATTTGGTGGATATAGTGCATTCCAGACAAGCCATAGCCGGAAGCCGACAATATGCAAGCTGCCAAACACCACCGTACAAGTCCCGGGATGCACCTGGAAACCGCGCCGTTCACCAGCGCCCTGCCCGCGTCCATGTTCTTTCGCACAGGCAGCGTGCAGGCCGACTCGCGCTACCCGCAGCACCGCCACGCCTGGGGTGAATTCGTCTACGCCTTCAGCGGCGTGATCGAGGTCAAGGTGGCCGACCACCACTACCTGGCCCCGCCGCAGTACGGCATCTGGCTGCCGCCCGACGTGGAGCACATGGGCCTGAACCGCTACGAGGTGGTGCACTGCTCGCTCTACATGGCGGCCGAGCACTGCGGCGCGCTGCCGAAGAACCCCTGCGCCCTCACCGTCAGCCCGCTGGTGCGCTCCCTGCTGGAGCACCTGCGCCAGCAGCCCGGCACCCTGCCCCGCAGCGACGCGCAAGAGCGCCTGCTGCAGGTGCTGGCCGACCAGCTGGCCCTGGCTCCCTGCGCCGGCAGCTACCTGCCCAGCTCCGACGACCCCTTGCTAGGCGCGGTGCTGCGCGCTCTGGAAGCCCAGCCCGGCGACAACCGCACCCTGCCCGAAATCGCCCACGCCGCCCACACCACCGAGCGCACCCTGCTGCGCCGCTTCCAGCGCGAGCTGGGCATGTCGTTTGTGGAGTGGCGCCAGCGTCTACGGGTGGTCAAGGCCATGCCGCTGCTGGATGCCGGGCAAACCGTGGAGACGGTGGCGCTGGACCTGGGCTACGCCAGCGCCTCGGCCTTCATCAGCATGTTCCGCCGCCTGATGGGGGTGACACCGGACGAATTCCGCAAGGGCGCGGTGGAAACCCGTGGCGTGGTGCGCACCGGATAATGGCTAGGGCACCCTTGGGGTGCTTTAGGGGCTTGCGTGCGTGTATTGATTGTGGAAGACGACCTTTTACTGGGCGATGCCCTGGCCACGGGCTTGCGCCAACTCGGGCATGTGGTGGACTGGTTTGGCGATGGTGCGCAGGCCGATGCGGCCCTGGCGGCCACCACTTTTGATGCCGTGGTGCTGGATCTGGGCCTGCCCGGCGGGGATGGCCTGGTCTGGCTGGCGCGTTGGCGCAACGCGGGCGTGGCCGTGCCTATGCTGATCCTGACGGCCCGCGACGGCGCGGCGCACAGCATCACCGGCCTGGACAGCGGGGCCGACGACTACCTCGTCAAACCCATCTCCATCGACGAGCTGGCAGCGCGCCTGCGGGCAGTGATGCGCCGCACCTCGGGCCGGGCCCAGTCGGTGTGGCAGCACGGCGCGCTCGAATACGACCCGGCCAGCAAACACGTGCGCTGGAAGGGCGAAACCATTGAGCTGACGGGCCGTGAACTGGCCCTGCTGGAGGCCCTGCTGAAGCACCCGCAGCGCGTGCTATCCAAGGCCCACTTGCAAGAAAAACTGTACGACTGGAGCGGCGCGGAGCCCGAAAGCAATACGCTGGAGGTGCACATCCACCACCTGCGCCGCAAGATCGACCCGGCCATCGTGCGCACACTGCGCGGCGTGGGCTACGCACTGGGCTCGGGCGAGGCCGGGCCATGAGCCTGCAACGCCGTTTACTGCTGTACTTGCTGGTGTGCGCGCCGCTGGTGTGGGCCGTGACCCTGTGGGTGTCGGTGAGCCGGGCCCGGCATGAAGTCAACGAACTCTACGACGGCGAGCTGGTCCGCCTGGCCCGCCAGGTGCAGGCGGTGTTCAACCGCCAACATACAGGCCCGCTGCCTGCGCCGATCCCGCCCGTTGCCGACGACCCCTTGGATGACGATGCACGCGAACTGGCTGTGGCGGTGTGGAACGCCCAGGGCCAACTGGTTTTAACCGACCGCGAAGGCATGCAGCTCCAGCGCCGACCCGGTCCGGCGGGCTTTGTGGATACGCAGTTGTTCGGCACCGCCTGGCGGGTGTACTACCTGCCCTCGTCCAACGGCGAATGGCTGGTGGCCGCGGGCCAGGACGTGCACGAGCGCCAAGAATTGGTTGCCGGGCTCACGGCCAGCCAGATCATGCCCTGGCTGCTGATGTTGCCGTTTCTGCTGCTGGCCATGGCCTTGGCGGTGCGGCAAGCGCTGCTACCCATCCGCACGCTGGCAGCCGAGTTGCAAGGCCGCAATGCGCAAGATTTGCAACCCGTATCCCCGCTGCGGGCACCGGCAGAACTACGGCCGCTGCTGGTGGCGATGAACGGCCTGTTCACCCGCATCGACGACAGCCAGGAGCGCGAACGCCGCTTCACCGCCGATGCCGCGCACGAAATGCGCACGCCGCTGGCGGTGCTGCGGGCCCAGTGGGACGTGGTCCGCCGCGCGCACAGCGGGGCCGAGCGGGCGCAGGCCGAAGCCCAGTTCAGCACCGGCCTGGACCGTACCGACCGGCTGGTGACGCAAATGCTGGCCCTGTCCCGGGTAGAGGCGCGCCTGGGCTCGGGCAGCGCCGCAATCCCCCACACCCCGGTGGACTGGCCGCAATTGGTGGAGCAGGCCATGGGCGACTGCCTGCCGCTGGCCGAACGCCGCCACATCGAACTGGCCTGCGAATGGCCGCCCGAAGGCCAGCCCGCCTTGCCGATGCAGGGCGATGCCGACCTGCTGACCGTGCTGCTGCGCAACCTGCTGGACAACGCGGTGCGCTATGCCCCCCAGGGCACGCTGGTGACGCTGCGTTTCACGCCGCACGCCCTGGCGGTAGAGAACGACGGCACGCCGCTCAGCACCGAACAGCTGGCCAGCCTGGGCATCCGCTTTCACCGGCCCCAGGGGCAAACCGAAATCGGCAGTGGCCTGGGGGTGTCCATCGTGCAGCGGATTGCCGCGCTGCACGGCCTGGTGGTGGTGTTTGGCCCAGGCGACAACGGGCTAGGCATGCGGGTCAGGGTGCAGCGGGGCACACTGCATCCACCCGCCACAGCGTAGTGCCGCGTTCGGTCAGCACCGCTTGCGCCCGCGGGGGTAGCGCGTAGGCATCCAGAGCATGGGCCGGACCGATGACCCAGCTCACCGGGGCCCGGCACAGGGCCGCGCGCAGTCGACTTGCGTCCACCAGCGCAGCCGCCGCCTTGGACGGGGCGAACTGGCCCGCGTCCACCAGCTCTTTGCGCCAGCTGTCCTCGGTGCGGATTTCCGGGTCTTGCCAGTCATCGACCACCATGACCGGGTTGTGCAGGCGCGCGTAGAACGGCACATCGTAGAAATAGTGCTGGAGCATCAGCACCGGCTCGCCGGGCGTGCGGTGGCTTTGCAAGGCCACGGCGATTTCGGCCGTGCTTTTGGTCGGAACCACCGCCAGCCAGGCGATAGCGCCCAAACCCAGCGCCGCCGCCATGGCGCTACTGGCCCGCCAGACGTTTTGCATGCGGCGCGACAGGGGCTGCAAAGTGGTCAGGCTGTCGGCCAGCAGGTAGGCCAGGGGCGGCACGGCCGGCAGCACATAGCCCAGCAGCTTGGACTGCGGCAACGAGAAAAACACCACTACGGTCACCAACCAGACCCCCATCAGGCTGCGCACCGGATCGTGCGGTACCCGGTCCCCATAGCCCCGGATAGCCAGCCGGTACAGCAGCGGCGTCCAGGGCAGGCTGAACAGCAGCAGCACCGCCGGGTAAAACCAAAACGGCTGGACGTTGTTGAAACCACTGCCCACAAAGCGCTGGAAGTGCTGCACCACAAAAAAGTAGTGGAAGAAGCCCGCAAACTGCTGCTGCATGGCCACACACCACGGTGCGGCCACCGCCAAAAACACCCCCAAGCCCGGCAGCCACAGCAGCGCCAACAGCCTGCGCCAGCGCTGTGTGGCCACCAGCCAGACCAGCATGACCAGGCCAGGAATCGCGGCACCGATCAGGCCCTTGGCCAGCACCCCCAGGCCCGCCAGGGCGCAGGCCGCGGCGAGCGACCGTTTAAAGGGCAGCTTCTGTTCCATACGCAGCACCGCATCCGCCGCCGCCAAGATGGTGGCCGTGGTGCAGCCCGCCACCAGCATGTCCATATTGGCAAACTGCCCGCCAATCAAAAACAGTGGCTGCACCGCTAGCGCCACGGCCACCCGGCCCGCAGCCACCGGCCCTGCCCAGCGCCGGGTAAACAGGTACAGCGCGACTGCGCCCAGCCAGGCCCCCAGCAGCGGTGCCGCCCGGGCCGCCCAAGGGTTGGCACCGAACACCGACATGGATGCGGCGGTGATCCAGTAAAACAGCGGCGGCTTGTGGAAGAAGGGCAAGCCGTTCAGCGTGGGGGTCAGCCAGTGGCCCGATGCCAGCATTTCCCAGGCAACCCCCACGTAGCGCCCCTCGTCGGGCAGCATCAGGGGCCGCGCCCAGGCCGTGGCCGCCAGCCAGACCAGGATCGCCAATGACACCCAAATGGGTTCCTGCCAGGTGCGTGACGCGTTCAAGATGGGAGAGTGCGCAATCCAGGCCGGGCGGTGGCGCAGGGAAACAGGTGCGTCCAGGGAATCCGGCGCAAGGGAGGGACGCATGGGGACATTCGCAAAAGGAAAGATGGGCCGCAGTATTGCGAGAGCCCGATTAACTTAGCCTTAAGGCGGCGTAAATAGTCCCCGTTTGTGCACAGCCGCCAGATTGCCAAGGCAAGCACCACGCAGTTATGCGTTTTTTGAACTTCTTATTCCACAGGTGCTTCAATTATTTTGACCCACAGCGTAGATTTAATCTACGCTAGTAGCTATCAATAACAGACCACAACAAACCCAATATTGTGTATATTTCGCATACCATGCGCCGCAAAATCCCCTCCCTCCAAGCCCTGGCCTGCCTCGATGCCGCCGCCCGCCACGAAAGCTACACCCGCGCCGCCCAAGAGCTGGCCCTGAGCCAGGGCGCGGTGTCGCGCCAGATCACCGCACTGGAAGCCTTTGTCGGCGTACCGCTGTTTCGCCGCACCCGCCACGGCGTGGCGCTGACACCGCAGGGGGCCGAGTACGCACAGCAGGTGGCAGTGCGCCTGCGGGGGCTGGAGCAAGACACGCTGGATGCCATGTCGCACCAGGGCAGCGGCGGCAGCCTGCACCTAGCGGCGGTGCCCACCTTTGCCACCCGTTGGCTGATCCCGCGCCTGCCTGCCTGGACGGCCCTGCACCCCGACACCACGGTGCACATCGAAACCCGCACCCGCCCCTTTCTGTTTGCCGATACGCCCTTCGATGCCGCCCTGTACAGCGGCAGTGCCGACCAGGTGGCCCAGTGGGCGGGCACCCGCGCCGTGCGCCTGCTGGGCGAGGATATGGTGCCGGTGTGCAGCCCGGCGCTGCTGGGCGGCGCAACGGCATTCACCGCGCAAGCCATCGCCGACCTCCCCCTGCTGCAGCAAAGCACCCGCCCCGACGGCTGGCGGCAGTGGTTCGATGCCATGGGCGTGCCCGCCCCGCTGGCCCGACGCGGCCCGCGCTACGAGCTGTTCTCTATGACCGCCGCAGCCGCCACCTGCGGCCTGGGCCTGGCCCTGGTGCCGCGTCTGCTGGTCGAGGCCGAACTGGCCCGCGGTGAATTGGTGCTGGCCTGCGCGCAGCCGCTGCCGGGCGACCAGACGGAAGACCGCGCGTATTACTGCGTGCTGCCCGAGCGCACGGAGAACCGGGCCTTGGTGGAGGCGTTTGTGGGGTGGATGCAGCAGGCGGTGGGCTAGCGGCCGTCGCCGATAATCGGCCCCCGCCCGCCTTTCCTGGAACCACGATCTTGAGCGCCAAAGCCCCTCCCCCGTCCACTGCTCTGCCCACCGACGCGCCCGCTGCCGCCCACACGCCCATGGTGGCCCAGTACCTGGCCATCAAAGCCGAGCACCCCGACACGCTGGTCTTCTACCGCATGGGCGATTTCTACGAGCTGTTTTTCAGCGATGCCGAAAAGGCCACCGCCCTGCTCGACATTACCCTGACCAAGCGCGGCCACACGGCGGGCGTGCCGATTCCCATGTGCGGCGTGCCCTTCCATGCCATGGAGGGCTATCTGGCCAAGCTGATCAAGCTGGGCGAGTCGGTGGCGATTTGCGAGCAGGTGGGCGAGGTCACGGGCAAGGGCCCGGTGGAGCGCAAAGTGGTGCGGGTGGTGACCCCCGGCACGCTCACCGATGCCGAGCTGCTGTCCGACAAGACCGAATCCGTGCTGCTGGCCATCCACCAGGGGCCGCACAACACCTGCGGCCTGGCCTGGCTGAGCGTGACCCGCGCCGAAATCCACCTGGCCGAGTGCCCCAGCGACGAACTCGAAGCCTGGGTCACCCGTATCGCCCCCAGCGAACTGCTGCACAGCGCGGATGCCAGTGCCAGCCTGGAGCAGCGCATCCAGGCCCTGAAGCGCGCCACCGCACCGGGCACGGCACTGTCCACCACCGCCCGCCCGGCCTGGCAGTTTGATGCAGGCTTGGGCCAGCGCAAGCTGCTAGAGCAACTGCACGCCGCCACCCTGGCCGCTTGGCAGGCGGACGACCTGCCCCAGGCCCATGCGGCCGCCGCTGCCCTGCTGAACTTTGCCGAGCATACCCAGGGCCGCGCCCTGTCGCACGTGCAATCCATCCGCGTGCAAAAAGGCGATGCCAGCATCCACCTGCCGCTGAGCACCCGGCGCAACCTGGAGCTAACGCAAACCCTGCGCGGCGAGGACAAGCCCACGCTGTTCTCGCTGCTCGACACCTGCAGCACCAGCATGGGCAGCCGCGCCCTAAAACGCTGGCTGCTGGAACCCCAGCGCGACCGCAGCGAAGCTACTCTGCGCCTGCAGGCCATTGCCACCCTGCGCGAAGCCGGGCAGGGCCAGCGCCTGCGCGAACAGCTCAAGGGCAGCGGCGACGTGGAACGCATCAGCGCCCGCATCGCGCTGCGCCAAGTGCGCCCGCGTGAGCTGGTAGCCCTGCAGTACACGCTACAAAAAGCAGAGCTACTAGTGCAGGCAGTACCTGCGCAATCAGCACTTTTGGTTCAAATTTCTGCGGCCCTGCACCCGCCAGAAGGCTGTGCCGCTCTATTGCAAAGCGCCATCCTGGACGAGCCCGCCGCCCTGGTGCGGGACGGCGGCGTGATCAACCGCGGCTTCGATGCCGAGCTAGACGAGTTGCGCGACATCCAGACCAACTGCGACGCGTTTTTGTTGGACCTGGAAACCCGCGAAAAAGCCCGTACCGGCATTGCCAACCTGCGCGTGCAGTTCAACAAGGTGCACGGCTTCTACATCGAAGTCACCCAGGGCCAGATCGACAAGGTGCCCGCCGACTACCGCCGCCGCCAGACGCTGAAGAACGCCGAGCGCTTCATCACCCCCGAGCTCAAAGCCTTTGAAGACAAGGCCCTGAGCGCCCAGGAGCGCGCCTTGGCCCGCGAGAAATGGCTGTTTGAGCAGGTACTGGATGCCTTGCAGGCCTTTGTGCCGCGCCTGGGCCAACTGGCCTACGCCCTGGCCGCGCTGGACGTGCTGTGCACCCTGGCCGAGCGCTCGCTCACGCTGAACTGGTGCGCCCCGGTGTTCGTGAAAGAGCCCTGCATCGCCATTGCAGGGGGCCGCCACCCGGTGGTAGAAGCCCGCCTGGCCGAAACCAGCAACGCCAGCTTCATCGCCAACGACACCGCCCTGGGCCACCGCCAGCGCATGCAAATCATCACCGGCCCCAACATGGGCGGTAAATCGACCTACATGCGCCAGGTGGCCACCATCGTGCTGCTGGCCAGCATGGGCAGCTATGTGCCCGCCAGTACCTGCCGCCTGGGCCCTATCGATGCCATCCACACCCGCATCGGCGCGGCCGACGACCTGGCCAACGCGCAATCCACCTTCATGGTGGAGATGACCGAGGCCGCGCAAATCCTGCACAGCGCCACATCCCATAGCCTGGTGCTGATGGACGAAATTGGCCGCGGCACCTCCACCTTCGACGGCCTGGCGCTGGCCAGCGGCATTGCCGCTCATTTGCACGACAAAACCCAGGCCTTCTGCCTGTTTGCCACCCACTATTTCGAGCTCACCGAGTTCCCGGCCCAGCACCATGGCGCGGTGAACATGCACGTCAGCGCGGCCGAGTCGGGCCGCGACATTGTGTTTCTGCACGAGCTGCAGCCCGGCCCCGCCAGTCGCAGCTACGGCATCCAGGTGGCCCGGCTGGCCGGCATGCCCGCCGCCGTGCTGAACCATGCCCGCCACACGCTGGCCGCGCTGGAAGACCATGCGCTGGGGAACCAGGCGCAGGTGGATTTGTTTGCGCCGCCGCCCCAAAAGCCCGACGACGGACCCAGCGCTTTAGAATCAGCGCTAGCCGCCATCCAGCCGGATGCCCTGTCTCCACGCGAAGCGCTGGAGGCCTTGTACAGCCTGAAGAAACTCAGCCTGGGCGCATCGGCCTAACCCCATTTCAGCTTCTTACCCGTACCACCATGACCTACTGCGTCGCCATCAAACTCAATGCCGGGCTGGTTTTCCTGTCCGATTCGCGCACCAACGCCGGGCTGGACCAGATCAGTACCTTTCGCAAGATGATCGTCTACGAAAAGCCGCAAGACCGCTTCATGGTGCTGCTGTCGGCGGGCAACCTGAGCATTTCGCAGGCCATTCGCGAGATCTTGCAGATCGAGCAGCTCAAAGACAGCGACGACAGCGAACCCATCACCATCTGGAACGCCAAGAGCATGTTCGACGCGGCCCGGGTGCTGGGCGCGGCCGTGCGCCATGTGTACGACCGCGACGCGGTGTCGCTGCGACAGGCGGGCGTGGAATTCAATGTGTCGTTGATTTTTGGCGGCCAGATCAAGGGCGAGGGCATGCGCCTGTTCCAGGTGTATTCGGCCGGTAACTTCATCGAAGCCACGCCCGAAACCCCGTACTTCCAGGTCGGCGAATCCAAGTATGGCAAGCCCGTGCTGGACCGCGTGATCACCCCCACCACCCCGCTGGACGAAGCCGCCAAGTGCGCGCTGGTGTCGATGGACTCCACCCTCAAGTCCAACCTGTCCGTCGGCCTGCCGCTGGACCTGGTGGTGTACGAGGCCGACACCTTCCAGACCGACAAGGTGGTCTGTATTGACGAAAACAACCCCTACATGAAGATGTTGCACAGCAGCTGGGGCCACAAGCTGCGCGAGGTGTTCGACAGCATCGAAGACCCGATGTGGAACGGCGAGCAAACCGAGATTCCGCTGATGGTCGAATCCGCCCGGGGCAAGCCGCTGCGCAAGATCACCACCCCGCAAGAGCGCTTGATTTAGCGCTGCGCGCATACGCGACTCTCTGTGGCGGGCAAAAGTCACAGAATGCCGTTTATGTTGCCTTTGCCCCCCATCGTCTTTACCCACGCCAATAGCTTTCCCGCCGCCACCTACAGCGGACTGTTCGCCAGCCTGCGCGCGCGCGGCTTCGCGGTAGAGGCCATCGACCAGCTCGGGCATGACCCGCAGTACCCAGTCACCAACAACTGGCCGCACCTGGTGCAGCAACTGGCCGACTTTGCCGCCGAGGCAGTGGCGCGGCAGAGCCAACCTGCGTTTCTGGTCGGGCATTCGCTGGGTGGATTTTTGAGCCTGATGGTGGCCGCCCGCCACCCGGAGCTGGCCTGCGGCGTGCTGCTGCTGGACGCACCCATCGTCGGCGGCTGGCGCGCCACCACACTGGGGGCCTTCAAGCGGGCCAAGATGGTGGAAGTGGTGTCGCCCGGCAAAATCAGCCGCACCCGCCGCCAACACTGGGCCGACCAGAGCGCGGCACTGGCGCACTTCCAGGGCAAAAAAGCCTTTGCCCGCTGGGAGCCGCAGGTACTGCAGGACTACATTACTTACGGCACCCGCGACGAGGACGGCCAGCGGGTTCTGGGCTTCGACCGTGCGGTGGAAACCGCCATCTACAACTGCTTTCCCGACAACTTGGAGGGCCTGCTGCGCCGCCGCCCGTTGAAATGCCCGGTGGCCTTCATCGGCGGCACACATTCGGCCGAGATGCGCCAGATCGGCATGGGCCTGACCACCAAAATCACCAAGGGCCGCACCATGATGCTGGACGGCAGCCACCTGTTCCCCATGGAAAAACCGCTGGCCACGGCGGCGGCGATCGAGGCGGCCCTACTGAATATTGGGAATATCAGCGCGCCAGCAGCGGCCCCAGAGCCTGCAGACCGTCAATAAACGTCACCCGTTCGGCCACGTCCGCCGCCAGACCCTCTTGCGGGTGCAGGCTGAACACCTGCATGCCCGCAGCCAAACCGGCCAACAGGCCCGGCAGGCTGTCTTCCACTACCGCGCAGTGGGCCGGGGCCACGCCCAGGGCTTGCGCGGCGTGCAGGAACAGGCCGGGGTCCGGCTTGAAATGGCCGACCTCGTAGGCGCAAAAAATGCGTTCACCCAGCAGATGGTGCAAGCCGGTCAGGCCCAGGGTCAGCTCGACCTTTTCGCGCGGGCCGTTGGTGGCGACGCAAAAAGGGATCTGCAGGCTTTGCAGCAAGGCCAGCGCGCCTGGCAAAGGCTGCAGGTCCTGGCGAAAGCGGATTTCGGACTGCTCGCGTACCTGGGCCGTCAGTGCGGCTTCAAAACCTGGTGCCTGGGCAGGCAACTGGGCCGTAATCCAGGCTATGCAGTCAGCCATACGCGCGCCGCGAAACCGCTGGTGGGCTTCGGCGCGGCTGACCTGCACGCCATGGGCCACGGCCAGCGCGTGCAGCACGTCCATGCCCGGCTCCTCGCTGTCTACCAACGTGCTGTCGGCATCGAAAATGACGGCCTGGATGGCAGCCATCAGGCGGCCCAAGTCACCGTGCCCGTCACCCAGGTGGCCAGCACCACCAGGCCAAAGGCGATGCGGTACCAGGCAAACACCACGAAATCATGGGTGGAGATGTAGCGCAGCAGCCAGCGGATGCACAGCCACGCGCTCAAGAAGCTGACCACAAAGCCCACGGCAAACAGGGGAAAGTCGGCCATGGACAGCAGCGCGCGTTCTTTCCACAGGCTGTAACCTCCGGCGGCGATCAGCGTGGGGATGGCCAGAAAGAAGCTGAAATCGGTGGCCGCCTTGCGCGACAGGCCCAGCAGCATGCCGCCGATGATGGTGGAACCGGAACGGCTGGTGCCGGGGATCATGCCCAGGCACTGCACCAGGCCGACCTTGAGGGCATCCAGGCCGCTCATGTCGTCGATCTCCTGGATGCGTACCACGGGTTTGGCGCGGCGCTCTACCCACCAGATGATCAGGCCGCCGACGATGAAGGCTGTAGCCACCACCGGGGCGTTGAACAAATAGGCCTTGATGCTTTTATAGACAAAAAACCCGACCAGGGCCGCAGGCAGAAAGCCGATGGCCACGTTGAACACAAAGCGGCGCGAGCGGGCGCTGCTGCTAAAGCCACTGATGGCCCCGGCAATCCGCTGCCAGTAGACGATGATCACGGCCAGGATCGCACCGGTCTGGATGGCGATGTCGAATACCTTGGACTTGTCGTCCGTCATGCCCAAAAGCGAGCCGGTCAAAATCAAATGTCCGGTGCTGGACACCGGTAAAAACTCGGTCAGCCCTTCAACAATGCCCATGATGGCGGCTTTGATCAGCAAAATGGTATCCACACGCACTCCCAAAAATAAGATGGGACGATTATCACTGGGCGGCCAACCGCGCCCGCAAAGCCCTCACCGCACTGTCCACGGTTGTCAACACCGGCAAACCCGTAGCCGCCTCGCAGGCCGCCCGTGCCCGGGCCAGGCTGAACTGGGCCAGGGCGATGCGGGTGCAGCCCCGGGCTTGCAGTGCCCGCGCCTGTGCGGCCACCAGGGCATCGTGGCGTGCACCGTCGCCCCGGTTCAAGGCCTCCAGCGCGCCCTCGGCCAGCGCCAGCTCCAACCGCTGGCCGGGCGGAAATTCGGCAGGCATGGACTGCAGCGTCGGGCCAAAGCTGGCGATCAGGCCCAGCGTACCGCCCTGCCCTAAGGCCTCGGCCACCATGGCCTCATTGGGTTTGAGCACCGGTACCTGCGGATGCGCCCGCGCTACCGCCTCGATACAGGGCCCAAAGGCCGAGCAGGTGAACAAAATCCCCTCGGCCCCGGTGTCCACCGCGTACTGCGCCAGCTGGGCAAAGCGCTGGTGCATGGCCGCATCCAGCCCCCGCCCACCGCGCGCCAGGTCGGCCGACAGGCTGTCGTCCAGCAGGTTCACTACCTGCGCCTGAGGCCACAGTTCCGTAAAGGCGCGGTTGATGGGCTCCACCGAATGGGCCAGAGCGTGGATGAGGGCGATACGCATGTTCAGATGCCTTTGGAGGACGGGTTGGCAAACGCCTCCCGCGTCTCGGCGTTCAGCGGGTAGTGGATGTTGGCGTTTTTGGGCGGAATCGGCGACATGAACCATTGGGTGTAGAGCTTTTCCATCTCGCCCGACTTCATCATGCCGCCCACCACGCGGTCCACCAGCGCCTTGAGCTGCGGGTCGTCCTTGCGGTACATGAGCGACTGGTTTTCGGTGCGCAGCGACTCGCCTACGATGGCAAAGTCTTTCGGGTTCTTGGCGTTGGCGATCTGCCCGGCCAGCAGGATGTCGTCCAGTACAAAGGCAGCGGCGCGGCCCGTATCGAGCATCAGAAAAGACTCGGAATGGTCCTTGGCACCGATGTTGGTGATGTCCAGGTTCTTGGCCTTGTCGGCTTCTTTCAGCAGGCGGAACGAGGTGGTGCCCGCCGTGGTCACCACCGTCTTGCCCTGCAGGTCGGCAATGCTCTTGATGCCCGCGTTGGCCTTCACCGCCATGCGCACGTTGTAGCGGAAGATGTCCGGCGAAAACGCCACCTGCTTTTGCCGCTCGACCAGATTGGTAGTGCTGCCGCATTCAATGTCCACCGTGCCGTTCATTACCAGTGGGATGCGGTTGCTGGACGTGACCGGCTGCCAGCGGATCTCGACGTTTTGCAGCTTGGCCTCGGCCTTGATCGCGTCCACGATCTTCATGCAGATGTCGATGCTGTAGCCCAGCGGCTTGGCACCACCGTCCACGTATGAAAAGCCGAACGAGGCTTCGCGGTGGCCCAGGGTGATAGCCCCCGTGTCTTTGACCTTCTTGATCGTGTCGTTGGCCTCCTGGGCCAGGGCGGGCAGGCCGATGCAGAGCAGCAGGACGGCAGAAAACAGGCGTGAGGGGGCACAAGCTTACATGGCAAAACTCCTAGGGGGTGAAAGGAAACGAAAGGGGAAAGGGGTTCAGCGCGGCAGGCTGGCCACCGCCGCGTCGATGGAAGCCGCCAAGGTGCTGGCGATCTCGGTCAAATCGGCATGCGTGGCGATGAAGGGCGGGGCCAGCAGCACGTGGTCGCCGGCCTGGCCGTCCACCGTGCCACCCATGGGGTAACACAGCAGGCCGCGCGCCATGGCTTCCTTTTTGATGCGGGCGTGCAGCTTGTGGCGGGGGTCGAAGGGGGTCTTGCGGGCCCGGTCGGCCACCAGCTCGATGCCCCAAAAGAAGCCCTGGCCGCGGATATCGCCTACCCAGGGACTTTGGCCCATGTTTTCATGCAGTAGCGCCGACAACACCTGGGCATCGCGCTGTACTTTTTGTAGCAAACCATCGCGCTGGATCACGCGCTGCACTGCCAGCGCCGCCGCGCAGGCAACCGGGTGGCCCAGGTAGGTGTGGCCGTGCTGGAAGAAGCCGCTGCCAGCCCCCATGGCCTGGGTGATCTTGCGTTGCACCAGTACCGCGCCGACGGGCTGGTAGCCGCCGCCCAGGCCCTTGGCGATGGTCAACAGGTCTGGCACCACCCCCTCTTGCTCGCAGGCGTACAGCGTGCCGGTGCGGCCCATGCCGCACATCACCTCGTCCAGGATCAACAGCACGCCGTACTTGTCGCACACGGCGCGCACCGCCTGGAAGTAGCCGGGCACGGGCGTCAGCACCCCGGCAGTCGCCCCGCCCACGGTTTCGGCCACGAAGGCAATCACCGTGTCCGGCCCCTGGGCGAGGATGGCCGCTTCCAGTTCGGCGGCCAGGCGCAGGCCGTAGGCAGCGGGGGTCTCGCCCTCCCGCATCTCGCGGTACGGGTAGCAGGGGGCGACGTGGGTGGCGGGCACCAGCAGCGGCGCAAACGGTGCGCGCCGCCAGGCGTTGCCGCCCACGGCCAAGGCCCCCAGGGTGTTGCCGTGGTAGCTCTGGCGGCGGGCGATGAAGTGGCTGCGCTGGGGCTGGCCGATCTCTACAAAGTACTGCCGCGCCATCTTCAGCGCAGACTCCACCGACTCCGAGCCGCCGCTGACCAGGTACACCTGGTCCATGCCCTCGGGCGCGTGCTGCACCAGGTGGTCGGCCAGTTCCTCGGCCACCTGGCTGGTGAAAAAGCTGGTGTGGGCGTACGCCAACTGGTCGATCTGCGCGTGCATGGCCGCCAGCACGTCGGGGTGGCCATGGCCCAGGCAGGACACGGCGGCACCGCCGGAGGCGTCC
The DNA here is from genome assembly GCF_025354435.1 of Rhodoferax sp. Classification (GTDB taxonomy): domain Bacteria; phylum Pseudomonadota; class Gammaproteobacteria; order Burkholderiales; family Burkholderiaceae_C; genus Rhodoferax_B. Next base: position 76,432 of record NZ_JANXMU010000058.1, read on the forward strand.
AGGTAGGTGCGCCCTGCCGCGTCACGGATGCGCATGCCCTGGGCCGATATGGCGACGGGCGGGGTGTGGTGCAGGTGGCGGTGGAAGACGTGGGTCATGGCGAGTGGTCTAGGTGTTGCGTTAATTAATTTAATGGAACAAATATACCAAAATTAAAATGAAATGCAACATACGATTCACAAATCAAAGCACGTAACATCTGTTCCATGAACGCCAGTGACCTGATCCGAGAACGCTTTTCCACCCTCAGCCCCGGCCTGCAACGCGCAGGCAAGTACGCGCTGGACCACCCGAACGAGATCGTCACCGTGTCGATGCGCAGCATCGCCGTGCGGGCCGAGGTGCCACCGGCCACGCTGGTGCGCTTTGCGCAGACGCTGGGTTTTGCAGGCTGGCCGCAGCTGAAGGAGGCGTTTGCGCTGGAGCTGGGTCTGGCGCCCGAGCAGTACGGCCAGCGGGCCCAGAGCCTGATCGCCCGCAGCAGCAAATCGGGCGGCGACACAGCGCTGCAAGACGAGCTGTTTGCGGTACAGGCGCACAACCTGCAGTTCACCAAAACCCACAACGGCGAGGCCCTGGGCCGGGCCGCCGCACTGCTGGTGGGCGCGCCGCAGCTGCATGTGGCGGGCTTTCGGGCCAGCTATGCGCTGGCTTTCCACCTGGCCTATGGGCTGCGGCTGTTCCGGCCGTCGGTGCAGTTGCTGGACGGCCATGCAGGCGGACTGGAGATGCAGTTGCGCGCCCTGCAGCCGGTAGACACGGTGCTGGTGGTGGGCTTTGCGCCTTATTCGCGCGAGGCCGAGGTGGTGGCGCAGGCCGCCCGCCAGCGCGGCTGCAAGCTGGTGGCCATCACCGACAGCACGGCTTCGCCGCTGTCGCTGCTGGCCGACGAGACGCTGCTGTTCTCGGTACACAGCCCGTCTTTCTTTCCATCCACCGCCGCCGGGATGGCGCTGGTGGAGGCCCTGCTGGAGTTGGTAGTAGCGCAGTCGGGCAGCGCAGTGGTGGGGCGCATCGCTGCGGCAGAAAACCAGCTATTTACGTCCGGTGCGTACCTGCAAAAGCCTGCAGCACGGGCGCCTTGAAATTTAAAAAAAAACAGCTGCTAGCGTAAATAGCACCTACGCTAGCAGCTATTTATTTAAGAGCAAACCTGTTCAACGGCAGCTGCTGGGGGCCAGCCACTGGCGCAGGGCGGCGTTGTAGGCCACGTCAAACCGGCCATAGGCGTTGCTGCCGGTGGGGTTGCTGCAACTGGAACTGCCGCCGTACAGCTGACCCACCAGGTAATGGCCGCTGCCGATGGTTTCAAACAGGGGCGAACCGCTGCTGCCTTCTTCGGTGGCACCGCGGCTGAACTGGGCGTTGACAAAATTGCCGTTGGCCTGGTTCGACACGCTGCAACTAAAGTCCAGCGACGATGCCATGAGCCCCGTGCAGTTCAGGAACGAACTGATAACACCGCTGCTGATGGCCTGCCAGCTGCCCTGCGGGTGGTGCAAACCGGCCGCCGCGTCACCCAGCGTGGGGGCATTGACCGACCAGCCTGCAAACACGGCCCCCGTGGGCGGTGTATCGGCCAGGCGCATGAACGAGGTGTCGGTGGTGGCATTCGCGTAGAGCAAGGTGGCCCCACCGGTGCGGGTGGTGGCTGCAGCATCGGGCGTGGAGCCGCTGCAGGTGCTGGCGCGGTAGAACCACCAGGTTTGCAGCGTCGATGCCGCCGCCTGGGTCGAAACGCAGTGGTTGGCCCCAAGAAAGTACGGCGTGCCGCTGCCCGTGGCATCGTTGACCAGCGTGCCAGTGCACAGATACGCCGCGCCGCCGCTCACAAAGTTCATGCGGGCCACCGCATTGCTCTCGGTGGCGTAGCTGGGGCTGCAGGCCACATCGACCTCACAACTGCCGACCGCCGCCTTGGCAGTGTTGCCCACTTTGGCCTCCAACACCGGGCTGCTGAACAGGTGCGAGACACGCGGAATGGCAATTTGCACCTCGGCGGGAGACACCAGCGCGGGCAGCTCGATCTCCAGCGTGGCCTCGGTGCCGTCCACCACCGGAGCCCAGTAGGTGCGCCCGGCATCGCTGGTGTCGCCCGCTGCGCGGTTGCGCGCCAGGGTGTCCAGCACGTCTTGGGCCGGAATGGTGTAAGCCGTGGCCGCGCCGGGGGCGTAGACCCGCAGCGTGGCCGAAGCGGGCAAGCTTTTTACCAGCACGCCCAAGCGCAGGCCCACGGCCTGACCGGACTGGATGCTGATGGCCGCCACCTGTCCACCCGCTGCCGTGGCCTGCCACTGCAGCAAAGCCGCGGTGCTGGCCAACGTGCCCGTGGCGGCCACATCGCGCGGCAAACCGATCTGCTGGGGCACGCCCATCTGCGCCACCAGGGGTTTGACGGCCGCCACCTTGGCCTGCGCCACATCGCCCAGGGCGATGGCGCGGGCCAGCACCTGCAGTGCGGGGCGCGGCTGCAGCGGCGATGCCGTGCTGCCCGCGGTCTGGCGCATCGATTCGGCCTGCGCGCCCGTACCCGACAGCAGATTGACTGCCGCAGATTTGGCCGTGGTGGTGGACACTGCGGCGCACACCGCCGGGCTGCCACCGTCGCTGCCGCCACCGCAACTGGCCAACAACCCCGCTACGGCCAACAGGCCCATTCCATTCCAACTGCGCACCATATTTATCTCCTAAAAACTCGGCCCAATGTACCCGGTCAGGCGTGCCGTAAAGCCGTAATAGGCTGTAACAGCGAAGCCCGCCGCGCTGGGTAAAAACCAAAAAACACACCCACCGCCGCCGAAAACCCCACCGCCAGCGCAATCGAGGCCAGCGTCATGCTCACCTGCCAGCCCGCCCATTGCCCCACGGCCCAGGTGGCCAGCGCCCCCAACAGCACGCCCGCCGCGCCACCCAGCAAACTCAAAGTGACGGCTTCGATCAGGAACTGCACCAAAATATCTCGCCCGCGCGCCCCCACCGCCATGCGCAGCCCGATTTCGCGGGTGCGCTCGGTCACGCTGACCAGCATGATGTTCATGATGCCGATGCCGCCAATCAGCAGGCTAATGCCCGCCACGGCCGCCAACAGCAGGGTCATGGTGCGGCTGGACTGCTCTTGTGCCTCCAGAATCTCGCTCAGGTTGCGGATGGTGAAGGTGTCGTCGGCGCTGGCCTCCACCTTGAAGCGCTGGCGCAGCAGCTCGCGGATGTTGTCCTCGGCCACCTGCATGCTCTGGCCTTCGCGCACCTTCACGTTGATGGCCCAAACCCGCTTCACATTGCCCGGCGAACCGCCCTGTAAGCGGTTGCGGTAGGTGGAGATCGGCAGCACCAGGATGTCGTCCTGGTCCTGGCCCATGGAGTTTTGCCCCTTGCGGCTGAGCACGCCGACGATCTTCACCGGCACGGTGCGCACCCGCACGGTCTGGTCGATGGGGTCGGCATCGCCAAACAGCTCCTGCGCCACGGTGGCACCAATCAGGCCGACCTTGGCCGAACCCTGCAGCTCCGCCTCTTCAAACGCCCGACCGGCAGCCAGCGGCCATTCGCGGGCTTCTAAATAATCGTTGTTGGTGCCAAAGATGGTGGTGCTCCAGTTGGCGTTGTTGGCCACCACCTGGGCCATGGTGCGCGACGAGGGCGCAGCCACCTGCACCTCGGGCACCTCGACCTGGATGGCGGTGGCGTCTTCCTCGGTCAGGCGGCTGCGGGTCTGCGCGCCCTGGCGCACGCCCGCGGCCGTGGCCCCGCCGGGCAGCACCAGCATGATGTTGGAGCCCAGGCCCTTCATTTGCTCTTGCACCCGGTCGGTCGCGCCGCGGCCCACCGCCACCATGGTGATCACCGCCGCCACGCCGATGATGATGCCCAGCATGGTCAGCAGGCTGCGCAGCGCATTCGAGGCCAGCGCCCGCCAGGCACTGCGCAGTGCGGCCATGCCGTTCATGCGCGCACTGGCCCGGCTGGCCTGCCGCCCGTCCCGGGCGAGCGTCGGCGCAGACACCCCGCCAGAGTCCTCCACGATTTGCCCGTCCTTGAACACGATCTTGCGCCGCGCCCAGGCCGCGATATCGGCCTCGTGCGTGACCAGCACCACGGTGATGCCCTGGGCGTTCAGGTCGGCCAGCAGCTGCATCACTTCCTCGGAGGTCTGGCTGTCCAGCGCGCCGGTGGGCTCGTCGGCCAGGATGAGCTGCGGCTGGTTCACCAGGGCCCGCGCAATCGCCACCCGCTGCTGCTGCCCGCCCGACAGCTCGGCGGGCGTGTGGTGCATGCGCTCACCCAGGCCCACCCGCTGCAAGGCGGCGGTGGCCTGTTCTCGGCGCTGCGCCGCCGCCACCCCGGCGTAGACCAGGGGCAGCTCCACGTTCTCCAGCGCACTGGCACGGGGCAGCAGGTTGAACTGCTGGAACACAAAGCCGATGCGGCGGTTGCGGACCTGGGCCAGCGCGTCCGCATCCAGGCCCTGCACTGCCTCGCCCGCCAGGGCGTAGCTGCCGCTGCTGGGCGTGTCCAGGCAGCCCAAAATATTCATCAGCGTGGACTTGCCCGAGCCCGACGTGCCCATGATGGCCACGAAGTCGCCGTCGGCAATCTCCAGCGACACGCCGCGCAGGGCGTGCACCACGTCACCGCCCATGGCGTAGCTCTTGGTCAGCGCCTGGGCTTGGACGACTGGCATCAGAGTTGCCTCCGACGTACCTTCTGCACCGCCAGGCAGCGCAGCAGTGACCCCAGGACCGAGCCGGTCCACAGCAGGCGCGACGGCGCGGGGGCCTGGGCGTACAAGGTCTGCACATCGGGCGGCAAAGATTCCGGCAAGCGCAGCCGCAGCCACTGCCAGACCATTTCATACTGCACGCCACGCTGGGCATAGCGCCACAGGCGGCGTGCGTAGGTGCGGTAGTCGTGCAGCCGCCAGGGGCTGAGCGAGCGGAACGCAAACCCGGCCTCGGGCGCAAACACCACGTAGTCGCTGCCCTCCAGCTCCATGGCGATGGGCTGCAGGTCGCGGCCCGCCCACAGGGACACCAGCCAGTCTTCGCCCACTAGGCCCAGCGGCAGGCGGATACCGCGCTGGCGCAGGGTCTGCACAAAGCTGCCGCGCAGCGCGTACAGCCCGCCCGCCAGCGTGCCTTGGCTCAGCATGCGCTGGCTCCAGCCCTCGCGGTCGCGGCCGGTGGTGGGCAGGGCCCCCACGGCGTGGGCTGCAGGCACCTGCGCCAGCCGCTCGGCCAGCGCGCGCAAGGCACCGGGGGCGACCTGCACGTCGCCGTCCACAAACACGTGCAGGGTGGGCGTGGCTGCCATGGTGTGCACGTATTCGTTCCAGGCGTTGGCCTTGTCGGCCAGCGCGATCTCCACCACGCGCAGATGGGGCCTGGTCGCCGCCAGATCACGCACCACCTGCGCCGTGCCGTCCTGGCAGCCATTGGCCAGCACCACCACCTCGACCGCCATACCCTGGGCGGCGGCCTCGATGCTGCGCAGGGTGGCGGCAATGCGCGGGGCCTCGTTGTGGGCAAATACCGCGATCGACCAGGTGGCGGCCATATTGGTTGAGGGATGGGGTTGCATCAAAACGGCAGCTTGGGCGCGCCTGCACGGGGGGCTCCAGCCAGGGGGTTGCCGGTGACGACCGCCGTGCCGCTTTGCAATGCGCCATTGGGGTCGACCAGCTCGGTGCTGCTGCCGTCGGTAATGCCCAGGCAGACGTTGGTGGCCACGGGCTTGCCCAGCGCGTCCAGCAGGTAGATTCGGCCCCGGCGTGCAGAATTTATAGAAATAGTGCCGCTAGCACATGTAGTACCTACGCTAGTAGCTACGGTATTTGTAGCATTTACTGTATCGACAATACGCATGCGCAGGGCGGCGTTGGGCACTTTCAGCACGTCTTGCCGGATGTCGGTGACCACGCGCACATTGGCCGTCATGCCCGGCAGCAGGCGGCCGTCGGTATTGGCAAAGCGCAGCACGGCCACGTAGGTGACCACATTGGCCACGTTCAGCGCGGCCTTGCGCACCTGGCGCACCTCGGCCTCAAAGGTCTGGCCGGGGAAGGCATCGACATTGAAATTGGCTTTTTGCCCCAGGCGGATGCGGCCCACGTCGCTCTCGTCGATGCTGGCTTCGACCTGCATGTCGTGCAGGTTTTGCGCAATCACAAACAGCTCGGGCGCCTGCAGGCTGGCGGCCACGGTCTGGCCGCGCTCGATGGTGCGTTTGATGACGATGCCGTTGACCGGCGAGGTGATGCGGGTGCGGCCCAGGTCGATGCGCGCCTGGCCCAGCATGGCTTCGCGCTGCGCCACATTGGCCTGCGCGGTGGTGATCTGCGCCTGGGTCACGCTGGCCTGGGCCTGGGCCAGCTTGAGCAGCTCACCGCTGGTGTTGACCAAGGCGCGGGTGCGGTCCACCTCGCTTTGGGCGATGAATTGCTTGTCGGCCAGGTCGCGCTTGCGGTCATGGTCGCGCTGGGCCTCGGTCAGGTCCACCTGGGCTTTGGAGATGGCGGCCCGGCCCGCTGCGGCGTTGGCCTGGGCTGTCAGCACCGCGGCCCGCGCGGCATCCACATCGGCCTGGGCCGAGCGCACGCGGTATTCAAAGGTTTCCGAGTCCAGTATGGCGATGAGCTGCCCAGCCTTGACCTCGTCATTGAAGTCAGCGTACAGCTCCTTGATCTGCCCCGACACCTGGGTGCCCACCGACACCTGGGTCACCGGGTTCACCGCCCCGCTGGCCGCCACGGTGGCCAGTAGCGGCCCGCGCTCCAAGGTGCCGGTGCGGTACACCGGCAGGTCCGCAGCGCGGCTCTGGTTCCACCACCACGCAGCCCCGCCCAGCACAAGCACGGCCACCAGTCCCCACACCCATCGCTTCATTTTTCGCATTGGAGCGATTGTAGGAACGGGTGGTTACAAAATTTCGTGTGGGGTTACAACGGTTATTCCGCACGGCGTACCAGGCGCACGGCCAGCTCGTGCATGCCAGCCGGGTGCGGCACCTGGGGGTATGGCGGCGCGGGCCAGTCCCATTGGGCGCTGGGAAACAAGGCGCGCATGGCGTTGATATCGCAGTGGTACGGCGGGCCCTCTACCCGCCCCTGCGCCATGGCCTCGGGCCGGGGCATTTGCATGAAGGCCGCCCACAGGCTGCCATCGGGCCGCAACCACTGCCGCAGTTGGCCTGCGTAGGCGAACCAGGAGTCAGGGTGGATGGCGCACAGGCAGGTTTGTTCGTACACCGCGTCAAAGGGTTGCGCAGGCAGGTAGCTGCGTACATCCGCCTGCACCACCTCGGCCGCCAGCCCCTGGGCCTGCAGATGCGCCTGCGTGCGCGCCACTGCCGCCGGGGTGTAGTCCAGGCCCACCACCTCAAAGCCGCGCCGGGCCAGTTCGGCCACCTCCCAGCCACCACCGCAGCCCGGCACGGCGATGCGGCATGGCTGCAATGCGCCGCTGTCCAGCCAGGCCAGCAACTGTGGACTGGGGCCACCGCGGTCCCAGCCGGTTTGCTGGGTGTCGAAACGCGCTTGCCAAAAGGCGATACCAGGGCCTGCCATCAAATACCTCCAAAAATCAGGGCCGCCGAAACGCGGTGGGCTGGCGAGACCAGTAGCTGGAAATCAGCAGGTCCAGCCGCACCTCACCGCCCGTGGACGGCGCGTGCACAAACCGCCCTTCGCCCACATAGATGCCCGCATGCGTGGCCGCGCCGCGCGGGGCAAACACCACCAGGTCGCCGGTGCGCACCGCATCGGCAGGCACGGCCTGGCCCCAGTTGACCAGGGCAGCCACGGTACGCGGAGCCGGTAGGCCCGCTTGGGATTTGTAGACGTAGCCAATCAGGCCGCTGCAGTCAAACCCGGTTGAGGGCGTGTTGCCGCCGTAGCGGTAGGGCGTGCCCACCAGGCTGATGGCGTACAGGGTCACATCGTTGGCCTCTTCCACCGTCAAGCGCGAGGGGCCCATGGGGCCCGCCGTGGCGGGGCGCGACGGCGGCGCGGTGGCGCAACCTGCCAGCGTGAGCAGCAAAACCCCAGCGGCTACCGTGCAATACCTGCGTGTGTGTGCGTCCATATGCTTGATTCTGATAAAAATGACCTCTAGCGCCCGTCCATCATGTACCAATAGCTATCAAAATCACAGCAAAAACAAAATTGCCGCCACTACCGTTGGCAGCACTGCCCCGGCCAGCAGACCCAGTGCCCCGATCGACTCGTCGTTGAAGCCTTTGCGCAGCAGCGCCACCCCGGCCGGGTTGGGTGCGTTGGCAATTACCGTCAAACCGCCGCCCGCCACGGCACCCGCCACCAGCATGTATTTGGCTGGGTCGCTGATGCCCTCGATCAGCGAGCCCAGATAGGTCAGCGCGGCGTTGTCGGTCAGCGCCGTTAAACCCAGTGCGCCAAAAAACAGCGCCGTGGGGGCCAGGCTGGAAACGATGGGCTGCAGCCACCACTGCTGCATGCCGCCCAGCACCACCAGGCCCGCCAAAAAGAACCCGACCAGCAGGCCCTCTTTCAAAATCAGCGGGCTCTGGTGCCGCACGTAGGCCTGGGTGTAGCCAATGAAGAACACAAACAGGCCGATAAACACCACCGGATGGTGGGCAAATACCACCACCCCGGCTAGAAATGCCAGGTGGATCAGGCTCACCACCAGCGGCACGGGCCGGGTCGCCATGGGCTTGGCGGCGGCCGTAGTCTTAAGGTACGGGCGCAATAAAAACACCAACACGCTGGCGTTGACCAGCACCGCGATGCAAGCACGCCAGCCAAAGGTACTGGCCATGAAAGCGCTGTCCCAACCCCACACGGATGCCACCATCAGCACCGGTGGTGCGGCGTACGAGGTCAGCGTGCCGCCGACCGATACATTCACGAACAGCACGCCCAAAGCCCCGTATTTGAGCCACTCCGGTGGCCCTTGGCGAAACACCAGCGGGGCCAGGATCAGCGCGGCCAGGGTCATGGCTGCGGGTTCGGTGATCAGCGAGCCCAGCAGCGGCACCAGGGCCATGCCCAGCCAGGCCATGGCTACGGGGGTGGGCAGCGGCAGCACACGGGCCACGCTGCTGAGCCACTGCTGCACCAGTTCCAGCACCGGGCGCGAGGCGGCCACCACCATCACCACAAACACAAACAGTGGCTCGGTGTACTGGCGCGACTCGGCGTAGGCCAGCGCATCGGCCCCATTGCCCAACACCGCCATCACCACGATCAGCACAAAAGCCCAGACGCCAAACACCACCTCGACCTCGCCCAGGATGTGGAACAGCCCCGAGTGGAGTGGATACCGATGGGCCAGGGTTTCAAACCAACTGGCGGCGAAAGTGTGCAGCAGTGCCAGCCCAAAAAGGACGGCGGCGGCGAGTTGGAGGGCAGTGGGTTGCATGCAGAAGTACTCGGATAGATCCATTAAAAAATTATTGCTCGGCCAGTGGAATCCCACCGGCCTGCTCGTCAGCCTTCAGCAGCACGATCAGTTCGGCCAGATCCTGGTCCAGCCGTTGCAGGCTGGCCTGGGGCAGCTTGCCCAGCGCCAGCGGCAGCACACCGGCGAACGGGCCGGGCACCTGGTCCAGCACGGCGATGCCACTGGGCAGAATATGCAACCGCACATTGCGCCAATCCTCCGGGGCTTTGTCCATGCGGATCAGCGCCTTGCGCAGCAGGGCTTTGACCAGATTGCTGGCGGTACTTTGGTGGATGTCCATGCCTTTGGCCAAGCCCCCCATGCCGATCCCAGGCTGGTCCCTGACCACGCTCAACGCCCACACCTGCGCACTGCCCAGGCCCACCTGGTTTTCCACCTGCTGAAAGTGGCTGCGCACCGCGTTGAACACCACCCGAAACCGGCGTAGCACCTGGGCTGTGGTGGCGGGGTGCTCAGAGGTATCTTGGAGTGACAGCATAGCGCGATGATAGAGGCCAATGGGCGGTCCACCCTGCGGCGTGGAGCACCCTACAATCTAATATATTGCATCAAATGTAATTCCCATCCTACCAAGGCCAACCCATGCAGCCGCATCCCCGCATTTTCACTGCCCTCCAGCAAGAAGTGGCCGACTAGCGTTTGTGGGCCGGGCGCGGCGTGGTGCTGGGGTTTGCCGCACTGGCAGGTTTGACGGTGGTGGCCTTTACCTGGTTGACGGAACATGCTCTGCAGATGTTTTCTGTGCTGGACGCACAGGCTTGGTGGGCCCCGCTGCTGTGGACCCCCGCCTGCACCGCGGCCATCGTCTGGCTGACGCGGCGGTTTGCCCCCTGTGCCGCGGGCTCGGGCATTCCACAGGTGATGGCTGCCCTCACCCCCGAGGTGCCACCCGCAGCGCGCGGGCTGTTTGTGTCGCTGCGCCTGGCGCTGGCCAAGGCGCTACTGACAGCCTGGGGCCTGCTGGCCGGTTTGTCGCTGGGGCGTGAAGGCCCGTCGGTGCAGATTGCTGCCGGAGTCATGCACCACGCGCGCCGCTGACTGCCCAAGGGCTCGCGGGTGTCGGAGCACGGCCTGCTGCTGGCCGGCGGCGCGGCAGGCATCGCGGCGGCGTTCAACACCCCGCTGGGCGGCGTGATGTTTGCCATTGAAGAGCTATCACGCAGGCCCGAACAGCGCAGCAGCGGCCTGCTGCTGGCGGCGATTGTGCTCAGTGGTTTGATGGCCGTATCGGTGTACGGCAACACCACCTATTTTGGGGTGATCCACATTGAAAATTTAAGCATGGCGCTGCTGCTGCCGGGTCTGCTGGTCACGGTGTGCTGCGGGTTGGCGGGCGGGCTGTTTGCGCGGCTGTTGGTGGTGTCACTGTCGGGCAGCTCGGCCGATGCGTTTACCCGGTTTCGCCAGTCTGCGCCCGTGCGGTTTGCCGCCGCCTGCGGGCTCGCCGTGGCGGTGCTGGGTGTAGTGAGCCAAAGTGCCACTTACGGAAGCGGCTACGGCCACACCCGCGCCCTGCTGGAGGGCCACGGCGACGCCGCGCCGCTGTTCATGCCGTTGAAGTTCATCGCCACCTGGCTCACCACCTGGGCCGGGGTGCCCGCGGGTATTTTTGCGCCCTCGCTGGCGATTGGCGGGGCCTTGGGCAACGACATCGCCCTGCTGACCGGCTACGTCAACGCGCCCACGCTCATCGCTTTGGGCATGACGGGCTTTCTGGCGGCGGTGACCCAGGCCCCCATGACCTCGTTCATCATCGTGATGGAAATGGTGGACGGCCACGGCCTGGTACTGAGCCTGATGGCCAGCGCCCTGGTGGCCAGCGGTGTGTCACGCCTGGTCAGCGCGCCGCTGTACGCGTCGCTGGCAGCGTTGCAATTGCGGCGGGTGCCGCAGGTGTCCTAGGCGGTGTAAACCCTGGGTGTCGTGCACTTGACAGCGCGCTGCGGGCTCGCACTCTTAGCATGCCATACACCCCAAAAGAAGGAGACCCCCATGGCATCCCTGTTCCGCCCCGCCACCGTGCTGATGGTGCAGTACGCGCACTACCACCGCGACCGGCGCAACATCGCCACGCACTACGTCGGCATTCCGCTGATCGTGTTCGGCATCGGCGTGCTGCTGGCGCGCTGGCAGCTGGACGGTAATCCGCTCACCGCCGCCTGGCTGCTCTGGATACTCAGCACGCTGTGGTACCTCAGCCGGGGCAATCTGTTACTGGGTGTGGCCGTTAGTATGGCCAATGGCCTGCTGATCGCGCTGGCCCACCAAGTGGCGGGCGGCAGCGTAGCCCATTGGCTGGGCTGGGGCCTAGGTAGCTTTGCGGTGGGCTGGGTGCTGCAGTTCATCGGGCACTACTTTGAGGGCCGCAAACCGGCGTTTATGGACGATTTGGTGGGCCTGCTGGTCGGGCCGATGTTCGTCACCGGCGAGGCCTTGTTTGCGCTGGGCTGGGGCAAAAACCTGCTGGCCGAAATCGAGCGCAGCGCCGGACCCACGTGCATTCGCCCCACGAAAAAACCACAAGCTTTTTAAGGCTCTAGCGCAAATACCATCTACGCCAGTAGCTACATTTTCAATAGCAAACTACAAATATGGTGGCGTGCAGGCCGACACAATCTCGACCACGCTGTCGCCGATATTGCGAAAGCGGTGCGGCAGGCTACTGTCGAACAAATAGGCATCGCCCGCCTTTAGCACCCGCACCTGCTCGCCCACGGTCAGCTCGATCTCGCCGCTAAGCACAATGCCGCCCTCGTGCGATTCGTGCTCCAGCATGTCCACACCGGTATCGGCACCGGGCGCGTAACGTTCTTGCAGTATTTGCAGGTTGTGGGCGCGGGCATTGCCCACCTGGCGCAGCGTCAGCGTGCGGTCGCCGCTGGCACCGGGGGCGTGGCGGGTCAGGCGGGATGTCAAATCCACCAGGTCGGCCGGGCTGTGGAACACGGCATCGGCCTGGGGTTGGTCGGGCTCGAAAAACTCCGCCATGGTCAGCGGCACGCCACTCAAGATTTTGCGCAGCGAGGCCACCGAGGGGCTGCTTTTGTTCTGCTCGATGGTCGAAATCTGGCTGGACGGCACGCCCGCCCGCTCCGCCAGTTGCCGCTGCGACCAGCCCGCCACCATGCGCACCTGGCGCAAGCGGCTCCCCACATCAAACGGACCATCCAGCATAAATAATTTCCCCAAACGCTCAATATTTTGAGCAAAATATACACTTATACCGATCACTTGCACCATTGCCATGCCACTCGACCACACTGCCACCGCCGCTGACAAAGCGCCCGTCACCATTTTCGGCCCCGATTTTCCGTTTCCCTTCGACGACTGGATTGCCCACCCCGCCGGGCTGGGCAGCCTGCCCGCCCAGCACCATGGGGCCGAGGTCGCCATCGTTGGCGCGGGCATGGCGGGCATGGTGGCCGCCTACGAGCTGATGAAGCTGGGCTTCAAACCCGTGGTGTACGAGGCCTCCAAAATGGGTGGGCGCCTGCGCTCGCAGCCGTTCGAGGGCGGCCAGGGCGTGATCGCCGAGCTGGGCGGCATGCGCTTCCCGGTGTCCAGCACCGCGTTCTACCACTACGTCAACGCCCTGGGCCTGCAGAGCCAGCCCTTCCCCAACCCGCTCACGCCCGCCAGCGGCAGCACCGTGGTCGATCTGGAAGGCCAGACCTACTACGCCGAAAAGCTGGCCGACCTGCCGCCCATGTTCAAGGAAGTGGCCGACGCCTGGGCCCGCGCGCTGGAAGACGGTGCCCAGTTCGAGGCGGTACAAAACGCCATCCGCAGCCGCGACGTGCCCGCGCTGAAGGCGCTGTGGAACAAGTTGGTGCCGCTGTGGGACGACCGCACCTTCTACGACTTTGTGGCCACTTCCGAGGCCTTTGCTGGGCTGTCGTTCCAGCACCGCGAAGTCTTCGGCCAAGTGGGCTTTGGCACCGGCGGCTGGGATTCGGACTTTCCCAACTCCATGCTCGAAATATTGCGCGTGGTGATGACCAATTGCGACGACGCGCAGCGCCTGATCGTCGGCGGTGCCGACCAGGTACCGCTGGGCCTGTGGCAGCTGGTGCCCGACACCTTGGCCCACTGGCCCGCAGGCACCACCCTGGCCAGCCTGCACGGCGGTGCACCGCGCGCCGGTGTGGCGGCCATCCAGCGCCAAAGCGACGGCAACATTGCGGTCACCGACCGCTGGGGCGACACGCGCAGCTACGCCGCTGTGCTCACCACCTGCCAAAGCTGGCTGCTGACCACCCAGATCGACTGCGACGAATCGCTGTTTTCGCAAAAAATGTGGATGGCGCTGGACCGCACGCGCTACATGCAGTCCAGCAAAACCTTCGTCATGGTGGACCGCCCGTTCTGGAAAGACAAAGACCCCGTCACCGGCCGCGACACCCTGAGCATGACGCTGACCGACCGCCTCACCCGCGGCACCTATTTGTTCGACAACGGCCCCGGCAAACCAGGCGTGATCTGCCTGTCGTACGCCTGGATGGGCGACGCGCTGAAGATGCTGCCCCAGCCGCCCGAAAAGCGCGTCAAGCTGGCACTGGATGCCCTGAAAAAAATCTACCCGCAGGTGGACATTGCCAGCCACATCATCGGCGACCCCATCACCGTCTCGTGGGAGGCCGATCCGCACTTTCTGGGCGCATTCAAAGGCGCGCTGCCCGGCCACTACCGCTACAACCAGCGCATGTTTGCCCACTTCATGCAAGACGACAAACCCGCCAGCGAGCGCGGCATCTTCATCGCGGGCGACGACGTGTCTTGGACCCCCGCCTGGGTGGAGGGCGCGGTGCAGACTTCGCTGAACGCGGTGTGGGGCATCCTGCACCACTTCGGTGGAAAAACCCACGCCGAGAACCCCGGCCCCGGCGATGTGTTCAAAGAGATTGGCCCTATGGAACTGCCGGAATGATCGACCTGCCGAACGATCTACGTTTGGCGCTGCTGCAGTGCCCTTCCCTGCCGCTGGACGTGCCCGCCAACCTGGCGCGGCTGGACGCATTCGCCGCCCAGGCCGCCGCCGCCGGAGCCCACCTGCTGGTCACGCCCGAGATGTTTTTGACCGGCTACAACATCGGCGGCCCCGCCGCTGCCGTGCTGGCCGAACGCCCTGACGGTCCCCGCGCCCAGGCCGTGGCCGCCATCGCCCGGCAGCACCAGATCGCCATCGCCTTCGGCCATCCCGAACACGACGATGTTGGAGCCATCTTCAACGCCGCCCAATGCATCGATGCCCAGGGCCAGATGCTGGCCCGTTACCGCAAAACCCATCTCTTTGGCGACCTGGACCGCGGCATGTTCAGCCCCGGCCCCGGCGACGAGCCGCTGTTCAGCTTCCACGGCTGGCAGCTCGGCCTGCTGATTTGTTTTGATGTGGAGTTCCCCGAAAACACCCGCCGCCTAGCCCTGCAAGGCGCCGACCTCATCGTGGTGCCCACGGCGAATATGGAGGGCTTTGACTTCGTCGCCCAGCACCTGGTGCCCACGCGGGCTTACGAGAACCAGCTGTTTGTGGCGTATGCCAACTTTTGCGGCAGCGAGGGGGATTTGGTCTACAACGGACTGAGCTGCGTGGCGGCACCGAACGGGACCGGCCTGGTACAGGCTGGGCGCGGGGCCGAGCTACTGCTGGCGGATGTGACGCGGGCGGGCTTGGCGGCCGGGCGGGCTTTGAATGGGCATTTGGCGCTGTGCCGGACTCCTCCGCAAAAGCTATAAAGTTAATAGCTACTAGCGTAGCTGACGTCTGCACTAGAGGCACTTTTTCTATAAATTCCTTCACTCCATCACATGCGCCTCCACCGGCGGCGTGGCTGCGTGGCTTTGTTTGCGCATCAGCAGTAGCAACGGGATGGACAGCAGGGTCACGGCCATCATGATTTTGAAGTCGTTCAGGGTGGCCAGAAAGCTGGCCTGGCGGGTGACTTCGTTGTTCAGCGCGGCCAGGCCTTGCGGCGTGGCCAGGTTGTAGACGGCCGGCAGACCCGCCTGCACGGCGGGGCTGGCCAGGTTGACGTGCTCGACCATTTGCGAATGGAACAAGGCGGTGTTGCGGGTTAGCAGGGTCTGCATCACCGAGATGCCGATGCTGCTGCCGATGTTGCGCGACAGGCTGTAGATGGCGGTGCCGTCGGGCCGGTACAGCGGGTTGAGCGTGGAGAACGTCATGGTGGTGAGCGGCACCGACACAAAGCCCAGGCCCAGGCCCTGGATCACGCTGGACCACACAACGCTGGATTGCGGGGTGTCAAAGGTGTAGCCCGACATCTGCCACAGCGACCAGGCGGTCAGCGCAAACCCCAAAGCGATCATGCCGCGCGCATCGACGCGGCTGGCATAGCGCCCGGCAAACATCATGGCCACCATGGTGCCCATGCCGCTGGGCGCAATCACCAAGCCCGCGGTGATGACGGGGTAGCCCATCAGCGACTGCAGCATCGGCGGCAGCAGGGCCCGCGTGGCGTACAGCAGCAGCCCCACCATGAAGTACAGCACCAGGCCAGTGACGAAGTTGCGGTCTTTGAGCAACTGCACATTGAAGAACGACACCTCCTTGGCGGTAGCCGTGAGTGCGATGAAGAAGGCGAAGCTGACCAGCGCCCCGGCGGCTTCCAGCTGGATCTCTAGCGAGCTGAACCAGTCCAGCAGCTCGCCCCGGTCCAGAAACATCTGCAGCAGCCCAATCGCCAGGCTCAGGGCCACGCAGCCGTAGACATCGAAGCGCAGCTTGGTCTGCACCACGGTTTCGCGGATGTAGAGCTGGATGCCGATGAACGACAAAATGCCCACCGGAATGTTGACGAAGAACACCCAGCGCCAGCTAAAGTTGTCGGTCAGTCAGCCGCCCAGCGTGGGGCCCAGGATGGGGCCAATCATCACGCCCATGCCCCAGATGGCCATGGCCTGGGCATGCTTTTTCTTCGGGTTGGTGTCCAGCATGATGGCCTGCGACAAGGGCACCAACGCCGCCCCCAGCAGCCCCTGCAGCAGGCGCGCCAGCACGATCTGCGTGAGTGACGTGGCCAGCCCGCACAAGGCCGACGCCACGGTGAAGCCCACCACCGAAATCAGAAAGATGCGCTTGCGGCCAAAGCGGCCACTCATCCAGCCGGTCAGCGGCGTGGCAATCGCCGCGGCCACGATGTAGGAGGTGAGCACCCAGGAAATCTGGTCCTGCGAGGCCGACAAGTTGCATGCCATGTGCGGCAGCGTCACGTTGGCAATGGTGCTGTCCAGCGTCTGCATCACGGTGGCCAGCATGATCGCCACCGTAACCAGCTTGCGGTGTTTAGCCAAGTCGGGCGGAGGGGCGGCGGTGTCGGTGGCTGTTGCGGTTAGGGCCATGGGTGTCTAGGGTGCAGAAGGTGAAATGGTGACGGAGGTGATAGTGACATAGGTCACCATATGCATAAAAAAAAGGAGCGGCTGTCACCCGTCCACATAGCGCAACACCTTGCGCAGCAGCAGGTCAAACTGGTCCATCTCTTCGGCGCTAAACCCGGCCCACAGCGTGCTGTACTGCTGGCGGCGCTGGGGCTGCACCGTTTCCACCAGGGCCTGGCCCGCATCGGTGAGCTGCATGTAGACCTCGCGCCGGTCCACCTCGCTGGCGACGCGCTCGACCCAGCCTTTCTTGGCCAGGTCGTCGGCAATGCGCGAACAGTGGGTGCGCGAGGTGTGGATAAAGGTGCTCAATTCCGACGGCAGCATGCGGTGGCCCGGATGGCTGTACAGCACCACCAGCGTGGTCCAGGTGGTGTAGTTCAGCCCGAGTTCGCGCAGCTTGACATCGACCACCTCGCCCAGGCGGGTGCCGATGTGCAGCAGCAGCCGCGTCAGAATCGCCTCGCGCGGCTGCGCACCCGGTATTTGGGTGGCAATGGCCTTGATGGCCGATTCAAAAGGGGCAAAGCTTTCAGGCATGGGCGCAAATGATAACCTAGGTTACTAATTTGCGCTGCGGGCTGCCGGCATAAATTGCTACTAAATAAATAGCAAAATGCATAGGTAGAACATGCACTAACGGCCCATTTCATATAAAAATAGGGGACTACCCGATCGGATCCAGGAATGGGCGAGTCGCCGCCCGATCCCACCCTTCAGATTCAAGCTACCCGCAGCCAGAACCAGTACGCGGCCAGTGCCACCAGCAGCCACGAGCCGCCGCGCACCACCACCCGGCCATACCAGGGCTGGCGCACCACCACCTGCGACAGCAAAACCCAGGCGGTCACGGCGGTCAGTTGCCCGGCTTCCACGCCCAGGTTGAAACCGGCCAGCGCCCAGGGCAACAAGCCCGCGGGGGCTGCAGCTTCGATCAACAGGCCCGCGAAACCGTAGCCGTGGACCAGGCCAAACACCAGCGCCAGGCGCTCGGAGCGCAGCACCCGCACCGGATAGATGTTGAGCAGCGCGGTGAAGGCGATGGACGCGGCAATGGCGGGCTCCACCCAGCGGGGCGAGGCCTCGGTCCAGCCGAAGGTGGCCAGCCCCAGGGTGATGGAATGGCCTACGGTGAAGGCGGTGATGGTGCGCAGCAGCGACCACCAGGGGCTGCGGCCTTCTACCAACGCCGCCGCCCGGCCCAGGCGCAGTTGCAGCGGCAGCACCAAGGCCAGCAGGAAAGCCATGTGGTCGTAGCCCTGCA
>NZ_JANXMU010000003.1 GCF_025354435.1 Rhodoferax sp.
GGTGATCTGGCTGCCCATTTCGCGGGTGTGCAGCGGGTGCCGCCAGAGTTCGGACAGCGGGGTTTTGCTGCCGTTCAAGGCCTTGTTCTGGCGCAGGCAGGCCGCCACCTCGGCCTGGCAGCAGGGTACCAGCACCATGGCACGGGCGTTCTTTTGCAGGCCGAAGGCAATCGCGTCGTCGGTGGCGGTGTCGCAGGCGTGCAGGGCCGTGACCACGTCGATGCGCTCGGGCAGCAGCGCCGACTGGGTGGATTCGGCCACACTCAGGTTCAGGAAAGACATGCGGCCAAAGCCTAGGCGCGCGGCGAGTTCTTGCGACTTGGTGACCAATTCAGAGCGCGTCTCGATGCCGTAAATGTGGCCTGCGCCCAGGGCTTTGAAATACAAGTCATACACGATGAAGCCCAGGTAGGACTTGCCCGCACCGTGGTCGGCCAGCGTCAGGCCGGTGCTGCTGGCGGGCAGCTCGCCCAGCAACTTTTCGATGAACTGGAACAGGTGGTAGACCTGCTTGAGCTTGCGCCGCGAGTCCTGGTTGAGCTTGCCGTCGCGGGTTAGGATATGCAGCTCTTTGAGCAGCTCGACGGACTGGGCGGGGTCGATTTCTGGCGGCAGCGTGGGCGGGACGAGAGGCTTACGTTGGGGGGACTTCATCGGGTGATTTTCCCACGCCCAGCGCATCCCAGCCGCCCTGCCCTAGTGCCTCCAGGGTTTGCATGTTGCGTTCGAAAATCATCTCGGCTTCCGGGAAGGCGGCTACGGCGCGGTCGATGCTGGCCTCGCGCAGCAGGTGCAGGCAGGGGTACGGGGCGCGGTTGGTGTAATTGGTGATGTCGTCCGCATCCGTGCCGCCGAACTGGAAGTCGGGGTGGAAACTGGCGATCTGCACCGTGCCTTCCAGCTTCATCTTGCGCAGCACACGGTCGGCTTTGCCTAAAAAGTCGTTGTAGTCCCAAAAATCCGCCAAGACCTGTGGCGCTATCAAAAGCGTAGTGTCTCGTGCAGAGGGTTCCTGGGCTAGAAGGTCATTTAGTTCATTAATCAGGTCCTGGCGCAAAGTCTCGGTGTCGGTGGCGGCGCTCACGGCGTAGTGGATCTGCCCCTTGGTGTGCACGGCTTTAGCGAAGGGGCACAGGTTCAGGCCAATCACAGCGCGCTCCAGCCAGCGGCGCAAGTCGTCGATCACGGTGGCGTGTGAAACCATGGCTTAGCGCAGAAAGCGGCTGGGCTGGGCCACCAGCAGGCGGGCCAGTTCGTCCAGCACGTCCGGGTTGATTTCAACGACAGGCAACTGGGTGGTGTGCACCTCAAAGCCTGTGGCATTGCTGATGCGGAACGCGAAGCAGGACTGGTCGTGGTCAGGGGTGATGCGCAGGCTGCCCAGCAGCTCGGTGGTGTATTCAAAGCGAATGGCCAGCAGTTTATTGGTCTCGGGGTGGCGCTGCTCCAGCCGTTCGTGCTTCAAATGGCCCAGCGCCAGCCGGGCTTCAACGCGCTCCAACTCGGGCGGAAAATTCACGCTCACCGCCGCCTTCACAGGTGGCCCGGCCTGGGGCAGCACGCGCCAGCCCATGCCGATGTAGTCCACCACATCGACGCCGCGCAGACGCTTTTGCCGCACGTCGCAGCGAAAGTCGGCCATCTTCATCGCCGGCCAGGGGGTTCTGCCGTCCAGTGTGAAGGCGGGTGCAGGTGGCGTGATGACGTTGAGCTGCTGGGCCAGGTCGGCCAGGTAAGTGGCCATCGTCTGGCAAGCGGCCTCGGTCTGCGCCACTCGAGCCTCGGCCGAGAGCTGGGTCGCATTTTGCTGGCTACGCAACGCGTGGGCCTGGGTTTTAAGTTGGTTCAGAAAACTCACGAGATATTTCTTGGTTGTTTTTATCCGAGCAGCTTTTGCCCGGTCAGACGCTCGTGCTCGCGCGCGGCGAAGCGGTCAGTCATGCCAGCCAGGTAGTCGGCCACGGCACGCGGCGCACCCAGTGCGGACCGGGCGGCAAAGCCGGGGGCCATTTCCTGCGGCGCAGCCAGGTAGGCAGCGAACAGCTCGTGCACCATGGTTTGCGCTTGCGTGGTCATGGCCATCACCTGCGGGTGGCGGTACAGGTTTTTCATCAAAAAGCGCTTGAGTTCCAGCGACTGCGCCCGCATGGCCGGGCTGAAGCGCAGCAGGGGCGCGCACTGGCGGGCAGCGTCCACACTGGGCGGCTGGGCGGCTTGCAGGGCGGCCTGGGTGGCGGCGATCACGTCGTAGACCTGGGCGCTGAGCATGCGGCGGATGGACTCGTACAGCACGCGGCGGCCTGAAAGTTGGGGGTGCTCGGCCAGGGTTTGCTGGTGGAATTGGGCCACCAGCGGCACCTCTTGCAACTGGTCCAACGTGATCAGGCCGGAGCGCACGCCGTCGTCGATGTCGTGGGCGTTGTAGGCGATCTCATCGGCCAGATTGCAGAGTTGGGCTTCCAGGCTGGGCTGGGTGCGGGCCAGAAAGCGCTGGCCTACGTCACCGCCACCGTCCGGGTGCGGCGTGCACAGGGCTTCGAGCTTTTCGGCGTTGGCGTGTGAACAGTGTTTGAGTATGCCCTCGCGGGTTTCGAAGGTGAGGTTTAGGCCGTCAAACAGCGGGTAGCGCTCTTCCAGCGCATCCACCACGCGCAGACTTTGCAGGTTGTGCTCGAAGCCACCGTGGTCGGCCATGCAGGCGTTCAGCGCGTCTTGTCCGGCATGGCCAAACGGGGTGTGGCCCAGGTCGTGGGCCAGAGCAATCGCCTCGACCAGGTCTTCGTTCAGGTCCAAGGCGCGGGCAATGGAGCGGCCCAGCTGCGCCACCTCCAGCGAATGGGTGAGCCGGGTGCGAAACAGGTCGCCCTCGTGGTTCAGGAACACCTGGGTTTTGTAGACCAGGCGACGGAACGCGGTGGAGTGGACGATGCGGTCCCGGTCGCGCTGAAACGCGGTACGGGTGGGCGCAGCAGCCTCGAAGAAGCGGCGACCCCGACTTTGCGCCGGGTCGCAAGCGTAGACGGCTAGTGGCATGGATTTATAAAAAACAGGCCTCTAGCGCAGACAGTTCCTGCGTTAGCAGCTACCATTTCAATAGCAATCATCAAAATGGCTTAGGAGCAGCAGGCATCGACCACCGCACGCACCAGGGCATCGGGTGCACCGCGCACCGTGGCGCTGCCGGGTGGGCCAATCAGCACGAACTTAATTTCGCCCGCCTCGGCTTTTTTGTCCACCCGCATCAGTTGCAGGTAACGGCCTGCGTTGTCGGTCGCGTCCAGCACCGCACCCACCGTGGGCAGGCCCGCGCGCTGGATGAGCTGCGTCAGGCGCTGCACCAGGGCCATATCGATCAGGCCCAGCCGCTGCGACAAGTGCGCCGCCATCACCATGCCGCTGCCCACGCCTTCGCCATGCAGCCACGCACCGTAGCCCATGCCCGCCTCGATGGCGTGGCCGAAAGTGTGGCCAAAATTCAAGATGGCGCGCAGTCCGGCTTCGCGCTCATCCTGGCCCACCACATGGGCTTTGATCTCGCAGCTGCGCTGCACGGCATGCGCCAAAGCGGCCACATCGCCGGCACGCAAGGCATCCATGTGGGCATCCAGCCAGTCCAGCAAAGCCATATCGGCGATGGGCCCGTATTTGATGACTTCGGCCAGTCCGGCGCTGAGTTCGCGCGGTGGCAGCGTGGTCAGCGTGTCCAGGTCGCACACCACTTTGCAGGGCTGGTAGAACGCACCCACCATGTTTTTGCCCAACGGGTGGTTGATGGCGGTTTTGCCGCCCACGCTAGAGTCCACCTGCGCCAGCAGCGTGGTCGGCACCTGCACAAAAGGCACGCCGCGCATGTAGCTGGCGGCGGCAAAGCCGGTCATGTCGCCCACCACGCCACCGCCCAGGGCGAACAGCACGGTTTTGCGGTCGCAACCGTGGCCCAGCAGCGCATCAAAAATCAGGTTCAGGGTTTCCCAGGTTTTGAACGCCTCGCCGTCCGGTAGCACCACGGTGTGGATGGTGGCGTAATGGCTTTGCAGCGCGGTCTTCAGCCGCTGGGCGTACAGAGGGCCGACGGTGGTGTTGGTGACGATCAGCGCCGTCGCCGCACGCGGCAGGTCCGCCCAGGTGGCCGGGTTGTCCAGCAACTGGGTGCCGATGGCGATAGGGTAACTACGGTCGCCCAGAAAGATGTGGACGGTTTGGGGCGCGACGGCCTGGATGGACTGAGAGGGCTGGATAAGGGCGGACATAGCCACACAGTTTAAGGCGAAGCCCACACACTTGCGTGCCCCGCATACTCAAGATGGTGGGGCGCTGCCGCCAAGTTCCAGCTGCATGATGATCATGTTGACCAGCGTGGAGACCGAGGGCCGCCCGGTCTCGATCACAAAGTGCGCAGTTTCGCGGTAGAGCGGGTCGCGGATGGCGAACAGGTCGCGCAAGCGGTTCAACGGGTCCGCCACTTGCAGCAAAGGCCGGTTCACGTCATGGCGCACCCGGCGAAACACTTCTTCAGGAGTCGACCGCAGATACACCACCTGGCCCCGCGCATGCAAAGCTTCGCGGTTGGCAGGCCGCAACACGGTGCCGCCGCCGGTAGCCAGCACACCCGGACCGTCTTGGGTCAGGGCGTCAATTACTTCGGCC
>NZ_JANXMU010000007.1 GCF_025354435.1 Rhodoferax sp.
GTAGGGGCGCAAAGTGGGCCCAAAGGCCCGCGAACCTAGCCCCAAGGGGTTAGAAAACGACTCGTTTTGGCCGGATTCGGCGCATTCTTGTTATCAGTACCCCGGAAGAGCCATTTTGAATGGCCTTGTTCAGCATTGCCCTAAAGCACGTTCCAAAGGTTTCAACGGGGCAGCGCCGATCCGCTGCACATCCAAAAAATGGCTTCGGCCTGACAAAGAGGAGACAAGCATGAGACTGAAAACCATTGCCGCCAGCCTGGTGGCAATCACCCTGGCCACCGGCAGCGCCCTGTGCGCGGCGCAGGCCAAGACCGAGATCACCGTGGCCCGCTTCTTTGGTGCCTGCGATGCCGACTACGGCAAAGCCGTGGATGCCAGCAAGGCGCATGGCGAGTGCGGCATCATCACCACGCTGATCAATGAATTCAACGCCACCAACAAAGACGGCATTGTGGTCAAACCGCAAATTGCCGAGTGGAATCCATACTACGACCAGCTCAGCGCCCGCATCGTGGCCAAAGACGTGCCCACCATCACCGTGATGCACGAGTCCGTACTCGGCGACTACGTGGCCCGCAAGCTGGTGGAGCCGCTGGACGAAGGCTTCAAGTCGGTCGGCATCAGTACCGACCAGTTCAGCGAACAGGCCAAAAAGGGCACGCAAATCGGCGGCAAAACCTACGCCCTGCCCTTCGACACCTGGTCCTGGCTGTGGCACATCAACGGCAACCTGATGAAGAAGGCCGGGCTGACCAAGGCCGACGGCTCGGTCATCCTGCCGCAAAGCCCCGAAGAGCTGCTGGCCCAGGCCCGCAAGTTCAAAGCCGCCACCGGCAAGCCTTACATGAGCTGGCCTGCTGCCGACGTGGCTGGCAACTTCCGCAGCCTGGTCACCTTGGTGGCGCAGCAAAACGGCACGCTGTTCGCCGCCAATGGCAAGCAGATCGACATGCACTCCAAGCCCGTGCGCAATGCCCTGGAACTGGCCAACACGCTCTACTCCGAAGGCCTGATCAAACCCAATCTGGACTACGGCGCAGGCAACCAGGCCTTTGTCAACGGTGACGTGGGTGTGCACATCGTCGGCACCTGGACGATTGGCGACTTTGTCGATGCCGCCGAAAAAGCCGATTCGCCCCTGCATGGTGGCTACTCGGTCGTGCCATTCGCCAAGATCTACGCCAAGAAAGCCGCGTTTGCCGACGGCCACAGCTGGGTGATGCTCAAGGGCGGCGCCAAAGACGAAAAGACCCGCCAAGCCGCGCTGACCTTCATGAAGTTCCTGTGGGACCGTGACTACGAGTGGGCCCGTACCGGCCACCTGCCCGCCAACACCACCGCCACCGCCCGCGACGACTTCAAGAAGCTGCCTTTCCGCAGCAACATCCTGGAGATCAGCAGCATCGGCGTGTCCGTGCCCAACAACGTGCCGCGCCAGCGCGCTATCGAAGCCATCGTCGGCGAAGAAATGGTCAACATGCTGCTGACCAAGAAGCCCATCGACGCAGTGCAAAAGTCGGCCGAAGAACGGGTCAACAAGCTACTGTCTACCGTCCGCTAAGCCCATCCACCGCCCCGGGGCCGCGATGGCGGCCCCAACCCCTTTTTTTCACAGGAAGCACACCATGATCTCCACCCGCCTGGTCGTAGACCGCGACTTCGCCGTCTCCGAACTTGACCGGCGCATCTTCGGCACCTTTGTCGAACACCTGGGCCGCGCGGTCTACACCGGCATCTATGAACCCGGCCACCCCACGGCCGACGCACGCGGCTTTCGCGGCGACGTGATGGAGCTGACCCGCGAACTCGGCCCCACCATCGTGCGCTACCCCGGCGGCAACTTTGTATCGGGCTACGACTGGGAAGACGGTGTCGGCCCCGCCGCAGACCGCCCGGTGCGCCTGGACCTGGCCTGGGCCTCCACCGAGACCAACCAGTTCGGCACCAATGAATTCATGGAGTGGTGCGCCGCCACCGACATCGAACCCATGTGGGCCGTGAACCTGGGCACGCGGGGCCCCAATGAAGCCCGTGAATTCATCGAATACTGCAACCACCCCGGCGGCACCGCCCTGTCCGACCTGCGCAAGTCGCACGGCGTGGCGGCCCCGCACGGCATCAAGTTCTGGTGCCTGGGTAACGAGATGGACGGCCCTTGGCAGATCTACTCCAAAACCGCCGACGAATACGGCCGCATCGCCCACGAAACCGCCAAGCTCATGCGCCTGGTGGACCCGACCATCCAGCTCGCCGCCTGCGGCTCGTCGGCGCACAACATGCCCACCTACGGCCAGTGGGAAGACACGGTGCTGGAGCACTGCTTCGACGACGTGGACTTCATCTCGCTGCACACCTATTTCGAGAACCGCGGCGACTCTACGCCCGAGTTTTTTGGCTGCATCGAGCAGATGGACCAGTCGATCAAGGAAATCGTCGCCGTGGCCGATGGCGTGGCGGCGCGCAAGCACTCGGCCAAGCGCATCATGCTGTCGTTTGACGAGTGGAACGTCTGGTACAAGGCCCGCTCCATCAACGACCTGCGCCAGCCCGGCTGGCCGCAAGCGCCGCGCCTGCTGGAAGAAATCTACAACACCGAAGATGCTTTGGTGGTGGGCGGCGCGCTCATCGTGATGATGAACAACGCCGACCGCGTCAAGGTCGCCTGCCTGGCGCAACTGGTCAACGTGATCGGCCCCATCATGACCGAGCCCGGTGGCCCAGCCTGGCGCCAAACCATCTTCTACCCGTTTGCCCAGGCCACCCGCTTTGCCCACGGCAAGGTGCTACGTCCGGTGATCGACTCGCCCAGCTACGAGGCCAAAAGCCACCCCGAAATCCCCTACCTCTGCGCTTGCGTGGTGGACGACGAAGCCACCGGCACCACCACGGTGTTTGCGCTAAACCGCCACCTCACCGAGAGCATGCAGCTGCGCATCGAGCTGCGCGGCCTCGGCACCACGCGCACGCTGGACCACGCGCTGGCCCTGCACCACAGCAATATGAAGGCCACCAACACCAAGGACGCGCCCAACACCGTTGTGCCCGAAAATAACCCCCACGTGCAGGTAGACGGCGAAACCATCTTGGCAGAACTCAAGCCCGGATCGTGGAACGTGATCGTGACGACGGCAACAGGCCGCAAATAAAAAGGGGGCACGCGATGCCCCAAAAGGAAACCGCATGTTTGAACGTGAACCGCTGGTCGGCACCATGACCGCCCAGGTGGCCAAAATCATCGGCATGCGCGTCGTGGGCGGTGAATTTTTGCCGGGCGACGTGCTGCCGGTAGAAAGCGACCTGTGCAGCGCCTACGGCGTCAGCCGCACCACCGTGCGCGAGGCCATCAAACAGCTATCGAGCAAGCGGCTGATCGACGTGTCGCCCAAAATCGGCACGCGGGTGCTGCCGTTTGCCGACTGGAACCTGCTGGACCGCGACGTGCTAGCTTGGCGGCTGCACGCCCAGTTCGACACCAAGATCATCGAAGACATCTACGAGATGCGCCTGTGCTTCGAGCCGCGCGCCTGCTTTCTGGCCGCCCAGGCAGGCAACGCCGCCGACATGCAACTGCTGGATAGCCGCTACCACGCGCTGGCCGCCGCCTACACCACCAACGAGGTACGCGCCGCCGCCGAGGCCGACCTGGCCTTCCACATGACCATCATCGAGGTGTCGCGCAACGGCATGTTCATCACCATCGGCAACGGCATCAAGGCGGCCCTGCGGGTGTCGTCCGAAATGCTGCTGCGCCACGCCACCCGCCCCAGCGAAGACCTGGACCTGCACGCCGCCGTGCACCGCCACATCCTGGCGCACGAACCCGATGCTGCGGCCAAGGCGATGACGGATTTGCTGACCGCATCGCAAGCCCGGCTGTTGCCCTACACCGTCAAACCTTGACTACCTATAAAAAAGGCCTCCGGTGCTTATCCAACCAGCATGAGAAGCTACTTTTTATATAGCACACTACATTTTTGAGGTGGTACGCGCCACGGCCTGCAAAATCTCTTCCGACAGGGCCGCATCGTCCACCGCCCGTGCCAGCACCAGCGCGCCCACCATGGCGGCATAGGTCGCCAGCGCCTTCTCGCGTTGGGCGGCTTTGGAGCGGCCCGGCATCCACTGCGCCAGCATAGCGGCCATGACCTGGATGCCTTCGGTCACCGCGCGGCGCACCGGGGCCGACTGGCGCGCCACCTCGGAGCCCAAGGCCGCCACCCAGCAGCCCTGGCCGGGCTGGTCGCGGTGGGCCGTGGACAAATAGGCCGCGCTAACGGCCTGCAGCGGCTGGTCCGGCGCATCGGCTGCCATCTGCTGCCACCAGGCCGTGCCGCCCTCGAACGCCCGGGTGCTGGCCTGGGCCAGCAAATCGTCTTTGGAGCTGAACTGGCCATAAAAGCCGCCGTGGGTCAGCCCGGCGGTTTTCATGATGTCGGCCAGGCCCACCCCGTCAAAACCCCGCTCGCGGAACAGCTGCGCGGCCACGCCCAGCACGCGTTCACGGTTCTCAACGGCTTGTTCGCGGCTGACTTTCATGGTCGTCCTCTCAGAAAAAATAAGAATGCTTGACATTTTAAATGACGATCAACATATAATTTAATCATGACGACCGTCATATAAAATCCACTTCTGAAAGCACACTATGACCCACTCTTCTCTCGGCACCGCCCTCATCACCGGCGCATCCACCGGCATCGGCGCGGTCTACGCCGACCGCCTGGCCCAGCGCGGCTACCACCTGCTGCTGGTCGCCCGCGACGTGGCCCGGCTCGAAGCCCTGGCTGCCCGGCTGCGCAGCGTCCACGGCGTGCAGGTCGAAGTGCTGCCCGCCGACCTGACCGCCAAAGCCGACGTGGCCCGCATCGAGCAGCGCCTGCGCAGCGACGACGCCATCACCCTGCTGGTGAACAACGCGGGTGTCGCCAGCAACGGCACCCTGGCGGAATCGGACATCGACAGCGTAGACACCATGGTGCAGCTCAACGTGGTCACCCTGACCCGGCTGTCGGCAGCAGCGCTGGCCAGTTTTGTGCCGCGTGGCAGGGGCACCTTGGTCAACATCGCCTCGGTGGTGGCCCTGGCCCCCGAGACCTTCAACGCCAGCTACAGCGCCAGCAAGGCCTATGTGCTCAGCCTGAGGCAAAGCCTGCACGCCGAAGCCAGCCCCCACGGCGTGCAGGTGCAGGCCGTGTTGCCCGGTGCCACGCGCACCGAAATCTGGGAGCGTGCCGGCATGGACCTGGCCCACTTTCCGGCCGGGATGGTGATGGAAGCCGGTGCACTGGTGGATGCCGCGCTGGTTGGGCTGGACCGCCACGAGCTGATCACCATCCCGTCCCTGCCCGATGCCGCCGACTGGGCGGCCCTGGGTGCGGCCCGCGCCAAGCTGGGGCCGAATCTGTCGCTGAGCCAGCCCGCACCGCGCTACTTGGCGTAAACAATCTCGCTGGGGCCATCTGGGCATGTATTACCAAATACGGCCCTAGCGCAATTATTGGTTAGGCTTGTTGCTATGGATTCGGGAGCACATCCACTGGCTTTCTGCGCATGAGCGCATCGCGCAAATGCCGGTGAAACGCCTCTGCCGCGGGCCGCAGGCTGGCACCATGCCGCGTCAATAGCCCCAGCTTGCGCACGATGGGCGGGTCGCGCAGGGCCACGCCGACCAGGCTGGGGTGCTGGCGCGGCAAGGCCATGCGGGGCACGGCGGCCAGGCCCAGGCCCGCCTCGACCATGCCCAGCAGGGTGGCGACATGGCTCACTTCAAACGCAAAGCTGGGGTTTACGCCGGCCTTGGCCAATGCGTCGTCTTGCAACTGGCGGTTGCCGCTGCTGCGGGCCACCGAAATCAGCCGCTCTGCACCCAGCTCGGCCCAGCGGATGGCCTTGCGGTCGGCCAGCGCGTGGCTGCGCGGCATGGCCAGCACAAACGGGTCGTCGTGGATGGGCTCAAACGCCACTTCGGGCACCTGGGTGCTCATGAAACCGATGCCAAAGTCGGCCTCGCCCGAAATCACGCTCGACAGCATCTGGTTCACGCTCTCGTCTACCACGCGGATGCGGATGGCCGGGTACTGCTCCAAAAAGCTGCGCAGCGCCACCGGCAAAAAATACAGCGCTGCCGACGGCACACAGGCCACCGTGACCCGCCCGCCCCGGCTGGGGGCCAGGTCGGTGATGCCCAGCAAGGCCGATTCCAGGTCGTCCAGCGCCGAACGGGCGCGCTCCAGAAACACGCGGCCCAGGCTGGTCAGCTCCACCTCGCGGGTGGTGCGGTGGAACAGACGGTGGCCCAGGATGGTCTCCAGCTTGTCGATGCGGCGGCTCAGCGCCGGGGGCGACAGGTGGATCTGGTCGGCGGCCGCGCGGAAGCTGCCGCGCTCGGCCACGGCCACAAAGGCCTGCAGCTGCTGTAAATCAAAATTGATGCGTGCCATGCAGGAATGGTATTAAAAGTTGCACTTGGCGGATAGTCCCCCGGTGCGGATCATTGCGGCATTCACTCAAAAGGATGCGCAGTGGAGACACACAACTTAGCCGACTGGATAGGCCGCAGCGAGACGGTGGCCGACACCGCCACCCCCACGCCCTACGCCGCTTTGTCCGCCACGCTGGACTGGCCCGCCGACCGGCCCGCGCCCGGCACACCCCTGCCCAGCCTGTGGCACTGGCTGTACTTTTTGCCCCTGCACCGCCAGTCGGACATCGGTCCCGACGGCCACGCCCAACGCGGCGGCTTCATGCCCCCGGTGCCGCTGCCCCGGCGCATGTGGGCGGGCAGCGACTTTGTGTTCCACCAGCCCATTTTGGTGGGCGACACGCTGGAGCGCACCTCCACTATCGCCGACGTGCAAGAGAAAACGGGGCGCACCGGCAGCCTGGTCTTCGTCAAGGTGCGCCACGAAGTACGGCGCAACGGCAGCAGCGAAGTCGCTTTAACCGAGCACCACAACATCGTCTACCGCGCCGCTGCCTCGCCAGACGACGTGATACCGCCCCCCGCTCTGGCCCCGGCCACGGCACGCTGGAGCCGCGCCATCGTGCCCGACGACGTGCTGCTGTTCCGCTACTCGGCCCTGACCTTCAACGGCCACCGCATCCACTACGACCGCCAATACGTCACCACCGTCGAGGGCTACCCCGGCCTGGTGGTGCACGGCCCGCTGATCGCCACCCTGCTGATGGACCTGCTGCGCCGCCAAATGCCGCAGGCGCGGGTACTGCAGTTCACCTTCAAGGCGGTGCGGCCCACCTTCGACATCCACCCGTTTTCGGTTCACGGCGCGCCGTCGGCCGACGGCAAAACCATCCATCTGTGGGGCCGTGACCACCAGGGCTTCCTGACCATGGATGCCACCGCAACTCTCGAATAAGAAGAACAGCATGCAACCGTTAAAAGACATCACCGTCGTCACCTTGGAGCACGCCATCGCCGCGCCCTTTGCCACCCGGCAACTGGCCGACCTGGGGGCCCGCGTCATCAAGATCGAGCGCCCCGGCGTGGGCGACTTTGTCCGTGGCTACGACGAAAGGGTGCGCGGCCTGGCCTCGCACTTCGTCTGGACCAATCGCTCCAAAGAAAGCCTGACGCTGGACGTGAAAGACCCCGAAGCGCAAAAAATCCTGCTGCGCCTGATCGCCGAAGAAGCCGACGTGGTGGTGCAAAACCTGGCCCCCGGCGCGGCCGCCCGACTGGGCCTGTCGTATGAGGCGCTGTGCAAAGTGCGCCCCAACATCATCGTCTGCGACATCTCCGGCTACGGTGCAGACGGCCCCTACCGCGACAAAAAGGCCTACGACCTGCTAATCCAGAGCGAAGCCGGGTTTGTGTCCGTCACTGGCACGCCAGACACGCCCTCCAAAGCCGGGCCGTCGATTGCCGACATCTCGGCGGGCATGTACGCCTACACCAACATCCTGGCCGCGCTGATGCAGCGCCAGCAAACCGGCCAAGGCCAGCACATCGACGTGTCCATGCTGGAGTCGCTGACCGAATGGATGGGCTACCCGCTGTACTACGCGTTCGACGGGGCCGCCCCACCACCTCGATCGGGGGCCAGCCACGCCACCATCTACCCCTACGGCCCGTTCCCGGCGGGCGACGGCAAAACCGTGATGCTGGGCCTGCAGAACGAGCGCGAATGGAAAGGCTTTTGCGAGCAGGTGCTGCTGCAGCCGGCGCTGGCCGCGGACGAACGCTTCACCAGCAATTCCAAACGCAGCGCGGCCCGCGCTGAGCTCTCAGAACTGATAGTGCAAGCCTTTTCCACCCTGACCGCCGCGCAAGTCGTCAAGCGGCTGGAGCAGGCCAGCATCGCCAACGCCTAGGTGAACAGCATGGCCGAGGTCTGGGCCCATCCACAACTGCAGGCAAGAAACCGCTGGACCGCGGTGGACACGCCCCAGGGCCGCGTCCCCGCCCTGCTGCCGCCCGGCTCCTGGCACACCGCCGCGCCGCGCATGGATGCCGTGCCCGCGCTGGGCCAGCACACGGCGGCGATTCTGGCAGGCCAAGGCTACAGCGCCGAGCAGGTCGCGGCGTTGCGCAGCGTAGGCACGGTGTAAGCCATGACCCAGACCTACCTTTTTGTGCCCGGCAACCGCCCGGAGCGCTTTGCCAAGGCCCTGGCCAGCGGGGCCGACCGCATCATCGTGGACCTGGAAGATGCCGTGCTGCCCGCCGACAAGCCGCAAGCCCGCCGCGCCTTTGCCGAATGGCATGCCACGGCAGACACATCGCGCGTGCTGCTGCGCATCAACGATGCCCACAGCCCGTTTTACGCCGACGATATCGCCCTGCTATACGCCTGCGCCCTGCCCTGCGTGATGCTGGCCAAGACCGAGTCGCCTGCGCAAATAGCGGATGTCAAAACCGCCCACAGCGGCACGGTGCTGGCGCTGGTTGAATCCGCACGCGGCTTGCTGGGGGCGGAGGCGATTGCAGCCGCACCCGGCGTGGCCCGTCTGGCATTCAGCAGCATCGACTACGCACTGGATCTGGACCTGCCCAGCGACAGCCCGGCGCTGGACATGGCCGCCGTGCACCTCGCCCTGGCCAGCCGCGCCGCCAACCTGCCCGCCCCGGTGGCCGGGGTCACGGTGGCGCTGGATGCCGCTGTGGTGGCGGCAGACATGGCCCACGCCCAGCGTCTGGGCTTCAGCGCCAAGCTGTGCATCCACCCCAGCCAGGTCCCCGCCGTGCGCGCCGCCCTGGCCCCCAGCGCCGTCGACCTGGCCTGGGCCGCCCGTGTGCAAGCGGCCTACAGCGCCAACCCCTCGGGCGCGCTGCAATTGGACGGAAAAATGATCGACCGCCCCGTGCTGCTCAAAGCCCAGCGCCTGCTGGCAACCACTTCCCTTACTTATTAATCAAGGAGACAACCCCATGGCATCCATCATCGACTCGCGCATCTTTGGCGACATCTTCAGCGACGCAAAAATGCGCGCCGTCTGGTCCGACGAGAACCGCACCGCCAAGTACCTGGACATTGAGCGCGCCCTGGCCAAGGTGCAGGGGCAACTCGGCATCATTCCGCAAGAGGCGGCGGACGAGATCGTCCAGAACTGCAATATAAAGATGATCGACTGGGCCCAGCTCAAGGCCAAGACCGAGCAGATCGGCTACCCCACCATCGCCGTGGTCAACCAGATCAACGCCAACTGCCGCGACAAGCTGGGCGAGTACTGCCACTGGGGGGCCACCACCCAGGACATCACCGACACCGCCACCGTGCTGCAAATGCGCGAAGGCCTGGCGCTGGTGGAGGCAGATCTGAAAGCCATCTCGGATTCTCTGGCCCACCTGTCGCGCACCTACCGCGACACGCCCATCATCGGCCGCAGCAATCTGCAGCAGGCGATTCCCATCACCTTCGGCTTCAAGATGGCCAGCATCTTGGCCGGTATCGAGCGCCACCGCGAGCGGCTGGAGCAGCTCAAGCCGCGCGTGTTCATGGGCGAGTTTGGCGGCGCGGCGGGCACGCTGGCCTCGCTGGAAAAAGGCGCGATGGAAACCCAAGCCGGATTGATGGCCGAGCTGGGCCTGGCCTGCCCGCCCATCGCCTGGCACACCGTGCGCGACACCATCGCCGAAGTGGGGGCCTTCCTGGCCCTGGTCGGCGGCTCACTGGGCAAGATTGCCATGGACGTGAAGCTGATGATGCAAACCGAAGTGGCCGAGGTGTTCGAGCCCTACGCCCCGGGCCGCGGCTCGTCCAGCACCATGCCGCAAAAACGCAACCCCATCTCCTGCCTGTACATCCACGCCAACATCTCGGTGGCGCGCCAGCACGCCGCCGCGCTGATGGACGCGATGGTGGCCGACCACGAGCGTTCCACCGGCCCCTGGGAGATCGAATGGGTGTCGCTGCCCGAAATCTTCTGCCTGATGTCGGGTGCGCTCAAACAGACCAAGTTTGTACTGGCCGGGCTGAAGGTAGACACCGTGCAAATGCGCCGCAACATCGACATGACCCATGGCCTGGTGATGTCCGAGGCCGTGATGATGGGCCTGGGCCCCTTCATTGGCCGCGAATACGCCCACGACCTAGTCTACGAGCTGTGCCGCAAAGCCCTGAAACAGCAGCGTCCGCTGGTCGAGATTCTGGCCGCCCACCCCGAGATCAACGCCCATGTGTCACGTGCGCAGCTCGATGCCTTCTGCGACCCCGCCAACTACCTGGGCCAGGCCGGGGTGATGGTGGACCAGGTGCTGGCCAACCTGCGCGACTAAAACCAATACCAGGAGACAAACATGCAAGTCAAAAAATTACTCAAACTGCTCTATGTCCAGGTCTTGATCGGCCTGGCCTTGGGCATCACCGTGGGCCACTACTGGCCCGAATTTGGCGCCAGCCTCAAGCCCCTGGGCGACGGCTTCGTCCAGCTGGTCAAGATGATGATTGCGCCGGTGGTGTTTTGCACCATTGTCAGCGGCATCACCTCGCTCAACGACTCCAAGGAAATCGGCAAAACCCTGCTCAAGTCCATGGGCCTGTTCTACGTGCTGACCATCCTGGCACTGCTCACCGGGCTGGCGGCGGTGCTGCTGCTGCAACCCGGCGCGGGCATGCACATCGACCCCAAGCTGCTCGACCCCGGCGTGGCCGCCAAGTTTGGCGGCAAGGAGCCGCCCAAGGGCTTTGTGGACTTCATGATGCACATCATTCCGCACTCCTTCTTTGGTGCGTTTGCCGAGGGCGAGGTGCTGCCGGTGCTGCTACTGGCCGTGCTGTGCGGCTTTGGCCTGAGCCGTATTGGCCGTGCCGGGCAGCCGGTGCTGGAGGCGATTGAAGCTTTCTCGGAAATGCTGTTTTCGGTGTTTGGCCTGCTGATGCGGCTGGCCCCGGTGGGGGCGTTTGGGGCCATGGCCTTTACCGTGGGGCGCTACGGCATCAAATCCATCGGCTCGCTGGGCTTTTTGATCGGCACCTTCTACACCGCCTGCATCTTCTTCGTGGTGGTGGTGCTGGGCCTGCTGGCCCGGATGCATGGCTTTCAGCTGTGGAAATTGATGCGCTACATCCGCGAAGAGCTGCTGGTGGTGCTGGGCACCTCGTCCAGCGAACCGGTGCTGCCACGCCTGCTGATGAAGCTGGAGCGCCTGGGCTGCAAGAAAGGCATCGTCGGCCTGGTGCTGCCCACCGGCTATTCCTTCAACCTGGACGGCACGGCCATTTACCTGACGCTGGCCTCGCTGTTCATCGCCCAGGCCTGCGACATCACACTCAGCTGGGGCCAGATCGGTGCCATGCTGGGGCTGATGCTGCTGACCTCCAAGGGCGCGGCGGGCGTGACCGGCAGCGGCTTTGTTGCCCTGGTGGCCACGCTGACCGTGATGCCCGACCTGCCGGTGGCCGGTTTGGCGCTGATCGTCGGTGTGGACCGTTTCATGTCCGAAGCACGCGCCCTGACCAGCACCATCAGCAACGCCGTGGCCTGCGTGGTGGTGTCGATCTGGGAGAAGGCCTGCGACCGCGAGCTGGATGCCGGGTACGTGGAGCCCGAACTGACGCTGGACAACCCCCGCCCCCAGGGCTCCCACGGCCAGCACCAGCCGGTGTAGGTCTATCGGGGGCCGTGGCGCTACCGGCTGCGCCCGGCCCCTAAAATCAAGCGGTGAATGCACCCATCCCCACCCCTCCCCGCCGCACTATCCGCGAGCTACCCGACGAACTCATCAGCCAGATTGCCGCAGGCGAAGTGGTGGAGCGCCCTGCCTCGGTGGTGCGCGAACTGGTCGACAACGCGCTGGACGCGGGCGCCACCCAGATCACCCTGCGCCTGCTGGCCGGGGGCGTGCGTCTGATTGCGGTGGAAGACGACGGTGGCGGCATCCCCATGGAAGAGCTGCCCATTGCCCTGAAACGCCACGCCACCAGCAAGATCAGCAACCTGCAGGACCTGGAATCGGTGGGCACCATGGGGTTTCGCGGCGAAGCCCTGGCCGCTATCAACTCCATAGCTGACATGGCAATCTTGTCGCGCGCCAGCGGCCAATCGAATGCTTTTTTATTGGATGGCCGCAGTGGCGAGTTGAAACCCGTGGCCCGCAGCACCGGCACCACGGTGGAGGTGAAAGAACTGTTCTTCAGCACCCCGGCGCGGCGCAAATTCTTGAAAACCGATGCCACCGAACTGTCCCACTGCGTGGAAGCCGTGCGCCGCCACGCACTGGCCCGGCCCGACGTGGGCTTTGCCATCTGGCACGAGGGCAAACTGGTCGAGCAATGGCGCGCCTGTTCGGCCCCAAACAACATCGATGCCATCAGCGCCCGTCTGCGTGACGTGCTGGGCGACGACTTTGCCGACCGCTCGGTGGCGGTAGACCACCTGAGCAGCATGCGCGATCACGGCGGTCAGGCCGTGCGCGTCTGGGGCCGGGTCGGCATTCCCGATGCCGCCCGCGCCCGGCCCGACCAGCAGTTTGCCTACGTGAACGGCCGCTTCGTGCGCGACAAAGTCATCACCCACGCCGCCCGCAGCGCCTACGAAGACGTGCTGCACGGCCAGCGCCAGCCGATCTACGCGCTGTATGTGGAAATCGATCCGACCCGGGTAGACGTGAACGTGCACCCCACCAAGATCGAAGTGCGCTTTCGCGACAGCCGCGAAGTGCACCAGGCCGTGCGCCGCGCGGTGGATGCGGCCCTGGCGGCCCCGCGTGCGGCGGCTGCAGCCCTGGCGGTACCAGTCAGTGCCAATGTAGCAGCACCCGACTTTTTTAAAGAAAATAGGCCGCTAGCCCAGGTACTGCCTACACAAGTAGCTATGCAGTTTGTAGCACCCATCACGTCGACAACACACCGTGTGTCGGACATGGAAGCGCTCTGGCCGATCCAGCCCACCGCTGCCGTGCGCCCGCCAGCAACCACGCCCGCCCAGCCCTTGCCCGCGGCCGCATCTACGGAGGTGTGGCCCTTGGGCCGCGCCATCGCCCAGCTGCAAGGCATCTATATTCTGGCCGAAAACGCCCAGGGCCTGGTCATCGTGGACATGCATGCCGCACACGAGCGCATCGTCTACGAGCGCCTCAAAACCCAGCTGGTGGATGCGCGCATCACCAGCCAGCCGCTGCTGATCCCGGTGACCTTCGCCGCCACGCCGCAAGAGGTGGCTACCGCCGAAGCCCATACCGAGACGCTGGCCACGCTGGGCCTAGAGATCACCCCGTTCTCGCCCAAAACCCTGGCCGTACGGGCCGTACCCACCACCCTGGTGCAGGGCGACGCAACCGAACTGGCACGCAGCGTGCTTGCCGAACTGGCACAACACGAGGCCAGCACCGTGATCCAACGCGCCCAGAACGAACTGCTCGGCACCATGGCCTGCCACGGTGCGGTGCGCGCCAACCGCCGCCTCACGGTCGATGAAATGAACGGACTGCTGCGCCAAATGGAAACCACCGACCGCTCGGACCAATGCAACCACGGCCGACCGACGTGGCGGCAGATCACCATCAAAGAACTGGATGCCCTCTTCATGCGCGGACGCTGACCGATGAAAAACCTGCTGCTCCTGGCCGCGTTGACCTGTGGCATCGCCCAGGCCGAAACCGTGGCCTGCCACGTCAGCTACGGCGGCGAAACCCAGGTCATCCGCGCCCAGCCCGCCACCACGCCTTACACCGTCGCGCCGACCTCCATCGGCTCGTACTTTATGTTCCGCCTGGTGTTCGAACGCCAGCCGCCCGGCCTGGCCGCCATCAAGCTCTATACCTACGCCGACCGCGACCCGCCGCAAGGCGCGGTACTGCTGCACCAGGCCGACTACCTGTACCCGCCGCCGCCCGTGAACAAGCGCAACGGCCAATACGGCTTCACCGGCCTGCAACGTGTCTACGAACCCATCCGCGATGGCGAGCTATATTACTGGTGCGAACTCACAAAATGAACAAACCGGCCCTCCTTGCTGTACTGGCCTGCCTGCCCCTCTGGTGCCACGCCGCTGCGCCCACCGTCCAACTGATCTTCGGCGGTGACGTGATGCTTGACGACGGCCCGGGCCGCCTGATTGCCGCCGGTGGCGACCCGCTGGCCCCCATCGCCCCGTTGCTGCAGGCGGCCGACGTGGCCATCGCCAACCTGGAAACCTCGATTGCCAGCACCACCACAGGTACGCCGCTGGACAACAAAATCTACACTTTCCGCGCCGCGCCCAACACTGTCAACGTGCTCAAAGGCCGGTTCGCCGCCATGTCGGTGGCCAACAACCACAGCGGTGACTTCGGCCGCGATGCCTTCATGGAAACCCTGGCGCACCTGCGCAGCGTGGACATTGCGGCCTTTGGCGGCGGGGCCAACCTGCGCGCGGCCCACATGCCCTACTGGATTGCCAAAAATGGCATCCGCATCGCCCTGCTGGGCTACGACGAATTCAAACCACGCTCCTTCGAGGCCGGGGCCGACTGGCCCGGTGTGGCCTGGAGCGAAGACAGCGAAGTGGTGGCCGACATCCGCGCCGCCAAAGCCGCCGGGGCCGACGTGGTGATCCCTTTCATGCACTGGGGCTGGGAGCGCGAACCCGAGCCCAGTCAGCGCCAGCGCGACTTGGCCAAGTTGATGGTGCAGGCCGGGGCCGACGCCGTGGTGGGCAGTCACCCGCACGTCACCCAGGGTACCGACATGGTGCTGGGCAAGCCGGTGATCTGGAGCCTGGGTAATTTGGTGTTTGACGGTTTTGAACTACCCGCCGCCAAGCTGGGCTGGCTACTGCGCATGGCCGTGGACAAGCATGGCGTACAGAGCTGGAATACAGTAGCCGTGCGCATGGATGCCGACGGCACCCCCACGCCCGACCCCGGCACCCGTACACCGTGCGGTAGCCGGGGAAAAGCCAAACAAGATGCGTGTTTGAACGTAAAGTGACTGCAAACTCAAACTTGCCCCGCTCTCAGTGCAGGCACTTTATTACCGAGGACCCTATGGCTAGCACTTACACGTACAACTCCTCGGTCTTGGTGCCCCTGCGCCACGCTACTTGTGGCTTTGCTGGGCAACATGGTGCTGCGCGGATCTGTGCTGTGATCGCTTAAACCGTATGCTCACTTTGCACGATCCAAAGGCAGACATCCCTTTCAGCACCGAGCTTTTAACCGCCGGCCCCTTAGAACCCGCTCTGCAACAGGCTTGGCAAACACTATTAGCGCACAGCAAAAGCCCTGAAAAAGTATTCCAGACGCCCGAATATTTTGCGTTCATATCCCAAATTCCCAACAAAGGAAACAGCCAGGAACTGCTGGTAGCCAAAGACGCACTAAGCCAAGAAATAATAGCCGTTTTACCCTTGCGTGCCGGGCGGCGCACTCTGTGCCTTAATATTGGCAACTACACTGTGCTGCATTTGAGGCTGCGCGCCATTGCATTACTGGGCAGTATTCCACTGACGACCGATAATTTATCGCTACGCGAAGCGTTGATAGATTCAATATTTCAGAATTTCCCAGAAAAAAATACTATCGCCATGCAATCACTGCCCAAAGACAGTGATTTTTACCAGCAACTGCGAAGCTCTAAAAGCATCCGGAAAAAGTACGGCATTTTTGTCAAAGACGGCTGGCGTGCCTGCCACACCACACCTTTACCTGACACCTATGCGTCTTACTTGGGCCATTTCAAAGCCAAAAAACGCTACAATCTGAATGGCCAAATCAAGCTCTTGGAGAAAAATGCAGGCCTGCTGCAGTTGGTACGCATAGATGCCCCCGAGCACATTCCAGAGCTGACAGAAGCGATTAAAAAATTGCTTCCAGTGCAGACTCTCAAAAGCTTTTTAAATGAAGAGCAATTTACCAATTTAGCCCAGAAGAAAATAAAACTCAGCTATATTCTTAAATGCAATGGAATTGCCCACGCCATTATTATCGGCATCAAGGCCGAGGGCACTTACCATATCCATAATATTCTGTACGACCAAGACAAGGCCGAATACTCTCCGGGCACATCGGTATTGCATTTGGCGATTGAAGACCTGATTGATAATTTGAAAATATCGCTTATTGACTACGGCTACGGCAGCCCCGAGCATTCCTACCAGTCATCGAATGTGCCCAAACTGCGCGGCCATGTTTTTCTGTACCAAAGGACCTGGTCTAACCTCCTCATGTTTTCGACCTATTCCGCGTATTCCACCCTGGTCAACGGGGTGAAGAGGCTGGTGTCTCGCCTACAACCTGTATTGGGGCAAATGCAGCACAAAGCGCCGCTGCCCGTCGCCCTTTGCCTGACGTTTCTATAGTGCTGCCAACCCACCCGCTCCCCCGCTGCATCGCCCTCGCAGGCCCCACCGCTTCGGGTAAAACCGCCGCCGCACTGGCCATTGCCCAACGTTGGGATGTCGAGATCATCAGCGTCGATTCGGCCCTGGTCTACCGGGGCATGGACATTGGCACGGCCAAACCCAGCGCCACCGAACTGGCCCAGGTGCCGCACCACCTCATCAACATCCGCGACCCGCTGCAGGCCTACAGCGCTGCCGAATTCGTGCGCGATGCCGAAGAATTACTGCATGCCATCCACGCCCGCGGCCGCCTGCCGCTGCTGGTGGGCGGCACCATGCTGTACTTCAAGGCCTTGTTTGACGGCATCGACCCCATGCCAGGTACCCACCCGGCCCTGCGTGCCACCATCGAAGCCGAGGCCGCCGAACACGGCTGGCCCGCCATGCACGCCCAGTTGGCGCTGGTAGACCCGGTCACCGCCGCCCGCCTGCAACCCATGGACACCCAACGCATCCAGCGGGCACTGGAAGTGTGGCGTGCCTCCGGCCAGCCTTTGTCCAGCTTCCACGCTACAAAAGACGTAGCTGCTCGCGCAGACAGAATATGCGCTACAACCCTTATTTCCTTGGAACCTGACGATCGCGCCTGGCTGCACGAACGCATCGCCCTGCGCTTTGACCAGATGCTGGCCGCAGGCTTTCTGGACGAAGTGGTGACCCTGCGTGCCCGCGGCGACCTGTACGCCGACCTGCCCAGTATGCGCTGCGTCGGCTACCGCCAGGCCTGGGAGGCGTTGGAAGGCACTTTGCCCATGGACGAGCTACGCGACCGCGGCATCTTCGCCACCCGCCAGCTGGCCAAACGCCAAGTCACCTGGCTGCGCTCCATGCCGCAGCGCCACATCGTCGCCTGCGATGCGCCAGATGCGCTGCAGCAGGTGCTGGCCCTGGTAGAGCAATCGGTATGAGTCTGCGCATTGAAGGTTTAAGCAAACGCTACGGCGACAGCACCGTGTTCGCCAACGTCTCGCTGCAGGTGCAGCCCGGCGAGTTCGTCGCCATCGTCGGCGAATCCGGCGTAGGCAAATCCACCCTGCTCAACTGCATGGCCGGACTGGACAGCTGGGACAGCGGCAGCGTACACATCGGTGGCGTCGATTTGGGCGGCCTCAGCGACGACCAGCGTGCCCTGCTGCGGCGCAAACAAGTGGGCTTCGTGTTCCAGGCCTTCCACGTCTTGCCGCACCTGGACGTAATCCAAAACGTGGCCTTGCCGCTGATGCTGCTGGGCCAACAAGACGATGCCCGCGTGCAAAGCCTGTTGGCTGCGGTGGGGCTGGAAGGTCTGGGTGCGCGCCTGCCCCAGCAACTCAGCGGCGGCCAGCTCCAGCGCGTCGCCATCGCCCGTGCCCTGGTACACCGCCCGGCCCTGCTGCTGGCCGACGAGCCCACGGGCAACCTCGACCCCACCACCGCCGCCAAGGTGATGGACGCATTGCTGGCCCAAACCCGCGCCCAGGGTGCCGCCCTGGTGCTGGTCACCCATTCGCAAGCCGCCGCGGCGCGGGCCGACCGGGTGCTGCAGCTGCGGGTGGACGGAATTCAGGCATGAAACCGACCGCTAGCGCATATAAAACCTACGCTGGCAGCTATCGTTTTGATAGTTTTTGGCGCTAACGCAATCCGCATGCCCTCCCCCCTGCGTGCCCTGCTGCGCACCTACTCCTGGCAAGAACTCAAACACCACCCCTGGCGCAACGCAGCCGCCGTGGTGGCGGTGATGCTGGGGGTGGCGCTGGCGTTTTCGGTGCAGCTCATCAACGCGTCGGCGCTGAGCGAGTTCTCCAGCGCCGTCAGCGCCGTAGGTGGGCAGCCGGACCTGGAGCTACGGGCCACGCAGGGGCGGTTTGACGAGGCGGTGTATGCGCGCGTGGCCACCCATCCCGACGTGGCCGTGGCCAGTCCGGTGCTGGAGGTGGCGACCTTTGCGCTGGACACCGCCGGGCAACGTGTGCCGCTGAAGGTGCTTGGCGTGGATGCCTTGGTGGTGGCGGCAGTGGCCCCCGGTGTGATGCCGGTGCCCAACAAAGATGCCAACCGTCTGGCCCTGTTTGCGCCCGACGCGGTGTTCTTGAACCCCGCAGCCCAGCAGGCGCTGGCCCAACCGGTGCATTTGCAAAACGGGCCAACCCTGCAGACCGCAGGCTCGGTGGCCGCCACCGGCCCGGCGCTGGCGGTGATGGACATTGGCGCAGCGCAAGACGCATTCAACGCGCTGGGCCAGCTCTCGCGCATCGACCTGCGGCTGCGTGCCGGGGTGGACCACGCGGCATTTGTGCAGGCGCTGGCCCTGCCGTCCGGCATTACCGCCGCCGAGCCGGGCGATGCGGCCCAGCGGGTCAGTAACCTGTCACGCGCCTACCGGGTCAACCTGACGGTGCTGGCGCTGGTGGCGCTGTTCACCGGGGCATTTTTGGTGTTCTCGGTGCTGTCGCTCAGCGTGGCCAAGCGGGCGCAGCAGTTTGCGCTGCTGGGCGTGCTGGGCCTGACCGGGCGCGAGCGGCTGCAACTGGTACTGGCGGAATCGCTGGTGCTGGGCGGCATCGGCAGCCTGGCGGGCATTGCGCTGGGCACAGCGCTGGCGGCACTGGCTCTGCGCGTGCTGGGCGGGGATTTGGGCGGCGGCTACTTTGCTGGAGTGGCTCCGCGCCTGCAGTGGGACGCGACCGCCGCCCTGGTGTACGGCGCGCTGGGCGTGGCGGCGGCAGCGGTGGGCGGCTGGTGGCCCGCGCGGGCGGCGCAGCGTTTGCCTGCGGCGCAAACGCTCAAAGGCCTGGGCGCAGATTTGGGCCGTGCCTCGGCAAGCTGGATGAGTTGGGTTTTGATCGCGCTGGGCCTGCTGCTGGCGCTGGCCCCGCCGGTATTCGGCATTCCGCTGGGCGCGTACCTGTCGGTAGCCTTGCTGCTGGTGGGTGGCATCACTGCCCTGCCATGGCTGATTGCCGCGTTGTACGACCGGCTGGCCCCGCTGCTGGCGCACCGGCTGCTGCCCATGCTGGCAATAGAGCGGGCGCGCCGGGTGCGGCAAAGTGCGGCCGTGGCCGTCAGCGGCGTGGTGGCCTCGCTGAGCCTGGCAGTGGCGCTGACGGTGATGGTGGCCAGCTTTCGGGATTCCATGGTGCAGTGGCTGGACGTGGTGCTGCCTGCCGACCTCTATGTGCGCAGCCCCACCGCCAGCGCGGGCAACGACGCGTTGACGCTGCCGCCCACATTCGTCCAAGCGGTTGCCCAGATCCCCGGCGTGCAGCGCGTCGCCACCCAGCGCAGCCGCGCCCTGCTGCTCGACCCCGGCAAACCCAGCGTGGCGCTGATCGCCCGGCAGATCGGTGACCCGGCCCGCAGCCTGCCGCTGGTGGGCAACGCGCTGCCGGTACCCAAGGAGCAGATCGGCATCTACGTGAGCGAGCCGATGGTGGATTTGTACGGTGCCCGGCCCGGCACCACGTTTGCACCACTTTTTAAGGCTTTTATGCCTCTAGCGCAGACAGCACCTACGCCACCAGCTATTTTTTATGTAGCAGGCGTATGGCGCGACTACGCCCGGCAGTTTGGTGCCATCAGCATGGAGCAGGCCGATTTTGTGCGCCTGACCGGCGACGAGCAGGTGAACGACATGGCGCTATGGCTGCAAGACGGCGCGCAAGAAGCCCAGGTGCAAGCGGCGGTCCGCGCCCTCAGCGATGCGCCGCTGGAGTTCTCGTCGGTGGGCCAGATCCGCGCCATCTCTTTGAAGATTTTTGACCGCAGCTTCGCCGTAACCTACTGGCTGCAGGCCATCGCTATTGCCATCGGCCTGTTTGGCGTGGCGGCCAGCTTCAGTGCCCAGGTGCTGGCGCGGCGCAAGGAATTCGGACTGCTGGCCCACCTGGGCCTGACGCGGCGGCAGATTTTGACCGTGGTGGCCGGTGAAGGTGCGGCCTGGACGCTGATCGGCTCGGTGGCCGGGCTGGCGCTGGGCCTGGCCGTGTCCATGGTGCTGGTGTTTGTGGTGAACCCGCAAAGCTTCCACTGGACTATGGACCTGCACCTGCCCTGGCCCCGCCTGCTGCTGCTGTGCGCCGCCGTGGTGCTGGCCGGCACGGTCACAGCCTGGCTGGCCGGGCGGGCGGCGGCCGGGCAAGACGCGGTGTTGGCGGTGAAGGAGGATTGGTGATACATCGGCGTAACTACTTAATCCTAGCCCTGGCCAGCCTGGGCGGGGGTGCATTCGCCCTGCCCCCCGCCGACATGTACTTCCCGCGCGACCTGGGCAGCCACCCGGACTTTGGCACCGAGTGGTGGTACGTCACCGGGCGGGCCCTCTCCGGCAGCCGCGAATTCGGCTTCCAGCTCACCTTTTTCCGCAGCCGCGTGGCCGCCACCCAGAGCATGGCCTCCCGCTTCGCCGCCAAGCAACTGCTGTTCGCCCATGCCGCCCTCACCGACGTGCAGGGCAAAAAACTCTGGCACGACCAGCGCATTGCCCGCGCCGGTTTTGGCGTGGCCCAGGCCAGCGAGGCCGACACCGCGGTGCGCCTGCGCGACTGGGCGCTGGTGCGCACCGGCACCACCTATACCGCAGACCTGCCCGCCCGCGACTTCGGCCTGCACCTGCAGCTCGCACCCACCCAGGCGCTAGTGCTGCAAGGCAGCCAAGGCCTGTCGCGCAAAGGCCCCCAAATCGACCAGGCCAGCTACTACGTCAGCCAGCCGCAACTGGCCGTCAGCGGCCACCTGCAACTGCAAGGCCAGCGCTTCGAGATCACGCCCGACACCAGCCGCGCCTGGCTGGACCACGAATGGAGCAACGCCTACCTGCACCCCGAAGCCGTAGGCTGGGACTGGCTAGGCATGAACCTGCAAGACGGCAGCGCCCTGATGGCCTTCCGCATCCGCCGCCAAGACGGCAGCACCCTGTGGGACGGCGGCTCGCACCGCACAGCCCAAGGTGCGCTCACCATCTTTCAGCCCGGCGCAACCCGCTTCACCCCCGGCCGCGTCTGGACCAGCCCGGCGAACCAGGCGCGCTATCCGGTGGAATGGGCGCTGGATACGCCGATGGGGCGGTTCAGCGTGCAGGCGGTATTGGACAACCAGGAGCTGGACAGTCGGGGCTCCACCGGTGCCGTGTACTGGGAAGGACTCAGCCGCCTGCTGGATGCGCAGGGGCTTTTGATCGGGCACGGGTATCTGGAGATGACGGGGTATGCGGGGGCGTTGCGGATGTAGGTTTTCGAACCTATTTTCAGATGCTAAATCGGCCGCCTGTGCTTATCTGACAAGCGCGAGAGGCTCCTATTTTTTACTATCAAAAGAGAAGCAATCTGTACGGCTGTACGGGTGGTAGCCAATGGGGGTCAGATCATCCACGCGCGCCAAAAGTGGATGCCAACCCTCCCGCCCAGTCGCGTGCGTGCTCTGACCCCGATTGGCGGGTTGGCGTTGACGT
This sequence comes from Rhodoferax sp., assembly GCF_025354435.1. Lineage (GTDB taxonomy): Bacteria > Pseudomonadota > Gammaproteobacteria > Burkholderiales > Burkholderiaceae_C > Rhodoferax_B. The sequence continues at coordinate 22,205 of NZ_JANXMU010000007.1, forward strand.
TTTGTGGGTGTCATGCGCATCCCTGGCCGGGAGTTGCGCCCGGCGGCGCAGTACCTTTCTTTTGCATGGCCAAAAGAAAGGCACTAAAGAAAAGGCCACCCCAACTGTCTGCGCCCTCCGCTAGCGCTACGGGAACCTGCGGTGCTCGCTCCAAGTGGGGTCCCGCTCGAACTCGCCTGCGGCTCAAACAATCGCGGGCCCTGGTCCACTTGAAGCTGCGCTCCTCGGCGCACACAGATGGGGACCCCGGGGAGCGGGATCCGCCCGGCTGCGCCGGGCATCGCGCCGGTCGCGAACTGGAGGGCGTTTGGCTCCTGGCTGGCCTTCACACCAATTTCAGTTTTTCAGGCCATTTTCAGATGCAAAATTGGCTTCTTGTGCTTACCAGACGAGCACAAGCCGCTCCTATTTCTGACTATAAAAACAGAAGCAATCCATACCGACTGCACCCATCTGCCGCCGTGTCAGCTCAGGTCTTCAATCACCAGCGTGCGGTATTTCTTGGCGCAGGAAAACGGCACGCTGCGGATGGCATCCATCACGGCTTCGGACTCTTTGGCTTTGGACGCGTACACCATGAGCGCGCAATGGCCCTGGTGAGCCAGCTCGACGTATTCTCTGACGCTGGTAGCCTCGGCACCCACCGAAGGCAAGGGCGTGTCGGCGGCGGCGATGGTGTGGGGCAGGTTGTCCAGCACGGACTGTGGCGACAGCAGCAGGGTTGGCTTTTCTGGATTGTCATTGGCCAATAGCGCGACCACCTGCTGTGCATCTTCCTGGCGCGCAAACATGGCGAAAACATAGCCCGTGGGGTAGAACGCGCCACCCATGGTGAGCATGCTGCTGGTGAGTTCAAAGTTTTGCATTTGGGGCCTCTTGCGGTTGGTGCATGTGTCAGCCCATTGACCGGCCAGGTTAGTGCACCGTCTGTCGGTCGGGGCGTGGGAGTGGCGTAGGACATCGGCACGACGGGTTCTGCGCCCATGGGGTGGGCCAAGGTTTAGCCGATGTCCTGGTGGATACACAGGTAGTTGCCCTCGGGGTCCTTGAACCAGGCCGCCTTCTCCGCGCCCAGCACGCACACGTGGTCCACCGTCTTGAACCCTGGCAGGTCGTAATCCTCGAACACCACGCCCGACTGCTTCAACGCGGCCACGCTGGTGCCGATGTCGGGCACCTGGAAGCTGATGGCGGTGTGCTCGGCCTTGGTCCCCTCCGGCTTGGGGAACAGCGCCAGCGTGCTGCCACCCACCTGGTAGATGAACTTGCCGTCGGGCCGAAAGCCACTGGGCACCAAGCCCAGGCAGTGTTCGTAAAACGCGCGCGCCCGCGCCATATCCACCACGGGCAGCATGGTCGTCACAGCAGCATGGGCCAGCATATGCAGTCCTTTCGCACTATCCGGCGGCACGGGTGCAAGGGCATCCAGGCCTTTTCCCCGGTACCGGGAATTAAGCATAGGCGGTAAAGTGGCAAAGCGCCAATCGGGCGGGATGGGTCTGGGGTGCACGGAACCTGCTGCGTTCGGCCATGCCAGGTTTTCGGGTCAATTTTTAGATACCAAAATGGCTGCCTGTGCTTACCAGACGAGCACGAGCAGCTCCTATTTTTGACTATCAAAAGGGAAGCAATCTGTGCCGACTGCACGGGCGGTAGCCAAAGGGGTCGAATCACAATTGCGCGCTGAATTGCCTGTTGTCGTGTCGTCTGCTTGCCCGCATTCGTGCTCCGACCCCTTTGGCGGATTGGTGAGCCTTAGGTGGGTGTCCGAGTCCCTGGCTGAGATATGCCCCCAGCGGCGCAATCTCTACTGCAAGGCTTTGGCAGGCTATAGTGATTGATCGTCTGGAATGCGGGGTTTGTCTGGATTTTTATACCTGTATAAAAATTTATTGCCCGCTTGAAAAACCAGTCTACAAGCCGTTTCCAGAAGATTTTGATGGATGATTTAAACCTCAGCAGCCGATTTAAACCTCAGGGTTTGCGGTGTACATCACGTTAGGCAGCTCACTTGACCGCAATTGCCTTAAAGATCTTCCTGGCCCTGCTCGCGGTGTTGGCACTTGTCTTCATCGCTGGTGTCACAGGTCTGCTTTTTGTTGTCTGGCCGACAGGTCTGGGAGATAACTCCCTAAACATCACTCCGGTGTCGTTGGCTAGCTTAAGAGAGTTGCGGAATGAACAAAAGTTTGTCGAAGATATGCCCAATCACTATCCGGGCACCCCAAACGAAGCCATCCGCGTGATCGCGCAGCTGGCTGTTGATGGATTGTTGGACGACTTGACAGCCGAACTTCTTCGGAACCAACGCCGGTCTTTCGTGTTGGCGAAAATGAAAGCAGCATTGACTACTTTTCAGCCGACTGATTCTGAGGAACGCGAGCAATTGCTAAGGTACTTTGAACGAATTCTTCGCGCAACCGGTATTGACAACTCAGGGGAACTCTTCAATGTGTGGCGCTACGGTTTTCCTTATGGCTGGATACAACGTGCCTAACACGTTGTTCGTCACGGACTCGCAGCGGTGTAAGGCCGCTGAGCGGCCCGTGCTGCTCGCCGGACAACGCCAACGTTAGCCGTCATATGCAAACATCCGCGTACACGCCAGAGGCCATATGCAAGTGCATGGGCATGCCAACCTCGTACCTTACTACTTGCCCATTCCGTTCTGGTCGAAGGTTACCTCTGTCTTGTTGCCGATCCCGGCATTTTTGATAGGCGCTTGGCTACAAGCTCATGCGGTTTAACATGTTGCTCGGCACGGACGCGTAACCAAAGAGTGTCGCTTTGCGGCGTTTGCTGCGCACCGGGCAGCGTCTACGTAGAAGCCACTCGCAGTTTGGAAATAACACCCCTCGCCACCCCCTACCCCTCCGCAAACCGCCCTGCCGCCTGCTTTCTAAACTGCGTCGGCGTCATTCCCTTCACCTCCAAAAACCGCCGGTTGAAGTTCGCCACGTTGTTGAACCCCACCGCGTAGCATACGCTAGACACGTAGCTGTCGCGCTCCATTAGCAGCTGGCAGGCGCGGTTTACGCGCAGGCGGTTGACGTAGGTGGTGAAGGTCAAGCCGGTGCTCTTGCTGAAGAAGCGGGAGAACGCGCTCTCGCCCATGCCGACCAGCCCGCCCATCTCGCCCAGGGGCAAGGCTTCAGCGTAGTGGGTGTTGACATGGGCAACGACCTTGTTGATGGCGGACAGGGTGAGGTCGGGGCCATTCACCGGCAGGTAGTCGCTAGACAGCAAACGGTAGTCGGTGCAACGGCCCAGTAGGCACAGCAGCTGGGCGAATTCGGCAAAGCGCTCCAGGCCGTGGCTTTGTTTGATGCGGTAAAAGCGCTCGCGCACAGTGTCGCTGAGGCCAAAGAATTCGATGCCGTGGCGGGCGCGCTCCAGCAGCGGTAGGGTTTCTTCCAGCTCACGGATCACGCGCATGCCGTCGCGCAGCGGCCCTTCGCGGAACTGGACCACTAGGCTGCGCACAGCCAGGCCGTCAGGCGGCAGGTCGGTACTGACCCAGTTATGCGGCAGACGCGGGCCGGTCAGCACCAGGTGGCCGGGCTCGAAAAAGCCCACGTAGTCGCCCACAAAAGCGCGGCCATGCGCGCCCACGATGAGCTGCAACTCATACTCGTCGTGGCAGTGCCAACGTTCCAGGGGCGTCGGGCTGCCATGCTCGACGCAACGCACGAATTCCTGGTCTACCGGGGCCTCGTAGCCCAGGCGCGGATCGCGCACCAGGTCGTGCTCGATCTCGGGGGCGATGTTGCGGCGCTGGGTGGGTGCTTGTGGCATGGGTGTGAAAAGGTTGTGCTTTTATACGTCGCGGATGTCACTCCGCACACCTCTCGTGCAGACAGAACGCTCGCCATCCACAACCACCGCAGAGCTGACTTTGCCAGGCTGCTGGTGTTACCCCCAGCAAAGGGGTTGGCGAAAAATGCGAAGCACTGCAGCCTGGGGGTGAGTAAGTTATGTGGGTGCGTCGCTGCGTACCAGACCTGCGGCTTTCAGCTCCTCCCAAAACGCTGCGGGGATGGGCAGCGTCGTCCAGCGCGCATTCTGCTCGGCCTCGGCCCTTGACTTGGCACCGGGGATGACGGTGGCCACCGAGGCGTGGCCCAGCACGAACTGCAGCGCGGCAGCCGCCAGCGGCACTTGGTGGGCGGCGCAGACCTGCTCGATGTGGGCTACCTTGGCCTTGACCTCATCCGTAGCGGGCAGGTAGTTATAACGGGCATCGGGCGTGGCACCGGTAACCAAAATGCCCGAGTTGAACGGCGCGCCCAGGATGACGGACACGCCCTCCCTTACGCAGCGCGGCAGGAAGGTGTCGAGCGCGCCCTGCTCCAGCAAGGTGTAGCGCCCGGCTAGCAAAAAGCAGTCGAACGGGCCCAGGTCCATCAGGTCCTCGCAAGCCTCAAACTGGTTGACACCGGCACCATAGCCACCGATCAGGCCCGCGCTTTTGAGCTCTTGCAGGGCTTTGAGCGCGCCGGTTTCCACGGTTTTCAGGGCGGTACGGTAGTTGGCACCCTGCGACCATTCGTCGCAGTCGTGGATCAGCAGCAGGTCGATGCGGTTCAGGCCCAGGCGTTGCAGCGAATCCTCAAACGAGCGCATGGTGGCGCTGTACGAGAAATCGAAGTGCGGCGAGAACGGCAGCTCGTCCACAAAAATGCCGCCTTCCGACGGTTTGAGCTTGGGCGGCGGCACGCGGCCATGGGGCTTGAGCAGGCGGCCGACCTTGGTGGACAGCACAAACGACTCACGTGGCAGCGCGCGCAGTGCGTCGCCCAGACGGCGCTCCGACAGGCCGTGGCCGTACAGCGGGGCGGTGTCGAAGTAGTTCACGCCCGACTGCTGGGCGGCCAGCACGGTGTCTTTGGCGACCTCGTCGGGCACGGCGGCATACAGGTTGCCAAGCACGTTGCCACCGAAGCCGAGGGTGGTGATGTGTACGTCGGTGGTGCCGACCTGGCGTTGGGGAATAGCGTTTGTCATGGGTTGCATCCTGGAGTGGTGTGTTCAGTGGTGCAACGATAAACACAAACGCCGCCGCGTCTGGTACGGAAATGCGCGATGCCGGTACGCGTTTGTAGTCGAAAACCCAGGAATACCCCGATCTACCGCCTGCAAACGCCCGGGCCCCAGAGCGTGCAGCCGTACGGCTAGAGCGGGCTATCGATCCGAATCCAGGTGGTCTTGAGTTCAGTGTACTTGTCGAAAGCGTGCAGCGACTTGTCGCGCCCCACGCCGCTTTGCTTCACGCCGCCGAAGGGCACGGTGATGTCGTCTTCGTCGTATTGGTTGACGTGCACCGTACCGGCTTTGAGGGCGCGGGCCACGCCGTGGGCCTTATTGATGTCGCGGGTCCAGACCGCCGCTTGCAGGCCGTAGATGCTGTCGTTGGCGATGCGCACTGCCTCGGCGGCATCGGTGAACGACAGCACCGACAGCACCGGACCGAAGATTTCCTCCTGGGCGATCCGCATGCGGTTGGTTACGCCGTCGAAGATCGTGGGTTGTACATAAAAACCGCCGCTATCGCCCATCACCTGAGCACCACCAGCTATCAATTTTGCACCGTCTTGTTGGCCTGCCGCAATGTAGCCCAGCACGGTATCCATCTGGGTTTTGTCGACCAGCGCGCCCATGATGGTGTCGGGCAGCAGCGGGTTGGCGGGGGCGTAGCGCGGCACCAGGGCCAGGGCTTTTTCCAGGAACGCGTCTTTGATCGAGGCCTCGACCAGCAGGCGCGAAGGGGCATTGCAGCTCTCGCCCTGGTTGAAGAACACGCTACCCATGGCCGCCTCCACAGCCCGGTCCAGATCCGGGCAGTCGGCAAACACGATGTTGGGCGACTTGCCGCCCAGCTCGGTCCAGGCGCGCTTGAGGTTGCTCAGGCCCGCCATCACGTGGATGCGCTTGCCGACCTTGGTTGAGCCGGTGAAGGCAATGCAATCCACATCCATGTGCAAGGCCAGCGGTTCACCGGCTTCCAGGCCAAAGCCAGGCACCACATTGAACACGCCGGGGGGAATGCCGGCTTCCAGCGCCAGTTCGGCCAGGCGCAGGGCGGTAAGCGGCGATTTTTCGCTGGGTTTCAAGACGATGGAATTGCCTGCGGCCAGGGCCGGGGCGATCTTCCAGGCGGCCATGATCATCGGGTAGTTCCAGGGCACGATGACCCCCACCACCCCCACCGGTTCGCGGGTGATCAGCGCCAGCGACTGGCTGCCGGTGGGCGCTATTTCGTCATAAATTTTGTCCACCGCTTCGCCGTACCAGCGGATGCAGTTGGCTGCGCTATTCACGTCCACGGCGCGGGCGTAGCGTACAGGTTTGCCCATATCCAGGGTTTCGGTCAGCGCCAGCTCGTCGGCGTGGGCCAGTAGCTGGTCGGCAAACTTCACCATCACCCGCTTGCGCTGCGCCGGGGGCAGGCCGCGCCAGCGGGCATCGTCAAACGCGGCGCGGGCGGCCTGTACGGCCAGGTCGATCTCGGCCTCGCCGCCGCGGGTGACTTCGGCCAGCACGCGGCCATCGACGGGCGAGGTTTTGGTGAAAACCGCCCCGCCCTGCACACGTTTACCGTTGATGAGGGCGCGGCCGTCGAGTTTGAGATCAGAGATATTGAACATGCAGGTGTTTCCTTAGAACGCTCTTATGCAGCCGCAGCCGCTTGCATCTCGCGCGCCCGGCGGGTTTGCTGACGGGCCATGAGGACGCTGTAGGCAATGATGCCGATGCTGACCACAGTGATCAAAATGGCAGCCGCAGCATAGATTGACGGGTTCACGCCGCGCCGGGCGTAGCCAAAAATCACCTGCGGCAATGTGGTTACGCCGGGGCCGGACAAAAACTCCGAGATCACCACGTCGTCGAACGACAGGGTAAAGGTCAGCATCCACGCCGCCACCAGCGAGGGCGCGATGTTGGGCAGCGTGACCAGAAAGAACACCTGGAACGGGCGGCAGCCCAGGTCCATGGCGGCTTCTTCGATGGAGCGGTCCATCTCGCGCAGGCGGCCGGTGATGACCACCGTGGCGTAGGCCATGCCCAGCAAGGTGTGCCCCAGCACAATCGTGATCGCACCGCGGTCGGGCCAGCCCAGCGCACGCTGCACCGCCACCATCAGCAGCAGCAGCGACAGGCCGATGATCACCTCGGGCATCACCAGCGGCGCACTGACCAGTCCGGCGAACATGGTGCGTCCCTTGAAACGCACATAACGCACCAGCACAAAGGCCGCAAACGCGCCCAGGATGGTGGACAACGTGCCGGTGATTACGGCCACCCTGAGCGACAAGAAGAAGCCCTCTACCAGCCGCGAATCGCCCATCAGCGCGGAATACCACCGCAACGAAAAGCCAGTAAACACGCCGTCTTGCCGCGTACTGTTGAACGAAAAGATGACCAAGAAAAACAAGGGAAAGTACAAAAACAGGTATATCGCTGCGAGCCAGAAGCGGCCGAAGTATTGCTGGATGAAACGCTTCATGTCAGGCTTCCTTAGGCGCATTGGCAGCGCCGCTATACCGGTTGTAGATGGCCATGGGAATCAGGATAAACAGGATCATCACGATCGCCAGCGCCGAGGCCCGTGGCCAGTTGTTGCTGCTGAACATTTCATCCCACACCACCCGGCCGATCATCAGGTTCTCGGCCCCGCCTAGCAGGGACGGGATCACAAATTCACCCACACTGGGGATGAACACCAGCATCGACCCGGCGATGATGCCCGCCTTGCTCAGCGGCACGGTGATCAGCCAGAAGGCGTGCCAGGGCGACGCCCCCAGGTCGTGCGCGGCCTCCAGCAGGCGAAAGTCCATCTTCACCAGATTCGCGTACAGCGGCAGGATCATGAACGGGCAGTACACATAGGTCATGCCGACCAACATGGACACGTCGGTGTAGAGCATCTGGATGGGTTCGTGGGTAATGCCGATCCACATTAGCAGGTTGTTCAACACGCCTTGGTCGGCCAGGATGCCCTTCCAGGCGTAGACGCGTAGTAGAAACGAGGTCCAAAACGGCAGCATCACCATCATCAGCAACGCGGGCTGGCGGCTGGGCTTGGCGCGGGCGATGAAATAGGCAAACGGGTAGCCGATGAACAGGCACAGCACCATGGTCCAGAACGCGTATTTCACCGAGGTGATGTAGGCCTCGATGTAGATGGTCTGGCCCCACACCATCACGCCGTCATCGCCCGGCTCGCCTACGATGGACAGGTAGTTGTGGTACTTCAGCAGGATGTGCCACACGCCATCTACCGCCGTCATCAGCGGGGCAAACGGGTCTACGCCGTTGCCCATGTCGGTCACGCTGATGCGCACCAGAATCAAAAACGGTGCCACAAAGAACAACACCAGCCACAGGTAAGGCACGCCGATGACGAAGCGCGCGCCGGGGATCAACCGGGCCCATTTCAAGAATTGCATAGCAAACTCTCCTTACTGGGTGAGCGTGACAGGGGCTACGTCGTCCCACCAGAAGAAGACTTTGTCGTCCCAGGTGATGTCGCTGTTGTCGTGGCGGCTCTGGTTGGCCTCGGTCACCTTGACGCGGCGGCCACCGGGCATTTCCACGATGTAGCTGCTGTAGCTGCCAAAGTAGGCGATTTCGCGCACCGTGCCGCTAAACAGGTTGTAGCCCACATCCGCAGGCCGCTCCTTGGAGATGGAGATTTTCTCGGGCCGCACCGCCACCGCCAGCGGCATGCCCAGCGTGCCGCTGATGCCGTGGCCCACGCGCACTACACCCTGCTCGGTGGTGACCTCGCAGCGGTCGGGCTCGTCCACGCTGAGATGGCCGTCAAACAGGTTGATGTTGCCGATGAAGTCCGCCACGAAGCGGTTCGTGGGGTGTTCGTAAATTTCTTTGGGCGTGCCCACCTGCAGCACTTTGCCTTTGCTCATCACGGCGATGCGCGAAGCCATGGTCATGGCTTCTTCCTGGTCGTGGGTCACCATCACCACGGTCACACCCACCGATTCGATAATGTTGACCAGCTCGAACTGGGTGCGTTCGCGCAGTTTTTTGTCCAGCGCACCAAGGGGTTCGTCCAGCAGTAACAGCTGGGGTTTCTTGGCCAGGCTGCGGGCAAGGGCCACGCGCTGCTGCTGCCCGCCCGAGAGCTGGTGCGGCTTGCGCTTGGCAAAGTCGGTCAATTGCACCAGATTCAGCATCTCGTCCACACGGGTTTTGATCTGCGCGCTGGGCATGCCTTCGCGCTTGAGGCCAAAGGCGATGTTCTCCCAGATGTTGAGGTGCGGAAACAGCGCGTACGACTGGAACATCATGTTGATCGGCCGCTCGTACGGTGGCATCTTGGCGATGTCCACGCCGTTGAGCATGACCGCACCGGTGGTTGGCGTTTCAAACCCGGCCAGCATCCGCAGCAAGGTAGATTTGCCGCAACCCGAACTGCCCAGCAGCGCAAAGATCTCGCCCTTCTGGATCGAAAGCGTCACGTTGTCCACAGCGGCCACGCCGTCGAAACGCTTGACCAGGTTTTCGGTGCGCAAGAAGCCTTCAGGGCGGGGTTTCGGCAAGTTCATAAGCGGGATTTCCTGCAATCTTCAACATAAAAAAACCGCGCACCTCCAACAAAAGACGGTGCGCGGCTTATCGGTCCAGTCCTACAAAGGCTTATTTGCTCTTTTTAAACAGCGTGTAGACGTTGCTCATGGACTCGCGGGTTTCGTTGCTCAGGCTGGTGGGCGAAACCATCTTGGCCATGTTGTCGGCATCAACGAAGGTAGTCTTGTCGCTGGCGATTTCAGGCTTGACCTTGTCGATGCTGGCCTTGTTGGCCGTGGGGTAGCTCAGCTCGTTGGTCAGCGAGGCCGACACTTCAGGGCGCAGGAAGTAGTCCATGAAGGCCATGGCGTTGTTCGGGTGCTTGGCATCGGCGGGAATGGCCAGGTTGTCAAAGAAGATCAAGCCGCCGTTTTTGGGCAGCAGCACTTCGATGTCGTTGCCGTTCTTGTTCTCGATGGCACGTGCCTTGGCGATGTTCAGGTCGCCCGCCCAGCCCAGGCCCACGCAGGCCTTGCCACCGGCCATGTCGTCGATCATGGTGCTGGAGAACAAGCGGATGTCCTTACGCACCTTGGCCAACATGGCACCAGCGGCCTTGTGGTCGGCGACATCGGCCGAGTACGGGTTCTTTTCCAGGTAATGCAGCGCGGGCGGGATCACCTCGGTAGGCGAATCCAGGTAAGCAATGCCGCAGGACTTGAGCTTGGAGGTGTAGGTGGGGTTGAACACCAGGTCCCAGACGTTGTCTGGGAGCGGCGTAGAGCCCAGGGCCTTGGCTACCTTGCCCTTGTTGATGGCCACAGTGGTGTAGCTCCAGGCCCACGGCACCAGGTGGTCGTTGCCCGCATCCACACCGGCCACCTTACCCATGATGATGGGGTCGAGGTTGGCCAGGTTGGGTATCTTGCTCTTGTCGAGCTTCATCAGCAGGCCGCCGTCGATCTGCGACTTGGCGAACACCGCGCCGGGCACCACGATGTCAAAACCGCTGTTGCCCGCCACCAGCTTGGCCTGCAGGGCTTCGTTGTTTTCGAAGGTCTGGTAGTTGACCTTGATGCCGGTTTCTTTTTCGAAGTTGGCCACCATGTCGGCCGCAATGTAGTCGGGCCAGTTGTACACGTTCAACACCTTTTCTTCGGTGTTGGCAGGCGGTGCTGCCGGGGCCGATGCCACCGGGGCGGGCGCGGGTGCTGCGGCTGCCGGGGCCTCTTCTTTTTTACCGCAGGCGCCCAGCATCAAGGCGGACAGTGCAATAACCAAAGCTTGCTGTTTCATGTGTCAAAACTCCAAAAAATGGGGAAACGAAAAAAGATTGTAGGGGGCTTGCTGAAGCCTACTGAACCGTACTAGACATGCCCGGCGGCCTTCAACTCTTGCCACGTCAGGTCTAGACATAGCAAGATCAGCGCCACCATCTTGTCAATTTGGGCGTGCGTCATCACCAGCGGCGGGGCAATGATCATGCGGTCGCCCACGGCGCGCATCACCAGGCCGTTGGCAAAGCAGTGCTTGCGGCACAGCATGCCGACCGACAGGTTCTCGTCAAAAACCTCGCCGGTCTGCTTGTTTTTCACCAGCACCAGCCCGGCCACAAAACCGCAGGTTTCGGCGTGCGCCACCAGCGGGTGTTCGTTGAGCGCGCTGTATTTTTCCGCCAAGTAGGGGCCAATATCGGTACGCACCCGCTCGACCAGGTTTTCGCGCTCCATGATGGCGATGTTGGCCAGCGCCACCGCACAGGCCACCGGGTGGCCGCTATAGGTGTAGCCGTGGTTGAACTCACCACCCTTTTCAATCAGCACTTTGGCCACGCGGTCGCCCACCAGCACGCCGCCCAGCGGAATGTAGCCACTGGTCACGCCCTTGGCGAAAGTCACCAGGTCGGGCTTGTAGCCAAACTTTTCGTAGGCAAACCAGTGGCCCAGGCGACCAAACGCGCAGATCACCTCGTCGCTGATCAACAAGATGCCGTACTTGTCCACGATGCGCTGAATTTCCGGCCAGTAGGTGGCGGGGGGAATGATCACCCCGCCCGCGCCCTGCACCGGCTCGCCAATGAAGGCGGCCACCTTGTCGGGCCCGACCTCCAGAATCTTGGCCTCAAGCCAGCCCGCCGCGCGCAGGCCGAACGCGTCGGCGCTTTCGCCCGGCAGGGCGTTCTTTACGCCGTAGGGCTGCTCGATGTGGGTGATGTTGGGAATCGGCAGATCGCCCTGGGCGTGCATGCCCGACATGCCGCTGAGCGAGGCCGCCGCCATGGTGCTGCCATGGTAGCCGTTGTGGCGGCTGATGATGACCTTGCGCTGCGGCTGGCCCAGCAGGTCCCAGTAGCGGCGCACCATGCGCACATTCGAGTCGTTGCTTTCGCTGCCGCTACAGGAGTAAAACACGTGCTCGAAGCCGCGCCCGTCCACTTTGGGGGCCAGGCTGGCCAGCTTGGCGGCCAGGGTGGCGGCGGGCACATTGGTGGTCTGGAAGAAGCTGTTGTAGTAGGGCAGCGTCAGCATTTGCTGGTAGGCGGCATCGGCCAGTTCTTTGCGGCCATAGCCCACGCTGACGCACCACAGGCCACTCATCGCGTCCAGCAGGCGGTTGCCTTCCGAATCCCAGATGTAGATGCCGTCGGCGCGGGTGATGACCTTGGCGCCGCGTGCGTTCAGGTCCTGGAAGTCGGTGAAAGGGTGGAGAAAGTGGGCGCTGTCCAGCGCCTGGATTTCTGCGGTATTGACGGTATTTGGCATAGGCATTTTCTGAAGTTGAAGATCAGACGTGCAGCAGAAGGTGCTCACGCTCCCAAGGCGAAATCACCTTCATGAACTCTTCAAACTCCAGCTCCTTGATCTCGGTGTAGACGGTGATGAATTCCTTGCCCAGGATGTCGTGCAGGTCAGTTTCGTTGCGCAGCAAATCCAGCGCCTCGCCCAGGCTGCGCGGCAGCGAAAACGGCGCCAAGTAGGCATCGCCCTTCATCTCGGCCTTGGGCTTGATCTTCTTTTGCATGCCCAGGTAGCCGCAGGCCAGGGTCATGGCCATGGCCACGTAGGGGTTGGCATCTACGCCGATGACGCGGTTTTCGATGCGCCGCGCCTGCGGGCTGGAGATGGGCGAACGGATGCCCACGGTGCGGTTGTCGTAGCCCCATTCGGTGTTGATGGGCGCAGCGGTGTTGCGCGACAGGCGGCGGTAGCTGTTGACGTACGGGGCCACCAGGGCCATGGCCGCAGGCTGGTAGCGCTGCAGGCCGCCAATGTAGTGGAAGAAAGCCTCGGACGGTGTGCCGTCGTCGTTACTGAAGATGTTTTTGCCCGTCGCTTTGCTGACCAGGCTTTGGTGCACGTGCATGGCACTGCCGGGCTCGCCTTCGATAGGCTTGGCCATGAAGGTGGCGTACATGTCGTGGCGCAGCGCCACCTCACGCACCGTGCGCTTGAAGAAAAACACCTCGTCGGCCAGCCCCAGCGGGTGGGCGTGGAAGAAGTTGATCTCCATCTGCCCTGCCCCGGCTTCGTGGATCAGCGTGTCCACGTTCAGCTCCATCTTTTCACAGAAGTCGTAGAGCTCTTCAAACAGCGGGTCAAATTCATTCACCGCGTCGATGCTGTAGGACTGGCGCGAGGTTTCGGCCCGGCCACTGCGGCCAATGGGGGGGCGCAGCACGGTGTTGGGGTCGGTGTTGCGGGCTACCAGGTAAAACTCCAGCTCGGGCGCGACCACCGGCTCCAGGCCCATCTCGGCGTACAGGTCGCAAACCCGGCGCAGCACGCTACGGGGAGCAAATGGCACCAGCTTGCCTTCGCGGTCGTAGCAATCGTGGATCACCTGCGCCGTGGGGTCGGTGGCCCAGGGGACGATGCGCACGGTGGATGCGTCGGGGCGCAGTTGCATGTCGCGGTCGGTGGGGTTGACCACGTCGTAGTACGGGCCCTGCGACGGCAGCTCGCCGGTCACGCCCATGGCCACCACGGCCTCGGGGATGCGCATGCCGCGGTCTTCGGTGAACTTGGCGCGGGGCAGAATTTTGCCGCGCGCCACGCCGGTCAGGTCGGGCACCAGGCATTCCACCTCAGTGACCCGGCGCTGGTTGAGCCAGTTCTCCAGGTCGTTGAAGGTCATGTGTTCTTTTTTGACATCGGCCATAGGCAACTACTCCAGTTAGGTTGGTTTTCTATGACTTACGGAGCGCCCGCCCAGAGGGATCGAGCGCTGCGTAAGCCGTTTTTTCACGTTGGCGTGATCTGCACGCGGCCCCAAAGGCCGCAAATATCGCGGTGTAAAAGGTGTTCTCGGACCAGCGCCACTCGGGGTGCCACTGCACCGCGTAGGCAAACGCCGGTGCGGCGCTGATCTCGAAGGCTTCGACCAGCCCATCGGGTGCATGGCCGATGGCGCGCAAGCCCGGCGCCAGCCGCGCGATGCCTTGGCCGTGCAATGAATTCACCTGGGTCCGCACGCCGCCGGCCCACTGGGCCATGGCGGAATCGGGGGTGATCAGCAGGTCGTGGCGCAGGCCGTATTGGGTGGCCAGGGGGGCGGTCTCGTCTTCGCGGTGGTCCAGCATGCCGGGCACGGCGTGCACGGCCTGGTGCAGGCTGCCGCCCAGGGCCACGTTGATTTCCTGGAAGCCCCGGCACACGCCCAACAGTGGCACGCCCAAGGCGATGCAGTGGCGCACCAAGGCAAAGGTCAGGGTGTCGCGCGCCGGGTCCAGTGGCAGGCTGGGGTCGGCCACGGGTTCATCAAAATGGGAGGGATGTACGTTGGAGGGCGAACCGGTCAGCATGACTCCGTCCACCAGGGCCAGCAGCGCAGGGATGTCGGCCACACCGGCCAGCGGAAAGCTGACGGGCTGGGCCAGCGCCCCGTCGCGCACGGCGCGGGCGTATTTGTCACCCAGATACAGGTAGGGCAGCGAAGAGTCGTCGCCACCGCGCTGTCGTTGGTCCATCGGCAGCCATACCAAAGGGCTTTGCGTTACGGGAGATTCAGCGGTGATTGCGTCTGAGGTGGAGGTCATGCCAACCAAGGTCCAGAAGAAAGTGTGGGCTATCCGTGATCACCTTCACTGTAACCCACGCTTTACACCCCAGACGCAGTCCACACTATATTTTTTGTAGCTAGTTGTGCAACTGGAATATGCGCTAGAAGCCTATTTCACGCCTAAAACTGTAGATTTAGCGGGGCACGGCGTAAAGGGCATTCACCAGCTGCGCCAGTCGCGCCCCAGCCTTGGTGAGCTGGGCTCTTTGCAGGGCATTTTGCCGGGCGCGGTAGTCCGCCGGGTCCACAAACGTGGCAGGCCACACCCGGCTGCCCTTGTCCATGTTGGCCGGGCCTAGCGACAGCCCCGCAAACGCCGCACCCGACACCGCCACGGTGTCGCTGGCCCAGGTCTGCGCCAGGCGGCCCACGCCCGCCCGGCTCTTGCGCAGCGCCCGTGCGGCCTGCAGCATGCTGGCAGGCACGGCATCGGCACGCAGGCCGTCGGGTATGTCGTCCCACAGCGCGTGCAGGTTGTTGCCGTGGCCGGTGTCGATGCTGTTGCCGCCACGGGTTTCCAGTACCTCGGTGCTGCCGGGCGCATCGGGGTCCACCGTGTTGCCCGCCGCGTCCAGATACAGCGCCCCCACGTGCAGCGGCTGGTGCAGGTCACCGATGAAGTGCGCCAGCATCCGCAAGGCCTCGCCCCGGCTGGTGATGCTGAATGGCGGCGGCACCGGCTGGCCTTGCAACTCGGCGATGGCGGCGTTGATGGCATGCACCAGGTCGTGGTCGTTGGTGCCCACGTAGCCCATTTTGTAGCGGCCATGCGCATAAGCCACGTCGGCGTAGTGGTAAGTTTTATGGCAATCGCGCGTCTGGCCGCAGGTGTTCCAGTTGCGGGAAGCGTAGCTTTGCATGGCCTTCACGCCCTCGGCGGTCTCAAAGCGGGTGCAAGCGGGCGACGGCCAGCGCTCGTCCGCTGCGTACTCAAAACCCCGCGTGCCCAGGCCCACGCCTTTGGCGCAATCCGCCCAGGGTGCCGCCTGCGCCAGCGTCAAACCCATATCGCGCTGCAGCCCGGCCTGGGCCTGCGGGGTCAGTAGCTGGTCGGCAATGGCACCCACCAACATATGGCCCTGGTGACCCCAGGCCAGGGCTGGCAATGGCAGCAAGCTGGCCGCCGCACACAGCGCGGCAATGCATTTTTTGGCAAACATATGTAGCTCCTTTGTCAGCCCACCCAGGTGACCACCGCGTGAATGGCCAGCCCGGCCAAGCCGCCCACCAGCGTGCCGCTAATGCGGATGAATTGCAAGTCCCGCCCCACGCTCAGCTCCAACTCCTGCACCAGTTGGCGGTCGTCCCAGCCCTTGATGGTCTGCGAAATATGCGTAGTCACGCCCGCGCGCAGGCTCAGCGCCAGTTGGCCCGCGGCGGCCATCACATGTTCGTTGAGGGCTTCACGCAGGCTGGTGTCGCTGGCCAGCCGCTCGCCCACCGCGCCCAGTGCCGCCTCCATGTTGCGGGCAATGGTGGATTGCGGATCGGCCAGATCGTCCTGCAGCAGCTGTTTGATGTCGGTCCACAGCGAGGCCACAAACTGGCGCACCGCCGGGTCGGTCAGGGCCCGCTCTTTCAGGTCGTCGCAGGCCTGGCGCAAGGCCGGGTCGTCGCGCAGGCGGGTGATGTACGCGGCCAGCCAGGCCTGGTAGCGCAGACGCGCAGGGTGCGCGGGCTGGGCCAGCACCTCGCGCAACTCGTCCAGGGCCGAAGCGCTGAGCTTTTCGGCCATGCTGTCGGCCAGTTTGGAGGTAGAAGCCACCGCGTCCACCATGCCCACCACCTTGGGCCATTCCTTACGCACATGCTTCTGCAGCAGTTGCGACACCGCCGCCTTCACCTCGTCCTGCGCCAAATACTCCCCCACCTTGACCAGCCCGGCATCCAGCAGTTCGTTGTGCCGCCCGTCCTGCGTCAGCAGGCCCAGCACCTCGCCCGCCGTAGCCGCCGCATCCCAGCGCCGCGCCTGCGCCACCACCAGCTCCAATGTGGCGCGCTGCATGCGCGCGTCGTCAAACACATTCAGCAGGCCCAGCGCCATGCCCTGGGCCTCTTTCACCCAAAAGCCCACCCGCGCCGGGTCGCGCAGCCACTCGCCCAGGCGCTGCGCCGGGTCCAACACCGCCAGCTTGGCCAGCAGCGTGGCCGGGTCCAGAAAATGGTCGCGCACAAAGTCGGCCAGGCTGTCGGCAATGCGGTCCTTGCTCTGCGGAATGATGGCCGTGTGCGGCAGCGGAATGCCCAGCGGATGCCGAAACAGCGCCACCACCGCAAACCAATCCGCCAGCGCACCGACGGCCGAGGCCTCGCAAAATGCCCGCAGCCAGCCCCAAGCCCCCTGCCCGCCCATGCCGTGGCTGAGCAGCAAACCGCACAGCGAAGCCAGCAACAGCCCGATGGCGAACCACTGCATGCGGCGTAAAGACTGGCGGCGAGGGTCGGGTCGGTAAGGCATGGCCGGAGCATAGCCCGTTCGAGCAGGCCAACACTTCAGTTTAAATTTGATAGCTGCTTGCGAAGGTAGCGTATGCGCCAGAAGCCTTTTTTATACAGAACCCATCAACAAGCCCGCCAGCGCCGCCGCAATCGGCAACCCGCTCTCTGCCTCAAAGTAGCTGAAGGCCGGCATGGGGTTCACCTCGAAACACACGTACTGGCCATCGGGCCGCAGGCGCAGGTCGATACCGCTCAGGGGCAGGCCCATGGCCTGGGACATGGCGACGCACTGGGCGGCCACGGCGGGGGGGAGCGTGGTGGCGACCACCTGGGGGGCGGTGCCGCTGCGGTGGGCGTAGCGGTAGTCGGTGGCGGTGCTGGTGATTTGGGCGGCCAGAGCTTGCTGGCCAACCACATGCACGCGCACATCCACGCCCGGCACATGGGCCTGGAACTGGGTAGGCAGCTGGGCCAGGCGGTGCATGCGTGATAGCCAGGTGTCGTCCAGCTCGGTAACGATAGAACGGATACCGCTGATCGACTTGAATACCACCCGGCCATGGGTGCGGCGAAACGCGCGGACTTCGGCCTCGTCGGACGTAACCAGCGTGGACGGCACCAAAAACCCGGCTTCGCCAATCCACTGGGCCTGCAGCGGCTTGGACGCATTGGCCTGCATGGCCGCCGGACGGCTGACCACGCGCGCCGGGGTCACGTCCAGCCACTCCACCAGTTGGCGGTGCAGGGCCAGGGCGTGCTTCTTGGCGGGCTCAGCCAGGTCGGCCACGGCGGGCTCCAGCGGGCGGGCGTAGACGGCGCGGATGTCGGCCAGCGCGGTGCACACGCCGCCCACCACCACCAGCTCGCCGGCCATGCCTTGCGGGCCTACCTGCAGGTGCAGCGTGGCCTGGGCCAGGGCTGCAATGTCGAGGAGTTGGAAGTGTGCGCCCGCAGTGTGCAATGCGGCCACCAGGCGCTCGATGGGAGGGTCATCGCCGTGGCCGTAGACAAGGATCATGCAGGTTCTTCAACCAGGATGCGCTCGGCCAGGTCGGCAAGGCAGCGGGCCACCGCGTCAATGTCCTCCAGGTCGCTCAGCGCGGGGTGGGGGCTGACATCGACCAGTACCGCACCGCCAGCCCCTCGCTGGAATCGGAACTCCAGCAGCATGAAACCCAGGTTTTGCGCCGTGGCCACGCAGGCCACGCCCAGTCGCCCGGCCAGGATGCCGGTGGTCAGGGTGCCCGCCACCAGCACGGTGGCATCCCAGGGTTCGGCCACGGTGTCGGCATCGCGTACCGCTACCGGCAGGCCGCAACGGGCGGCGGCGCTGGCCCAGTGCAGCAGCGGTAGCTGCGGAACCAGCCAGGGCTGGCCCCGCAGCGGCTGGACCACGCAGTCGCCACAGGCCGCCAGCCAGCTCAGCACCAGGGCCTGCAACTCCATGGCAGCGTAGTCGCGGTCTTTGGGGTGGGCCTGGCTGAACTGCGGCACGGGCAGGTACTGGATGCGGTTCAACACGGCGCGGATCTGGGTGCTGTGCAGCGCCGGGCGGCCCGGCAACACCAGGCGGGTGTGGGCGCAGCCGTGCGGGTCCACGGTGTGCGACCAGGCGGCCAGGCCCAGGCTTTCGGGGCGCACGGTCCAGACCTCAATCCCTGCCCCCAGCAGCAGATTGCGCACCGAGGCCGCCACCGAGGCCGCACCGGCATCGCTGGCATGCGCCAGCACCAAAACCACACCGGGTGCGCCCCCTGCGCCAGGGCGCTCTGATAGCACTGTCATCGGAATTTTCATCGGGGTAGTGGCGTGTCAAACGTCCGTTTGGCATCGCGGTCACCGCCTTCCATGCGCTGCTGCAATGCCGTGCTGTCGTCGTAAACCGGGCCGCCATCCAGGTCAGGGCGCAGGCTGGCGTCGATGAACGGCTGGGCCATACCCCGGGCTCCTGCACCCTCAGCGTGGCCGCCCATACCGGCAAAAGTACGGGCACCCACCGTGGCCTCCAGCATCTGCAGCCGGGCCTCCAGGTCCGACAGCACCACGTCCAGGTGGCCAGGGTCGGCCACCGGGGCAGCGCGGACGATGCGGTGCTCCAGCATGTCCTTGCGGTCTTTGACGATTTCCTTGGCCACCTCTTTGGTGGTTTCCTTGCGGATTTCCTTGGCAATCTCTTTTTGGATTTCCTTCCCCTCTTTGGTGGCTTCCTTGGTCAGCTCTTTGCCTTCCTTGCGCAGGTCTTTGCGCTCTTTCACCAGCGACTTGACGTTGCAGCGCACGCCCAGCGTGGCTGTCATGGTGGGGCCCGAGGCGGAAATAGCGGTGACCGACACGCAAGTGTTCACCCCCGCGTACGACTTGGAATTGGGCGTGGTGGTGGCACTGAAGGCGGTTTTGGCCGCGGCACCGGGAAACGGGTCACCGCTGTCGCCCTGGTCGCCAAAGCTGCCTGCGGGATGGGTGGCATCCAGCTCGCGCAGGCCGTCGGCCTGCACCAAAGCTACCTTGTAGTGGCTCTCGTCGCTGTTGCCGGGCTGGGTTTCGTCGATGTGCCAGACCAGCAAGCCAGCACCGGGCAGCTGCGCGTCATAGCCGCTGCGCTGCCGGTTTTCGAGCAAAAAATACTCGCTACCGCCCGTGCCGTTCTTCCACAGGCGGTGCACGGTGTGGCTGGTTTTGACATCGGGCAACGACACCTTACCGCTGCTGGTGACGTTGGTGGTGCCCACCCAGCCCTGGTTAACCTTGCACCAGGCGGACGGGTGGGCCGGAATGTCGCCGCCGCCATTCCACGAGCCGCCCGACATCAGGCACCAGTCGCCAATGCCCTCGGAGGTGCCGTCGGTGTCGTACAGGTCGGGAAAGCCAAACAGCAAATGCCCCAGCTCGTGCGCGCACACGCCGAGTTTGGCGTCTTCGGGCACGGTGAGGTAGGCGTAGATCTGCTTGCCGTCGGCGGGCATGGCCGCGGGCAGCACGTGCTTATGCGACCAGATGTCGCCCGCCTGGCCGGTCTGCTCGCCGCCGCGCCCGGCGTGCACCACGATGAAGGCATCGACAAAGCCGTTGCCATCGTTGTCGTACAGGCCAAAGTTGACTGCCGGGTTGGCCGCCACCGCTGCATCCTTGGCCATGATGTTGGCCCGGAAAGCGCCGCCGCCGCGGCTGATGCCGAAGTTGTTGTTGGCGTACCAGGCCAGGGTTTGCGGCAGGGTGTAGGGGCCCACCACCTCGCCTACGATGTCCACCAGCCCGCCGGTCACTTCCTGGTAATACTCTTTCACGCTGCCATGGGGCAGCACGCCGCTGGAGAAAAACAGGTCGCGAAAATGTGTCGCGGTTTGCTGCGCCGTCTGCGCCATGGCCTTGTCGCTGAACTGGGCCAGTACCACGATGACCCGCAACGGGCCGCGCAGGGGGGCCCGGTCGGCCGCGGCATTGCGGATGGCCGATTTGGGCGTGCCCTCGGGGAACTGGTCGGGCGGAAAGATCACGCCATCGTTGAAACCCAAGCGCGTGGGGCTGCGCGCCAGCGTCAGCGCGCTAGCCAGTTCGGAACTGACACTGCCGCGCGCTTTGGCCAACTCGGCCTTCAGCTTGGCCTTGAGTTCCGGGCTGGGGGCGACGGCGCAAAAGTCGCTCCACCGGGCGCGCACGCCACCCGCTGCAGGGGCATCGCAGCCACAGTGGCTTTGGTATGTGGGCATGGCATCTCCTTGCGTTGCTCTGGAATGAGTATCAACGTACGGTAGACGCAGCCCGGGGCATCGTCACCTTGGTCATCCCCCATTTGGGGGAAAAACCCTAGGCTGGAACCCTACCAAACATCCGATCGCATTTGCAGCTCCCAGGCCCCGCCGCGCGCCCGGTAGACACCGATCACGCCATAGCGCAACTCGCCTTTGGCATCCCATTTCATGGAGCCGGTGACCGGGGCGTAGCCGTCGATCTTGCGCAGCTGTTCCACGATATCCGCCGGCTTGCCCGACTTGGTGCGGCGGATGGCGGCCGCCAGCACATACGTAGCGTCGTAGGTGTAGTGGCCAGCGTAGGCCGGTTCTATCTTGAACTTGGCGCGGTACTTGTCCAGAAAGGCCGGGCCGGCCGAGAACTCACGCGCCTCCTGGATCGGCGAGGTGGTGAACAGGCCTTGCTCCGCCCCCGCACCACCGCCCTTGAGCATCAGCGTGGTTTTGCTGGTGTCGCTGCCCAGCAAGGCGATCTGGGTGTAACTGATTTTCTTCAGCGACTCCAGCAGCGCCAGCATCTGAAAATCGTTGAGCGCGGAGACCACGGTTTCCGCCCCGGCAGCCTTGAGCTTGGCGGCCAGTTCATCGAAAGCGGTAGTTTTGTCGTCAAACGACTGCGTCAGCACAATCTCTTTCTTGGCGGCCAGCAGCTGGGCCGCGGCACCGGCCGCCAGATCTTTGCCGTAGGGCGTGCCGTCGTCCAGCAAGGCGTATTTGCTGCCTTTGAACTGGGACGCGGAATAGCTGCCAATCGCCTTGGCCTGCATGGTGTCGTTGGCCACCAGCCGGAACGTGGTGGGCAGGCCCAGCGCGGTGAACTTGGGGTTGGTGGAAATCGCCATCTGCGCAATGTTTTTGGCCGCGTAAATGAGCGCAGCGGCAATGCTCACGCCCGAATTCAGGTCGCCAATCACGGCCACCACGCCTGCGTCCACCAGCTGCTGGGCCACCTCTTTGCCGGTGTCGGCATTGGCCCGGTCGTCCACCGCCACGATCTCCAGCGTGACCGGATGGCCGTTGACCTTGAAGCCGTCTTTGTTGATCTCTTCCACCGCCAGCGTGACCCCGTTGAGCAGATCCTGCCCCAGCGGGGCCAGGTTGCCGGTCAGCGGCTGGGCCACACCAATCTTGATCGTCGCAGGCGGGCTGTCGCAGCCTTGCAGCAGCAGGGCACAGGCGATGCCGACCCAGGCAGCCAAGCCCGGCAGCTCTGCACCAAATATTCGCTCTCGCATGGGGAAAACTCCAGTCATCTAGGGTTAAATTGCATCTGAACGTAACACAAGCACGCTTTACGCCAGGTCTCCCCACGCCCCCGGCGCTGCAACAATAGGGGCCATGACGACCCACCTTGCCCTGACCCCGTCCACGCTGGCCACGCGCTTCGCCACCGAAACCCAGCGCTTCACCTCCACCCACCCGCGTTCCATGGCCCTGGCCGCCCAGGCGGCACAGCACTTTTTGTTTGGCGTGCCCCTGCACTGGATGCGCGACTGGCCCAGCCCGGCCAGCCTGTGCGTGCAGCAGGCCCAGGGCGCGCACCTCAGCTGTGCCGACGGGCTGGTCTATAGCGACTTTTGCCTGGGCGATACCGGCGCCATGTTCGGCCACAGCCCGGAGCCGGTCGCGCAGGCGATTGCCCAGCAGGCGGCGCGCGGGCTGACCAGCATGCTGCCCTCTGTACAGACCGCCGAAGTCGGCGCGCTGCTGGCCGCCACCTTTGGCCTGCCACAGTGGCAAATGGCCCTGACCGCCAGCGATGCTAACCGCTTTGTGCTGCGCTGGGCGCGCGCCGTCACGCAACGGCCCCAGTTGCTGGTGTTTGACGGCTGCTACCACGGTGCGGTGGACGACACCCTGGTCGATATGGAAGGCCAAGACGGCAGAACTACCGTGCCCCGTCCCTCGGTGCTGGGCAACGTGCACAACCACGCGGCCTTCACCCGTATCGTCCCCTTCAACGACCTGGCCGCGCTGGAAGCCGCGCTGGCCGACCGCCAGGTGGCCTGCCTGCTGGCCGAGCCCGCGCTGACCAACTGCGGCCTGGTACTGCCCGACCCGGGTTTCTGGCAATCCGCCCAGGCCCTGTGCCAGCGATACGGCACGCTGCTGGCGCTGGACGAAACCCACACCCTGTCCACCGGCTGCGGCGGCTACGCCAAAGTGCACGGCCTGACCCCCGACCTGCTGGTCATCGGCAAGGCTGTGGCGGGCGGCCTGCCCTGTGCGGTGTACGGATTTACCGACGCACTGGCCCAGCGCATGCGGGATGCCAAACAAGCCGCGCCCGAAGGCCACAGCGGCATCGGCACCACGCTGGCGGGCAACGCACTGACCATCGCCGCCCTGCACGCCGCCCTGACCCACCTGCACACCCCCGCCACCTACGCCCCCATGCTGGCGCTGGCCGACACGCTGGCGGCAGGCTTGCGCGCCGTGATTGCCGCCCACGGCCTGGGCTGGACCGTTACCCAGCTAGGTGCCCGCATGGAGCTGCAGTACACCGCCGAGCCCCCGCGCAACGCCGCCGAAGTGCATGCCAGCAGCCAGCCCGCGCTGGATGCCCTGCTGCACCTGTACCTGCTGAACCGCGGCGTGCTGCTTACCCCCTTCCACACCATGCTGCTGGTGTCGCCTGCCACCACGCAGGCGGATGTGCAGCGCCTGCTGGACGGGTTCTCAGCCTTTCTGGCTGCCTGATTTTTAAGCCTTTTAGGCCTCTAGCGTAAATACAGTCTACGCTAGACGCTATCAAAACAATAACACCATGTACCACCCCTCCCCCCTCACCGCCCGCCTGTGTCTGGCCGCGGGCATGGCTCTGGTCGGCGTGTACGTGGCGCTGAGCAAACCGCTGGTAGCGGCCCTACCGGTGTTCTTGCTGGCCTGGCTGCGCTTTGGTATTGCGGCCATCGCCATGCTGCCCTGGCTGAAAAAGCCCGCCTCCGAGGGCCCTATGTCCGCCCACACCCGCTGGCTGGTGTTTCTGGAATCGTTTTTGGGCAACTTCCTGTTTTCGATCTGCATGCTGTACGGCATGGGCCTGACCAGCGCGGTATCGGCCGGGGTGATTCTGGCGGCGATTCCGGCTTCGGTAGCGCTGCTGAGCTGGCTGCTGCTGGGCGAACGCATCACGGTGCGCACCTGGGCCGCCATCGCCTGCGGCGTGCTGGGCATTGCGTTACTGGCACTATCGAAATCAGAGCACTTCGTGCAGGTGTTACCTACGCCAGAGGCCGATTTGGCTGCAAAAAACCAACTGTGGGGCAATCTGCTGGTGTTTGGCGCGGTGCTGTGCGAGGCGGCCTACGCGGTGATCGGCAAAAAGCTCACCGGCAGCCTGGGGGCCAAACGCATCAGCGCGCTCATCAACCTCTGGGGCCTGGTGCTGATGACTCCCATGGGCCTTTATTTAGCGCTGTCGTTCCCGTTTGCCAGCGTGCACCCCGGCATTTGGTTGCTGCTGGTGTTCTACGCCATGGCCGCCAGCATCGGCACCGTCTGGCTGTGGATGACCGGCCTGCGCGTGGTGCCCGCAGCGCAAGCAGGCGTGTACAGCGTGCTGCTGCCCATCTTCACCGCGCTGACCGGCGTGCTGGTGCTGGGCGAAACCCTGGGTGCCCTGCAACTGCTGGCCTTTGGCGTGGCACTGCTGGGCGTGGTGCTGGCTACATTGCCTTGAACCAGGAGTTCCCATGCGTCTGCGCCACATCGAAGTCTTCAACGCCATCATGCTGACGGGCAGCGTCAGCGCGGCGGCGCGGCTGATCAACGTGACCCAACCCGCCGTCAGCCGGGTGCTGGCGCATGCCGAGCTGCAGCTGGGCTTTCCGCTGTTCCAGCGCACCAAGGGACGACTCACCCCGACCAACGAGGCGCAGACCCTGTACCCGCACATCGAGCGCCTGTTTGCCCAGCTGGACGATGTGCAGCGCCTGGCCAATAGCCTTAAGCGCGGCCACCAGGACGGCGAACTGCACATCCTGACGGTGCTGCCGCTGGCGCTGCAGTTGTTCCGCCAGCAGCATCCGAACGTGGTGGTGACCATGGACGCGCTGCACTCGCCGCAGATCATCTCGTCGCTGGTGCTGCAGGAGGCCGATGTGGGCTTTGTCTTCAGTGCCATCGCCCACCCATCGCTGGAGCAGCGGCACCTGGCCGATGGCCGCATGGTCTGCGTGGCCCCCAAGGGCGTGTTCAGCGCCCAGCAGGTCCAGCAAGGCGTGGTGCACCTGACCGACCTGGCCCACACGCCGGTGGTGAATATCGATGTGCGCGACCCGGTGGGCTCAACCCTCAGCCACGCCTGCCGCGAGGCCGGTGTCGGCCTGGTATCGGCCGTCACGGTGCAAACCTACCACGCGGCCCTGGCCGTGGCCCTGGTGGACAGTTGCACCGCCTTGTCGGCCGATAGCACCAAGGTCGACGTGCTGGTGCTGGAGCCGCAGATCGTGGTGCCCATCAAGGCCTTGCGTGCGGTGAACCGCCCAAGCTCCCTGTTGGCCAGCGCGATGACGCAGTGTGTGCAGCAGGTGGTCGAAACGGCCTTGCGCTGACGGCATCCCGGCCCAACAAGCCATCGGCCAGCACCTGGGCCGTGCCAAACGCCAGCGTCAAGCCCAGGGCCCCGTGCCCGGTGTTGAGCAGCAGGTTCTCCGGCCCCTGCGCCTGCCGCCCCACCAGCGGCAGACCGGTGGGCGTGGCCGGGCGCATGCCGGTCCAGGGCTGCACATCCGCACCGGGCACGCAGTCGGGGAACAGCGCACGCGTGCTGTCCAGCAGGCTTTGGATGCGCGCGGCTGGGATGCGGCGGTCTTGCCCCACCAGCTCGGCCATGCCCGCCACGCGCAGGCGGTGGCCGATGCGGGCAAACACCACCTTGCGCGCCGCGTCGGTCACGCTGACCCGTGGGGCAGAGTGCGGCGCATCGCCAATGTCCAGGGTGATGCTGTAGCCCTTGAGCGGATACACCGGCACCTGCAGGCCCACCTGGCGGGCCAGGGCCGGGCTGGCGCTGCCCAGGGCCAGCACAAATTGGTCGGCCTGTACCGCGCCCGCCGTGGTCTGCACGCTGCGGATGCGGGCCCCCTGGCGTACCACGCCCAGCACCTCGGCACCCAGCACAAACCGCACCCCGCGCTGCTGCAGCGCGGTATGCAGGCCCACGCAGACCTTCAGGCAATCGGTGGCGCATTCATCCGGGGTGTAGACCGCGCCCACCATGCGGGCCTGGTCATGCTGCAGCGCCGGCTCCAGTTCCACGCAGCGCTGCGGCGATACGACCTCCTGCAGGCTGCCCAGGCGCTGCTGCAGCGCCACCTGCTGGCCCGCCGCCGCCAGGGCCGCTGTGCTGCGGTACACCACCAGCTTGCCGGTGCGGCTGAAGTCGCAGTCCAGCGCCAGGTCCTGCAGCATGGCCTCAAAGCCCACCCGGCTGCGGGCCGCCAGCTGCAGCAGCTGCGCCGTGCTGCGGGCCGAGGTGCGGGCATTGCAGGCGCGCAGAAAGGCCAGGCCCCAGCGCCACTGCTGCGGGTCCCACTGCGGCTGCAGCTTCAAGGGCGAGTCGGCAGACAGCAAGAGCTTGGGCAGTTGCCGCCAGATGCCGGGGTCGGCCAGCGGCTGCACATAGCTGTAGCTGAGCTGGGCCCCATTGCCGCCGCTGGCACCGGCACCGGGCGTGGCGCGGTCTACCACCGTCACCTCCAGCCCCTGCTGGCGCAGCACATAGGCCGTGGCCAGCCCAACGATACCGGCCCCTAAAACACATACATGCATCTGCGTTCACCCTGGTTGATCTTGCATCGACTGTAGGCAAACGCACCGGATCCGGCCAATGCCAAACGCCCTGGTGTCTATCAGCAAAAGTTATGCCCAAGCCGCCTACACACCCATAACTTTCGGTCATACCCTGCCCCGAAAACGGCACTGTCCCAGGCGGGCCGCCGCTCCTAAACTGCCCCCAGCTTCCCCCAACCACCTCTATTCCAAGGGCCCCCATGCAAGCAACTTCTCTTTTGTCCACATTGGTTTTGACCGCCAGCCTGGCAGCAGCCCTACCGGCCGGTGCCGACACGCTGCAGAAAATTGCCGAATCGGGCCAGATCACTCTGGCCTACCGCGAGTCGTCGGTGCCGTTCAGCTACCTAGCCGCAGGCAGCACACCCGAAGGGTTTTCAGTGGACATCGCCAACGCCGTGGCGGACGCGGTGAAAAAACAGCTGAAAAAACCCGACCTGAAAGTCGCGCTGCAGGCCGTAACCTCGCAAAACCGCATTCCACTGCTGCAAAACGGCACCATCGACCTGGAGTGCGGCTCCACCACCAACAACACGGTGCGCGGCAAAGATGTGCAGTTCGCCATCAACCATTTCTACACCGGCACCCGGTTGCTGGTAAAGAAGGCCTCGGGCATCAAAAACTACGCCGATCTGGCCAAGAAGAACGTGGCCAGCACCACGGGTACCACCAACGCCCAGGTGATCCGCAAGTACAACCTGGAAAAGAACCTGGGCATGGATATCCAGCTCGGCAAAGACCATGACGATGCCATGCTGCTGGTCGACAGTGGCCGGGCCGTAGCTTTTGCCATGGACGACATCCTGCTGTTCGGCCTGATCGCTAACGCCAAGAATCCGGCCGAATGGGAGGTGGTGGGTGATTCGCTGCAGGTCGAGCCCTACGCCTGCATGCTGCGCAAGGACGACCCGCAGTTCCAGCAGCTGGTCAACGGTGTGATCGGCGGCATGGTGAAGTCCGGCCAGTTCGAAAAGCTCTACACCAAGTGGTTCATATCGCCGATTCCGCCCAGGGGCCAGAACCTGAACCTGCCGATGAGCAAAGAGCTGCGCGACAACCTCAAGGCCCTCAGCGACAAACCGACCGTCTGACCATGCAAGTCGTAGGCATTCTGGGCGGCATGGGGCCCGCCGCCGGGGCGGACTTTGTGCGCCTGTTCGTGCAGTCTTGCGTGGAACATCTGCAGGGCCAGGGCCTGGCGGTGAGCGACCAGAGCTTCCCCGAGCACTGGCTGGCCCAGGTGCCGGTGCCCGACCGCACACGGGCGCTGGAAGCCGATGCGTTCGGCGCGCAGCAGCCGCTGGAGCCGATGCTGCAGGCCCTGGGCCGCCTGGCCGCCCTGGGTGCACGCTGCGTGGCCATGCCCTGCAACACGGCCCATGCCTGGCACAGCCGTTTGCAAGACCGGTTTCCGCAGCTGGATGTGCTGCACATCGCCGACGAAATGGCGCGCACGCTGGCCGCCCGCCAGGTGCCCGCCGCGGCGCTGATGGCCACCGAGGGTACCTACCGCAGCGGCGTGTATGGGCAGGCCCTGGCCCGCGTCGGCGTGCACTGCCACCTGCCCACGGCCACCGAGCGCGCGCGCATCATGCATGGCATTTACGACGGCGTGAAAGCGGGCAATATGCCGCTGGCGCAGCGCTGCTTGAGCGAAGTGGCCCAGGCCTTGGCGCAACGCCATGGCGGTGCCGCGCTGGTGCTGGGTTGCACCGAGATTCCGCTGGCCCTGGACGGCCTGGCCCAAACCGCCGATCTGCCGTTGTTCAACCCGGCACAGGTGCTGGCACGGGCTTTGGCACAGCGGGCCTACGCGCCAGCCTGAGCCCAGCCGCCCGTGCCGTCCAGCGCAGGCGACAGGCTTGCCGCACCCCAACGCAGCGCCAGCGCCGCCGGTCGCCGCAGCACCTGCTGTACCTGCATGCGCAGCAGCCGCTGGGCACCGGGGTAGCGGGCCAGCTCCGGGCCGTCCCAGACGATCTCGGCACGCACGGCCAGGTGCAGCAGGTCGCCGGTTTCAAAGTCGATGAACAGCAGGCCCGCCTGCGGCTGCAGCAGCAGGTTGCCCAGGGTGTTGAAAAAGTAGTTGCCCACCAGATCGGGCACGGTCAGCCACTGCTGGCCCGCGGCATCCTGGTCCACCCGCACAAAGCCGGGCTTGCCGCCGCGGTGCGACACGTCTACGCCGTGCTCCCCTTCTTGCGATGCGCCGGGGTGGGCGCTGGCGATGAAAAAGGTGTCGGCACCTTGCACCAGGCGCAGGGCGACGGCATCCAGCTGCGTGCCCACGATGGCAGCGCCTTCGTTCACCGGCTCGGCGTAGACCGGCTCGCGGGCCTGGATGTATTTGGGGCAATTGCCAAAGCTTTGCTCCACCGCCAGGCCGAATCCGCTGCCGTCTAGCGCCGTGACACGGCCATTCACGCGGTTGCGCCGCCGGGTGTGGGGCTCGATGCCCAGCATGCCGATGGACGCACCCTCGGCCAGATGGCGCGCCAGCGGGTCGGATGCGGCAGGCAAGGCGTCCACCCGCAGCCGACTGGCATCGGGCGAACGGATGAAGCCGGGGGGCGCAGCCACCACCGAGGCCCAGGGCTGGCTCTGCGCGTCCACGCTGCCCAGCACCACAAAGGGCAACTGGGCGAAGAAGTCGCGGTGCTGGTCGGGCATGTAGCTGCGGATGACGCGCGGCCCCACCTCGGCCATGCGCTGGGCCTCGCCTGCGCGCTGCTGCAGGGCGACTTCTCCCGCGTGGAAGGCGGCTGTCATACCAGCAACCCGATACGGCTGCGCACCATCGGCACAAAGCCTGGCAAGGCCTCGATGCGGGCCAGCCAGACGCGGATCTGCGGATACGGCTCCAGCGAGACATTGCCTTCGGGCGCGTGGGCGGTGTAGCTGTAGTTGGCGATGTCGGCAATGGTGGGTGTACTGCCCACCAGGTAGTCGGACTGCTGCAGATGCGCCTCCATCACCCCAAACAGTTGCGTGGCGCGGGCCATGGCATCGGCCGGATCGGTGGGCCGCTGGAACAGCTGGATCACCCGCGCCACCGCCGGGCCAAAGGCCAGCGGCCCGGCCGCCACCGACAGCCAGTGCTGCACCTGTGCAGCGGCCACCGGCTCGGTGGGCAGCCAGGTGCCGGGCTGGGCGTAGCGGCTGGCCAGGTAGACCAGGATGGCGTTGGAATCGGCCAGGGTGACATCGCCGTCCTGCAGCACCGGCACCTGGCCAAAGGCGTTCAGGGCCAGAAACGCCGGGGCTTTGTGGGCCCCGGCCAGCAGGTCAACGTCGACCAGTTCGCAGGGCAGGTTCAGCAGCGACAGCATGAGTTGCACGCGGTGGGAGTGGCCAGAAACGGCATGGCGGTAGAGCTGGATGGGCATGGGATTCTTTCTAGGGCTTGCAGAGAGGTCCATTGTGTTTACTCCACTCGAAGAGATAAATGGTCTGGAATGCATTTAACTACTCCACATAACGGATTAATATGCGCCGCATGGACAAACTCAAAGCCATGCAGACCTTTGTGCAGATTGCCGACCAGGGCAGCCTGACCGCCGCCGCGCTGGCGCTGGATACGTCCCTGCCCGCCGTGGTGCGCGCGCTGGCGGCGCTGGAGGCGGACTTGGGCGTGCGCCTGTTCCAGCGCACCACCCGGCGCATCGCGCTCACCGAAGAGGGCCGCCGCCACCTGGACAGTTGCCGCCAGGTACTGGCCAGCTTGCACGATGCCGAGGCGGCGTTGAAGGCCGATGCCCGCGAACCCGCAGGCCAACTCACCATCACCGCACCGGTGCAGTTTGGCCAGATGCACGTGGCCCCGGCGGTGACGCGCTTTGTGCAGCGCTATCCGCAGATGCGCTGCAGCGTGCTGCTGTACGACCGGGTGGTGAACCTGCTGGAAGAAGGCATTGACGTGGGCATCCGCATCGGGCCGCTGGAGGATTCGTCGCTGGTGGCGCACACCCTGGGCCACATCCGCCGGGTGGTGGTGGCCAGCTCCGACTACCTGGCGCGCGCCGGGGTGCCCCGGCACCCCAAAGACCTGCTAAGGGCCAACTGCGTGCGCCGCACCGGCAATAACCCCAGTTGGGGGCCGTTTATCGACAAAAAGGACAAAGGCCGCCCGTTCAGCATCAGCGTCAGCGGCAACCTGGACTTCAACCAGATCGCGCCCGCCGTGGAAGCCTGCGTGGCCGGCATGGGCGTGGGCATGTTTTTGTCGTACCAAGTGGCACCCTACCTGGCCGACCAGCGGCTGCAGATCTTGCTGGAAGACTATGAGTCGCCACCCCGCCCCTTGAGCCTGGTGCTGCCGCACGCCCGGCTGCTGCCCACCCGCACCCGGGTCTTCATCGACTGGATGTGCAAGGCGCTGCAGGGGTTTCGTCAGCCCTAAGATTTTTATAAAAAATAGGCCGCTAGCGCATATTCCATATACACCATATGCTATTAAATACATAGCAAATCAACCGCATGCTACCGGCGGCACCTCCCAGGTGTGCAGATCCCGCGTGCCGTCAAGCTGCTTTGCAGGCGGCCAAAGCGGCAAAAGTCGAGCCCAGCTCACGCCGCGGGAGCGCGACCAGGGCCGTCCTTTGGTCCCGCATGAAGGCCAGCACCTCGCCCGCTTCCACGGGTTTCGACAGAAAGTAGCCTTGCATGGCATCACACCCTGCGTCTGCCAGCAGGGCATAGATGTCGGCGGTCTCAACACCTTCCGCCAGCACACGGTAACCCAGGGTGTGGCCCAGCGAAATCAGGGACTGCAGCAGCGTCCAGGCCCGGTAGTTGTCGGCGATTGGCTTCACCAGCGACTGGTCAATCTTCAGCAAACCGACCGGCAAACTCTGCAGGCAAGCCAGGTTGGAATAGCCCACGCCAAAGTCGTCCAAAGACGCCTGAACGCCCAGGTCCCGCAGCTCTGCCAGCACGCCCAGGCTGCGCTCACCGGTCAGCACTGCGTTCTCGGTGCATTCGATATCCAGATGCCGTGGATCGACACCGTGGGTCCGGCAGGCATTGCGGACGATCTTCACGAAATGCGGGTGCTCCAGGTTTCTGGCAGAGACGTTGACCGCCACGGAGGTGTACAGCCCCTGGGCCTGCCAGGCAGCCGTCTGCGCCAGCGCGGTATGCAGCACCCATTCGGTCAGCAAATGGATGGTGGCGGTGTTCTCGATGGCGGGAATGAACTCTGCGGGCGACACCACGCCCCACTTGGGGCTGCGCCAGCGGATCAGTGCCTCGACTGCCGTAAAGCGTCCCAAAGCCACATCGAGTTTCGGCTGGTACACCAGGCGAAACTCACCATGGGCCAGGGCCGTCGGAATCGCCCGCAGCATCGCGTACACGCGCCGATGGGTTTCGTCAAAGCTGGCGTTGTACACCAGGAAAGGCAGCTGTCGGAGTTCGGCCTGGTACATGGCCGAGGTGGCCTTGCGCAGTACATCACTGGCATCGGCGCAGCTGGATTCAAACACCACCACGCCACATTCAAGGTCCAGTTCGACAGACATGCCGCCGGTGGAAATGGGCTGGCTCAGATCGCTGAGGATCTGCTTAATCGCCACTGCATGGGCAGCCGCATCGTCACCCCGAAGGACGAACGCGAACCGGGTATCGCTTACGTGGTACAGCGGTGAACGGCCATGCAGGATCTCCAGCAAGCGTGTCGCGATCGCCCACCTCCACCGCGGTGATGCCCACCGCCAGCAAGGCACTCTGCAGGCGGGCGTGGCCCATGATGTCGACCAGCACCAGCGTGTGCGAACCGGCATCACCGACCGCCACAAGCTCGTCCATGTCGGCAGCCCACTGCGCCCGGTTCGGCAGCCGGGTTACGTCGTGGACCCGCCCGGCCGATTGGAAAAGATCAATTTGTGCCATCACCAGTTTGGCCATATCAGCCAACTGCCGTCTTTGTGCGGGGGAAAAGGTCCGCGGTTTGTAATCGATCACGCACAAACTGCCCAAGGCCTGGCCGGTGGCGTTGATGAGCGGTGCACCGGCATAAAAACGGATGCCTGGAGCCGCCGTCACCAGCCGGTTGCGAATGAATCTGTCGTCCTGGCTGGCATCTTCCACCACCAGCACCGCGGGTGTCTGGATAGTGAAGTCGCAAAAGGCCGCGGCTCTCTCGGTGTGCCTGGGCTCCATGCCCACACGCGACTTGAACCACTGCGTGTCTGCAGTGACCAGCGATACCAGGGCCGTCGGCATACCGAAGAACTCTGCCGCCAGCCGCGTGATGCGGTCAAAGTCCTCGCTCTCGGCCGAGTTCACCAGCCGCGTAGCCTGCAGGGCGAATAACCGATCGGCCTCTTCACACGCGGCCATGCAGGCCATATCAGCCACGTGGTAAGGGCTGCGATCCTCCCGGTCCATAGAAAACGGGGGGCTCAAAATGCCTCCAATCGCCGCTGCCCTGGGGTGTGGGGTCTGAGCCCGGTACGCAGTGCGGCCTGAACCGGGGCCTGGGCGCTTGCTGAACGCACGCGCGGCGAACTATCCGCCGCTTCCAGCTGGGCCACCGCCTGGTGGACGGCACCCAGGCGGGATTCCTGCGCGCGCGAATCCTTGACGATCTTTTCCATGATGTCGGTGGCTCGGCTGGCGAACTCCTGCACCTCTTGCATCACCCGCCCGGACTCCTGCACCTTGGCATTGCCGAGCTGCACACGTTCCGCCGAACTGGAAATCAGGCTCTTGATCTCGCGCGCCGCATTGGCACTGCGCTGGGCCAGATTGCGCACCTCCCCGGCCACGACGGCAAAACCACGGCCTTGTTCGCCGGCACGGGCAGCCTCGACGGCCGCATTGAGCGCCAGCAGATTCGTCTGAAACGCAATGCCGTCGATGAGCCCAACAATCTCAGAGATGCGCTTGGAGTCCTCCTGGATCTGCTGCATGGTGACCATGGCTTCTTCTGACGCATGTGCACCCTCACGGGCCGTCGATGTCACTTGGCGCGTGTGGCTGTGCGCGTCATGGGCCTGGCTGACACTTTCTTTGACCAAGCGCTGGAGTTGTTCGAACGCCCCTTGCACTATCCGCGTAGCCTCGAACCGCGCCGTGATGTCGGTGGCATATTTGACCACCCGCTCCACCCGGCCGAAGGCATCAAGAATCGGGCTGTAATTGGCCTGCAGCCAGACATCGCCGCCGCCACCGGCAATCCGGCGGCAGCGCCCGACAAAGGCCTCGCCCCGGCGCAGACGCTCCCAGAATTCCGCGTACGCAACCGTCTGGTGCTCGGCGGGATCCACAAAAAGACGGTGGTGCTTGCCCCGCACATCGGCCAGGGAATAACCCATGAGTTGCAGAAACTGGCCGTTGGCCGCCAGGATGTGGCCATCCACCGTGAATTCGATCACCGCCTGGTTCCGGTACAACGCCTCAAGCTGGCGCCGTGCGGAAGCCCGTGTACCGAAAAGACGCGAAAAAAATGAAGACGTGTTGTGCATAAAAGTGACTTAAAAGCTGCGTGGTCCGCTGGCGCATGGCTCCGTCGAATGCCCATAAAAAATAGCCAACAATTAAATTGTTCGCTATTTAATTTGGAAATTAATTCTCCGAAGTCATAACGTGACTGAGGAGTCTATTTTTATCCAACAATCCAGCAGGGGCTGTGACTTTTTCAACAAAAAGCGCAGAGGAAGGTTTATCGCGGTGATTGGCAAAACCTAAGCATCGGCGGTCGATACGGATCCACGAGCATCGACCACCGGCTCCCGACTTCCACGCAAAGCCCTTGAAAGAACTTTCGGCCCGCGAGAAAATTTATAAGCAATAGGCTTCTAGCGTATATAGAACCTACGCCAGAAGCTACATTTTAAATAGCACGCACCTAGACCAGCGCTTTGGCTCCCACCACGATGCCGTCTTCGTCGGCGTACAGCCATTCGCCCGGCATCACCCAGGTGCCCTGGATGTGCACGGCCACATTGCTTTGGCCCTGGTTGCGCTTCTCGGTGGGCATGGGCAGGGCGGCCAGGGCGCGGATGCCGACCTGCAGCTCGGCCAGCTCGGCCACGTCGCGCACGCAGCCATCGATCACCACACCGGCCCAGCCATTGGCCACGGCGGCCGCACCCAGGTTGCCGCCCAGCAAGGCCCGGCGCAGCGAACCGCCACCGCCCACCACCAGCACCCGGCCCTTGCCGGGGGTGTCCAGCGCGGCCTTGACGAGGGAGTTGTCTTCAAAACACTGCACGTTGAACACCTGGCCGCTGAATTTCTTGACGGCACCGAAATCGCGGAACGCCGGGGCCAGCACGCGGAACGCGCCGGTCAGGTCGTTTTTGTGTGCGTCGCACAGGTCGCAGGTGGAAAAAGTAGCGGTCATTTGGGGGTCGCCTTGGTAGTGGATGAGGATGACAGTGGTGGGGGTTCCCGCCGGGCTGGCAGCACCAGCGCGTTCTCACGCGGGGCGTTCAGCACGATGGAGGTCGAGGTGGGGCTAAGGATACAAAATTTACTGACCACCACGTCGAGATGCCGCACGTCGATCACGGCAATTTCCAGCACCCAGCTGTCTTCACCGGTAACGTTGTAGGCATTGAGCACCTCGGGGGTTTGTTCGATCAGCTTGACGACCCGGGCGTACTCGGCCCGGGCCACGCGGATGATGGCGCGGATGCCGTAGCCCAGCCGCGTCAGGTCCACCTCGGCGCGGTAGCCCTTGATGACCCCGCTGGTCTCCAGCTTGCGCACCCGCTCGGTCACTGCGGGTTGGCTCAGGTGTACGCGCCGCCCCAGTTCGGCCATGGTGATGCGCGCATCGCGCTGCAGCTCGCCCAGGATGCGGTCATCGCAGGCATCAAATTCGGTAACTTCGGTCAACATGCTGATTCAATTTAAAAGTAAAGGCCAAGCCTGGATTTTTACAGCAATATTGCATGGTGTGGGCACCCATGTCTACCTAAGATAACGGCCATGTCGCACACCGCATCCTTACCCAACCGCCCCAACGCCCTGCTGCTGCCCGCCCTGCTGGCCTGCTGGCCTGCTACCTGATTTGGGGCTCGACCTACCTGGCCATCCATCTGGCGTTGCCGAGTTTTCCGCCGTTTTTCCAGATGGGCACGCGCTTTCTGGCGGCGGGCGGGCTGCTGATGGCCTGGCTGCTGGCGCGCGGTCAGGCCCTGCCCAGTGGCCTGGAATGGCGTAACGCGCTGGTGATTGGCGTGCTGATGCTGGGCGGCGGCATGGGGCTGACGGCGCAGGCATCGCTGCACATCGGCTCGGGGCTGATCGCCACCTTCATCGCCGTGGTGCCGATGCTGACCTGTGGTTGGGGCCTGCTGTTTGGCAAACGCCCTACCCGGCTGGAGCTACTGGGCATGGCCACCGGGCTGGTGGGGGTGGGCCTGCTGGTGCAGGGGGCCAGCTTTGCGGCCGCGCCCGTGGGGCTGCTGTGTATCACCGGGGCCACGCTGGCCTGGTCGCTGGGCTCGGTACTGTCCACCACCCGGCTGCCACTCGCCAAGGGGCCGGTAGGCTTTGCCAGCGAGATGCTGTGCGGCGGCGCGGCGCTGCTGCTGCTGTCCCTGGCCTTGGGCGAGCAACCTGGTTGGCCCCCCACGGCGGTGGCCACAGCGGCCTGGGTGTACCTGGTGGTGGCCGGCTCGCTGGTGGCTTTCAGCGCCTATCTGTATCTGCTGGCCCACGCCACGCCCGCGCTGGCTACCAGCTACGCGTTTGTGAACCCCTTGATTGCGCTGTTTTTGGGGGTGGTGCTGGCCGGAGAAGTGGTGACAGCACGCGAATGGCGGGCCTGCGCGGTGATCCTGCTGGGGGTGGTTTGCATCCTGGTGGCGGGGCAAAAATCTCGCAAGCACTGAAAACCGGTGTCCGTGGACCGGTTTTAAAGCGCTTTACCAGCGAAAAGACGGCCCTCGCATGCGAAAAAGTTGCTTCGCCCATGGGAAACCGGTTTTTTCTCCATTAGCATCATGGTCTGCCGGTGGAGACGATGTTTTTCGCTGGTGTGAACCTAACTCCAACAAGGACTGACCATCATGGCAACTGCAAAAAAAGCCCCAGCAAAATCTGCTGCTCCTGCAAAGAAAGCTGCTCCTGCAGCCAAAGCGGCTCCGGCCACCAAAGTAGCGGCCAAGACCGCCCCCGCCAAGAAGGTTGCTGCTGCTCCAGCGCGCGCCGTCAACGCAGCTTTCATGAAGGCTCTGACCCCCAGCAAAGAACTGGCTGCTGTGGTCGGCGCTACCCCCCTGCCCCGTACCGAAGTGGTCAAGCAGCTGTGGGTCTACATCAAGAAGCACAACCTGCAAAACCCCGCCAACAAGCGCAACATCAAGTCCGATGCCAAGCTCAAGGCCGTGTTCGGCAAAGACGAAGTCACGATGTTCGAAATGGCTGGCCTGATCGGCAAGCACCTGAAGTAAACCTTCAGCATACATAAAAAAAGCCGCAGCAATGCGGCTTTTTTATGCATGAAATAGACCGCTAGCGCATATACACCCTGCGCTAGCAGCTACTATTTTTATAGTAAACGGGTTCTAGGCCAACGCCTTCTTGGCCCCCAGCATCTTCAGCACCCGGGGCAGCAGCAGCACCGACAGCACCACCACCAGCAAGGTCAGCGACATGGGCCGCTCCAGGAAGACCGTCCACTTGCCTTCGCCGATCGACAGCGCGTTGCGCATCTGCGCTTCGGCCAGCGGGCCCAGGATCATGCCGACCACCACGGGAGCGGTGGGGAAGTCGTAGCGCCGCATCACCACCCCCAACAGGCCAATGCCGTACAGCAGCACCAGATCGAACGCGCTCTGGCGCATGCCGTAGACACCCACCGTGGCGAAGATCAGGATGCCCGCGTACAGCTGGGGCTTGGGAATCTTCAGCAGCTTGACCCACAGACCCACCAGCGGCAGGTTCAAGATCAACAGCATCACGTTACCAATGTAGAGCGAGGCAATCAGCGCCCAGACCAGGTTGGCGTTGGTATCAAACAGCTGCGGGCCGGGCTGGATGCCGTAGTTCTGGAACGCGCCCAGCAAAATCGCCGCCGTGTTGGAGGTCGGAATGCCCAGCGTCAGCAGCGGAATCAGCGTGGCGGTGATGGCCGCGTTGTTGGCCGCCTCGGGCCCGGCCACGCCTTCAATCGCGCCGGTAGTACCAAATTCGGACTTGTGCTTAGAGATTTTTTTCTCCACCGCGTAGCTCAGAAAGGTCGGGATCTCGCTGCCGCCGGCCGGAATGGTGCCGAACGGAAAGCCAATGAAGGTAGCGCGCAGCCAGGCGGGCCAGGAGCGCTTCCATTCGCTGGCCGTCATGTGCACCTTGCTCATGGGGTTGGCGGTTTCCACAGTTTTGCCCTCGTACATCACGTTGTACAAAGCCTCGCTCACGGCAAACAGGCCCACGGCGATCAGCACCACTTCTAGGCCGTCCATCAGTTCGGACACCCCGCCGGTGTAGCGCGCCGCGCTGGTGATCTGGTCCAGCCCCACCAAGCCCATAGCCAAGCCGATGAACAGCGAGGTCAGGCCGCGCAGCGTGCTCTTGCCCAACACCGCGCTGACGGTGGTAAAGGCCAACAGCATCAGCATGAAATATTCCGGCGGGCCCAGCCGCACGGCGTAGGTGGCCACCAGCGGCGCAAACAGCGTGACCAGCACGGTGGCAATGGTGCCGGCCACAAACGAGCCGATGGCGGCAGTCGCCAGCGCCGCACCGGCACGGCCGTTTTTGGCCATCTTGTTGCCTTCCATGGCGGTGACCATGGAGCCGGATTCGCCCGGCGTGTTGAGCAAAATCGAAGTGGTCGATCCGCCGTACATCGCGCCGTAGTAGATGCCCGCAAAGAAAATCATCGAGGCCGTAGCCTCCACCTTGACGGTGATGGGCAGCAGCATCGCTACGGCCGTAGCCGGGCCGATGCCGGGCAGCACGCCGATGGCCGTGCCCAGGGTGCAGCCCAGCAGGGCCCAGAGCAGATTGACCGGCGTTCCCGCCGTGGCAAAGCCTTGTAAAAGCAGGTTCCAGACATCCATCACAACCACCCCGTTTGTGTCAGGCCCGGCAAGTTAATGGCCAACAATTTGCTAAACATCCAGTACACCGGGGCGGCGATGGCCGCGCCCACCAGAGCGTCCTTGACCCAGCTGCCCAGCGATGCGTCCCTGCGCCCCTCGGCCGACTTGAAGCCGCGCACCGCCAGTACAAAGCACAGGGTGCAGCTCAAAATAAAGCCAATGGTGGTGATGAGCGCGGCGTTGGCCAAAATGCCCACCGACACCCAGACAAAAGCCGACCAGTCGGCCCGCGCAGCCCCCGAGGGCTCTTCCATGGAGCGAAAGCCGCCGCTGCCAGCCTCCCACACCAGCCAGATGCCAAACAGCGCCAGCGCCAGCGACACCACCCAGGGTAGAAAGTTCGGGCCCACACCCGCATAGCCCGCATCGGAGCTGATGCCAGTGGCCCCCAGGCCATGGCCGCGCCCACGGCCAGCGTGCCCAGACCGATCCAGGTCTGGGGATTTTTGACTGCCAATGCCATGGTGGCTTACACCATGCCCGACTTGACCATGGTGGCGCGCAGGCTGGCGAAGTCGTCATCGACAAACTTCTCGAACTCGGCACCCGAGATGACCGATGGGGTCCAGCCGTTTTTCTCGACCGCATCGGCCCAGGACTTGGACTTGACGGCCTTGAGCACGATCTCCGTCAAAGCCTTGCGCTGCTCGGGGGTGATGCCGCCCGCGCCGTACACGCCACGCCAGTTGCCGATTTCGACATTGATGCCCTGCTCTTTCAGGGTGGGCACGTCCACGCCCTTCATGCGCGTGCCCGAGGTCATGGCAATCGCCCGCATCTTGCCGGTCTTGATGTACTCGGAAAACTCGCTCAGGCCGCTGCCGCCCACCGTGACATTGCCGCCCAAAATGGCCGCCGTGGCCTCGCCGCCGCCCCGAAAGGCCACATAGTTGATCTTGGCCGGATCGACCCCGACTTCGCGGGCGATCATGGCCGCCGCAATGTGCTCGGTGGAGCCGCGCGAGCCACCGCCCCACTTCACGCTGCCGGGGTCTTTCTTGAGCTGCTCGACCACGTCCTTCATGGTTTTGAACGGCGAGTTGGTCGGCAGCACGAACACGTTGTACTCGTTGGTCAGGCGCGCCAGCGGCGTGGCCTGGCCCAGGCTGACAGGCGGCTTGCCGGTGATGATGCCGCCCAGCATGACCGCGCCCATCACCATCAGCGCATTTGGGTCGCCCTTGCTGCCGTTGACAAACTGGGCCAGCCCCAGCGCACCGGCGGCACCGCCCTTGTTGTCGAAGCTGACGGTGTCTGCCGCCTGCGAGTCGGTGATGGCCTTGCCCAGCGCCCGGCCCGTGGTGTCCCAGCCGCCGCCAGGGTTGGCGGGGATCATCATCTTGATGTTGGCCCCGGCACGGGCGGCCAAAGGCAAGGTTCCGGCAGCGGCCAGCACGGCCAACGACTTCAAGAATTCAGCACGGCGCATCGCAGTCTCCTGGTAATTTTTAACATTGTGATGATGCAAGGCCTGCCTGTCAGTTCGCTGTCGAAAGGTACTAGGGGAAATGCTAGGCTGCGGCCTATGCGCTTACTCCTTGTCGAAGACGATACCGCCATGCAAACCACCCTGGTCCGCGCCCTGGGCCGTCGCCATATGCGCATCCAGGCCTGCGGCGATGGCCGCGAGGCCCTGGCCCTGTGGCTGGAGTCGCCGCCCGACGTGGTGCTGCTCGACCTGAGCCTGCCCGGCATGGACGGCCTGCAGGTGCTGGCCGCCGCCCGCAAAGCGGGCATGCGCACCCCCGTGCTGATCCTCACCGCGCGCGGCACGGTAGGCGACAAGGTGCTGGGCCTGAACGCCGGGGCCGACGACTACCTGCCCAAACCTTTTGACCTGGAAGAGCTGGAAGCCCGGCTGCGCGCCCTGGCCCGGCGCAGTGCAGACACAGCAGGTGACTTTGAAGATAAATCGGCCCCCAGCGCAATCAATGTGGGCACCTTGCGCTATGAAAAAGAGAGTGGCGCGGTCTACCACCGCGACCAGGCCATGGACCTCAGCCCCCGCGAGCTGGCCCTGCTGCGCCCGCTGCTGGCCCAGCCCGGCCACGCGGTCACCAAAGAGCGGCTGTTTGAACTGGTCTTCCCCGGCGCGCAAGAGGTGCAGTTTGAAGCCATCGAAGTCATCGCCTACCGGTTGCGCAAAAAGCTCGCCACCACCGGCGTGCGGCTGATGACGCTGCGCGGCCTGGGTTACCTGCTGAAGGCAGAAGGATGATGGCCCACTCCCTCCAACCCATCCACCCCGTCCGCTCGCTGCGCCGCACCCTGCTGCTCGGCATCCTGCTGCCGGTCATCGCCGTAGTCGGCATC
The DNA here is from genome assembly GCF_025354435.1 of Rhodoferax sp. Taxonomy (GTDB): domain Bacteria; phylum Pseudomonadota; class Gammaproteobacteria; order Burkholderiales; family Burkholderiaceae_C; genus Rhodoferax_B. The sequence continues at coordinate 63,147 of NZ_JANXMU010000007.1, forward strand.
AACACCGTCAGCCTGTACCAGCAGGCGCTGGCCGCCGTCACCACCGCCTACGACCGCACCCTGCTGGCCTCGGCCAAATCCATCGGCGAACAGTTGGACGTGGACGGCTACGACGACGCGGCCGTGCTGCACGCCACCGTGCCGTATTCCGCCCTGGAAGCCTTCGAGGCCGACAACAAAAGCAATATCTACTACCGCGTGTCCAGCCTGCGCGGCGAGATGGTGTCGGGCTACGATGTGCTGCCGTTCTGGCGCGGCAGCATTCCAGCCAAACCGGCCTACGCCGCCCTGGTCGATTTTTACGACGACCACGTCAACGGCGACCCGGTGCGCGTGGCCGTGCTGCTGCAGCCGGTGGCCACCGGCGACGGGCGCGGCATGGCGGTCATCCAGGTGGCCGAAACCCTGGAGCTGCGCCACACCCTGGCGCGGCAGATTCTGCTCGACACCCTGTGGCGGCAGGCCGGGCTGGTGGCCTTCATCGCGCTGGTGGTAGTGCTGGTGGTACAGCGCGCCACCCGCCCGGTGCGCCGCTTAAGCCAAACCCTGCAGGCCCGCCAGGAAAACGACCTCACCCCCCTCAGTGCCCTGGATGCACCGCGCGAACTGCTGCCGCTGGTCGATGCCACCAACCACGTCATGCGCCGCTTGCAGCACCTGCTGGACCACCAAAAACGCTTTGTGCGCGACACCGCCCACCAGCTGCGCACGCCGCTGGCGGTGTTGAAAACCCAGGTCCAGTCGGCCCTGCGCAACGATGTGGAGCCACGCCAGGCGCTGCTGGAAATCAACGCCACCGTAGACCGTGCCGCCGTGCTGGCCAACCAGATGCTGGCCCTGGCCAAGGTGGAGCAACTGCGCCAGCAGGCCAACGCCGAGGTGCTGGACTGGTCGGCCGTGCTGCGCGCGGTGGCCATCGACCTGTCGCCCCTGCTGGCCGACAAAGATATCGACTTCGCCATCCACACCACCCCCACCCCGGTGCGTGCCCACGACTGGATGCTGCGCGAACTGGCCCGCAACCTGCTGCACAACGCCATCAAGCAAACCCCGGCAGGCAGCGCGCTGGATGTGGCGCTGGTGGCCGACGGAGCGCAGGCCCACCTGCGCATCGCCGACAGCGGCCCCGGCATCAGCCCCGATCTGGCCCAACGCCTGTACCAGCCGTTTTCGGCCGGGGACGTACAGCACGGCTCCGGCATGGGCTTGGCCATCTGCCATGAAATCGTGCAGGCCCTGGGCGGCAGCATCGCGCTGGTGAACCGGGTGCAGCAAGGTGAGCACCAAGGCCTGGATGCCACAGTCCGCCTGCCTTTGGTCCAAAATGCCTAGCTATGGACAAACTCCGCATCGACAAATGGCTCTGGGCCGCACGCTTCTATAAAACCCGCAGCCTGGCTACCGAAGAAGTCAACAAAGGCCGGGTGCAGATCGGCGGGCAGGACGTGAAGCCCGCGCGCGAGGTCAAGCCCGGCGACCTGCTCACCCTGCGCCAGGGCCCGGTGCTCCGCACCATCGAGGTAGTGGGTATCAGCCAGGCCCGGGGCCCAGCCCCGGTGGCCCAGGCCCTGTACACCGAAACCGCCGACAGCCTGCAGGCCCGCACCGCCGCCGCCGAGCAGCGCCGCCTGGCCCCCGAACCCGCCCACAGCCTGGACCATGGCCGCCCCACCAAACGCCAGCGGCGCGACCTGGACCAGGCAGGCCACGGATGGGGTGACCGCTGGAGTGCCTCGGTAGACGATTAGCCCCCGCAGCCCGGCGAGTTGGGCCATAATTTTTGGATGGACGAAGACCCTAAATCCAAAAGCTGGTGGAACACCCTGCCCGGCGTGCTCACCGCGGTCGCAGCGGTGATTGCCGCCGTCACCGCGCTGGTCTCCACCCTGCACCAGACCGGCTGGATCGGTGCCAAGGCTCCCACCAGCCTGTCCACGGCAACCGGCACGGCGGTGGCCTCCACGCCCACATCTACACCGCCACCTAACCCCACGCCAGCAGCCCCCGCTACGCCCGGCAGCATCGCCTTGCCCGCCCAGACCACCTTCAGCTACGGCAAGTTGTCTTACCAAATCCTGTCCGCCCGCGTGGCCCATCCCACGCCCGATACGCTGTCGCTGCGGTTCACCATCCGCATGACCAGCGACGACCAGTACGAGGCCAACTTCTGGGATGCATCCTTTCGCCTGCGCGTCAACGGCGTGCTGCAAGCCCCTGTCAGCAACCTGAACAAGGTGGTGGCGGGCAACAGCTCGACCGACGGTGTGGTGGAATTCGTGGTGCCCAGCGGTACGGCCCAGGTCGAACTGCAGATGGGCGAAGTCGGCAACGGCAAGCCCGGCGTGGCGATGGTCTTGCCCGCGGGATAAAGCAAAAGCAGCGGTTGCGCAGGGCCAAACCGCCCCCAACTGCAAACCATGACGGTGGTGCACCGCGCCACCTCGATACTTCATTTTTAATAGCTACTAGCGTAGGCGGTGTATGCGCTATAGCCACTTTTTATAGATATTTCCCATGATTCCCTTTTCAGTTCTTGACCTCGCCCCCATCGTCGAAGGCGGCACCGCTGCCGACTCGTTTCGCAACAGCTTGCACCTGGCGCAGCACGCGGAACGCTTGGGCTACCAGCGTTACTGGCTGGCCGAGCACCACGGCATGCGTGGCATTGCCAGCGCGGCCACTGCCGTGGTGATGGGGCATGTGGCGGCCGGCACGCGCACCATCCGCGTGGGGGCCGGGGGCGTGATGCTGCCCAACCATTCGCCGCTGGTGATTGCCGAGCAGTTCGGCACGCTGGAGTCGCTGTTTCCGGGCCGCATTGACCTGGGCCTGGGCCGCGCGCCCGGCTCGGACCAAGCCACGGCACGCGCGCTGCGCCGCGACCTGCAGACCGATGCCCAGCAGTTTCCCAACGACGTGGTCGAACTGCAGCACTACTTCGCCCCCGTAGAACCCGGCCAGACCCTGCGCGCCGTACCGGGTGCGGGCCTGGAGGTACCGCTGTGGATTTTGGGATCGAGCACCTTTGGCGCGCAACTGGCTGCCGAGCTGGGCCTGCCCTACGCCTTCGCCTCGCATTTTGCGCCGGGCGACCTGATGAACGCGATTGCCATCTACCGGGCCCGCTTCAAGCCGTCCAAGCAGCTCGCCAAACCGTATGTGATGCTGGGCTTCAACGTGTTTGCGGCAGACACCGACGAGGCCGGGCGCTTCCTGTTCAGCTCGCTGCAGCAGGCCTTTGTGAACCTGCGCAGCGGCCGTCCATCGCTGCTGCAGCCGCCGGTAGACGGCTTTGCCGAGCGCCTGCATCCCGGCGACCGGTCCATGATCGACAGCGCCCTGTCTTGCTGCGCGGTCGGCTCACCCGATACCGTGCGCCGGGCGTTGCAAGCCTTCATCGAAAAAACCGGGGCGAATGAGCTGATGCTGACTTCGCAGATCTTCGACCACACCGCTCGGCTGCGCTCGTACGAGATTGCCGCGGAAGTGCGAGAAGAAGCAGTTACCGCCTGACCCGCAGCGGCTTCAGCAGGTCCGACAGCCCGTTGTGGTCGATCTCGTGCATCAGCGCCAGCAGGCGGCCGATATCGGTTTTGGGAAAGCCTTCGCGGGCGAACCAGTTGAGGTAGTTGCCGGGTAAATCGGCGATGACTGTACCCTGGTGTTTGCCAAAGGGCATGGTCACGGTGACGAGGCGTTGCAGTTGATCGGAGTCCATGGCGGTCACTTTACACTGCCCCCATGCACCAAACTCCCACCCCGTTAGCCTGGGGCATCATCGGCTGCGGCAAGGTCACCGAGCTCAAAAGTGGCCCGGCCTTCAACAAGGTAGCCGGTTCCCGTCTGGTCGCCGTCATGCGCCGCAACGCCGCGCTGGCCCAGTCCTACGCCGAGCGCCACGGCGTGCCCCGCTGGTACGTTGATGCCGATGCGCTGATCAACGACCCCGAGGTCAACGCCGTCTACATCGCCACCCCGCCCGATAGCCACCATTTCTACGCCCTGAAGGTCGCCGCCGCAGGCAAGATCTGCTGCGTGGAAAAGCCCATGGCCCCCAGCCACCGCGAATGCCTGGAGATGACTGCCGTGTTTGAGGCCGCCGGGCTGCCGCTGTTCGTGTCGTACTACCGCCGCTCCCTGCCGCGCTTTGCGCACGTCAAGCAATGGCTGGACGGTGGCGACATTGGCGCTGTACGCCACGTGCACTGGTCGTTTGCCCGTACACCCAACGCCACCGACTTGGCCCACACGCCCAATTGGCGCACCGACCCCGCCTTCGCCCCCGGCGGCTACTTTGAAGATTTGGCCAGCCACGGCCTGGATTTGATGCTGCATTTGCTGGGCGACATCACGGCAGCCCACGGCATCCGGACCAACCAGCAAGCCTTGTACGCCGCCGCCGATGCTGTCACCGGCGTGTGGCAGTTCGCCAGCGGTGCGACAGGCTCAGGCTACTGGAACTTCGGCGCGGCGCAGGCGCTGGACGAGGTGCTCATCCATGGCAGCACCGGCGAGATCCGCTTCTCGGTCTTCGGCGAGCAGCCGGTGCAACTGCGCAACGCGGCAGGCACCCAAAGCCGCGAGATCGCCCACCCCGAGAACATCCAGTTCTTCCACATCGAAAACATGCAAAAGCACATGGACGGGCTGCGCACCCACCCGTCCATGGGGCACACGGCGCAGCGGGCGACGTGGTTGATGGAGCAGATCAGCCGCCCGCCCGCTTGACCGTGTAGCCCTGCTTCTGCAGCAGCCCGATGACGGTATCGCAGTGGTCGCCCTGCACTTCGATCACGCCGTCTTTCACCGTGCCGCCGCTGCCGCAGGCGGCTTTGAGCTGTTTGCCCAGGGCCGTCAAAGCGGTTGCGTCCAGCGGCACACCCTTCACCAGGGTCACGCCCTTGCCCGCCCGGCCTTTGGTTTCGCGCGACACGCGGACGATGCCGTCGGTTTTGGGCGCAGGCTTTTGGCCGCAGGTGCACTGGGCGATGGGCTGGCGGCAGACCGGGCACATGCGGCCGGTGTCGGTGGAATAGACCAGGCCGCCGCTGCTGGATTTGCTTTTCATATGTGTACTATCAAAAAAATAGCACCTAGTGCAGGCAGTACCTACGCGAGGTGCCAATTTGGCTTAAACAATCAAGCCTTGGACTTGATGTAGTTGGCCATGCCGTCTGTGATTTCTTTCTTGGCGGCGTCGATGCCTTCCCAGCCGATGACCTTGACCCACTTGCCTTTTTCCAGGTCTTTGTAGTGTTCGAAGAAGTGGCTGATGGCCTTGAGGCGCATCTGGTTCACGTCTTCGATTTTTTGCCAGTGGGTGTAGATGGGCAAAATTTTGTCGGTAGGCACGGCCAGCACTTTGCCGTCCACGCCGGCTTCGTCTTCCATCATCAGGATGCCGATGGGGCGGCAGGTCACCACCACGCCGGGGAACAGCGGGTAGGGGGTGATCACCAGCACGTCGACCGGGTCGCCGTCGCCGCTCAGGGTCTGGGGCACGTAACCGTAGTTGGTCGGGTAGTGCATGGCCGTGGTCATGAAGCGGTCGACAAAAATCGCGCCGGACTCTTTGTCCACTTCGTACTTGATCGGGTCGGCGTTCATCGGGATTTCGATGACGACGTTAAAAGCATCGGGGGCGTTTTTACCGGGAGGGACGAGGTTCAGGGACATGGTTATCTTCTTCGCTTGGAGTGGATGAATCGGCTTTTATACAGGCGCATATTTTGCCCTAGCCCGCTGGCACGACCCTGACAGAGCAACAGCACGCCAAACCGGCCTAGGACATACCCCTAGCCGTGTAACTTTGTGCCGCATTGCACCGTATATTGCCGAGGTTGGCCAATCGTCTCCCTGCTCTGCCGGGGTTGCGAGGAAGCAACGCAGCGGGGGCCTCGCTAGCGTTGCGCCCCCACCTCGCGACAACGACTCAGGAGACTCATCCTATGGCAGGTAACACGGCGCTCATACTGGCGCTTATTTGTGGCTTCATTGCGGTGGCCTACGGCTTTTGGGCCCGAAGCTGGATCCTTTCCCAAGACGCAGGCAATGCGCGGATGCAAGAAATTGCCGCCGCCATCCAAACCGGCGCAGCGGCTTACCTAGCCCGGCAATACCGCACCATCACCGTCGTCGGCGTAGTGCTGGCGGTGCTGATCGGGCTGTTTCTCGACGGACTCTCGGCCATGGGCTTTGTAGTGGGCGCGGTGCTGTCGGGTGCCTGCGGCTTTATCGGCATGAACGTGTCGGTGCGGGCCAATGTGCGCACGGCGCAGGCCGCTACCAAGGGCATTGGCCCGGCGCTCACGGTGGCGTTTCGCGGCGGGGCCATCACCGGCATGCTGGTGGTGGGGCTGGGCCTGCTGGGCGTGACCGGCTTTTACTGGTTTCTGGTGCCCGATGGTGCCCCCACGGCGGCACGGCTGAACCCGCTGATCGGCTTTGCCTTTGGCTCGTCGCTGATCTCCATCTTCGCGCGACTGGGCGGCGGCATCTTCACCAAGGGCGCAGACGTAGGCGCGGATCTAGTGGGCAAGGTGGAAGCCGGTATCCCCGAAGACGACCCGCGCAACCCGGCGGTGATTGCCGACAACGTGGGCGACAACGTGGGCGATTGCGCCGGTATGGCCGCTGACCTGTTTGAAACCTATGCCGTGACGCTGATCGCTACCATGGTGCTGGGCGCGCTACTGGCCTCGGGTGGCGGCGCAGCCACCGTGGTGTACCCGTTGGCGCTGGGTGCCGTGTCCATCGTGGCCAGCATCATTGGCTGCTTCTTTGTGGTGGCTTCGCCGGGCATGAAGAACGTGATGCCCGCGCTGTACAAGGGGCTGGCGGTGGCGGGCGTGCTGTCGCTGATCGCCTTCTACTTCGTCACCCAGGCCCTGGTGCCCGACAACGCGCTGGGCGGCACGGGTGCGGCCATGAAGCTGTATGGCGCCTGCGCCGTGGGCCTGGTGCTCACTGCCGCGCTGGTGTGGATCACCGAGTACTACACCGGCACCCAGTACGCGCCAGTGCAGCACATCGCCCAGGCATCGACCACCGGGCACGGCACCAACATCATCGCCGGGCTGGGCGTGTCCATGCGCTCCACCGCCTGGCCGGTGATTTTTGTGTGTATCGCCATCTGGGTGTCGTTCCATCTGGCGGGTTTGTACGGCATTGCGATTGCGGCCACCTCCATGCTCAGCATGGCGGGCATCGTGGTGGCGCTGGATGCCTACGGCCCCATCACCGACAACGCGGGCGGCATCGCCGAAATGGCCGAAATGCCGAAAAGCGTGCGCGACGTGACCGACCCGCTGGATGCCGTGGGCAACACCACCAAGGCCGTCACCAAGGGCTACGCCATCGGCTCGGCGGGCCTGGCCGCGCTGGTGCTGTTTGCCGACTACACCCACAAACTGGAAGCCTACGGCCATGTGGTCAGCTTTGATTTGAGCAACCCGATGGTGATCATCGGCCTGTTCATCGGCGGGCTGATTCCCTACCTGTTTGGCGCGATGGCCATGGAGGCTGTGGGCCGCGCGGCGGGCAGCGTGGTGGTGGAAGTGCGCCGCCAGTTCCGCGAGATCCCCGGCATCATGGAAGGCACGGCCAAACCCGAGTACGGCAAGGCGGTAGACATGCTGACCACGGCAGCCATCAAGGAAATGATGGTACCCAGCCTGTTGCCGGTGGTGGTACCCATTCTGGTGGGCCTGCTGCTAGGCCCGGCGGCGCTGGGTGGGCTGCTGATGGGCACCATCGTGACCGGCCTGTTTGTGGCCATCAGCATGTGCACCGGCGGCGGTGCCTGGGACAACGCCAAAAAGTACATCGAAGACGGCCACCATGGCGGCAAGGGCTCCGAGACGCACAAGGCCGCCGTCACCGGCGACACCGTGGGCGACCCGTACAAGGACACCGCCGGCCCGGCCGTCAACCCGCTGATCAAGATCATCAACATCGTGGCCCTGCTGATCGTGCCGCTGGTGATGCAGATCCACGGTGGCGGCACTGCGGCAGCAGCAGCCCCCCCCGCTGTACACGCCTCGGCCCCGGTGGCGGCGATGAGCGACAGCGCGTCCATCACAGTCGACAAGGGCGTGGTCAAGTTCTACTTTGCCACCGGCAAGGCCGAACTGGCCGACGGTGCCGCCGCCGCGCTGGCCAATGTCGCCAAAGCCGTGGCCGAAGGCAAAAAAGCCGTGGTTAGCGGCTACCACGATGCCTCGGGCGATGCTGCCAAAAACGAAGAACTGGCCAAGCAGCGCGCCCTGGCCGTACGCGATGCCCTGGCTGCCCTGGGCGTGGCCGACGACAAGATCGAGCTGCAAAAGCCCGCACAAACCCAGGCCGACGGCCCACCCGCCGAGGCCCGGCGGGTTGAAGTGACCGTGGTGTAGGTTCCGCCCTGCCCCACCCCTCCAGCCCGGCACTGCCGGGCTTTTTTGTGAGGGGATGTAAGGTAGCCTAAAACCCGCCTGAATCGCTATAAACTTAATAGCTACCAGTGCATACTAAATATGCGCTAGCACTTGTTTTTATATGTAATTTAGGCATGCGACCCAATCTACTCCCACTCTTACCCACTGCCCTGCTTCGCGCCGCCACCCTGGCTCTCACCGGTTGCGGCTCGTTCCTGCGTGAAGGCACCGGGGTCACTGCCGGTATCGGTGGCGCGGCGCTGGCCAGCACGCTTACCCACAACGCGGCGGTCGCCACCGGCATCGGCGTGGGTGTGCAGGCCGTGGCCCAGGCCGGGCTGCAAATGGCCGAGCGCAACGCCCACCAGGACGAACAAAACCACATTGCCCAGATTGCCGGAGCGCTCAAAGTGGGCGAAGTGGCGCGCTGGAAGATGACCCACAAAATCCCGCTGGAACCGGACGAACAAGGCGAGGTCACCGTCAGCCGAACCATAGGCACCGAAGGCGGCAAGGGCCTGGACTGCCGCGAGATCGTCTTTTCGGTGGAAATGACCGATATCTCCGAATTTCCCCGCGCCTTCTACGTAGCCACCATCTGCCGCAACGGCCAGACCTGGCAATGGGCCTCGGCCGAACCGGCCACCGGGCGCTGGGGGGCTTTGCAATGACCGCTGTGCGCTGGGCTTGCCTGGCGGCATCGCTGGCGCTGGCGGGTTGCTCGTCGGTTGGTGGGCTGGCGGGCGCGGTGGCGGGTATCACCACCGGTGCGGCCACGGCCAACCCGGCGGTGGGCATTGCCGTCAGCATCAGCGTCAAGGCCGTCACCGATGCGGGCATCAAGCACGTCACGCTCAAGCTGCAGAAAGAAGAGCAAGACCTGATTGCCAGCATCGCAGGCCATCTGCCCGTGGGCGAAACCCGCCCCTGGCGCATGCAGCGCAGCATTCCCTACGGCAACGAACATGGCGAGTTGCAAGTGACCCGGCTGCTCGACACACCGCTGGCCCAATGCCGCGACGTGGCGTTCTCGGTGGCCCATGACGGTGCCCCGCCTGACCAGCCACCTGCCGCCTGGTACACCACCAGCATCTGCCTGCAGCTCAACGGCTGGCAATGGGCCGCCGCCGAGCCCGCCGTACCGCGCTGGGGGGCCTTGCAGTAGCGGCTCTCGCAGGTATTTATCCATAAAAAAACCGCAGCACCTTTGCAGGTGCTGCGGTTTTTTGGAATATGGTGCGGTTTACTGGACTACCACCACTTCCACGCGGCGGGCTTCGGCGTTGCTGCCGGTGCCGGTCATGGCTTCGGGCTTGACCAGCTCGATCTTGTCGGCGGCCACGCCCAGGGCCACCAGGGTGTCACGCACGGCAATGGCGCGTTGCTTGGCCAACTCTTGGTTTTTGGCCAGGTCGCCAGTGGAGTCATGGAAGCCGCTGACGCGCACCGACTTGCCAGCCGCACCCAGCTTGACCACTTCGACCAGGGCTTCGTTGGCACCGGCGGCAATGTCGGCCTTGGCGGTGGCAAAGTAGAACTTGACGATGCCGTCCACCACCTTGACGCTGGCGCCGTCCACCTCCACGATCTCCACATCCGCCATGGCGGCGGGCTTGGGCATATGGGTTTTGTAGATACCCAGGCCGATCACCAGGCCAATGATGGCCGCCACCACGCCAAACAAAATAGCCAGCACTACGCCGTGGTCGGTGTCGTCGTCAGAAGAAAACATTTTGGGGGTACTCCAGAAAAAATAAGAGGGACAGGTACAGGGCCCCGACGGGGGGCGCTGCGGACAATGTATCGGGGGCTGATTGTAGAGGGCTAGCCAGCCTGTTTAACCGAGGGTAAGCACAGTAGACATGGTCACAAAATAGTAAAAAAAAGTGCATGTAGCCTATATTCCACCTACGCTAGCAGCTATTCTTTTTGAAAACCTATCCCTCGGCCAGTTAGGGCATCCGTGCCAGCACGGCCCGGGCTTCTTCAAAAGAAAAATCGGCCACGGCGGCCTCCAGAGCGGCGTAGTCGGCCCCCAGCACCCCGCGCAAAGCCGGGCCATGCTGGGCCAAAACGGCCAGCGCGTCGGCATCGTCGGCCTCCAGATACGCCTCCAGTTGGCGCAGCAACGTGCGCACTTCGGCCTGGTCCACAGGCGCGGCAGGCGGTTCGGCCCGCCGGTCGGGCAGCGCTTGGCCAAGCACCACCACCAGGTGCTGCAGGTGCTGCTCTGTTTGCAACAGCAGCGGCTCCAATGTGGCGTGCGGGGCACGGTCGCGCAAAGCGGTTTCCAGCACCCCGGCGGCCTCTTGCAGCGGGGTGGCCCCGATATTGCCCGCCAGCCCTTTCAAGGTATGGGCCAGGCGCTCGGCATGCGCCAGGTCTTCGGTGGCGACGGCCTGGCGCAGCGTCGCCCAGGCGGGCGGCTGGATGGCCTTGAATTTACGCAACATACTGAGGTAGAGCGGCGTTTTACCGCCCATGCGGCGCAGGCCCGCCACGGTGTCCACGCCTTCGATGTGGGCGGGCAAGGCTTTGGACGGCTCTGTGGGTGCATCGGTGGATGCAAACACGGTACGCGGTGCCCGCGACGGCTCCTGGCCCAGGCCTTCGCGCGGAACGATCCACTGCGCCAGCGCCAGCCACAGCGCCTGGGGTTCTATGGGTTTGGTGATGAAGCCGTTCATCCCCACGGCCAGGCAGCGGTCACGGTCGGCCTGCATGGCGTTGGCCGTCATGGCGACGATGGGCAGGTCGCGGTGCCGGGCATCGTCACGGATGCGCTGGGTGGCGGTCACGCCGTCCATCACCGGCATTTGCATGTCCATCAGCACGATGTCAAACCGCTGGGCCTGCACCTGGTCTACCGCCTGCTGGCCGTCACCGGCCACGTCCACCACAAAACCCGCGTCCTCCAATAGTTCGGTGGCGACCTGCTGGTTCAAAGCGTTGTCTTCTACCAGCAGCACCCGGGCCCCGCGCAAGGTCTGCAGGCCCAGGTAGGCCTCGTCCGGCGGTGGGGTGGCAGCCAACAGGCTGTGGGGCAGCGCCCCACCAGGGCTGGCCCCCACCACCCGCATCATGGTGTCGAACAGCAGTGATGGATTCACGGGTTTGAGCAGCACGTCTTGCATGCCCGAAGTTTCGGCTCCGCGCAGCACGTCCTCCCGACCATAGGCAGTCACCATGATTTGCTGCGGTGGCCGGGCCAGGCCCTGGGCGTGGATCTGCCGGGCGGCCTCCAGCCCGTCCATGCCCGGCATTTGCCAGTCCATCATCACCACGTCAAAGTCTTGCTGGACCGTAGCCGCCTCCATCACCGCCTGGATCGCCAGGGCCCCAGAATCCACCGCCCGCACGCCAAAGCCAATGCTGTCAAGCATGTCCACCAGCACCGTGCAGGCGTGGGGGTTGTCGTCCACCACCAGCACCCGCAGCCCGCGCACATCAATGCTGGGCACCAGGGTGCGCCGCTGCTGCAGGCCAAAGCCCAGCCGGGCGGTGAACCAGAACACCGATCCCTGGCCGGGCACGCTTTCTACCCCCACCTGGCCACCCATCAGCTCGGCCAGGCTTTTGCTGATGGCCAGGCCCAGCCCCGTGCCGCCAAACTTGCGGGTGGTGGAGCTGTCGGCCTGGCTGAAGCTCTGGAACAGGCGGTTGACCTGCTCCGGCGTGAGCCCGATGCCGGTGTCGCGCACCTCAAAGCGCAGCATCAAATCCGCATCGCTGTCGGTGGCCAGGCGGTCAATCCGGCGCACGGCAATGTGGATTTCGCCCTGCTCGGTGAACTTGATGGCGTTGTTGGCGTAGTTGATCAGTATTTGCCCCAGCCGCAGCGGGTCACCCAGCAGGTGCGGCGGCACATTGGCGCCCACCTCGCAAATCAGCTCCAGGCCCTTGGCGCTGGCCTTTTCGGCAATCAGGTTGACCACGTTTTGCAGCGCAGAATCCAGCTCGAACGGCGTGTGTTCGATCTCCAGCTTGCCCGCTTCGGCTTTAGAGAAATCCAGAATGTCGTTCAGGATGCCCAACAGGTGCTGGCCCGAGCGTTCGATCTTGCCAATGTAGTCGCGCTGGCGCGGCGACAGTTCGGTGCGGCTGGCCAGGTGCGACAGGCCGATGATGGCATTCATGGGGGTGCGTATTTCATGGCTCATATTGGCCAGAAACATGCTCTTGGCTTCGACCGCCCCCTCGGCCAGCGCGCGGGCCTGTTGCAGCTCGGCCACCATGTGGACCAGGCGCTTTTGCATGGTGTCAAAGGCCGTCAGCATGCTGGATTTACGCACCTCGGCCGGGTCCAGCAGAGTGTCAAGCTGGCCATCGGCAATCCGTAAAACGGCATCCGACACCTTGTAAGAATCCAGCAGCATGGCCTTCAAGCGCATGGCGATAAAGGCCACCACCCCCGTCTCGGCGCAGACGATCAAGGCGTGGCCCCAAACCGAGCGCCCACCCAGCAGCGTGCGCCCATCGTTGAACACCACCACCCCCCAACCCAGTGGCTGCAGCAGCAAAAATACAATGTGGTGCAGCAAAATCGCCCCGGTGGCCAATACCAGCGGCCGCCAATCGCAGTACACCACCAGCGCCGCCAGCATGACAAAAAAGCTGAAATGCGCCTCCAGGTCGCCGCCCGACTGCTGGATCACCAAGCCGGTCAAGGCCATGAAACCCAGCGCCATGGCCATGCGCGACACCAGGTCGGCAGAATAGTTGTAGCTGATCCACCAGGGCACCAGTACGGCAGGCACCCCCACCCACAGCAGCAGGCCCCAGGTGTCGGTGGCGAAGGCGAAGCCCAGGCACACCAGAAAATGCACCCCGGCCACACCCAGCATCAGCCGGTGCGCGTAGCGGTAGTAGCCCAGTTCGCGTTCGGACACCGCGCCCATGCTAGCGGGCCACAGAAGTAGCGAAGGGGGCGGCATTGGAACTGGAATTGGAACTGGTGCAGATCGACAGGCTCGCGGGGCTGACCGGGTTCAGCCACCACATGGCCGCCAGAGTGGAGCCACCCCACACCGCCAAGACCGCCCACAGCGCGGCACGAGAGGCGCGAGAGGGGCGCAAACGGGGGTGCAACACCGACTTTGGCTGTAACAACATAAGCGATTCACCACGCAGGCGTGGCTCCATGCAATATGTTTCTGATGTTACAGTTTTGTGAGCAAATGCCCACTAAAAACTTTGCCCCAGACTGCAGGTAGGGGAATTCCCGGCTTACGGCAGCTTGGCCACCGCTGTGGCCAACGCATCTACGCCAGCCTGCGACAAATCATCCGTCTCCAGCGTCTGGCGGGTGGCCCAAGCGCTGAAGTTATTGCTTTGCGACCGCGTGTAATGCGGGTCGTAGTGCAGGGACATCAGCTCGGCAAACAGCGCCTGCAGATCACCCGCCAGCGCCCAGCCCTGCCAGCGCTCAATCACTTGCTTGCCATGCAGATCTTTGAGCATGCCCAGCTTGTCGGCCAGGGCCTGCGGTGCGTCGCCCAGGTAGGCGTAGTCGCGCAGCAGGTAGTCCAGCCGCGCCTGGGGTGTGGCGCGGATCTCGATGCAGGGGCTGGCGCGCAGGTGCATGACCAGCGGCGTGGGCAGGGTCAGGCGGCCAATCTTGCGGCTCTCGCCTTCCACGTACAGCGGACGGGTCGGATCGAGCTTTTCCAGCACGTGGGCCAGGCCGGTTTCAAACGCGGTTTGCGAGGGTTGGGCCTGGCCGGGCACCGCGCCCAGGATGGAGCCCTTATGAACCGCTAATCCTTCCAGGTCCAGCACCTGGTGGCCCTGCGCGGCCAGGGCGTGCAGCACGCTGGTCTTGGCGCTGCCGGTGGCCCCCACCAGCACGCGCAAGGGCAGCGTGGGGCATTGGGCTTCCAGCGCGTCGATCACAAAGCGCCGCCAGGACTTGTATCCGCCCTGCAGTTGCTGCGCGTCCCAGCCGACCATGCGCATCCAGGTCACCATGGAACCGCTGCGCAGCCCGCCGCGCCAGCAGTAGACCAGCGGAGTCCATTTGGCAGGCTGGTCGGCAAATTTCTCGCGCAGGTGCTTGGCCAGGTTTTCGGCCACCATGGCCCCGCCCACCCGGCGGGCCTCGAAAGCGCCCTGCTGCTTGTACAGCGTACCCACGATCACGCGCTGTGCGTCGTCCAGCACCGGGCAGTTGATGGCCCCGGGGATGTGGTCGATGGCGAACTCGGCGGGCGAACGCGCGTCGATCAGCGTGTGGAAGGCGTGCCGGTCCTTGACCGTAGTAGGGGCTCTCACAGAAAAACCTCGGCTGGCACAATCGGAACACCTATGACCCAGATTTCAGAACCCATTGCATTGACCCAGTTTTCGCACGGTGGCGGCTGCGGGTGCAAGATTGCCCCCGGCTTGTTGGCCGAGATTTTGGCACGCGCACCCCAAGGCCTGGTGCCGCCCGAGCTGCTGGTGGGCACCGAGACCAGCGACGATGCCGCCGTGTACCGCCTCAACGCCACCCAGGCGCTGGTGGCCACCACCGATTTTTTCACCCCCATCGTCGACGATGCTTTTGATTTTGGCCGCATCGCCGCCACCAATGCGCTCAGCGACATCTACGCCATGGGTGGCACACCGATCATGGCGCTGGCCCTGGTGGGCATGCCGATTGCCAAGCTGCCGCCCGAAGTGATCGGCCAAGTGCTGGCCGGTGGCGCTGCCGTGTGCCGCGAGGCAGGCATCCCCATAGCAGGCGGGCATTCCATCGACGTGCTGGAGCCCATCTACGGCCTGGTCGGCCTGGGCTTGGTGCATCCCGACAAGGTGCGCCGCAACGCCGATGCGCAGCCAGGCGACGTGCTGGTGCTGGGCAAGCCGCTGGGCGTGGGCATTTTGTCGGCAGCCCTGAAAAAAGGTCTGCTGGACGCGGACGGCTACGCCGAGATGCTGCACCACACCACCCAGCTCAACAAGGTCGGCATTGCGCTGGCGCAGATTGACGGACTACACGCCATGACCGACGTGACCGGCTTCGGCCTGGCCGGGCACCTGCTGGAGATGTGCCGGGGCTCCGGCCTGTCGGCCCAGGTCGATGCCAACGCCCTGCCGCTTATCGCCAGCGCCGTGGCCTTCGCCCAGCAAGGCATTGCCACCGGGGCCTCGGCCCGCAACTGGGAAGGCTACGGCGGCCAGGTGCAGTGGACTGGTGCCGACTGGCTCAAGGCCCTCATCACCGACCCGCAAACCAGCGGCGGCCTGCTGGTCAGTTGCAGCCCCGAGGTAGCGCCCGCTGTGCTGGCCGCCTTTGCCGATGCCGGATTTGCGCAGGCCGCGCAGATCGGCAGCATGCACACCCCGGCCCCCGGCCAGCCCGTGGCGCTGTCGTTCTAAAGCCATGGTCCACCGCGTCATCCCCCTGCTGGACCAGCGCACGCACGCGCTGCGGTCGGCTACCTTGGTGGATGGTCCGCTGCTAGACCAGCTCCACCGACCGCTGCACGACCTGCGCATCAGCGTCACCGACCGCTGCAACTTCCGCTGTAGCTACTGCATGCCCAAGGCGGTGTTCAATAAGGACTACCCCTACCTGCCGCACAGCGCGCTGCTGAGCTTCGAGGAAATCACCCGCGTAGCCCGCGTGGCCGTGGCCCAGGGGGTACGCAAGATCCGCCTCACCGGTGGAGAACCGCTGCTGCGCAAAAACATCGAGTTGTTGATCGCCCAACTGGCCCAGTTGCACACACCGGACGGCCAGCCGCTAGACCTGACCCTGACCACCAACGGCGCGCTGCTGGCCCGCAAGGCCCAGGCCTTGAAAGACGCAGGCCTGCAGCGCCTGACCGTCAGCCTGGACGGGCTGGATGACACCATCTTCCGCAAAATGAACGACGTGGACTTCCCGGTGCGCGACGTACTAGACGGGCTGGAAGCTGCGCACAAGGCCGGGCTGGCCGACATCAAGGTCAACATGGTGGTCCAGCGCGGCACGAATGACCACGAGATCCTGCCCATGGCCCGGCACTTCAAAGGCACGGGCAGCACCCTGCGCTTTATCGAATACATGGACGTGGGGGCCACCAACGGCTGGCGCATGGACCAGGTCGTCCCCTCCCGCGAAGTGCTGCAGACCCTGCAAACCCAGTGGGCGTTGCGCCCGCTGGCCCCCCATACGCCCGGCGAAACCGCCCAGCGCTGGGCCTATGCCGACGGCAGCGGCGAGGTGGGTGTAATCAGCAGCGTGACCCAGGCCTTTTGCGCCGATTGCAGCCGCGCCCGCCTGTCCACCGACGGCAAGCTGTACCTGTGCCTGTTTGCCAGCCAGGGCCACGACCTACGGGATCTGCTGCGTGGCGAAGCGACCGACGCACACCTGACCGCCGCCATCCAGCACATCTGGCAAGGCCGCAGCGACCGCTACTCGGCCCTGCGCGCCGCGCTGCCTGCCGACACCGGTACCGGTGCGCGGCGGGTGGAGATGAGCTACATCGGTGGTTGAAGTGCGCCACATCACCGGCTTGGTGCTGGCCGGGGGCCGGGGCACGCGCATGGGCGGCGTGGACAAGGGCTTGCAGGATTTCCAAGGCCAACCGCTGGCGCTGCACGCGCTGAACCGGCTGCAGCCCCAGGTGGCGACGCTGATGCTCAACGCCAACCGCCATCTGGCCGATTACGCAGCCTTCGGCGTGCCGGTGTGGCCCGATGCCGATGCGGAATTTACCGGGCCATTGGCCGGCATGCTGGCCGGGCTGACCCACTGCACTACGCCGTTTTTGGCCACCGTGCCTTGTGACGCGCCGCTGTTTCCGCTGGACCTGGTGCAGCGTTTAGCCGCCGTGGACGCCGACATCGTGGTGGCCACTGCGGCCGACGACAGCGGCGTGCAGCGCCTGCAACCCGTCTTCTGCCTGCTACGCACCGATCTGCACGCCAGCCTGGCGCAGTTTCTGGCCGCCGGTGGCCGCAAGGTCGGCCAGTGGATGGCGCAGCACCACTGCGTGCGTGTGGCGTTCGCGGAGCCCCAGGCGTTTGCCAATGCGAACACGCAAGCTGAATTGACAGAAATTCAGCATAAAATCAACCTCTAGTGCTTACTATACATACATAGTATGCTACTAAAAATGTAGCCACCCTATCGCCGTCCAGACGAAGCCGACCGCGCAACCGTCGCCTGCCGCACAGTCAACCCCAGCAACAGCACCACATAAAACACAAACGCCAGCCGCGGCACATCCACCAGGCTGTCAAACAGGCCGACCAGCACAAAGCCGACCAAACCACCCCCAATGCCCGGGGCCAGTGGGTGGTCCTTGGCGGAGCCCATCGTCACCCGCCACAGGGCGGCCAGCAGCATGGCAGAGAACAGGAGCAAGCCCACGCCGCCCTGGTCAAACAGCACGTTCATAAACACGTTCTTGATGTGCCAGGGCAAGTGGTTGCGGTCGCTGGAGAAAAACCAACGCTGCATGTCCGCAGAAAAGTCGCCGTTGTCCAGCAACTGGCGGCCATCCGGGCCGAGCAGTTGGATGTTGTCCACATCCAGCAGTCCCAAGGCGGTATCGGTGGCAATAGAAAACGCCACCAGCCGGGGCGCGAACCAGTTGCTACCGCCCAGATCGTTGCCCGCCAAGGGAACCCGCATGTCCTGCCACACGCCTGGCATGGGCTTGACCACGGTGCTCGCCAGAATGCAGCCACCGTTGTAAAGCAAATGCTTTTCGCAGACCTCCAGGTGCAGGCCCAGTTCGTTGGCGGTACGCACCCGCAGGGCCACGGTGACCGGGCCCTCGGGCGCGCGGATGCGCTGTGAGACGCGCAAAATTTCACCCCAGCCCATGTACTGCTGCTTACCGCCGCCCAGCACTAGGTAGGTGTTGCCATTCTGGCTTTTGAGCCGGTAGTCACCCGGGTGCTCGGTGGACGCACCGGTCAGGTAGTAACTGGCGGGGTAGCGCCCCATGCCCTTGCCCAGCACCGGGTCCAGCGGGGCCGAGAGCATGTTCCAGCCCTGCGTCCAATGGGACACGCGGGTGTCCATGTCGCTGCTGGTGGTGGAAAAGCGCTCGCTCATGTACGCGCCGCCGCCAAAAATGCTCACGATGCCGCCCAACATGGCCATGCCCGCCCAGCTGGTGGCCTGCCAGCGGGTACTGGTAGGCCACACGGCTTTGGGCGATGCCCCGGCCACCAGCGTCAGCAACATAAAGCCCACCAGCACCGGCAGCATCGCATCGCCACCGCGCGCATAGCCCCAATGTTCGGCCACCAGGCCCGCACCCACCAGCACGGCCATGAAGCCCGCCAGGGCCAGCTGTGCCGCCAGGCCTACGCGCACCCGCTTGCCCGGCACCGCCACGGCAGTCGTGAGGCTGGCAAACAGCAGGGCCAACGTCAACAGCAGGCAGGCACCATAGCCGAGGTACGAAGCCTTGGAGCCCAGCATGGCCCCGGCCCACAGCGCCAGGCTAAGCAAGACCCCGGCGACCAGCCCCACCATCCAGTCCATCGCTTTGAAACGGCGCAGCACACCGGCCAGCGGCATGGCCACCGCAGCGGCCCCTAGCAAGGCCAACAGGCCGCGGTAGCCGCTGGACGGAAAGGTCCACAGAACCGCCCCGCCAAACAGCACCAGCAGCACCGCACCCGCTCCCAGGCTGAGCTTGGGTGCAGTAACCGCAACATCCGCAGCAGCGGTTGGCCCGCCCCGGCGCAGCTGGCGGCGGGCGCTGAGCAGGCACAGTGCTACCGTCACCGCCAGCCCCACCGGCACAGCCAGATACACCCCGCGTGAAAAGGTCGTCAGGCAGGCGTAGCCCGCCAAGCCCAGGCAGGCCACCACAGCGGCCCAGCGTCGGTGCGAGCGGGCCACGAACAGCTCGCGCAGCACAAACGGCATCAGCAGGGCCAAAAACCCGTCCAGCGCCGCGCCGCCCACGTGCATTTCCCAAAACAGGCCGGTGGTGCGGTAATCGGTCGAAAAATTGAACAGGCCCACAAAAGCCATGCGCTCCCACACCGTGGCCAGCGACGCGCCCGCCAGCCCCAGCATCAGGCCCATGGCCAGCCAGGTCGGGGCCTGCGCGCCACGGCGCACCACGGCGGCCCGCCACAGCGGCATCACCAACAGCGCCAGAAAGAAGCTTTTGGCCAGACGCAGGCTGTTCATCGGCTCGTGGTAACCCTGGAACCAACCAAAGCTGAAGCCGCCTGCATCGGCAAAACCGCGCGCCATGGCCACCAGCGTCGAGGCGGCAAACAGCAGCAGCAGCAGCCACGCGCCCGCCGAGCTACGGGGCTGGCGCGCCACCGGCACGGCCTGGGCCGACGGCCAGGCCAGCCGGGCATAGCCCCCCACCGCAGCGGCCAACACCAGCAGATCCAGCTCTTCAAAAGTGATCCAGCCGGTCCAAGGCGCAAAGCCGATCAGCGGCAGCAGCAGCGGCACGGCAATCAACCAGCTATCGGGCCAGACAAAAAAGGCCACGCAGCAGGCCACAAACACCAGGCTGGCCACCCAGGGGGCGACCGGGTAGTGCAGCACCAAAAACACCCCCAGAGCGGCCAGCACCAGCGCCCACAGCCCCACCGACCAGCGGATGCCCGCCCCATGCGGCTTGGCATGCGACCGCGAACCCGACCGGCTGGGGTGCAAGGCGCTCTCGGTGGATCTCACTCTGTTGCTGCTGTCCATCCTGGGGGCCGCCTGGTTAATTAAGTTGCAGGATGGTAGCGCAGCAGTGTGCATTTGCCGCACTTTCACCGCGCCGCAAAGACCCCGTAAAGCCGCTCAACGCCAAAAGGGCCATCGTTAGAATCGCACCGATGAATCCCCTGCCCCGCTTTTTTATGTTCCGCCAGGTCCACACCCGGCCCCGCCTGTTTGCCTCGGGGCTGGTAGGCCTGCTCGCCGCGCTGTTGCTGGCGGGCGTGCCCGGGCTGCAAACCGTCACCCGGCTGGTGATCAGTTGGAATGTGTTTGCCTGCCTGTACCTAGTGCTGGCCGTGCACATGATGGTGAAGGCTGACCACGATCAGATGCGCATGCGTGCTCCGCAGCAGGACGAAGGGCGGCGCACCGTGCTCGCCATGGTGGTGTTGGCCGCGCTGGCCACGCTGGGGGCCATCCTTGCCGAACTGGCGGTGGTGAAAGATATGCATGGTGCCCTGCGCTACGCCCACATCGCGCTGGCCACGCTGACCATCGCCACTTCCTGGGCCTTTACCCATGTGATGTTTGCGCTGCACTACGCCCACGATTTCTACTCCAACCGGGCGAAAAAACAACCCGCCGGGCTGGAGTTCCCTGGCACCGAGAGACCCGACTACGGCGACTTCATCTACTTCGCCTTCATCATCGGTACCTCGGGCCAGACGGCCGACGTCAGCCTGACCACCTCGGCCATGCGCCGCACCGGGGTGCTGCACTGTGTGCTGGCCTTCTTTTTTAACACCACGCTGGTGGCGCTGACCATCAACATCGCTTCGGGGCTGTTTTGAGTATGTCCACCTTTTTGGCATCACCCCGCCGGGTGCTGGCACTGCTGGCCGTCTGGCTGCTGGCCACCCTGGGTGCGCGCCCGCTGCTGCTGCCCGACGAAGGCCGCTACGGCAACGTCGCCCGTGAAATGCTGCAGGGCAATGGCTTTGGCCACGGCCTGGTGCCCACGCTGAACGGCCTGCCCTTCTTCCACAAGCCGCCGCTGATGTACTGGCTGGACATGGCCGCCATGCAGCTGCTGGGCGTCAACGCCTTTGCCGCCCGGTTTGGCGCGTTCGTGGGGGCCTGGCTGATGGGCGCGGCGCTGTTTCTGGCACTGCGCCGCTGGGTTGGGCTGCGGCCCGCCACCACCACGCTGGGGGTGCTGGCCACCTGCCCGTTCTTCTTTGTGGGCAGCCAGTACGCCAACTTGGACATGTTGGTGGCCGGGGTGCTGACGGCCACCGTGCTGTGCTTTGTGCGCGCTGTGGAGTCGCCCAGCAAAGTAGACCTGCGCTGGCTGCTGGCCGCCTGGCTGGCCTGCGCGCTAGCGGTGCTGGCCAAGGGGCTGATCGGCATCGTGCTGCCGATGCTGATTCTGGGCCCCTGGCTGCTGGCGCAGGGGCGCTGGCGGCAGATTTTGCGCATGCTGCACCCGCTGGGGTTGCTGGTGTTTGTGGCGGTAGCCGGGCCGTGGTTTGTACTGATGCAGCGCGAGTTTGCAGAGTTCAACGACTACTTTTTTATCGAGCAGCACTTCCGCCGCTTTGCCCAGGCGGGCTTCAACAACGTGCACCCGTTCTGGTTCTACATCGCCGTGCTGCCCGCGCTCACCCTGCCCTGGCCACTGTGGCTGCGCCGCCCGGCGGCCAACGTAACCGAAGCCGATGCCACGGCCCTGCCCGGCCTGACCAGTCTGCTGGTCTGGTGGGGCATTGCGGTGGTGGGCTTCTTCAGCCTGCCCAGTAGCAAGCTGGTGGGCTACATCCTGCCCGCCCTGGCCCCGTGGTGTGCGCTGCTGGGTTTGGTGGTGGCGCGGGGCCGGGCCTGGCGCTGGGTGCTGCCCGCCAGCGCGCTGGCCTGTCTGGCCATCGTGGCAGGCCTGGCCTGGAAAGCCCCCGGCTCGCACCGCGATGTGGCCGAGCGCCTCGCCGCGCTGCAGCAGCCCGGCGACCGCGTGGTCTTCATCAACAGCGCGTTCTACGACGTGCCGTTTTATGCCCAGCTGAAAACGCCGGCCATCGTGCTCAGCGACTGGAACGACCCGACCATCCCCCAGCGCGACAACTGGCGCAAGGAATTCGCCGATGCCGCCCGCTTCGACCCTGCTGCCGCAGCAAAAATACTGTGGACGCTGGACCGTGCCAAAGACCTGCGCTGCGGCTCCGGCAGCACCTGGCTGGTGGCCGACAAGGGCTACCAGCCACCCGCTGCAATGGGTAGCGTCAGCCCGGTTTTCGTGGGTGCGAACGCGCAACTGCTCCAAGTAGCCCGCGCAACCGATTGTCCGTAAATTTACAAAAAATCGGGCTTTAGCGCAGATATCACCTACGCTAGTAGCTACTTAAACAATAGCAACTACCACACTAGGCCTAGTGCCACGTCGGCAGCCTGCAGATCCTGCAAGAACGCATCGCTGCCCAGGTAGGCCAACTCCCGCACCCGCGCCGGAGCAATCGGGTCGGTTACCGCGGGCACCTCCTCACGGTAGCCAGGGTGGCAAAACAGCAAGCCGCCTGCGGCAGGCAGCGCCGCCAGCCAGCCGCGCATCTGGCCACCGTAATCGGGGTCGATGAAGTCGTAGGCACCGGTCAGGCTGGAGTTGTGGCGGATGCCGCGCTGCACCAGCGCCCGCTGCAGCGCCCACCCGCCGGTGCCCTCGATCAACCAGCGTTTCACCCCAAAGCCCGGCCCGGTGAGGTGGCCGGTATTGCGCACGGCGGGCACACTGGGCAGTACTGAGATGGCCGCCAACACCACCCCGCGCACGCCGGGCAGGTGGTGCACATGCTGGTGGCCGTCGACAAACTGCGGCGCGGCCCCGGTGGCATCGGCAAACGCCTGCCACTGCGCTGCCCATTCGGCGGCCAGGGCGGCCAGGGGCAACTGGTGCAGGTGCGCAGCCAGAATCAGGCGCGGCAAGGGCAGAAATTGCGGCCACACACGGCGCAACTCGGCGCTCAGCGGTGCACCTTCGGTCAAATTGAAATGCAGGCCGCGCTGCACCTGGGCAGGCAGGTCGGCCAGCAGCGGCAGCGAGGCACGCCAGGCGGGGGCCTGGGGCATGCACGAGACAATGGTGATGCGTCCGGCGTGGGCCAGTTCGCTAATCGCCTGCGAGATGCCCAGCGTGAGGCCGAAATCGTCAGTGCAGACGGCCAAAGTCCTGGGCACTACGCCTCCGGGTCCGCAAAGTTGCTGCGCCCCAGCTCCGAGGCCACGATGTAGATCGGCCGCTGCTTGACTTCGTCAAAAATCCGCCCCACGTACTCGCCCAGAATGCCGATAGACAGCAGCTGTACGCCGCTGAAAAACAGCATGCTGGTGGCCAGCGTGGCCCAACCCGGCACGGGCCGGGCTTCAAAGAAATGCTCAAACACAATCCACAGCCCAAACAGCATGGCCCCGAAGGCGATCAGGATGCCCAAGGCGCTCCACAAACGCAGCGGAAAGTTGGTGAATGAGGTCACCCCGGTAAACGCCAGCCGCGCCAGCCCACGGATCGAAAAACTGCTCTTGCCCGAGGCCCGTTCATGCGGCGTGTAGGGCAAGATTTCGGTGCGAAAGCCGACCCAGGCAAACAGGCCTTTCATGAAGCGGTTGCGCTCGGGCAGGGATTTGAGCGCATCCACCACGCGGCGGTCCATCAGCCTGAAGTCGCCCGCATCCACCGGAATCTGCACCATGCGGTTGGTGTTGACCAACCGGTAAAACAGCCAGGTACCCACGCGTTTAGCCAGGCTTTCATCGGCGCGGGTGGCGCGGGTGGCGCAGACCATGTCCACCCCGTCGCGCCAGCGCGCCAGCATGGGGGCGATCATCTCTACCGGGTGCTGCAGATCGGCATCCATGCACACCACCACTTCGCCCTGGGCGTGTTCGATACCGGCGGTAAGGGCACATTCCTTGCCGAAGTTGCGGCTCAGGCGCACATAGCGCACGCCCGGCTCCACCAGCCACGACAGCATGGCCACCGGGGTGGCATCGCGGCTGCCGTCATCCACCACCAGCACCTCCCACTGGTCGGTCACGTCACGCAACGTGGCGGTCAGCACGGCCAGCAATGCGGGCAGGTTGGTGGCTTCGTTGAACGCGGGCACCACCACGCTGATGCGGGGGCGCAAGGCGCGCGCTGGTACGGGGGCGGGGGCCAAAACGGAAGGGTTATTCATACACACTATTATCTAAAGGGCCTGATCGACCGCCCCAAGTGTAGGGGCAGCCGCAGCGGTATTCCACCGCCTATTTTTATATAAATAAAATGGCTCTAGCGCAGACTCTACCTGCGCTAGCAGCTATTAAATAAGTAGTAACCCTTTGAACACCGCCACACCCACCTCTGCCGTCCTTTTTGACACCCTGCCGACCCACAGCGGCCCGCACTGGGGCGTGGCCACCTTGAACGCTCCGGCGGCGCTGAATGCCTTGTCTCCGCCCATGGTGGAAGCGCTGGCCGCGCAGCTGGCGCGCTGGGCCAACGACCTGCAGGTAGCCGGGGTACTGTTGCAGGCCAGTGGCGACAAGGCCTTTTGCGCGGGCGGCGACTTGCGCCACATGCACCAGGCCCTGGTGGGCGGTAGCGGCGACCCGGTGGCCGCGGTGCAGGGCTTTTTTAATACCCAGTACGCGCTGGACTACACCATCCACACCTACCCCAAGCCGATTTTGTGCTGGGGCCACGGCATCGTGATGGGCGGTGGTCTGGGCCTGATGGCGGGCGCATCGCACCGGGTGGTCACGCCCGGCAGCCGCCTGGCCATGCCCGAGGTCAGCATCGGTCTGTACCCCGACGTGGGCGGCAGTTGGTTTCTGCGCCGCATGCCGGGGCGGGTGGGCCTGTTTCTGGCGCTCACAGGTGCGCCGCTGAATGCCGCCGATGCGCTGTTTTGCGGGCTGGCCGACCACGCCCTGCCGCATACCGACAAAGGCGCGCTGCTACAAGCCCTGGCCCATGCACCCTGGACGCACGATGCACCGCATAACCGCGCCAATTTGTCTCGGCTGTTGGCGCAACAGGCCGCAGCGACTCCCCTGCCTGCGTCGCCGGTGCGCACGCATTTCGACCAGATCCAGCAGCTGATGGCGGGCCAGGACCTGTTTGATATCGACGCCCGGCTGCGCAGCCTACAGAGCGACGCCCCCTGGCTGGCCAGCGCGGCCGCCGCCTACGCCCAGGGCTGCCCGACCAGCGCAGCGCTGGCGTTTGCGCTGTGGCAGCGCTGCCTGCACCTGTCGCTGGCAGAAGTGTTGCGGCTGGAGTACACGGTGTCGCTGGGCTGCTGCGTGCACCCCAACTTTGCCGAGGGCGTGCGCGCCCTGTTGGTGGACAAAGACCGCAATCCACGCTGGGTACCCGCGCGGCTGGCAGACGTAACCCCGGCCTGGGTAAACGCGCATTTCCAGCCTCGCCACCAGGGAGTGCACCCGCTTGCCAGTTTGGTGTAAGCCCAAAGCCGCACTCTACAAAACGTTACCGCGTTGACGCGGATCTCACAAAGCGCCTGTTTCCGTGCAGTTTCATCCCCATAACGGGTATTTGTGCGCTCCATATTGGTGTTACTACTCCAATTAATTGGCCCAATCCGCTGCTATATTGCATTGCAACATTTCTTTCCCCTACGTTTTAGGTCGCCATGCTCTACCAAATCTACGAATCCCAACGCTCATTGATGGAGCCGTTTGCTGATTTTGCGCAAGCCGCCTCCAAGCTCTACAGCAACCCGCTGTCGCCACTGGGCAAAAACGCCATGTCGCAGCGCGTATCTGCCGGTTACAACCTGCTGTACCGCCTGGGCAAAGACTATGAAAAGCCCGCCTTTGGCCTGCAAACCATCGAGGTGGACGGCACCAACGTAGCCATCCACGAGCGCGTCGAGATCGACAAGCCGTTTTGCGAACTGCGCCGCTTCAAGCGCTTTACCGACGACATCGACACCTTGACCCAGCTCAAAGGCCAGCCCGCCGTGCTGATCGTGGCGCCGCTGTCTGGCCACTACGCCACGCTGCTGCGCGACACCGTCAAAACCATGCTCAAAGACCACAAGGTCTACATCACCGACTGGAAGAATGCCCGCCTGGTGCCTCTGAGCGAAGGCGAATTCCACCTGGACGACTACGTCAACTACGTGCAGGAATTCATCCGCCACCTGCAGGGCATCTACGGCAACTGCCATGTGATGAGCGTCTGCCAGCCCACCGTGCCAGTGCTGGCCGCCGTGTCGCTGATGGCCACGCGCGGCGAGTTGACCCCGCTGACCATGACCATGATGGGCGGCCCCATCGACGCGCGCAAATCGCCCACCGCCGTGAACAACCTGGCCATGAACAAAGGCTACGAGTGGTTCGAGAACAATGTGATCTACAAGGTCCCGGCCAGCTTCCCCGGCGCAGGCCGCAAGGTCTACCCCGGCTTTTTGCAGCACACCGGCTTCGTGGCCATGAACCCGCAGCACCATGCCAAGAGCCACTACGACTACTTCAAAGACCTGATCAAGGGCGATGATGTCGGTGCCGAAGTGCACCGCAAGTTCTACGACGAATACAACGCCGTGCTGGACATGGACGCGCACTACTACCTGGAAACCATTTCCACCGTGTTCCAGGACTTCAAACTGGTCAACGGTACCTGGAACGTGCGCGGCGTAGACGGCACGGTCGAGCTGGTCAAGCCCCAAGACATCACCACCACCGCCCTGCTGACGGTGGAAGGCGAGCTGGACGACATCTCCGGCTCCGGCCAGACCAAGGCCGCCCACGACCTGTGTAGCAGCATCCCCGCCAACCAGCAGCACCACATGGAAGCCCAGGGCGCAGGCCACTACGGTATCTTCAGTGGCCGCCGCTGGCGCGATGTGGTGTACCCCGAGGTCAAGGCCTTCATCAAGGCGCATAACACCGGCACCGTGACGATGGCCGCATCTCCTGCTGCCCCAGCACACGCACCGGTGCCTGCGGTGGCCATGGCGGCAGCGGTGACCAAGGCCCCGCACACCTCGGCCAAGCTGCCAGTGAAGAAGTCGGCCAAACCTGGTCGCGGCAAGGCCTAATCCGTTTGCCACAGGCATCCACCGCATCCGGGCTGGCCGCGCAGATCAACGCCGCCCTGCCACAAACGCAGTGCACGCGCTGCGGCTACCCGGACTGCGCGGCCTACGCCCAGGCGATTGCCGAGGACAGCGCCCCCATCAACCAGTGCCCTCCCGGCGGAGCCGAGGGCATTGCCCGGCTGGCGGCGATTACCGGCCAGCCCGCGCTGGCGCTGAACCCTGACTTTGGCATCGAAGCGGTACGAACCATGGCCGTGATCGACGAGGCCTGGTGCATAGGCTGCACCCTGTGCATCGCTGCCTGCCCAACCGATGCGATTTTCGGCAGCAACAAGCGCATGCACAGCGTGATCTCTGCACACTGCACCAGCTGCGAACTCTGCCTGCCGGCCTGCCCGGTGGACTGCATTCAAATGCTGAATGCCAGCGGCAGCCGCACTGGCTGGAGCGCGTGGTCCACCGCCGATGCCGAGCACGCCCGCCTACGCTACGCTAACCATAGCAATAGACTAAGCCAGGACGTGCGCCAGAGCCCTAAAAAGCACGAAGAAAAAATCGAGGCCGAACCGGTTGCCGCGGCGCAGGCAAGCCCCCCCATTGACCCGAAAAAAGCCACCATCGCCGCCGCCTTGGCCCGTGCCCGGGCGCAACGCGCCGCCCCACCCGGCTGACGGGCTCAGGCCCCTGCGGCAGCTCTTGCGGGCCATTCGTTCTCTGCACTCTTTTTGCGCATTTTGGAAATATGCGGGTTTCCGACACTAGCGCACCATCCCTTGCTATAGTTGCTGGTAACAAAATGCGACATACATGTCGTATCACCAGGGGAAACCACCATGCCAATTTCACTGCGTACCGCACGGATAGGGCTTGCCAGCGCCATACTTTGGAGCGCTGCAGTACTGGCGCTGGACAAACCCACCGGCAACGTGGTGCTGACCATCAGCGGCACGGTGGCCCAAGCCAACAGCGGAGCCAACGCCGTCTTTGACATGAAGATGCTGGAGAAGCTGCCGCAAAAGACCTTCACTGTCCAAACCCCCTGGTACCCCAAACCGGTGACCTTTACCGGCCCACTGCTGCGCGACGTGTTGGCCGCTGCCGGAGCCAAGGGCAACAAGATTGTGGCGACCGCGTTAAACGACTACAAAACCGATATTCCCTTCGACGACGCGATCAAGTTTGACCCCATCGTGGCCCACCTGCTGGACAACAAGCCCATGTCGATCCGCGAAAAAGGCCCCTTGTTCATCGTCTACCCCTTTGATGCCTCGCCCGAACTGCGCGCCGAGGTGTACTACAACCGGTCGGCCTGGCAACTCAACAGCTTGAAAGTGCAGTAATCCGGCCCGCGCCGGATTCACCCGCACGGCCCCACACCGGCCCCCAAAGATGCAGGACCACACACCATGAGCAATCCATTAGACCTGGGCGAAAAACGCACGGTGTTGGTGGTAGATGACACGCCGGACAACCTGTCGCTGATGAGCAGCCTGCTGCGCACCGAGTACCGCGTCAAGTTGGCCCCCAGCGGCGAGCGGGCCCTGAAAATCGCCAGCGCCGACGGCAAGCCCGACCTGATCCTGCTCGACATCATGATGCCCGACATGGACGGCTACGAGGTGCTGCGCCGCCTGCGCGCCGACCCGAACACGGCCGACATTCCGGTGATCTTCCTCACCGCCATGAGCGCCACCGAGGACGAGAAAATCGGCCTCGACATGGGCGCGGTGGACTACATCACCAAGCCCATCAGCCCGGCCACGGTGATGGCCCGGGTGCGCAACCACATCGAACTCAAGCTGGCCCGTGATTTTCTGCAGAACCAGAGCCGCTACCTGGAGCAAGAGGTGCAAAAACGCACCCGTGAGATCGTCGCCATCCAGGACATCACAGTGCGCGCCATCGCCCTGCTGGCCGAAACCCGCGATAACGAAACCGGCAACCACCTGCGCCGCACCCAAAAATACGTCAAGGCGCTGGCCATCCAGCTGCAATTCCACCCGCGTTTTGCGTCGGAGCTGAGCAATGAGGCGATTGAATCGCTGTATAAATCGGCCCCGTTGCACGACATCGGCAAGGTCGGCATCCCCGACCGCATCCTGCTCAAGCCCGGCAAGCTCGACGAAGAAGAGTACGAGATCATGAAGACCCACACCACCCTGGGCCATGCCGCGCTGGTGCACGCCGAGGAAGAGGAAGGCCACGAGATGCCGTTCCTTCGCTACGCCAAGGAAATCACCCTGTGCCACCAAGAGAAGTGGGACGGCTCGGGCTATCCGCTAGGGTTGAAGGGCGATGCAATTCCAATCTCGGCCCGGTTGATGGCCCTGGCCGACGTGTACGACGCGCTGATCAGCAAGCGCGTCTACAAACGGGCCTTCACGCATGCCGAAGCCAGCGACATCATCCACAAAGGGCGCGCCTCGCACTTTGATCCTGACATCGTGGACGCATTTACTGCCATCGACGCACAATTCCAAACCATTGCCATCGAATTTGCCGATGACGACGGCGAAGCCGCCTCAGAGGTGTTTCGCATGGCGATTGACTTGACCAACCGCCACCCGATAGGCAGCACAGGTTAAAAACCTGGTCTTTTAGGGTGCTAGCGCTTATATAACAAGCGTTAGCAGCTATTAAATAACTAGCAAATCAGCCCGCCAGCCTGGCAAAGGCCGCCACCACTTCGGGCGGTGCCTGCACCATTTCCACCAGCACGCCCTCCCCGGCAATCGGGAATTCTGCGCTGGCTTTGGGGTGCAGGAAGCAGATGTCGAACCCCGCCGCGCCCTTGCGGATGCCGCCGGGGGCAAAGCGCACGCCTTGGGCCGTGAGCCACTCCACCGCCTCGGGCAGCTTGTCGATCCACAGGCCGACGTGGTTCAGGGGCGTGGTGTGGACGGCCGGCTTTTTGTCCGGGTCCAGCGGCTGCATCAGGTCGACCTCGACCTTGAACGGGCCGCTGCCGATGGCGCAGATGTCTTCGTCCACGTTCTCGCGTTCGCTGACGAAGTTGCCGGTGACCTCCAGCCCCAGCATGTCCACCCACAGGGTGCGCAGGCGCTGCTTGTCGGGGCTGCCGATGGCGATTTGCTGGATGCCCAGCACCTTGAAGGGGCGGGTCATGCGGCAGCCAGCATACCGCTGGTGGGCAGGCCCAGCTTGGCCAGCAAACTGCGGTCGGCTTCCACGTCGGGGTTGCCGGTGACCAACAGCTTATCGCCGTAAAAGATCGAATTGGCACCGGCCAGGAAGCACATGGCCTGCACGGCTTCGCCCATTTGCTGGCGACCGGCGGACAGGCGCACGCGGGTGGTGGGCATGGTGATGCGGGCCACCGCAATCACACGCACAAATTCCAGCGGGTCCAGCGGTGGGGTGTCGGCCAGGGGCGTGCCTTCCACGCGCACCAGGTTGTTCACCGGCACAGATTCAGGGTAGCTGGGCTGCAGGTTGGCCAGTTGGGCGATCAGCCCGGCGCGCTGCTCCCGGGTTTCGCCCAGGCCGACGATGCCGCCACTGCAGACCTTCACGCCCGCGCCGCGCACGCGGTCCAGCGTGTCCAGCCGGTCCTGGTAGACGCGGGTGTCGATGATGTCGCCGTAGAAGTCGGGCGCGGTGTCGAGGTTGTGGTTGTAGTAGTCGAGGCCTGCGTCTTTGAGCTGGGCGGCGTGGCCGTCTTCCAGCATGCCCAGCGTAGCGCAGGTTTCCATGCCCAGGGCCTTCACGGCCTTGACCAGCTCGGCCACGTTGTCCACGTCACGGTCTTTGGGGCTGCGCCAGGCCGCACCCATGCAGAAGCGGGTCGCGCCCGCCTCTTTGGCGGCTTTGGCGGCTGCCACCACCACGTCCACACCCAGCATCTTGGTGGCCTTGACGCCCGTGTCGTAGTGCACCGACTGCGGGCAGTAGCCGCAGTCTTCGGGGCAGCCCCCGGTCTTGATGGACAGCAAGGTGGACAGTTGCACGTCGCCCTGGGGGAAGTTTTCGCGGTGCACGGTTTGTGCGCGGTGCATCAGGTCCAGAAACGGCAGGTCAAACAGCGCCTCGACATCGGCCAGCGGCCAGCGCTCGTCGCTAGGGGCCAAGACGGGAGCGGCCTTGGGACGGTGCAGGGTAACGGGGCGCTCTTGGGTCAAAGTATTCATGGCAATTTCTCAAAGAAAACGAACAATCGGCTGGTCTACAGAGAGCGATTCTCCCTTGGTGGCCAACACCGCATCTACAACGCCATCGTTGATGGCGAACAGCACATTTTCCATCTTCATGGCCTCGATTACCGCGACCCGCTCCCCGGCCTGCACTTTTTGGCCCGCCACCACCGCCACTTCGACCAGCAAACCCGGCATGGGCGACAGCACAAAGCGGCTCATGTCGGGGGCCGCCTTGAACGGCATCAGGGTGTAGAGCTCGGCAGCGCGGGGCGTCAGCACCAGGGCATCAAGCTGGCGGCCGTTGTGGTTGACCCGCAGCGCCAGCGGGTTCTTGTTGGCCCCGCCCACACCGCCGCGTTCCACCTGGGCAGTGAACGGCGTGCCGTTGCAGGTGCCGTGGATGCGGGCCGTGCCCAAGCGCGCGCCACTACAAAATTGATAGCTTCTCGTGCTGATAGATACTGCGCTAGAGCCTGTTTTTTCTTGAAAATCGACCACGGTCACCGGGGTTTGGGCCGTCTTGCCGCCCGCGCCCAGGGACACTACGGTGAAGGCCTCGCCCACTTCAAACTCGTGCCCTGCCACCTGGCCGCTGATGCCGCTAGCCCGCTGCAGGTAGCGGCGGTGCACAAAGGCGGCCAGCGCCACCAGAAAGTCGGGGTCGTCGTGCAGCACGTCTTCCGCGTGGAAGCCCGCCGCGTAGTTTTCGGCGATGAAGCCGGTGTTGAAGTCGCCCGCCACAAACTTCGGGTGCGCCAGCAGTGCCGACTGGAACGGGATGTTGCTGCTCACGCCGCGGATCACAAAGCCGTTCAGCGCCTCGCGCATTTTGGCAATCGCGTCCAGCCGGTCCGTGCCGTGCACGATCAGCTTGGCGATCATCGAGTCGTAAAACATCGGAATCTCGCCACCATCCTGCACGCCGGTGTCCACGCGCACACCTTGCCAGTGGTCGGTGTCAGAGGCAAACATGGTCTCCTTGGGCGGCTGAAAGCGCACCAGGCGACCGGTGGAGGGCAAAAAGTTGCGGAACGGGTCTTCGGCGTTGATGCGGCACTCGATGGCCCAGCCATTGCGCTTGACCTCGGCCTGCGTCAGCGGCAGCGCCTCGCCGGCGGCCACGCGGATCATCAGCTCCACCAGGTCCAGCCCGGTGATGCATTCGGTGACCGGGTGCTCCACCTGCAGGCGGGTGTTCATTTCCAGGAAGTAAAAGCTCTGGTCCTTGCCGACCACAAACTCCACCGTGCCTGCGCTTTGGTACTTGACGGCCTTGGCCAGCTGCACCGCCTGCTCGCCCATGGCTTTGCGGGTGGCATCGGTGATGAAGGGCGACGGCGCTTCTTCGATCACCTTCTGGTGGCGTCGCTGGATGGAACATTCGCGCTCATTCAGGTAAATCACATTGCCATGGCTGTCGCCCAGCAGCTGGATTTCGATGTGGCGAGGCTCTTCGACAAACTTTTCGATGAACACCCGGTCGTCGCCAAAGCTGTTGCGCGCCTCATTGCGGCAGCTGGTGAAGCCTTCAAAGGCCTCTTTGTCGTTGAACGCCACCCGCAGCCCCTTGCCGCCGCCGCCCGCGCTGGCCTTGATCATCACCGGGTAGCGAATACCCTGGGCGATTTCGACGGCGCGCTCGGCCGTTTCAATCGCGTCGTTGACACCCGGGATGCAGTTCACACCGGCGGCACCGGCCAGCTTTTTGGATTCGATCTTGTCACCCATGGCGGCGATGGAATAGTGCTTGGGGCCGATGAAGACGATGCCCTCTTCTTCCACCCGTTTGGCAAACCCGGCGTTTTCGCTCAGGAAGCCGTAGCCCGGATGTACCGCCTGCGCGCCGGTGGCCTTGCAGGCGGCAATGATCTTGTCGGCCTGCAGGTAGCTGTCGCGGCTGGGTGCCGGGCCGATGTGCACCGCCTCGTCGGCCAGCGCCACGTGGCGAGCTTCCTTGTCGGCATCCGAGTACACGGCCACGGTCTTGATGCCCATTTTGCGGGCGGTGAGGATGACGCGGCAGGCGATCTCGCCACGGTTGGCGATGAGGATTTTGGTAAACATGGGTTGTCCTATCTTTTTGTATTCAGTAAAGCTTTGCGCTCGGCGGTAAAAGCCCACCAGGGCTGGCGCGGGCCGCCGTTCATAAAGGCATGGGCGGCCATGAAGGTGTCCAGCACGCAGGGGTCGTGGCGCTGGCCCATGGGACCGCGCAAGGCTTCAAACACCGCCAGCGAATCCATGGCTGCCACGTCCGCCGGAGTGGCGATGCCCTGCCCGCGCAAGTCGTTTGCGATCGACACGCCGATATTCGGAATGTCGGTCAGCACACAGGCCTGGGCAGCGGTATCGGCTTTGGGCATGGCAAATTACAGCGAAATTACAGCGGAATGTTGCCGTGCTTGCGCCAAGGGTTCTCCACCTTCTTGCTGGCCAGCATCACCAGACTGCGGCAAATCCGCTTGCGCGTCTCATGCGGCAAGATCACGTCGTCGATAAACCCACGCGCACCGGCAACAAAAGGATTCGCAAAGCGGGCTTTGTACTCCGCCTCTTTGGCCGCCAGCTTGGCCGGGTCGCCCTTGTCCTCGCGGAAGATGATTTCCACCGCGCCCTTGGCCCCCATCACCGCGATCTCGGCGTTCGGCCAGGCAAAGTTCACATCGCCACGCAGGTGCTTGGAGGCCATCACGTCGTAGGCACCGCCGTAGGCCTTGCGGGTGATGACGGTGACCTTGGGCACGGTGCACTCGGCGTAGGCGTAGAGCAGCTTGGCACCATGCTTGATGATGCCGCCGTATTCTTGGGCTGTGCCGGGCATGAAGCCGGGCACGTCGACAAAGGTGATGACGGGGATGTTAAAGGCATCGCAGAAGCGGATGAAGCGCGCCGCCTTGATGGAGCTCTTGATGTCCAGGCAACCGGCCAGCACCAGCGGCTGGTTCGCCACGATGCCGACGGTCTGGCCTTCCATGCGGGCGAAGCCGATGAGGATGTTCTTGGCGTACTCGGGCTGGATTTCGAAGAAGTCGCCGTCGTCCACGGTTTTGGCGATCAGCTCCTTCATGTCGTAGGGCTTGTTGGGGTTCTCGGGCACCAGGGTGTCCAGGCTGAAGTCCATGCGGTCGGCGCGGTCGCCGCTCTTGCGCACCGGGGCTTTTTCGCGGTTGTTCAGCGGCAGGTAGTTGTACAGGCGGCGCAGCATCAGCAGCGCTTCCACGTCGTTTTCAAACGCCAGGTCGGCCACGCCGCTCTGGGTGGTGTGGGTGATGGCTCCGCCCAGTTGCTCGGCGGTCACTTCCTCGTGGGTCACGGTTTTGACCACCTCGGGGCCGGTGACAAACATGTAGCTGCTGTCCTTGACCATGAAGATGAAGTCAGTCATGGCCGGGCTGTACACCGCGCCACCGGCGCAGGGGCCCATCACCATGCTGATCTGCGGGATCACGCCGCTGGCCATCACGTTTTTCTGGAACACATCGGCATAGCCGCCCAGGCTGGCCACGCCCTCCTGGATGCGCGCGCCGCCCGAATCGTTCAGGCCAATGACGGGTGCGCCCACCTTCATGGCCTGGTCCATGATCTTGCAGATCTTCTCGGCATGGGCTTCGCTGAGCGCGCCGCCAAACACGGTGAAATCCTGGCTAAACACGAACACCAGGCGGCCGTTGATCATGCCGTAGCCGGTGACCACGCCGTCGCCGGGGATTTTGTTGTCGGCCATGCCGAAGTCGGTGCAGCGGTGCTCGACAAACATGTCCCACTCTTCAAACGTGCCCTCGTCCAGCAGCAGCTCAATGCGTTCGCGGGCGGTGAGCTTGCCCTTGCTGTGCTGTGCGTCAATGCGCTTTTGGCCACCGCCCATGCGGGCTTGATGGCGTTTGGCTTCTAGCTGTTCGAGGATGTCTTGCATGGGGTGATTACTCCGTTATTGATAGCTACTTATGCTGATGGATACTGCGCAAGCAGCAGATTTCGTGCAGCAGTGGATGCTGCGAGCCGGCCCGCCGCCACCTCTTGCAGCATCTGCGGCAACAGGGCTTGCACTCGCGGGTGCTGGCGAAAGGCGAGCTTCAGGCCCGCGTCCACGCGCTCCCACATCCACGCCAGCGACTGCTGCTGGCGGCGGATGCCCCACAGGCCGTTGCCGGTCTGCAGGTGTTTGAATTGCAGGGCGGCGGCCCAGAAGCTATCGATGCCTTTACCGGCCAGCGCGCTGAGCTGCAGGGCCTGGGGCCGCCAATGCGCATCGTCATGGGCGGTGAACAGGCCCAGCAACTGCATGGCGGCGGTAATTTGCAACTGGGCGCGCTGGGCGGCCAGGGGGTCGATGTCGGCCTTGTTGATGACCACCAGATCGGCCATCTCCATCACGCCTTTTTTGATGGCCTGCAGGTCATCGCCCGCGTTGGGCAGCTGCATCAGCACAAACATGTCGGTCATGCCCGCCACGGCGGTTTCGGACTGGCCCACGCCCACGGTTTCCACGATCACCATGTCGTAGCCCGCCGCCTCGCAGACCAGCATGGCCTCGCGGGTCTTCTCTGCTACTCCGCCCAGCGTACCGCTGCTGGGGCTGGGGCGGATGTAAGCCTGGGGGTGCACCGACAGCATTTCCATGCGCGTCTTGTCGCCCAGAATGGAGCCGCCCGACACCGTGCTGGACGGGTCGATGGTCAGCACTGCCACGCGGTGGCCCAGGCCGATCAGGTACAGGCCCAGCACCTCGATAAACGTGGATTTACCCACGCCCGGCACGCCACTGATACCCAGGCGAAACGATTGCCCGGTGTGCGGCAGCAAGGCCGTCAGCAGCGCATCCGCCTGCGCGCGGTGGTCGGCACGGGTGGATTCGAGCAGGGTGATGGACTTGGCGATGGCGCGGCGCTGCACGGCGGCCTCGCCGGTCCGCACCGCCTGCACCAACTGGGCTGGGGTCACTTACATGCCTTCTTGATCTGCTCCAGAACATCCTTCGCCGAAGCTGGAATGGGCGTGCCCGGGCCGTAAATGCCCTTTACACCTGCTTCGTACAGCATGTCGTAATCCTGCCGGGGAATCACGCCGCCGACAAACACGATGATGTCGTCCGCGCCCTGCTTTTTGAGCTCGGCAATGATGGCGGGGACCAGGGTTTTGTGGCCGGCGGCCAGGGTGCTCACACCCACGGCGTGCACGTCGTTTTCAATCGCCTGGCGGGCGCATTCTTCGGGGGTTTGGAACAGCGGACCCATGTCCACGTCGAAGCCCAGGTCGGCGTAGGCGGTGGCGATTACTTTGGCACCGCGGTCGTGGCCGTCCTGGCCGAGTTTGCTGACCATTACGCGGGGGCGGCGGCCTTGCGCTTCGGCAAAGGCTGCTATCTCGCCTTTCAGAGCTTCCCAGCCTTCAGCGCTGTCGTAGGCGGCGGCGTAGACACCGGTGACCATTTGGGTGTCGGCGCGGTGGCGGCCATAGACTTTTTCCAAAGCATCGCTGACTTCACCCACGGTGGCACGGGCGCGGATGGCGTTGATGCTCAGGGCCAGCAGATTGCCAGTATTCGATTCTGCTGCAGAAGTGATAGCTGCTAGCATAGACTCTACCTGGGCTGGATCGCGTTTTTGCTTGATATTTTGCAGGCGGGCGATTTGCCCGTCGCGCACCGCCACGTTGTCGATGTCGCGGGTTTCAATGGCGTCTTCGGTCTTCAGCTTGTACTTGTTGACCCCGACGATCACGTCCTTGCCGCTGTCGATGCGCGCCTGCTTGTCGGCGGCGGCGGCTTCGATTTTCAGCTTGGCCCAGCCGCTGTCCACGGCCTTGACCATGCCGCCCATGGCATCGACTTCTTCGATGATCTTCCAGGCGGCATCGGCCATGTCGGCGGTGAGCTTTTCCATCATGTAGCTGCCGGCCCAGGGGTCAATCACGCTGGTGATGTGGGTTTCTTCCTGGATGATGAGTTGGGTGTTGCGGGCGATGCGGGCGCTGAACTCGGTAGGCAGGGCGATGGCTTCGTCGAAGCTGTTGGTGTGCAGGCTTTGCGTGCCGCCAAACACCGCCGCCATGGCCTCGATGGTGGTGCGCACCACGTTGTTGTACGGGTCTTGCTCGGTCAGGCTCCAGCCGCTGGTCTGGCAGTGGGTGCGCAGCATCAGGCTCTTGGGGCTTTTGGCGTCAAAGCCTTTCATGATGCGACACCACAGCAGGCGCGCGGCGCGCATCTTGGCCACTTCCAGGTAGAAGTTCATGCCCACGGCCCAGAAGAAGCTCAGGCGGCCCGCGAAGGCATCCACATCCAGGCCCTTGCCCAGCGCGGTTTTGACGTATTCCTTGCCGTCGGCCAGGGTGAAGGCCAGCTCCAGCGCCTGGTTGGCCCCGGCTTCCTGCATGTGGTAGCCCGAAATCGAAATCGAGTTGAACTTGGGCATGTGCTGCGCCGTGTACTCGATGATGTCGCCAATGATGCGCATGCTGGGCGCGGGCGGGTAGATGTAGGTGTTGCGCACCATGAACTCTTTGAGCACATCGTTCTGGATGGTGCCACTGAGCAGGTCTTGCGTGACGCCCTGCTCTTCGGCCGCCACCACGTAGCCGGCCAACACCGGCAGCACCGCGCCGTTCATGGTCATGGACACGCTGACCTTGTCCAGCGGGATCTGGTCGAACAGGATCTTCATGTCCTCCACGCTGTCGATGGCCACGCCCGCCTTGCCCACGTCGCCGGTGACGCGCGGATGGTCGCTGTCGTAACCGCGGTGGGTGGCCAGGTCAAAGGCCACGCTCACGCCCTGCCCGCCTGCGGCCAGGGCTTTGCGGTAGAAGGCGTTGGATTCTTCGGCGGTGGAAAAGCCCGCGTACTGGCGGATGGTCCAGGGGCGCACCGCGTACATGGTGGCCTGCGGGCCGCGGATGTAGGGCTCAAAACCTGGCAAGGTGTTGGTGTGCGGCAAGCCTGCCGTGTCTTCGGCGGTGTACATCGGTTTGACGGTGATGCCGTCGGGTGTGTGCCAGTCCAGCGCCGATACATCGCCACCAGGGGCCGATTTGGCAGCGGACTTGGCCCATTGCGCCAGGCTGGCGGGGCTGAATTCAGGTTCTGTGTGGCTCATATCGGGTGCTGTCACGTGAGAGTTTGGCGGGGCTTTGCTGCAATGCAACAGAGTTTAATGCATCCATAATTATAAATTCAGAATTATTTAGGTCGCGTAGAATTTAGAATATGGCCGTGACTACATTGACCCCCCGCGCACTCTACGAAGAAGTAGCCGAGCTGCTGCGCCAGCGCATTTTTGACCGCACGCTGGCCCCCGGCAGCTGGATCGACGAGCTCAAGCTGGCCGAGGAATACGGCATCAGCCGCACGCCCCTGCGCGAAGCTTTAAAGGTGCTGTCCACTGAAGGCCTGGTCACCATGAAGGTGCGGCGCGGTGCCTATGTGACCGAGGTGTCCGAAACCGACTTAGCCGACGTGTACCACCTGCTGGGCCTATTGGAATCCGATGCCGCCGGGGTGGTGGCCCAGCGCGCCACGCCCGAGCAGTTGGCCGATTTGCAAACTATCCACACCGAACTGGAAGCCGCCGTGGACGACCGCGAGCTGTTTTTTGCCATCAACGAGCGCTTCCACATGCGGCTGCTGGCGATTGCCAACAACCGCTGGCGCGACCAGATGGTGGCCGACCTGCGCAAGGTGATGAAGCTGAACCGCCACAACTCGCTGCTGAAGTCGGGCCGTATCCAGGAGTCGCTGCGTGAGCACCGGACGCTGATGGAGGCGCTAGAGGCCAAAGACGCGCCGGTGGCCACCCAGCGCATGCTGGAGCACTTCCAGAA
This sequence comes from Rhodoferax sp., assembly GCF_025354435.1. Taxonomy (GTDB): domain Bacteria; phylum Pseudomonadota; class Gammaproteobacteria; order Burkholderiales; family Burkholderiaceae_C; genus Rhodoferax_B. The sequence goes on from NZ_JANXMU010000007.1 coordinate 102,241, forward strand.
CGGCCTGGCGGCCGCTGCTTAAACGTTCAGTGGCGCAATAAGCTGGGCGCTGCAGGCAGCACCGTCGGCATCAATGCCGGGTGCTCAGACACCGCAAACTCCCGCCCCGGCTGCGACAGGTAGCGCAGGCAGCACACCCGTAGGAACGAGGTGAAGTTGCCGTTCTCCTCGCGCAGGGCGGTCAGCTCATCGTGCAGGGTGGTGATCATCTGGTTGGTGGTTTTACCCTCGCGCCCGGCGATTTCGGCCAGCACATCCCAGAACAGGTTTTCCAGCCGGATGGTGGTCAGCACATTGTGGATGCGCAGCGAGCGGGTGCGGGCCTCGTACTGGATCGGGTCGGCACTGACGTAGACAGAACACATACTTGTCTCCTTTTATTTTGAGCGGGGCCGGTATTTCAACCAGCCCCGCAGCATGGCACTAAATCGCTTTCTGCGTCATTTGCTGGGTGATGTACCCCGCCTGCCGGATGGCCAGCGACACGATGGTCAGCGTGGGGTTCTCCGCCCCGCCGCTGGTGAACTGGCTGCCGTCCGAGATAAACAGGTTAGGGATGTCGTGCGTCTGGCCCCATTTGTTGCACACGCCGTAGCGGGCATCGGCGCTCATGCGGCAGGTGCCCAGGTTGTGCGTGGACGGGTACGGCGGCGTGCGGAAGGTGCGGATGGCCCCGGCAGCCTGGTAGACCCGCTCACCCTGGGTGAAAGCGTGGTTGCGCATGGCGATGTCGTTGTCGTGGTCGTCAAAATGCACGTTGGGCACGGGGTTGCCCCACTGGTCCTTGACATCCATGTTCAGCGTCACGCGGTTGGTTTCACGGGGCATGTCTTCGCCCACGATCCACATGCCCGCCAGGTGGGTGTAGCGGTCCATCCACCAGCTGAAATCTGCGCCCCAGCCACCCGGGTTCAAAAAGGCCGCCATAAAGGGCACGCCCAGCGACAGGGTTTCCAGCTCGTAACCGCCCACAAAGCCGCGCTTGGTGTCGTGCACCGCTTCGTCGCGCACGATGCCCGCCATGGTGGTGCCGCGGTACATGTGCACCGGGTTTTTGAAGGCCCCGTAGACCGTGCCGGTCAGGTGGCGCATGTAATTGCGGCCCACTTGGCCGGAGGAGTTAGCCAGCCCGTTGGGGTACAGGGTAGAAGCCGACAGCAGCAGCAAACGTGGCGTTTCGATCGAATTGCCCGCCACGCAGACGATGCGGGCTTTTTGCCGCTGCTCTTTGCCGTCTTTGTCAAAGTAGATGACCCCGCTGACCTTGCCCTCGGCGTTGTGCTCGATGCGCGAGACATGCGACTGGGGCCGCAGGTCCAGGTTGCCGGTGGCTTCGGCCTTGGGGATTTCCACGTACAAGGTAGACCACTTGGCACCCGATTTGCAGCCCTGGAAGCAAAAGCCCAGCTGCATGCAGCGCCCCCGGCCATCACGCGGCTGGCTGTTGATGGCCATCCTGCCGGTGTGCACCTCTTTGTAGCCTAGCTTGGTGGCGCCCGCATGGAGCACCTTGAAGTTGTTGTTGCCCGGCAGGCCAGGAATGCCGTTGGTACGGGTCACACCCATTTTGAACTCGGCCTTGGCGTAGAACGGCTCCAGCTCTTGCAGGGTGATGGGCCAGTCCAGCAGGTTCGCGCCTACCAGCTCACCGTAGTGGGTTTTGGCGCGGAACTCGTGGTCTTGCAGGCGCAACGAGGCACCAGCCCAGTGGGTGGTGGTGCCTCCCACGGTTTTGCAGATCCAGCTGGGCAGGCCCGCAAAGTCTTTGGCGATGCGCCAACTGCCCGAGGTGGTGCGTTTGTCCAGCCAGGCGAGCTGGCTGAACGATTTCCACTCGTCGTTGATGTAGCTGGACTGCGATTGCATCGCACCCGCCTCCAGCACCACCACTTTCACGCCCTGGATGCACAGTTCATGGGCCAGCGTGCCGCCGCCCGCGCCCGATCCGATGATGACGACGACACTGTCGTCATTGAAGTCTATTTTTGCCATTTTGTTTTCCTGAGATGTAATAGTTGAGGGCGTAGAAAATCAACCGAACCACGGTGGCGGGCTGTCTTCCAGGCTAGGCGCTGGCAACCATTTCAAATCCTGGAACCCGCGGGTGATGTAGCCGCCCTTCTCCCACGACGAGCCGGGGTAGCCCAGCACGGCAAAGGCCATGTCGTTGTCGTACAGCGAGGTCACGCACTGGCCGCGCACGGTGGCAAAAAACGGCGTGTCCTCCAGCCCTTTCACTATCTCCAGCTGCTTGGCGGCGCTGGCCTTGGCAAAGTGGCCACCCGCCGCCGTGTCCAGGCTGGCAATGCCGCTGCGCAGCAGTTCCAGCTTGGCCGGGTCTTTGGCGGCACCGGCATCCAGGTCTTTGGACAGCAGCGCGTACACCGCATCGGGCAGCTTGGCATGCGGGTACAGCACGCGGCCCATCTTCATCAAGGTACCGCCTTCGGCGCTGGTCAGGGTGGTCAGCTCCACCGCCCAGGCGTGGGACGGCGCCAACAGCGACAGCGTGCTACCCGCCACCAGCGTGCCCAGCAGCAGGCCGCTGCCGCGCAACAGGCTGCGCCGGGTCAGCGGGATGTTTTGGCGCGGCACTTCACCGCTGTCTTCGCCGCAGTTCTCTGCCACGGACGTGATATGGATAACTTTCATCGTTGTCTCCTTGTGGGGGAATTTTTTTGGCTAACTCACTTGCTCTCTAACTTACTAACTCTCTGTGGGGAAATCGGTTGCGCGCTACTGGTAATGACCGTGGCGTTCGAGCACCTCCACTTTGTAGCCATCCGGGTCCTGGATAAAGAAGTAGCGGGCGATCAGGGTGCCGTCGTCGGCCTTGAATTCCTTGATGTCCAGCGGGCTGTAGCCCAGCTCCAGCAGCCGCGCCCGGTCGGCTACCGCATCAGGCACGCACACGCCGACGTGGCCATAGCCGTCGCCGTGGGTGTAGGGCTCGGTGCGGTCGCGGTTCCAGGTCAGCTCGATCTCGGCATCGTTCTCGGCGTTGCGCAGGTACACCAATGAGAAGCTGGGGAAGTCCAGTCGGTGCGCAGGCTGCAGGCCGAAGCAGTCGGCATAGAACTTCAGGGATGCGTCCAGGTGCAGTACGCGCACCATGCTGTGGATGATTTTTGCCATGCGGGCCTTGTCGGTGGGTCGTTGGTGGAACAGGCTTTAACTCTAGGCCTATGGCCACTTGGCTAGGTAATAAACGGCTAAATCCCCGGCGTTCCCAGCCCAGAAAATGCTCATCGGAAACCCTAGTAAGTTCTTGTAGATGTAACTTCGGCGGATAAGTCCTTGAGCTACATTTTTCAACCACCTGCCATGCATTTGCTATCATTTTTATAACATATAGCCCAGGTTTAACATGCGCTTAAAGCCTATTTTTTATAAAAATAACGCTTAGTTGTGCCCTAAGTAGATGGGATTCAGCAGCATTGAATTGGTTACTGAATGTTGTTTTCAGCTAAGCTCCAGCAACACCTGCGCATTCCTGCCAAAGCTGCCCCAAAGGAACACCATGACCTATGTCGAACTGCTGGAAAAGTTCAGCATCACCCCGTAGGATGTCGACCTCATCCGCCGCGCTGGAACGATCCTGGTACCTCAACTCGAAGATTTTGTGGAGGAGTGGTACGTGTGGCTGCGCAAACAGCCCGAATACCTGCAGTTTTTCCCCGACACCGACAACGTGGGCCGCGTCAGCAAAATGCAAACCCGCCATTGGCAGGAGTTTTTTGCGGCCGAAGTCAACGACTTCTATGTCACCCGCCGCACCCACGTAGGCGCGGTGCACGCCCATATCGAGCTGCCCAACGATATTTACTTTGCCGGTGTCAGCATGTCCTACCAGATGTTTGTGGAGCGGCTGCGCAACACCGACACGCCGGTCAACGATGTGCTGGACATGGCTTTGGCGATCAGCAAACTGCTGAAGATGGATACGTTTTTGGTGATGGACACCATCTCCCGCATTACCCGTGAGCGGATTGCCGACCACAGCCGGGCGATGATGGAAATGTCTACCCCCGTCACGCCCATCTGGGAAGGCATCCTGCTGTTGCCGCTGGTGGGCATCATCGACACCACGCGCACCGCCGAGATCATGAACAAGACGCTGACCAAGATCGCCGAGAGCCGCTCCAAGGTGTTTGTGCTGGACATCAGTGGCGTAGCGTCGGTGGACACCAGCGTGGCCAACCAGCTCATCAAGATCACCAAGGCCACCCGGTTGATGGGCTGCGAGTCCATCATCTCCGGCGTATCGCCCTCGATTGCCCGCACCATGGTCGAACTGGGCGTATCGATTGGCGAGGTACGCACTACCGCCACCCTGCGCGACGCGTTCGAGTTGGCGCTTCGGGCCATCGGCGTGATGGACATGGTCCCACCCGCCAGCACCATCGCCATGCGACCGCGCATAGGCACCTAAGCTGCTGGCGCAGACCATGTCCACCCATGCGCTCAGCGGCGCGTCCATGACCGAAGTGCAGGGCTGCCTGGTGGTGACCATGCACAGCGAGGTCAGCGACGAGGCGTTTACCGCGCTGCACCAGGAGTTCTCGCAGCGGCTGGTGGACAACGGCCTGCCGGGCGCAATACTGAATCTCTCGGGCATGCAACTGCTGGACCAGCATGAATTCGGCCGCCTGCGCGAGCTGTCCCAAGTGGCCGGTTTTTTGGGGGCCGCCGTGGTGTTTGTCGGGCTGGCACCCGGCATTGCCGCGTTTTTGGCACAGGCCGACATGGACATCCACGGCCTGCAGTTTTGCCAGCATATGGAGGACGCCTTTGCATTCCTGGCGTCCAGCGCCTAGGCCCTGTATGCCCATCGCAGGCCAAACCTCGGGCATTGAAACCGCCTTCTTCCGGCTGCACTCACCACTGGACCTGCGTATAGCGGTGTCCGACGTGGCCCGTATGCCCAGTCTGGCCCGATTCTCCCCGGTAGACCTGTCGCTGCTGTCCACCGTGGTGTCCGAGCTGGGTAGCAACATCCTCAAATACGCAGGCAGCGGCCACATCCGTGTGCAAACCACCCGCGAAGACTTCCGCACCGCCGTCGAGTTGGTAGCCGAAGACAGTGGCCCCGGCATTCCCGACGTGCACCTGGCCTTGCAAGAGCACTACAGCTCGTCGGGCACGCTGGGCCTGGGCTTGTAAGGCGTGCGCCGCATGGTGTCGGAGTTCCATATCGACTCCGCCCCTGGCAAGGGCTGCCGAGTCCGAGTGCGCAAATGGCTGACCCTGCCCCCCGCCGCCCATGCCGCCAGCGAGCGCCCGGCCGTAGCAATGGTCACCCATACCCGTACCCACCAGGCCCAGGATGCCGCCGGGCAGAGCCTACAGTTTGAGATTGCCGAAATCAACCGCCCGTGCTACCCCGAATACGTTTCGGGTGACAGCACCGTGGTGCGCCCCCTGCAAGACGGCATATTGCTGGCCTGCATCGACGCATCCGGCCACGGCAAGCGGGCCCACGCGTTGTCGGTGCTGCTGGCCGACCACCTGCGTGCAACAACCCACCACGACCTGGCCAGCCTGCTGCACCAACTGCACCAGCGCGCCGTTGGCACCATCGGCGCGGCCATCGCCGTGGCCTATCTGGACCTGGCCCGCAACACGCTGAGCCTGGCCGAGATTGGCAACATCCGCATCCGCTGCATCGGCGCAACGCCCTGGGTGGGCATTTGCCGCGACGGCGTACTGGGTGAACGCTTTTCCACACCCGATGTGCAGCATTTCAGCCTGCAAGCCGACGATGTGGTGCTGCTGTTTTCCGATGGCATCCGCGAAGCGATCAGCCACGAGATACGCCCCCGCCTGCACCTGGGTACGGCCCGGCAGATTTCCGAGGCGGTGCTGCGGGTGGGCGGCAAAACCACGGACGATGCCAGCTGCATCGTTGTCAAATGCAAGACGTAGCCTGGATCGGCCGCCTCGCACTGCATACCCCCTCCTCGTGCCTGGAGGTGCGGCGCAAGTTGCTGCAGGTGCTGTTGGAGGTGGAGGGCCGCGCAGACAACGATGTGATGCGCTGCATACCGATGGCGTCCTGCGTGTCCGACATCTGCCGCTAGCTGCTGCAACACGGCCACTTGCCAGCAGTAGAACTGTCGTTCCACCGCGATGGGCACCGTGCATTTGCCACCCTCAGCTGTGTATCCCTCGCCCCGCTGCCCGCTCTACCGCACGGCCTGCTGGGCTTTGCACAGACCAGTGAGTTCTTTGAGTCCCTTGCATCCTTTACGCAGGCCCACGAATACGGCCTACGCCTGCACTTTGCGCTATGGCGCCACTTAAAGCTGTCTGACGTAGCCTCGCTACGCGCCCTGTTTGTCGAGAAATCGCGCGAAGAACTGTTTGCCGAATCGCAAAAAGCCGCAGCCGATATGCGTCTGCTGGTTGAACAATTGCGCATTGCCAAAGACGCAGCCGACGCCGCCAGCCAGGCCAAAGGCGACTTTCTGGCCAATATGAGCCACGAAATCCGCACCCCGATGAACGCCATCATCGGCATGTCGCACCTGGCACTGAAGACCGAGCTGAACCCGCGCCAACACGACTACGTGCTGAAAATCCGCCAATCGGGCCAGCACCTGCTGGGCATCCTGAACGACATCCTGGACTTCTCCAAGGTCGAAGCGGGCAAGCTCAGCATTGAACACACGCCGTTCGAACTGGACCAGGTACTGGAGAACGTCGCCAACGTGATTGCGGACAAAGCCCAGACAAAAAACCTGGAACTGGTGTTTGACCTGCCCGCCCATGTGCCGCAAAGCCTGCTGGGTGACCCGCTGCGCCTGAGCCAGATCTTGATCAACTACGCCAACAACGCCATCAAGTTCACCGAAAGTGGCGAAATCGGTGTGGTGGTGAGCATCGCCGAACCCACCAACGAAGCCGACCCAACCACCCACACCTTGCTGCGGTTTGAGGTACGCGACACCGGCATCGGCCTCAGCCCCGACCAAATCAGCCGCCTGTTCCAAAGCTTCAGCCAGGCCGACACCTCCACCACCCGCCAGTACGGCGGCACCGGCCTGGGACTAGCGATCAGCAAAAGCCTGGCTGGGCTGATGGGTGGCCAGGTGGGAGTAGATAGCACGCCCGGCCAGGGCTCGCGCTTCTGGTTCACCGCCCGCCTCGGCCTGGGCGAAAAACGCGACCGCCGCCCGGTGCCCAGCATCGACCTGCGCGGCAGCCGGGTGCTGGTGGTGGACGACAACGAAAACGCCAATACCGTGCTGGTAGAAATGCTGGCTGCGCTGAGCTTCAACGTCGCCTCGGTCTCCTCGGGCCAGGCCGCGCTAGAGGCTATTACCGCCGCCGACATGGCCGGCAATGGCTTCGACATCGCCATGCTGGACTGGCAAATGCCCGGCATGGACGGGTTGGAGCTGGCCCGCCGCATCGCCCAGTTGCCGCTCTCGCGCCAGCCCAAGCGGGTCATCGTCACAGCCTATGGCCGCGAAGAGGTGCAAGAGGGTGCCAAACGCGTAGGCGTGGAAGACCTGCTGCTCAAACCCATCAACGGCTCCGTACTGTTCAACACCATGATGCGCCTGCTGGCGCCAGCAAGCTGCACCCCACATGCACAGGCAGTACAGCGAATCCGGCAGCTCGGCACTGGACGCGTTGGTGCCCCTGCACGGCGCGCACATCCTGCTGGTAGAAGACAACGCGATCAACCAGCAGGTGGCATGTGAGCTACTGGCGGATGCCGGTTTCCTGGTGGAGGTGGCCGACAACGGCCAAATCGCGGTGAACATGGTGCGCGCGCGCCCGGCAGACCAGGCCTTTGATGTGGTGCTGATGGATATGCAAATGCCCGTGATGGACGGCCTGACCGCCACCCGCCTGCTGCGCCAGGACCCGCTCTACCAGTCCATGCCCATCCTGGCCATGACCGCCAACGCCATGCAGATCGACCGCAACCGCTGCACCGAGGCCGGCATGAACGGCTTTGTCTCCAAACCCATCGAACCCGATGCCCTGTGGAAGGCCCTGGCCCAGTGGATTCGCCCACGTGCCGGGCTGGGCACCCGGCCTGTACGGGTGCTCCCAGCCGCCCAGGCCAATGCCCCACAGGCACCGCACTTGCCCACCTTGCTGCACGGCGTACCAGGGCTGGGCTTGGCGCTGGGCCTGCAGCGGGTCATGGGCAAAGAATCACTCTACCTGGACATGCTGCGCATGTTTGTCGCGGGCCAGGCCAGCACCCCCCAGCAGATCCGTGCGCTGCTCGTCCAGGGCGATACCGCCACCGCCGAGCGGCTGGCCCACACACTGCGCGGCGTGGCAGGCAACATTGGGGCCAGCGCGTTACAACAGGCCGCCACCGAGGTCGAACTGGCCCTGCGCACGGGCGACAGCCTGGCCACCATCGATATCCTGCTGCTGCCGCTGCACAGCCAGTTGGCAGCGCTGTTGGAAGCGCTGCACAACGCCCTCGACAGCCTTGTACCGTTGGTACAAGCCCCCACCGCCATCGGCCCAGGCTTCGCGTCCACCTACCGCCAGTTGCAAGCTCTGCTGCAAGACGCAGACTCCGATTCGCTCAAGCTGTTGGATCTACACCAGGCAGAATTCAAAATTGCGCTGGGCCCGGCCTATGGCGATGTGGACAGCGCCATCCGTAGCTACGACTGCGAGGCGGCGATCCAACTGCTGCAAACCGCCTTGCCACCCGCTTTATTTAAATGAAATGTGACTCAGCCGCAATGTACATATGCACAGGTCGCTACAAAATATGCAGCATAGTACCCTTGGATAATTTTCAACCGCCCCCCACACGCTCCACCCCATGCGCACCTGGTTGAACCGCTGGCAGTTATGGCACAAGTTTGCCCTGCTCGGACTGTTAGGTCTGTTGATGCTGGCCCCACCGGTGTGGCTTTTTGTGCGCGAATCCAGCACCAAAATCCAGGCCCTGGAACGCGAGAACAAGGGGCTGGAGCCGGTACGCACGGTGCTGGAGGCCGTGACCCTGCTGCAACGGCACCGTACGTTAGCAGCGCGGCTGCATAGTGGCGATACCGAGACCCCGGTCTCCATGCTGCTGGCCCGCTCGCAAATCGACGGTGCACTGGCCCAAACCCAGGCTTTGCTGGAGAGCATCAAAACCAGCCAGATCGAGCTGCTCTGGAACAAAACTCTGGCCCAATGGAGCTACCTGCAGCTGATTCTGAACACCGAGTCCGCCGAGCCAGCGCTGGTTTTTGACACCCACAGCAACGCCATTGGGCTGCTGCTGAAAATACGCTACCAATTGGTGGACGACTTTGGCTTCAGCCTCGATGCCCAGGCCCCTACCTACCTGCTCGGGCGGGCCGCCCTGGTCGAATCTCTGGATCTGCTGGAATCGCTCTCGCAGGTCCGCGACAAAATTCTGCTGCTGCAAGCCCAAACCCAGATCTCACCCGAAGAAAACACCCAACTGGCCACCCTGCTCAGTGGCATCAACGAAGACTTTGACCAGTTGCAAAACACCCTGGACAAAGCCACCCATGACGACCTCGCCCTACAAGCCGTGCTTAACCAGCCATTGCTGAACCGCGTGCACTGGCAGCAAATCCACCCCCGCCTGTACCCGAAAACCTTGCACGGCATCCAGCAGGAACGCGTCAGTGCCGCTGATCTGGAGGTGCTGGACGACATCCTGGCCTCGCAAACCGCTTTCAGCGATGCCGCACTGCGTGCGCTGCAAGAACGGCTCGACACCCGCCTGGCCACACTGATCCGCACCCAGCACGCCCTGGCCGCCGGGATACTGGCCCTGGCGCTGTTTCTGGTCGGGCTGGCATCGTTAGTGGCCCGCTCCATCACCAGGCCCTTGTTACAGGCCGTGGACATTGCCCGCCAGGTGGCCGACGGCACGCTGGCCGCCGAACTGGAAAAGCCCGCGGGCGCACTGACCCACTCGGGCAACGAAACCGGCCACTTGCTGCAATCCCTCTACGCCATGCACCGCAGCCTGCAGCAAACGCGCGCCGAGCAACTGGTGGGCGAGCAGCAGGTGGCGCAGGCGCTGCGCGAGCAGCAGGTGATTTTTGAAGCCGTCAGCTTGGGGATTGTGTTTGCCGTGGGCCACACCATCCAGCGCTGTAACTCGGCCATGGAACGCATGTTTGGCTATCCGCCGGGCGACCTGGCGGGACGCGGCACCAAAGAACTATTCCGCAACGCCGCCGACCTGGCCGCCATCGGGCACAGGGTCAATCCGGCCATGCGCGAATCCGGCTTCTTCTCTAGCGACGTTGAGCTGTGCCGCAAGGACGGTAGCGCCCTGTGGGTGCACACCTACGGCCGGGCGATTGACGCGCATGACCTGCGACTGGGCGTGGTGTGGGTGTACGAAGACATTTCCGAGCAACGCGCCGACGCCGAAGAACTGCGCCAGGCCAAGGATGCCGCCGAACAGGCCAGCAAGGCCAAAAGCGACTTCCTGGCGAACATGAGCCACGAAATCCGCACGCCCATGAATGCCATCATCGGCATGTCGCACCTGGCGCTGAAGACCGAACTCAACCCCCGCCAGCGCGACTACGTCAGCAAAATCCGCCAATCGGGCCAGCACCTGCTGGGCATCCTGAACGATATTCTGGACTTCTCCAAGGTCGAAGCGGGCAAGCTGGCGATCGAGCACACCGCATTTGACCTGGAAGAGGTGTTGGCCAACGTAGTCAACGTGGTGGCCGACAAAACCCAGGCCAAAAACCTGGAACTGGTATGCGACCTGCCCGCCCAAGTGCCCCTGCAGCTGGTGGGCGACCCGTTGCGGCTGGGCCAGATCCTCATCAACTACACCACCAACGCCATCAAGTTCACCGAGCACGGCGAAATCCACATCACCGTGCGCCTGCAAGCCCAAACCGAGGGCGGAGTGGTGCTGCGCTTTGCCGTGCGCGACACCGGTATCGGCCTGACGCAAGAGCAAATCGGCCGCCTGTTCCAAAGCTTCAGCCAAGCCGACACCTCCACCACCCGCCAGTACGGCGGCACGGGCCTGGGCCTGGCGATCAGCAAAAACCTGGCCGCGCTGATGGGCGGCGAAGTGGGCGTGGAAAGCACCCTGGGCGAGGGCTCCACCTTCTGGTTTACCGCGCAACTCGGTCTGGGCGAGCGCCGCGCCCGGCCGCAGTTGCCCGGCAGCGGCACGCTGCGTGGGCGGCGCGTGCTGGTGGTGGACGACAACGATTCCGCCGCCACGGTACTGGTCGACATGCTGGAGGAAATGGGCTTCGCGGTGGAGGCCGTGTCCAGCGGGGCCCAGGCAATTGCTGCCGTGCAAGCCCAGGCCGCCAACGCCACACCTTTCGAGGTGGTAATGATGGACTGGCAAATGCCCGGCATGGACGGGCTGGAGGCCATCCACCAACTGCGCGCACTACAACTGCAGCCGGCACCGCACACTGTGCTGGTCACCGCCTATGGGCGCGAGGAAGTGCTGCAAAACGCCCACGCCGCCGATGTGTCCGACGTGCTGCTCAAACCCGTGGGCGCATCGCTGCTGTTCGACACCATGGTCAACGCACTGGGCCACGCCCGCACCCAGGACCGGCGCGCCCGCGCGCCCGGCGTGAGCGCTGCCATGGCGGCTCTGGCCCCGGTGCGCGGCGCACACATCCTGCTGGTGGAAGACAACGACCTGAACCAGCAAGTCGCCTCCGAGCTGCTGCAAGACGCAGGCTTCACCGTGGACATTGCCGACAACGGCCTGATCGCCGTAGCCATGGTCGGCCAGGCCACCTACGATTTGGTACTGATGGACATGCAAATGCCGGTGATGGACGGCGTAGCGGCCACCAAAGAAATTCGCGAAACCGGCCTGTACCCCGGCCTGCCCATCGTCGCCATGACCGCCAACGCCATGCAAAGCGACCGCGACCGCTGCCTGGCCGCGGGCATGAACAGCTTCGTGGCCAAACCCATAGAACCCGACGACCTGTGGCGCGCACTGGCCCAGTGGATCCGCCCCCGCGCCGGACTGGGCGAACCCAGCCTCCCGCCCACAGCGCCTGCGCCGGTGGACACCATCGACATTCCACAGGGCATTGCCGGGCTGGACACTGCGCTGGGCCTGAAGCGGGTGATGGGCAAGCAGTCGCTGTATCTGAGCATGCTGCGCAAATTTGCCATCGGCCAGGCACTGGCCACCCAGCACATCGCCGAAGCACTGCAAGCCGCCGACAGCGCCACCGCCGAGCGCCTGGCCCACACCCTCAAGGGCGTGGCGGGCAACATCGGTGCCAGCAGCCTGCAGCACGCCGCCGGTTTGCTGGAAGCCGCCCTGCACACCCAGCAGCCCTGCGACGCGCTGCTGGAGCCCGTGCACACCCAACTGGCCGCGCTGGTGGCCGCGTTGCAAGCCGCCCTGCCCGCGCCCGCCGCGCTGGCCGAGATCGACCAGGCGCAACTGGCCCCGGTGCTGGCCCAGCTGCGCAGCCTGTTGGCCGAAGACGATTCCGATGCCTCCGAGCTTTTCCAGCAGCACGGCAGCCTGCTGCAGGCCGCACTGGGTCCCGCCCACGCCGCAGTGGCTAGCGCCATGGGCGATTACGACTTTGAAGCCGCGCTCAAGGCGCTCAATGCCGCCGTGCCTGCCGCTGCCTGACGCGTCTCTAAAACAAACTCTCCTGGCCCGACAACAAGCCGGGCCGGAACTGCCCCGCGTCCAGCGCCACCCGTTCGCGGTTCAGGCCCAGCTTGGCGCAGGTTGTGTGGAAGCGCTGGCGCAGCAGGTCGGCCCACAGGCCGCTGCCCTTCATGCGGGTGGCGAAGTCGGCGTTGTAGTCTTTGCCACCGCGCATGTCCTGGATGCGGGCCATCACCCGGTCGGCGCGCTGCGGGTAGTGCAGCTGCAGCCACTGGCGAAACAGCGGGGCCACCTCCCAGGGCAGGCGCAGCACGGTGTAGAAGGCGGTGCGGGCACCGGCCTCATAGGCGGCAGCCAGCACCTGCTCCATGTCATCGTTGATGAACGGAATCTGCGGCCCCACGCTCACGCCCACCGGCACACCGGCATCGGCCAGGGCACGCACGGTGCGCAGGCGACGGTACGGTGCGGCGGCGCGTGGCTCCAGCGTGCGGGCCAGGGCGGCATCCAGCGTAGTGATGGTCACGTACACCACCGCCAGATTCCGCGCGGCCATGGGGGCCAGCAGGTCCAGGTCGCGCTCCACCCCGCTGCCCTTGGTCACCAGCGCCAGCGGGTGGTGGCAGCGATGGGCCACGGCAATCGCGCTGCGGGTCAGGCGCAGCTCGCGCTCGATGGGCTGGTAGCCGTCGGTCACCGTGCCCAGGGCCAGCATCTGTGGCACATAGCTGCGGGCGGCGAGTTCGCGGGCCAGCACCTCGGCCAGGTTGCGCTTGGCGATGATCTTGGTTTCAAAGTCCAACCCCGGCGACATATTCAAATAGCTGTGCGTGGGCCGGGCGTAGCAATAGATGCAACCGTGTTCGCAGCCGCGGTAGGGGTTCAGGCCGTAGTCGAAGTAAATGTCGGGCGAGTCGTTGCGGGTGATGGCGCTGTGCGCGTCTTCAAAAATGACCTGCGTGGCCAGGGGCAGGCGCGGCTCGGTGCCTTCCAGCGTGCCCCAGCCGTCGTCGAACGCGGCCCGCTCCTCGCTGCTGAAGCGGTGCGCCAGGTGCGTGGCCGTGCCCCGGCCTTTGATGGCGGTGATGGGGACCACAGCGTCTGTCACGCCTGCCCCCAGAACATAGGAAAATATTTAAACAAAATAGGCCTATAGCGTATATTCCGTCTACGCTACATGCTATATTTTCAATAGCATTTTATGGAATAATTAACTGAATATATATACAGTATATTCCAGTGCCTACTTGCCCGCAACCAGCTCCTTGATCTGCTGCAGGGCCGCCGGGTCGTCCATGGTGGTCAGGTCGCCAGGGTCGCGGCCTTCGCACACGGCTTGCACGGCGCGGCGCAGCAGTTTTCCGCTGCGGGTTTTAGGCAACAGGTTCACAAAGGTCACGCGGGCGGGCCGGGCCACGGCACCCAGGTCTTTGTCGACCATGCGCATCACCTCGGCTTCGAGCTGGGCGCGGGCGGCCTCATCGGTCAGCAGGCTGGCATCTTTGACCACGGCAAAGGCCATGGCCACCTGGCCTTTGAGCGCATCGGCCACGCCCACCACGGCCACCTCGGAAATATTCGGATGGGCCGCAATGCTCTCCTCGATCTCGCGGGTGCCCAAGCGATGCCCGGCCACGTTGATCACGTCGTCGGTACGGCCCAGGATGAAGAAATAGCCGTCGGCATCACGCACGCCCCAGTCGAAGGTGCTGTAGACCGTTCTGCCGGGCACGCTGGACCAGTAGGTTTGCACAAAGCGCGCATCGTCGCGCCACACAGTTTGCAGGCAGCCGGGGGGCAGCGGGCCAACGATTGCGACCACGCCCTTTTGGTTGGGGCCGGTGAGTTCTTCGCCGGTGGCATCGTCCAGCAGCTTGACGTTGTAGCCGTATACCGCCTTGCCCGGCGAGCCGAACTTGGTGGGGGCCGACTCCACGCCGTTGCACAGCGCCAGGATGGGCCAGCCGGTTTCGGTCTGCCAGTAGTTGTCGATGATGGGCTTGCCCAGGGCCTGGTGGATCCAGGTGGCGGTAGGCTCGTCCAGCGGCTCCCCGGCCAGGAACAACGCGCGCAGGCTGGACAGGTCGTACTTCGCCATCAGTGCCGGGTCTTGCTTCTTGAGCACCCGCACGGCGGTGGGCGCGCTGAACATCACCGTCACCTGGTACTTCTCCACCAGGCTCCACCAGATGCCGCCGTCGGGCCGGGTCGGCAGGCCCTCGTACAGGATGGTGGCCATGCCGCCGATCAGCGGGCCGTAGATGATGTAGCTGTGGCCCACCACCCAGCCGATGTCGCTGGTGCAAAAGAAGGTTTCGCCGGGCTTGCCGCCGTAGATGTGCGGCAGGCTGGCGGCTAGCGCCACGGCGTAGCCGCCGGTGTCGCGCTGCACGCCCTTGGGTTTGCCGGTGGTGCCGCTGGTGTACAGGGTGTAGCTGGTGTGCGTGGCATCGACCCAGGCGCAGGGCACCACCACGTCCATATGTTTGAGCCGCTCTGTGCCCCACAGATGGTCACGACCCGCTACCAACTCCATAGCAACCAGGCCGCGATCCACCAGCAGCACGGCGCGGGGTTTGTGGGCGGACAGGCGGATGGCTTCGTCCAGCAGCGGCTTGTAGGCCACGGCTTTGCCGCCGCGCGAACCGGCATCGGCGCTGATGACCACCACCGGCTCGGCATCTTCGATGCGCGAGGCCAGCGCGCCCGAGGCAAAGCCGCCAAACACCACCGAGTGGATGGCCCCGATGCGGGCACAGGCCAGCATGGCAAACGCGGCCTCGGCCACCATGGGCATGTAGACCAGCACGCGGTCGCCCTTGGCCACACCCAGACCCAGTAGCACGGCGGCCATGCGCTGGACTTCAGCGTGTAACTGGCGAAAGCTATAAACGGTTTCTTCGCCCGTCTCGGTGGACACAAAAATCAGCGCCCGCTGGTCGGCCCGGTCTATGAGGTGCCGGTCTACCGCGTTGTGGCACAGGTTGGTGGTGCCGCCGACAAACCATTTGGCAAACGGCGGGTGGCTGTAGTCGCACACCTGCTGGGGCCGCGTGTGCCAGTCGATCAGCTTGGCCTGCTCGCCCCAAAAGGCATCGCGCTCGGTAAGGGAGCGCTGGTAAAAATCAGCGTAAGTGGTGGGGGCGACCATGGATATCTCCGGTGTCATTCGTTGTTATGAAATTTGCATTCATAATTATGAATACGGAACTGGCTGGAAACTGACTTTTAGCGTCCCTACCCCGGCCCCCTCCGTTCCCTTTTTTTCACTTTTCTCAAGGAATCTCCATGGCCCGCAAAGTTGTTGTTGTTAGCGCCGTACGTACCGCGATCGGAACCTTTGGCGGCAGCCTGAAAGATGTCACGCCCATCGACCTGGCCGCCCAGGTGGTGCGCGAGTCGCTGCTGCGCGCCCAGACCGAGGGGGCCGATGTGGGCCATGTGGTGTTTGGCCATGTGGTCAACACCGAGCCGCGCGACATGTATTTGTCGCGTGTGGCGGCCGTGCAAGGTGGGTGCGGTGAGGGCACGCCCGCCTACAACGTAAACCGCCTGTGCGGCTCGGGCCTGCAGGCCATCGTCAACGCCGCCCAAAGTATTTTGCTGGGCGATGCCGACATCGCCATTGGCGGCGGGGCCGAGAACATGACCCGCGCCCCCTACGCTGCCCTCAGCGCCCGCTGGGGCCAGCGCATGGGCGATGCCAAGCTGACCGACATGATGATTGGCGCGCTGCACGACCCCTTCCACAACATCCACATGGGTGTCACGGCCGAAAACATTGCCAAAAAATGGGGCATCAGCCGCGAAGACCAGGACGCGCTGGCGGTAGAAAGCCACCACCGTGCCGAACGCGCCACTGCCGCCGGTTACTTCACCAGCCAGATCACGCCCGTAGTGCTGAAAAGCAAAAAAGGCGACACCCTGTTTGCCAGCGACGAACACTTCCGCACGGGCGTGACCCTGGCCGACATGGCCAAGCTCAAGCCCGCGTTTGCCAAAGAAAACGGCACGGTCACCGCCGGTAACGCCTCGGGCATTAACGATGCCGCCGCCGCGGTGGTGCTGATGGACGCAGCCACCGCCAAAGCCCGTGGCCTGCAGCCGCTGGCCCGCCTGGTGGCCTACGCGCACGCCGGGGTGGACCCGCAGTACATGGGCATCGGCCCGGTGCCCGCCACCCGCCTGGCGCTGCAAAAAGCCGGGCTGACGGTGCAAGACCTGGACGTGATCGAGGCCAACGAAGCCTTTGCCGCCCAGGCCTGCGCCGTGAGCCGCGACCTGGGCCTGGACCCGGCCAAGGTGAACCCCAACGGCTCGGGCATTTCGCTAGGCCACCCGATTGGTGCCACCGGCGCGCTGATCACCGTCAAGGCTCTGTACGAGCTGCAACGCATCCAGGGCCGCTACGCACTGGTGACCATGTGCATCGGCGGTGGCCAGGGGATTGCGGCGATTTTCGAGCGCTGCTGATCGATGTGATGCATCTGGGCAGCGTCAACATCGGCACCGCCCGCCCGCTGATGGCCGGTGGGCGACGCGTGCTGTCGGGCATTGGCAAGCACGCCGTGGCGGCACCAGTGGCCGTAGGCCGCCTGGGGCTGGCGGGCGACGAGCAGGCCGACCTCAGCGTGCACGGCGGGTTGAACAAAGCCGTCTACGCCTACCCCGCCGCGCATTACGCCTTCTGGCGGGCACAGCGGCAGGCACAGGGGGTAAGCCTGTTTGACGAAGACCTGCCGCCCGGCTTTGTGGGCGAGAACCTGACACTGCACGGCCTGCTGGAGGCCGAAGTGTGGGTCGGCGACACCCTGCATTTCCCCGACTGCAGCCTGCGCGTCACCGAACCGCGCCAGCCCTGCTTCAAATTCAACGCGGTGATGGGCTACGCCGGGGCTGCGCGCGACATGTTGCGCAGCGGCACCTGCGGTTTTTATCTGGCGGTGGTGCAGCCCGGCAGCATCGCCGCGGGCCAAGCCTTCACGCTGGAGCCGGGCCGCAGAAGCCTGGCCATTGCGGTGGCGTTTGCAGGCTAGCAGGCCCCATATTTGCGCGGCGTCCCAAGCCGGCCTAACCCCAGAGGCCCTTGCGTTAGCATCGCTCACCGCAATCGCCACCCGCTAAACCAATGGGGAAACCTTTCACCCTATGTCGCCCCTTCTCTGCCTGGTCTATGTCAGCACCGCCCACACCCGCCTGCGCGAGCCCGAGCTGGAGCAACTGCTTAGCCTGTCGCGCGCCCGCAACCAGCTAGATGCGGTCACCGGCGTGCTGCTCTACAACGATGGCAACTTCATGCAGTACCTGGAAGGCCCGGACGCGGCGCTGCGGCAAACCTACCAGCGCATCCGCGCCGACCCGTTGCACGGCAACCTCATCGAACTGCTGCTGGAGCCCATCACTGAGCGCGTCTTCACCACCTGGGCCATGGGTTTTGCCCGGCCCACCGCCTCCGAGCTGCTGGCCCTGTCGAACGCCCGCTGGAAGCGCATGGGCGTTGATACCACCATCCAGGCCAACGCACCACCGGGCGTACAGTTGCTGCACAGTTTCTGGCAGGCTGCAAAACGCTGAACCACACCATATTCACCTCGGCACAGCATGAAAACCATTGGCCTCATCGGCGGCATGAGCTGGGAATCGACCATTCCTTACTACCGCCAGATCAACGAAACCGTCAAACAGCATCTGGGCGGCCTGCACTCGGCCAAAGTCATTCTGGTCAGCGTCGATTTTTTTGAGATTGAACGCCTGCAGCACGCGGGCGACTGGGATGCCGCCGGGGCCTTGCTGGCCGAAGCCGCACGCGCCCTGGCCCGGGCCGGGGCCGACTGCGTGGTGCTGTGCACCAACACCATGCACAAGGTGGCCGCCGCCATTGAGTCCGCCGTCAGCATCCCGCTGCTGCACATCGCCGACCCCACTGCCACGGCTATTCAAGCCGCGGACTTCACCACCATTGGTCTACTGGGTACGCGCTTCACCATGGAGCAGGATTTCTACCGCGCCCGGCTGCAAACCCGCCACGGCCTAACGGTGCTGGTGCCCGACGCGCCGGGCCGCGACACCGTGCACCGCATCATTTACGAAGAGCTGTGCCTGGGCAAAATTGTGCCCACTTCGCGCGATGCCTACCGCGCCATCCTGGCCCAGCTGGTGGCCCAGGGCGCGCAGGCCATCATCCTGGGCTGTACCGAGATTGGCTTGCTGGTGGATGCCAGCGACTGCAGCGTGCCGCTGTTTGACACCACAGCCATCCATGCCGTCAATGCGGCGGAGTGGGCCTTGCAGGCAGCCTGATTCTATTTTTAGATAAAAAATGGCTCTAGCGCATACAGCGCCTTCGCAAGTAGCTATATAAACAGTAGCAAACCCTTAAGACTTGCCAGTCGACCCGTAGCCGCCTTCGCCGCGCACCGAGGCGGGGAATTCGGTGACCACGTTGAACCGGGCCTGCACCACCGGCACGATAACCAGTTGGGCCAGGCGCTCCATCGGTTCGATGGTAAAGGCCACGCTGCTGCGGTTCCAGGCGCTGACCATCAGCTGGCCCTGGTAGTCGCTGTCGATCAGCCCCACCAGATTGCCCAGCACGATGCCGTGCTTGTGGCCCAGGCCGGAGCGCGGCAGGATCATGGCGGCAAAGCCGGGGTCGGCCAGATGGATGGCGATGCCGGTGGGCACCAGTTGCCAGGCGTTGGCGGCCAGCACCAGGGGTTCGTCCAGGCAGGCGCGCAGGTCCAGACCGGCGCTGCCGGCGGTGGCGTAGGCGGGCAATTGGTCTGCCATGCGCGGGTCGATGATTTTGAGGTCGATGATCATTGTGGGAAAACTAGGAAATACGGTTGGCGATGTCGGCGACCAGTTGGCGCGCGAGGGTCAATTTGGAGGCGTGCGGCAGTTCGATGGCGTGGTGCGCATCGACCAGCAGCAGCGCGTTGTGGTCTTGGCCAAAAGTGGCCGGGCCGATGTTACCCACCAGCAGCGGCACGCCTTTGCGAGCGCGCTTGGCCTGGGCGTTGGCCAGCAGGTCTTGGCTCTCGGCCGCAAAACCTACGCAAAACAGCGCACCACTAAAAGCACGGGCCGATTGGGCCACCGTGGCCAGGATGTCGGTGTTTTCGACGAACTGCAACTGGGGCGTGGCACCCGAGCCGTCTTTCTTGATCTTGTGGTCTGCAGCGTGCGCGGGCCGCCAGTCGGCCACGGCGGCAGTTGCTATAAAGATAGTAGCTGCTTGTGCATGCTGCACCACCGCAGAGAGCATATTCTGTGCAGATTTCACATCCACACGCGCAACGCCGCGCGGGGTCGCCAAAGCCACCGGCCCGGCGACCAGCGTGACCTCGGCCCCAGCCTCGCGGGCGGCGCGGGCAATGGCAAAACCCATCTTGCCGCTGCTCAGGTTGGTGATGCCGCGCACCGGGTCGATCGCTTCGTAAGTGGGTCCGGCGGTGACCAGCACGCGCTGCCCGGCCAGGGTTTTGGGCTGGAAGAAAGCAACCACGTCCTCCAGCAGCTCGGCGGGCTCCAGCATGCGGCCGTCGCCGGTTTCGCCGCAGGCCTGCTCGCCCGTGCCCACGCCCAGAATCACTGCGCCATCGGCCTGCAACTGCGCCATATTGCGCTGGGTAGCGGGGTGCACCCACATCTCACGGTTCATGGCGGGGGCGACCAGCAGCGGCACGCTGGTCATGGGGCGGGCCAGGCACAGCAGGCTCAGCAGCTCGTCGGTGCGCCCTTGCACCAGCCGGGCGATGAAGTCGGCGCTGCACGGGGCAATCAGAATCAGATCCGCCTCGCGGCTCAGGTTGATGTGCGGCATGTTGTTGGGCTCGCGCGCATCCCATTGCGAGCTGTAGACGGGTCGGTTGCTCAGCGCCTGCATGGTCACCGGGGTGATGAACTGCGTAGCCGCCTCGGTCATCACTACCTGCACGCTGGCCCCGGCTTTGACCAGCAAGCGGCACAGCTCGGCCGATTTGTAGCAGGCAATGCCCCCTGTCAGGCCCAGCACGATGTGCTTACCTGCCAGGTCGCCGTCTGCCGCAGAAGAGGCCAAGAGAGAGGTGTTGGGGTTCATGCGCCGCAATGTAGCAGAGCCAGAGTGACCATTTAGCGCCCTTATAATCTTGTTTTACCACCTCCCCCGGGATCAGCTCCCGACTTTGAGATGACCAAATTTGTCTTCGTCACCGGCGGTGTCGTGTCCTCCCTGGGCAAGGGAATCGCCTCAGCCTCTCTTGCAGCACTCCTCGAATCGCGCGGCCTCAAGGTCACCCTGATCAAGCTGGACCCCTACCTCAACGTAGATCCCGGCACCATGTCGCCGCTGCAGCACGGCGAAGTCTTTGTGACCGACGACGGCGCAGAAACCGACCTCGACCTCGGCCACTACGAGCGCTTTGTTGAGACGCGCATGCGCAAGTCGAACAACTTCACCACCGGCCAAATCTACAAAAGCGTGCTCGACAAAGAGCGCCGTGGCGATTACCTCGGCAAGACCGTGCAGGTGATTCCGCACGTGACCAACGAAATCCAGGAGTTCATCAAGCGAGGTGCGCGTTTTGGCGAGCCCGACGCGGTGGACGTGGCGCTGGTCGAAGTGGGCGGCACCGTGGGTGACATCGAATCGCTGCCCTTCCTGGAAGCTGTGCGCCAGATGAGCCTGAAGCTGGGCCCGAACAACACCGCCTTCGTGCACCTGAGCTACGTGCCCTGGATTGCCGCCGCAGGCGAGCTCAAGACCAAGCCGACCCAGCACACCGCCAAGCAGCTGCGCGAAATCGGCATCCAGGCCGACGTACTGCTATGCCGTGCCGACCGCCCGATTCCGCAAGAAGAGCGCTCCAAGATCTCGCTGTTTTCCAACGTGCCCGAGTGGGGCGTGATCTCCATGTGGGACGTGGACACCATCTACAAAGTGCCGCGCATGCTACACGAGCAAGGCCTGGATGGCCTGATCTGCGACAAGCTGCGCCTGAACACCCCGCCCGCCAACCTCAAGCGCTGGGACGATCTGGTGTATGAAACCGCCAACCCGCGCGGCGACGTCAACATCGCCATGGTCGGCAAGTACGTGGACCTGAGCGACAGCTATAAATCGCTGAACGAAGCCCTGCGCCACGCCGGCATGAAGAACCATGTGCGGGTGAAGATCAGCTATATCGATTCCGAAACCATCGTCCCCGACACCGTGGACACGCTGGCGGCGTTCGATGCCATTCTGGTGCCCGGCGGCTTCGGCAAACGCGGCATTGAGGGCAAGATCTGCGCCGCCCAATTTGCCCGCGAGCACAAGGTGCCCTACCTGGGCATCTGCCTGGGCATGCAGGTAGCCACCATCGAATTTGCGCGCCACGTGGCGGGCCTGGCGGATGCCAACAGCACCGAATTCGAGCCACTGACCCCGCACCCGGTGATCGCGCTGATCACCGAGTGGAAAGACACCGACGGCACCATCAAGACCCGCAACGAAAACTCCGACCTGGGTGGCACCATGCGCCTGGGCGCGCAAAGTTCCGACGTAGCCCCCGGCACCGTGGCGCACGGCATCTACGGCGATGTGGTCACCGAACGCCACCGCCACCGCTACGAAGCCAACGTGCACTACCTGGACCGCCTGCGCGATGCCGGGCTGGTGATCTCGGCCCTGACGCAACGTGAGCAACTCACCGAAATGGTCGAGCTGCCGCAAAGCGTCCACCCCTGGTTTGTCGGCGTGCAGTTCCACCCCGAATTCAAGTCCACGCCCTGGGACGGCCACCCGTTGTTCAATGCGTTTGTGAAGGCGGCGGTGAAGCAGCACCAAGGAGCAAAAAAATGAAGTTGTGTGGATTTGACATCGGCCTCAACCAGCCCTTCTTCCTCATCGCAGGCCCCTGCGTCATCGAGTCAGAGCAGTTGCAGATGGACACCGCGGGCACCTTGAAGGAAATCACCACCGCCCTGGGCATTCCGTTCATCTTCAAGAGCAGCTTCGACAAGGCCAACCGCAGCAGCGGCAACACCTTCCGCGGCCCCGGCATCGACAAGGGCCTGGAAATTCTGGCCAAGGTGAAGCGCGAACTGGGCGTGCCGGTGCTGACCGACATCCATGACGAATCGCAAATTGCCCAGGTCTGCAGCGTGGTTGATGTACTGCAAACCCCGGCCTTCCTGTGCCGCCAAACCGACTTCATCCGCGCCGTGGCCCAGTCGGGCAAGCCGGTGAACATCAAAAAGGGCCAGTTTCTGGCCCCGGGCGACATGAAGAACGTGATCGACAAAGCCCGCGCCGCCGCTCTGGAAGCCGGACTGGAAACCGACAACTTCATGGCCTGCGAACGCGGTGCCAGCTTTGGCTACAACAACCTGGTCAGCGACATGCGCAGCCTGGCCATCATGCGCGACACCCTGGCGCCCGTGGTGTTCGATGCCACCCACTCGGTGCAACTGCCCGGCGGCAACGGCACCAGCAGCGGAGGCATGCGCGAGATGGTGCCCGTGCTGGCCCGTGCCGCCGTGGCCGTGGGCGTGGCCGGTGTGTTCATGGAAACCCACCCCGACCCGAGCAAAGCCATGAGCGACGGCCCCAACGCCGTGCCCCTGAAGCACATGCGCGCCCTGCTGGAAACCCTGGTGGCGCTGGACCGCGTGACCAAAAAGAACGGTTATCTAGAGAACAGCTTTTCCGCTTAACCACGGATTTGCAACAGTTACAACCCGCGAACAATCGGTGCATTGACGCGTGCGCGACACCAAAGCCATGCAAGAATTCAGGGCTGCGTAACTGGCTTGCCGCCGGCCCAATTTTTAACCATCCAAGGAAGACAAAAAATGAGTGCAATTGTTGACATCGTCGCCCGCGAAATTCTGGACAGCCGGGGCAACCCCACCGTCGAATGCGATGTGCTGCTGGAATCCGGCACCATGGGCCGTGCGGCCGTGCCGTCCGGTGCGTCCACCGGCTCGCGCGAAGCCATTGAGCTGCGCGATGGCGACAAGAAGCGCTACCTGGGCAAGGGCGTGCTGAAGGCCGTCGAGCACATCAACACCGAAATCTCCGAAGCCATTCTGGGCCTGGACGCTTCCGAACAAGCCTTTCTGGACAAGACCCTGATCGACCTGGACGGCACCGAAAACAAATCCCGCCTGGGTGCTAACGCCATGCTGGCCGTGTCGATGGCCGTGGCCCGCGCCGCTGCCGAAGAATCCGGTCTGCCCCTGTACCGCTACTTCGGCGGCATGGGCGGCATGCAAATGCCCGTGCCCATGATGAACGTGGTCAACGGTGGCGCGCACGCCAACAACAACCTGGACCTGCAAGAGCTGATGATCATCCCCGTGGGTGCGCCGAGCTTTCGGGAAGCGCTGCGCTACGGTGCCGAAGTGTTCCACGCGCTGAAGAAAATCTTGCACGACAAGGGCATGAGCATTGCGGTTGGCGATGAAGGCGGCTTTGCCCCCAACGTGCCCAGCCACGAAGCTGCCATCCAGATGATTTTGCAAGCCATCACCGATGCGGGCTACGTACCCGGCGAGCAAATCGCCCTGGGCCTGGACTGCGCAGCTTCCGAGTTCTACAAGAACGGCAAGTACGAACTGGCCGGTGAAGGCTGGTCGCTGACCAGCCAGGAGTGGACCGACATCATGGCCACCTGGGTCGACAAATACCCCATCATCAGCATCGAAGACGGTATGGCCGAAGGCGACTGGGATGGCTGGAAGATCTTGACCGACCGCCTGGGCAAAACCGTGCAAATCGTGGGCGATGACCTGTTCGTCACCAACACCAAGATTTTGCAAGAAGGCATCGACAAGGGCATCGCCAACTCGATCCTGATCAAGATCAACCAGATCGGCACCCTGACCGAGACCTTCGCCGCGATCGAAATGGCCAAGCGCGCCGGTTACACCGCCGTGATCAGCCACCGTTCGGGCGAAACCGAAGACTCGACCATTGCCGACATCGCCGTGGGCACCAATGCGGGCCAGATCAAAACCGGCTCCCTCAGCCGCTCGGACCGCATGGCCAAGTACAACCAGCTCTTACGCATCGAAGAAGACCTGGGCGACGTGGCCACCTACCCCGGTCGTAAAGCCTTTTACAACCTGAAATAAGGGCCACCCATGGCTTCCCGTGTAGTCCCCATCGTCTTGCTGGCTTTGCTGGCGATACTGCACGGGCAGCTGTGGTTTGGGCGCGGCAGCATCTCGGAGGTGACGCGCCTGCAGCAAAAGCTGGAGACGCTACGGGTCCACAACCTGCAAGAACAACTCGCCAACGACCAACTGAGCGCCGAGGTCCGCGACCTCAAAGAAGGCCTGGAAATGGTCGAAGAGCGTGCCCGCTTCGAGCTGGGTATGGTCAAGTCCAACGAAATCTTCGTGCACATCTCTCCGAAGTAAATTTCGCCCAAATAAGTTGATCAAGATTGCTTTGCTGGGTGCCGAGAGCACCGGCAAAACCCAGCTGGCTGCGGCCATCACCGCTAGCTTGCGCAGCCAAGGCCACAGCGTCTCCCCCATTTCTGAGACTTTGCGCCAGTGGTGCGACCAAGCAGGCCGCACGCCGCGCGCCGACGAACAATTAGCGATTGCCCAAACGCACACCGCACGCATCGCCCAAGCCCTCCCCGCCACGTATTTGATCGCCGATACCACCGCGCTGATGACCGCTGTATACAGCGACCTGCTGTTTGGCGACGACAGCTTGTACGCCTCGGCGCTGGAGCAGCAACGGGGTTTCGATGTGACGCTGGTGATGGGGCTGGACCTGCCCTGGGCCGCCGACCCGCAGCGCGACGGGCCGCACAGCCGCGCGCCCGTGGATGCCGCCCTGCGCGTCGCGTTGGCGCGGGGCCATCTGCCTTACCAGGTGGTCTACGGCAAAGATATCGCCCGCACCCGCAATGCCCTGCACGCTATTGAATCAATAGCTACCAGTGCAGACAGAATATACGCCAGAGGCCGATTTTCCTTAAAAAGTGCGGCATGGGTCTGGAACTGCGAGAAATGCAGCGACCCCGAGTGCGAGCACAAGCTGTTCAGCGGATTACTGAACCGCTGACGGCCCCGGCAACGATGCATCCGGCGTGGTGAAGAGCTGGGCCGCATCGACCGCGTCAAAGCGGTACTGCTTGCCGCAAAACTCGCAGGCCACCTCCACGTCATTACGCTCGGCCAGGATACCTTCCACCTCGTCGGTGCCCAGGCTGCGGATCATGGCACCCACACGCTCGCGGCTGCAGCTACAGGCAAACTTCGGTGCAGTGGGGCCGATATGCGGGCTGAACATCAGCACCTGCTCTTCCCAGAACAGGCGGCGCAGGATGGTGTCCACGTCCAGCGTCAGTAGCTCTTCGCGCTTCAGGGTGCTGGCCAGGGTGGCGATGCGGTTGTAGTGCTCGTTGAGGCCAATCTCGTCCTCGTTGGCTTCACTGGTCACGCTGCCCGCCAGGTTCTTTTCACCCTGGATGGGCAGGCGCTGGATCAGCAGCCCGGCAGCCACGTTCTCGTCGGCGGCCAGCACCAGCAAGGTGTCGAGCTGCTCGCTTTGCAGCATGTAGTGCTGCAGCACATCGCTGAGTTTTTCCAGCTTTTCCTTGCTGTCACCAAACAGCGGCACCACGCCCTGGTAGGGCTGCTGGCCGGGAAACTTGTCCTTCGGGTCCAGGGTGATGGCGCAACGGCCCTGGTTGTCCACATTGACCATCTGGCTCAGCGTGGCATCCGCTGGCACCTCACCCATCACGCTGGCGGTGGTGCGCAGACTGAAGTCGGGCTGCACTTCGACCACGGCCAGCTTGACCGGGCCGTCGCCAAAAATCTGCAGCACCACTGCACCATTGAATTTGATGTTGGACTGCATCAGCACGCCCGCGGCGGTCATTTCGCCCAGCAGCTCAGCCACCGGTGCGGGGTAGGCCCCGGTGGTGGAGTTGGAGGCGCGGCGGTGCAGAATTTCTTGCCAGGCATCGGTCAGGCGCACGATGCAGCCGCGAACGGGCAGGCCGTCGAATAAAAATTTATGGAGTTCAGACACAATGGATTCCTAACTTGGTACAGGCCGATATGGGGTTCAGGCCAGCTTTTGCAAGCCGTTGCGAAAGCGCCGGGCATTCGCCACATAGCCCTGGGCGCTGCGCTGCAAACCTTCGATTTGGGCCGGGGTCAGCGCGCGCGCCACTTTGGCCGGGCTGCCGATGACCAGGCTGCCATCTGGGAACTCTTTGCCCTCGGTGACCAGCGCGCCCGCGCCGACCAGGCAGTTTTTGCCGATCCGTGCCCCATTGAGCACCACCGCACCGATACCGATCAGCGAGCCGTCGCCCACAGTGCAGCCGTGCAGCATCACCTGGTGGCCGATGGTCACATTGTCGCCAATCGTCAGCGGCACGCCGTGATCAGTATGTAGCACGCTCAAGTCCTGCACGTTGGAGCCCCGGCCTATGGTGATGCGGTGGTTGTCGCCCCGCACCACCACGCCAAACCAGACGCTGCTGTCTTCGCCCAGCACCACATCGCCCATGACTTCGGCGCTGTCCGCCACCCAGGCCGTGGCCGCGACCTGCGGTGCCACACCATCTAATGCAAACAGAGCCATGCGTGTCCTTTTTTCAACTTTTACAATTGTAGGGATGGAACTCCGAACCCGCGCCTTACAAACCTTGTGCCTCACCGAACCCGCACAAAAAGTGGCCTCAGCGCAATTACTACATGCGCAAGCAGCTCCGCTTTCAATAGCAAAGTCTCATTTTGAACCTTTTGGTGATCCACCCGGTCGCCCGGCCCGGCCGGTGCTGGTGGAGCGGGTGGTCAAACCACAGCGCTCGCCCTTCACCCCCGACGGCCTGGCCACGCTGCTGCACACCGTGGCGCACATCGAATTCAACGCCATCAACCTCGCCCTCGATGCCGCCTGGCGCTTTGACGACATGCCCGATGCCTTCTACCTCGACTGGGTGCGCGTAGCCAGCGAGGAGGCCTACCACTTCAGCCTGCTACGCACCCATCTGCAAAGCCTGGTGGGCGAGAAGGACCAGCGTTGGGACTACGGCGACTTTCCGGCCCACGACGGCCTGTGGACAGTGTGTGCGGCCACCAGCGGCGACGTGGTGGCCCGCATGGCGCTGGTACCACGCACGCTGGAGGCCCGCGGCCTGGATGCCACGCCGCTGATCCAGGCCAAACTGCGCCGGGTGGCCACACCGCAGGCACTGCGGGCGGTGGAGATTCTGGAGATTATTTTGACCGACGAGGTCGGCCACGTGGCCATTGGCAACCACTGGTACCGCTGGCTATGCCAACGCGATGGGCTGGACCCGGTGGCGCACTACCGGGTGCTGGCCGACCGCTATGACGCGCCAACGCCCAAGCCACCGTTCAATACCCGAGCGCGTTTGCAAGCCGGGTTCACCGACGAGGAACTGGCGATTTTGCTGGCATAGTCGGACAGAGCCCAAACGCAGCCGATCTCGCCGCTTACAAGTTACGATACGTAACAACTCGACACCTTCCATGCCCGCATCCGATCCCTCTTCCGACCCCGCTGTGCCCGCTGACACCGGCACAGTGGTCATCGCCCGCCAGCCCATCATGGATGCCCAACGCAAAGTGGTGGCCTACGAGCTGTTTGACCGCTCCACCGCGTCGCACAATGCGGCCAGCGATGTGGCCCTGGTGTTCAACGCCATGACCCACACCGGCAGTGAATCGCTGGTGGGCAAGCTGACCATCTTCGTGAACTGTACGCACGAGAGCCTGT
Source organism: Rhodoferax sp. (assembly GCF_025354435.1). Lineage (GTDB taxonomy): Bacteria > Pseudomonadota > Gammaproteobacteria > Burkholderiales > Burkholderiaceae_C > Rhodoferax_B. The sequence goes on from NZ_JANXMU010000007.1 coordinate 130,587, forward strand.
CGGGCGGCCACTTGGACCTGATCCAGCCCGAAAAAGTGGTGCTGGAAGTCGGCCCGGTACCCGGCCACGCACCCGCCGACATCGCGGCACGCCAGCAAACTCTGCAGGACCTGCACCAGCGTGGCTTTCGGCTGGCGTTCAACCACACGGTGCTGGCCCCGGTGTACGCCTCGTGGCAACCGCTGGCCAGCTACGTGAAGCTGGACCTGATGGCCCTCAAACCCGAGCAGTTGCAGGTGATTGTGGCCGCCGTCAAGGCCCGCACACCGGCCGAGGTGGTGGCCGAAAAGGTAGAAACCGTCGAGCAGTTCAGCGCCCTGCTGTCCTATGGGGCCACGCTGTTCCAGGGCTACTGGTTTGCCCGCCCGGACGTCATCAAAACCAAGGTCATCAGCCCCGGCCAGGCCCATGTGCTGCAGCTCATCAACCTGGTGCGCAACCAGGCCAGCACCGACGAAATCGAAAGCGTGCTGAAAAAGGACGCAGTGCTGGGCTTCAACCTGATGCGGCTGATCAACTCGGCTGGGTTTGGCTTGGACCGCGAGATCACCTCGTTCCGCCAGGCCGTCATGCTGATGGGCCTGAAAAAGCTGTTCCGCTGGGCCGCGCTGCTGCTGACTTCGTCCAAAGCCAATGGCACACCTGCCGCAGTGGGCACCATGGCCGTGGTGCGCGGGCGCATGATGGAGCTGCTGGCCACCGGCACCCTCACCCCCGAAGAGTGCGACGGGGCCTTTGTGGTGGGCATTTTCTCGCTACTAGACGTGATGCTGGGCATGCCGCTGGACCAGGCGCTGGCTCTGCTGTCCCTGCCCCCGGCAGTGGCCGAAGCGCTGGAGCATGGCACCGGCATCTACGGCCCCATGCTGGCCCTGACCAAAGCCTGCGAAAGCGACGACGACACCGCCTTCAGCACCGCCGCCGATGCCTTGCAGTTCAGTAGCCACCACATCAACATGGCCCACATGGAGGCCCTGGTGTGGGCCGACACCCTGAGCATGTAGGCTTAGGCTAAAGCAGCAACATCTGGTAAATACCCTGCCCTATCCGCTCTTTTGACGGTAGTTCTTCTCTAGAATGGAAATCAACTGCCTCCGTGGCCCGTAGAACTTACAACGCCATGTCCACCATACCTGACCAACTTCACAGCCTAAGGCAACCTCTGGAACCCGATGCCGCTCCCGATAGCCAAGTACTGATTGCCCGCCAGGCCATCGTGGACGAAAACCGCGCCGTATTTGGCTACGAGCTGTTTGACCGTTCCAGCCCCGGCCAAAGCTACACCGCCGACAGCGATGCCGCCCTGCTGGTCAACGCGCTGTCCTTCACCGACATCGAAACCCTGGTCGGCAAAAAGCTGGTCTTCATCAACTGCACGCTGGAAAGTCTGGCGGGTGGCCACCTGGAGCTGGTCCACCCCGACAAAGTGGTGCTGGAAGTGCCCCCCGTGCCGGGCAACACGCCCGACGACATCGCCAGCCACGCCCTGGTGCTGGAAGACCTGCGCAAACGCGGCTTCCGGTTTGCCTTCAACCACACGGTGCTGACGCGCGGCTATGCCTCGTGGCGCGCGCTGGCTTCGTTTGTGAAGCTGGACCTGATGGCGCTCAAGCCCGAACTAGTGCTGCCGTTTGTCAAATTTGCCACCGCCAACACCACCGCCCAGATCATTGCCGAAAAGGTTGAAACTGCCGAGCAGCACCAATTGCTCACCAGCTACGGCGTCAAGCTGTTCCAGGGCTACTGGTTTGCCAAACCCGCGCTGGTCAAGGCGCAAACCGTGCGCCCTTCGCAGGCCACCATCCTGCAACTGATCAACCTGGTGCGCAAACAGGCCACCACCGCCGAAATCGAAGAGCTGCTCAAGCGAGACCCCACGCTGTCGTTCAACCTGCTGCGCTTCATCAACTCGTCCGGCTTCGGGCTGAACTGCGAAATCACCTCGTTCCGCCACGCGGTCATGATCCTGGGCCTGCAAAAGCTGTTCCGCTGGGCCGCCCTGCTGATGACCACCTCGCGCAGCGACAAAGATGGCCCTGGCCCGGTGGTCGGCCAGACCGCCGTGGTACGCGGCAAGCTGATGGAGCTGCTGGCCGCCGAAATGCTGTCCCCCGAAGACTGCGACAACGCCTTTGTGGTGGGCGTTTTCTCGATGCTCGACGTGATGCTGGGCGTGCCACTGGCCAAAGCCCTGGAATCCGTCGCCCTGCCCCAGCCTGTGTTGGATGCGCTGCTGCACCGCACCGGCGTGCTGGCCCCATTCCTGGCGCTCACCGAAGCCTGCGAGAGCGGCAACGATGAAGTCTTTGGCCGCACCGCCGAAGCCCTGCATCTGTCCAACAAGCAAGTCAATTGGGCGCATCTGCAAGCCCTGGCCTGGGCCGAGACGCTGGGCCAATAAGCGTCCTTCTTAACAGCTCTCATTTTTCAGTTCAATATCCATAGCAGCCAGCGTAGACAGAACCTACGCTAGCTGCTATTTTTATGCCTGAATTTAAGCCCTAAAACCACCCAAAATGCCGCAGCCCACCTACGAACAGGCCCTGGGTGCCGCCATTGCCGCCTGCAATGCCGGGCAGGCCGACGCGGCCATGGCCATCTGTGTCGACATCCTGCAGCAACGCCCGGCCGACCCCGCCGCCCACCAACTGCGGGCCCTGCTGTACCTGCAAAGTGGCCAGCCGGTACAGGCCCAGACGCACATCCAGCACAGCCTGCAAGCCCGCCCTGGTTACCCGCCCGCCTTGCTGCTGGCCGGCAAGATTGCCCGGGCACGCAACGACCTGGCCGGAGCGGCGCAATTTTTCACGCAAGCCGCCGAACGCGCTCCCACCAGCGCCGAACCAGCGTATCTGCACGGGCTGACCCTGCTGGAGCAAGGCCACAAGGCCCTGGCCGCCCAGGTGCTGCAAGCCCTGGTGCAAGCGCATCCGCAGCATGCAGCGGCCTGGTTCCAGCTGGGGGTGGTGCAGCAGGATCTGGGTGCGCTGCCCGCGGCGGTGGCGGCTTTTCAAGCGGCATTGCAGCACCAGCCCAGCCATGCCGAGGCGGCCGTCAACCTGGGTATCGCGTTGCAAGAGCTGAACCAACTGCCCGACGCGATGCAGGCCTACCGCCAAGCCTACCGTTTGCGGCCCGACACCTTTGGCCGCATCGCCCAGGCGCTCACCTCCAGCCCGCACGGAGCCCTGTGGCTGGATCTGGCCGAACTGCGCGCGCTATTGGCCTGAGCCACCGCGCTTGGCGCGAAAGCGTTTGCGGTAGATGCCGGGCGTGGCCAGCACCTCGCCCACCAGCGCGTCGTAGCGGGCGGTGCGCTCCGGCGTAAACGCCTCGAACACCAGCGTGGGCGCGGCCCGTGGCACGGCAAAGCACTGGGCGATGGGCGTGCCCCTGGGCAGTACGCCGCTGAAATCTGGCGCGGTCCACATGGCGGGAAAGTTGATGCCCGCATCGCTGAACCGGTCGGCATCCACCAAGCCGGTCAGCAGACGAAAAGGCAGGTCGTCGCGGTTCACCGGGTGGGTGGCAAACAGCGACCAGCCCGGCTCCAGTTCAATGGTCCAGAAGCTATTGAACTTCAAGGCCGAGGCCTGGCCAGCGTGGAACGGCGCGCCCGCCAATTGCGCCGCCACGTGAAAGCTCAGCGGCGCGCGCGGATGCGCTTCTACCGCCAGGGGCGGTAAGTCCCAGTCCCAACTGAAGCGGCCACCCTCCACCCGCACATCGCAGGGCAGCAGCACCATGAAGCCATGGGCCATGACATCGACAAACGGCGGACACTGCTTGACAGTACGGATGTCGCGCCCGTGCAACTCGGAAAACGCCTTGGGCGGCATGGCCCGCAGCCAGTCGGGCAAGGCCTGCTTGGCCGGTACCGGGCGCGGCAAGATGTCGATCAGCGCGGGATCGCAACGGAAAGTGATGGGCATAGGGAACGGGCCAGACAGATTTTTGACACCGCACAGCATAGCCAATGCCCGCCCGGGGTCCGGTGGGCTGCCAAGCTGGCGTATAAATTGCATTTAATGCTTGCATTCTGTAACTTTTTTGAACAGCATATGCCGCATCTCCAAGCCGTGATCGCAACCTCAAAATACACCATGACCCAGGTCAGCACACCCCCCTCCCAAGCCACGTCCCGCCTGCGTTTGCAGATGTCGCTGAACACCAAGATCTGTGTCGCCGCCACCGCGCTGGTGGTGCTGTCTTTGGGGATCACTTCGGCCGTGATCGGTATCAAAAGCAGCGCCAGCGCCGAGGCTGCCACGATGAACCTGGCACGCACCTCGGCCCGCGAGGCCGCAGGCACGCTGCAAACCCGCATTGCCGCCAATATGGCCACGGTGGCTAATCTGGCCGCCTCGATGCGCGCCACCCGCCAAGCCAACCTGCCGATTGCGCGTGAGCAAATCGATGAAATGGTGCAGGCCGCACTGTTCAGTTCTGGCGACTTCATCGGTTCGGCCGTCACTTGGGAGCCCAATGCGCTGGATGGCAAAGATGCCGAGTACGCAGGCAAAAAACCTGGTTACGACGACACCGGCCGCTACATGCCCTACTGGACCCGTGCGGCAGGCGGCAGCGTGCACGTGGAACCCATCGTGTTCGGCCCCGGAGCCGGTGCCAACGACTGGTACGACATCCCCAAGGCCAGCGGCAAGCTGTTCTTCACCGAACCCTATGTGTACTCGATTGATGGCAAAGACGTGCTGATGGCTTCGCTCGTTGCGCCCATCATGGTGGCGGGCAAGTTCCAGGGCACCGCCAGCGCCGATTTCACGCTGACCCGCTTTGGCCAGATCCTGTCCGAGCTCAAGCCCATCGAGGGCAGCAGCCTGTCCCTGGTGTCCAACGGCGGCCTGTATGCCAGCAACCCCGATGCGCAGCGGATTGGCAAAAAAGCCGACGACATCCCCGCCGCTGGGCTGGAACGCATCCACCAGGGCCAGACGTACGAGTACGTCGATGCGCAAAACACCGTGCATTTGCTGCAACCCATGGTGGTCGCCCCCGACACCGCCCCCTGGAGCGTGCGCATGAGCTTTCCCCGCAGCGTGGCCACGGCCGCGGCGCGCGACCTGCTGGGCTACACGCTGATAGTGGCCCTGGTGTGCGCCATTGCCATGGCCCTGATTCTGGTTTCGGTGGTCTACCGCCTGACCCGTCCTCTGCGCTCGCTGAGCCGGGTCATGGTGGGCCTGGCCAGCGCCGATGCCGACCTGAGCGTCAAGCTGGAGGTGCAGGGCAATGACGAGCTGGCCGCCATCGGCACAGGCTTCAACCAATTTGTCGCCAAAATCCACGCCGTGCTCAAGCAGGTGCGCAGCAGCGCCGATGGGGTGGCCGGTGCCAGCGCCGAAATTGCCCATGGCAACAACGACCTGTCAGCCCGCACAGAGCAACAGGCCAGCGCCCTGGAGCAAACCGCCGCCTCGATGGAAGAGCTCAGCGCCACCGTGCGGCAAAACGCCGACAGCGCCAAGCAGGCCAACCAGTTGGCGCTGACGGCCTCTTCCGTGGCCGTCCAGGGCGGTGCGGTGGTAGCCCAGGTGGTGGAAACCATGAAGGGCATCAATGACTCGTCGCGCAAGATCGCCGACATCATCAGCGTGATTGACAGCATCGCCTTCCAGACCAACATCCTGGCGCTGAACGCCGCCGTGGAAGCCGCCCGCGCAGGCGAGCAAGGCCGCGGATTTGCCGTGGTGGCCAGCGAGGTACGCAACCTGGCGGGCCGCTCGGCCGAGGCGGCCAAAGAAATCAAAATCCTGATCAACGCCAGTGTGGAGCGGGTCGAGCAAGGTACGGCCCTGGTGGACCAGGCCGGCACCACCATGACCGAGGTGGCCAGCTCCATCCGCCGGGTGACCGACATCATGGGCGAGATCAGCGCCGCCAGCCAGGACCAGGCCCTGGGCGTGGCCCAGGTGGGTGAAGCGGTGCGGCAAATGGACCAGACCACCCAGCAAAACGCCGCGCTGGTGGAGGAAATGGCCGCCGCCGCCAGCGGCCTGAAGTCGCAAGCGCAGGAACTGGTGCAAACCGTGGCCGTGTTCAAACTGGGCGCAGACGATCACACCTTGGCCCCGCGCATGCCCACCAGCCGACCCATGGCAGCCAAGCCCGCTGCCCGGCCCCTGCCCGCCCCGGCCAAGACCCAGGCAATCCGGCACGCCAGCGCGCTGCGCAAGCCCGCCCCCACGCAGTCGCGCATCGACGCGCCAGCGGCCAAGGCCCCCGCCAGCAAAGCCGCTGACGAGAGCGACTGGGAAACCTTTTAATACATCTGCGCAGGCGGGCAGCGGGTCCTTTTTTGCTACTATAAGAATAGCTACTACCGCTGATGGAAATTACGGTAGCGGCACTTTTTATATAAATCTCTGCCTTGGGGGCCACGGCCATGCATTCCTCTTCAAACCACCCCCACCGCAGCCTGCTGCGCAACCGCAGCGACGGCGGCAAGGTCGAGATGGTCGAACTGTTCTTCGACCTCGTCTTCGTATTCGCCATCACCCAACTTTCGCACGGGCTGCTGGCCGATCTGGGCTGGGACAACGCCCTGCGCATCGGCGTGCTGCTGCTGGCCGTGTGGTGGGTGTGGATTTACACCTCGTGGGTGACCAACTGGCTAGATCCGAACCGTCCGCCGGTACGCTCCGCCTTGTTTGCGCTGATGCTGGTCGGGCTGCTGCTGTCGGCCTCTATTCCAGAGGCGTTTGGTGACAAGGGCTGGGCCTTTGCGCTGGCCTACGTGGGCATGCAGGTGGGCCGCACACTGTTCTTTTTATGGGCGGTGCGGGGGGAGCGTGCGGGCATGGTGCGCAACTTCCAACGCATTTTGGTATGGACGCTATTGGCCGGTGCATGCTGGCTGGCGGGCGGCTGGAGCGAAGGCCCGGCCCGGCTAGCCTGGTGGGTACTGGCCCTGGCGCTGGACACCGCCGGGCCATTGGTGTTCTTCTGGGTACCTGGACTGGGCCGTTCCAGCCTGCAAGACTGGGATGTAGACGGCAGCCACCTGGCCGAACGCTGCGCTCTGTTTGTCATCATCGCGCTGGGCGAGTCGCTGCTGGTCAGCGGTGCCACCTTTGCCACCCACGCCTGGGACAGCACCAGCCTGATGGCCTTTGTGACCACTTTTGCGGGCACGGTCGCCATGTGGTGGCTGTACTTTGCCATCGGTGCCGAGCAGGGGCACCACAGCATCGTCCACTCCGAGCAAGCCGGTCGCCAGGCGCGCATGGCCTACACCTACATGCACGTGCTGATCGTGGCCGGCATCATCGTCTGCGCCGTGGCCGACGAGCTGGTGCTGGCCCACCCGGCCCATGCCGACAACGCCGCGTTGGTGGTGATACTGGGCGGCCCGGCGCTGTACCTGCTGGGCACGGCGCTGTTCAAGTGGGTCACAGCAAAGCGCATCATGCCGCCGCTGTCGCACATCGTGGGCCTGGTGCTGTTGGGGCTGCTGTGCATTCCGGCCAGCCAGCACACCTTCAGCGCCATGGGGCTGTCGGCAGCGACAGCGGTGGTGCTGTGGGTGGTGGCGATATGGGAATCCCGGTCGCTGCGTAAAAAATTATAAAAAATAGGCCTCTAGCGTATACCTCACCTACGCTATTAGCTATTTAATTTATAGCAAAAACAGCTCAGCCCTGCTTCGGCTTGCGGCGCGACATGGCACCCAGCAGGCCCAGGCCGAGCAAGCTCAGCGCCATCGACGCGGGCTCGGGCACCGCCTTCACTGCAAAGTCGGCGCCGCCGATGTAGGCCCCCGTCAGAGTGAAGTATTTGATGCTGGTGCCGCTTTCCTGGAAACCATGGAATTCCCCGGAGTTCAGGCTGCCATCGGTCAGAAAGCCCAGCACCACAGACTCAATCAACACGTGGTTCACGTCATACACGGCAATAGAGGCATTGCCCGAACCCGGGGCCCAGTTCAAAAAGCCACCAAAGCCGGACACGGTGATGTCGAAGGTGAAGGTCATGCTGGAGGTGCTGTCGTTGGTAGCCACCAGGGTCTTGCGGTAGTCCCAGTCGCCATTGGCATCAAAGCCATAGCCGTCGGTGCTGCCAAACACCGCGTCGCCGCTGTTGCTGCTCCAGGTGATGCCGGGTGCAAAGCTGAACGGGCCGGTGCCAAAAATATTCTTTACCGGCATCGCCAGCTGGGTGGCCCCCACGAGCGAGGTTACCGGGGTAGCGGCGGCGGGCAGGCTGGCCGCGCCCGCCAGCAGGCAGGCCGCGCCAATCAAGCGGGAAAGGGTATTTTTCATATCAGTACGGAATCAGGTTGAAAGGGGGTGCCCGCGCTTGCACGGGCACCGGCATGCCGCCGGAGCGGCTTTATTGCGTTTCCAGGGTGAAGGACGCGTCTACCTTTTGCTGCGCATTGGCCGTGCTGGGCAGGCCCATGAGCTGGTAGGCCATGTGCCGCAGGTACAGCGTAGTGTTGCCATACCACTGCAGCGACACCATGTTGCCGTCACCATTCAGCGCCGGAACTTTGCGGAAGGTGGCGTCACTTTTGAAGGTGGTGGTGTCTTCCAGCGGGTCCACCCAGGTCAGGTGGTGTTTGTCGGCCGTGGCAATCCAGCCCAGACCCACGCTGCGGTTCGCCTGGGTCAGGCTGCCGCCCGTGGGCCAACGGGTGGGGTTGGCGCTGTCGATGCGCAGGTAGCGGCCGGGGAAGCCGGTGGCCTCGAAAGACACCAGGTTCGGGTCGGTAGGATCGGCCAGACCGGGGGCAGCACGCCATTTGAAGTCGGTGGGCAGTTGCCCATTGTTGGTGTCGTTCAGCGTGGTGATCATGCCGTGGAACCAGGCATGGGCTGCGTAGAACGGCACACCGCCTTCGGAGTAGGTGGTCTTGATGCGGGTGCTGACCACCGGCACCGTCACGCCGTAGGTGGCCTTCAAGGCATCCAGCTGCGCCTGGGTCACGCGCACGGTATTGGCGTGGCGCACACCTTCTGGCAGCTTGAAGTCAACGCCATTGGTCAGCTTGGTCCAGGTGGCGGGGTCAGCGTCGAGGTTGGTGGTGGTCCAGCAGCCGAAAACACCGCCGTTGCCGTAGTAGTCGGCGTAGATGTACCACTTCTGCTGCCCCGGAATCTTGATGACCAGCGGCCCCTCGGTACCTTGCATCGTGCCCTGGTTGGTACCGCGCGTCAGGTAGTTGGGCGAGATGCGGGTGAAAGAGCCTGCCACCAGGCCTGCACCCGACGACTTGGCCACCTGGATGTCCTTGCCGCTACCGGTTTCGTCTTTGTAGAACAGGTAGTTGTGTCCGTTGTAGGGCACCACGGTCGCATCAATTTCGTCGTAGCCGGGGTCAAACAAGACCTCGGGCGTGGGGTTGACCAGGCTGTTGAAATCCTTGGTGTAGCTGACATACGTGCGGCCCCGGTCGGCATTGCCCGACCAGACAATCGCGTATTTGCGGCGGTCGGGGTCGTAGTAGGACTCTGGCGCCCAGGCATGGGGCTGGGTGTTGGCCCCCAGCGTGCTGGCCATGGTCAAAAACCGGGGGTTGGTGAAGGTGATCAGATCGTCCGAATCGGCCACAAAGATGCGCGAACTGGGCCGGTTCCAGTAGTTGGAATCGTTGACCGCCAGCGTCCAGTCGGTAGCGATGTAGACAAACTTGCCGTCGTTCTTGCGCAGGATGTAGGGGTCGCGGATGTGGCCGGAGCCGTTGATCCCCTGGACTGTGGTGGGGGCCTGGTACACCGGTTTGCCAGCGTTCAAACCGCTCCAGTTCAGCCCATCGGTGCTGAAAGCGAGGTGCAGGGAATCGTTCGCCAGGTCCTGGTTAGGACCAAAGTAGCTCATCACCCAGGCCACCGAGTTGTCGGGACTGGTGTCGGGTGGAATGTCTCCGGCTCCCGCCTTGGCGGTCAACAAGGTCGTTGTGCTGGCCAGTCCGTCCGATCCACCTCCGCCACAAGCGGAGAGAAGCGACACAGCGGCAACCACGATCGCACTGGCTTTTGCCAGGTTTTTCAATAAAGCCATGGTGAATATGCTCTTTCTGATGGGGGATAAATAAACGTCCTTGTGGTCAAAAATGGTTTTTTAAAAGCCAGTGGATAGACCCTGGCGCGAACCCACACGCGGCGGGTGCTTGCTTGAATGCTGCATGGCGAATGTCTCCTCATAGTTTTATGGCGCGCCGATCTGGGGTAGATATGGCTACGGGGAGTGGATGGTATGTAAATTTATGATGTTTATCTAATATAGATTGGGGTATATTCGATATACAAATTGGCATTGATGTATACCCTGTAAGAACTTACCCTGTTAATACAAACCCGGGTGGAGTCTGCAAAGTTTTTGAATCTCTCCACCCTGCCGCCGCGATCAGCTGCAAAATTGGGCGGCCATTTTTCATGGATAAATCTACACAAATGAACCCACCCACAGGGGTTAATGCAGCCAAAGCCGAAAAATCTTGGTTGAAAAAACTAGGGCCCGGCCTGATTACGGGCGCAGCCGATGACGACCCCAGTGGCATTGCCACCTATTCGCAAGCGGGTGCGCAATTTGGCTTCAATATGCTGTGGACGGTTTTATTTACCTATCCCTTGATGGTGGGCATCCAAATCGTCAGCGCCAGAATTGGCCGGGTGAGTGGCCACGGCTTGGCCACCAATATCCGGCGGCATTATCCTGCGTGGCTTTTGTACAGCGTGGTGGGGCTATTGCTGATTGCCAATACGATTAATATCGCCGCGGATGTTTCCGCCATGGGCGAAGCCTTGAAGCTGATTGTGGGTGGGCCGGCACAGCTATACGCCATTGGGTTTGGCATTATCTCTTTGCTGCTACAGGTGTTTATCCCGTACCGGCGTTATGTGCGTATTTTGAAATGGCTGACACTGGCTTTATTGGCCTACGTGGCCACAGCATTTGCCGTGCATACCCCTTGGTTGCAGGTATTTGCCAAAGCCGTGTTTCCCCAAATGTCGTGGAAGCCCGAGTACGTCACCACCGTGGTGGCGGTGTTTGGCACCACCATCAGCCCGTATCTGTTTTTTTGGCAGGCATCGCAGGAAGTAGAAGAACAACTGGCCGACCCCGAGGCCCGGCCATTGATTAGCGCGCCAGAGCAGGCGGCCGCCAATTTAAGACGCATCAAAATAGACACGTACATGGGTATGGGATTTTCGAATCTGGTGGCTTTTTTTATTATCTTGACCACGGCCGTCACCTTGAACCTGCATGGCATCACCGATATCCAAACCTCGGCACAAGCCGCCACCGCATTGCGCCCAATTGCCGGGGATTTCGCCTTCTTGCTATTCAGCGCAGGCATTATTGGCACCGGGCTGCTGGCGATTCCCGTTTTGGCCGGATCTTCCGCTTATGCCATGGCCGGTGCATTCCAGTGGAAAAACAGCCTGGAACGTGCGCCAATGGAGGCCCAACGCTTCTACGCAATTATTGCGGTATCCACCGTCATTGGCATCGCACTTGGATTTACGCCCATGGACCCGATCAAGGCCCTGTACTGGAGCGCGGTGATCAACGGGGTTATTTCCGTCCCGATTATGTTTGTGATGATGTTGATGGCTGTGCGGCCGGAAATTATGGGGAAGTTTGTAATTTCAACCCCCTTGAAGCTGCTGGGTTGGCTGGCCACGCTGATGATGGCCTTAGCCGTTTTGGCCATGTTTTTGACCATGTAGGCCTGGCACCTTCAATGCTATTAAATAAATAGCTTCTAGCGTAGATACCACCTACGCTAGAGGCATATTTTCTATAAATTTAAACCGGCTGCAGGGCGGCTTACAGCGCCTGCGCCAGGCGCGCAATGCCCTCTTCGATCTTCTCCACACCCACAGTGGCAAAGCTCAGGCGCAGCGTAGAGACATCGGCATCGTGCGCAAAGAACGGCGCGCCAGGTACAAAGGCCACCAGCTTCTCAATCGCGCGCTTGGCAAATGCACTGGCATCGCGCCCCTCGGTCAGGCGGGCCCAAAAGAACATGCCACCTTGCGGGGCGTTGAAGGTGATGGCGCTCCCCAGTTCGCGCTGCAGCGATGCAGCCATCACCCGGGCGCGCTCGGCGTAGGTGGTGCGCACCACGGCCAGCGCAGCGTCCAGACGGTTGAGCGTGAGGTAGTGGGCGGCGGTGGCCTGGGTCAGGTTGCTGGTGTGGGCATCGCTGAATTGTTTGCACATGGTGGCGGCGGCCAGCATGGCGGGCGGGGCAATCATCCAGCCCACGCGCAGGCCGGGGCTCAAAATTTTGCTCATCGAACCGCAGTGCACCAGCCATTCGCGGCTGCCGGGCACGCCGTCGCTCAGGGCCAGCATGCTGGGGGGTGGCGGCTGGTCGAAGTACAGCTCTCCGTAGGGGTCGTCTTCGACGATCAGGGTCTGGGTGCGCACCGCTATTTCGAGGATGCGCTTGCGCCGCTCCAGGCTCAGCGTGGCCCCGCTGGGGTTGCCAAAGGTGGGGATCAGGTAGACCAGTTTGGGCTTGTGCTGGTCGATGAGCTTTTCCAGCGCGTCCACGTCCACGCCATCTGCATCGATGGGCGCACCGATAAGCTTGGCACCGTACAGGCGGAAGCACTGGATGGTGGCCAAAAAGGTGGGCGCTTCGACGATCACCGTGTCACCGGGGTTGATCATGGTTTTGGCCACCAGGTCCAGCGCTTGCTGGCTGCCGGTGGTGACGATCAGGCCGTCCGGGGCGACGGTTGCGCCCTTGTTGCCCATGAAGCGGCTGAGCTGTTCACGCAGCGGATTGAAGCCTTCGGTGGCACCGTACTGCAGCACCGGGCCGGGGTTGTTGGCCAGCACGGCGGCGGTGGATGCAGCAATGCCTTCCACATCGAACAGCGCCGGGTCGGGGAAACCGCCCGCGAAGCTGATGATGCCGGGCGTGCCCAGCAGCTTGAAGAGCTCGCGAATGGCCGAGGTTTCGACATTCTGGAGACGGTCGGCAAACGGTAAAGAAACAGGCAATGGCATAGGGATGTACTCGCTTTCGGGGGTCATTGTCGCCAATCCGAGCACGGCTGTTCTGGACCGGTGCAATGCGGGCTTTACACACCCAAAAGCGGCCCATAAATGGTTCAGAATAGCGTCGGATGTAACCAATTAATTCAAATCTCAACCACAGGACGCCCCATGCCCGACATCGCCGTATTTTTTCAAACGGTCAAGTTGCCCGTCATGTCCGAAGTTGCGCATGCGCTGATCCGCACGCTGAACGACGACGACGCGACCGGCCCGCAGGTGGCGGCCATCATCGCCAAGGACTCGACGCTCACCGCCAAGCTTTTGCGGCTGGCCAACAGCGCCAGTTTTGGCCTGAGCCGCAGCGTGAGTTCACTGGACGATGCCATCAGCCTGGTGGGCATAGGCCGCGTGCGCACGCTGGGCCTGGCGGCATCCATGGGCGATGCGTTTCCGGTGGTGGATGGCCTGAGCCGCACCGAGTTCTGGCGCAGTTGCATGGTGAGTGCGGGTTACGCGCAGTGGCTGGCGGCCCACCTGGGGCTGGACGGCAGCGAGGCCTGGCTGGCCAGCATGATGGTGCGGCTGGGCGAGCTGATGATTGCCCAGGTACAGCCCGCCAGCCTGGCCGAGATTGAAAAACTGCCGCACCAGCCCGGTGGACGCTGGGAACGTGAGCAACGCCTGATTGGCTTTAGCGAAGGCCAGATTACCGCCGAACTGGCCCGCCGCTGGAACTTCCCCGCCGAGATCGTGCGGGCGCTGGACACCTCGTCCGACCCCATGGAAGCCAAGCCCTTCAACCGGCTGGGCGGTATCGTCCACCTGGCCATGCTGCTGGCCGACATGCCGCCCGGTGGCCCCGAAATGCTGGACGGCCTGCCCGAGGAAGTGGTGAAGAAGCTGCAGCTCAACCCCGAGTGGATGCGCACCAAGTTCCCCCTGCCCGACACGTTTATTCAAGTTAATTGATCTGGGGTGTAATCCCGGCATGAAACGCGAAGCTATTGCCGGATTTTTTGCCACCCTCCAGGCCGCCAACCCGATGCCGGTGACCGAGCTGGAGTACACCAGTGTGTTCGAGCTGCTCACTGCTGTGTTGCTGTCGGCCCAAGCCACCGACGTGGGGGTCAACAAGGCCACGCGCCGCCTGTTCCCGGTAGCCAACACACCGCAGGCCATATTGGACCTGGGGCTGGACGGGCTGGAGGGCTATATCAAGACCATCGGCCTGTACCACAGCAAGGCCAAGCACCTGCTGCAAACCTGTCAGATGCTGGTGCAACTGCACGGCGGCACCGTGCCGCGCACCCGCGAGGCGCTGGAGGCCCTGCCCGGCGTGGGCCGCAAAACCGCCAATGTGGTGCTAAACGTCGCCTTTGGCGAGCCCACCATGGCGGTGGACACGCACATCTTTCGCCTGGGCAACCGCACCGGGCTAGCACCGGGCAAAACCCCGCTGGATGTAGAAAAAGGCTTGCTCAAACGCATTCCGCCCGCCTACATGGTGGATGCACACCACTGGCTGATCCTGCATGGTCGCTACGTCTGCCAGGCCCGCAAACCGCTGTGCTGGCAGTGCGGCGTAGCGCAGTTTTGCGACTTTCAGCCCAAGACGGTGGCGGCTACAGGCTGAACGTTGGCGGCGGGTGGATGGGTTTCAAACAGCAGCAGCATCAGCCAACCGTCGCTGTACGAGGTTTCAAACAGATGGAACCAGCGTCCATCAACCATGTCCACCAAAAAATTGCGCTGGGGCTGGCTACGCCGCTTGCCGTCGGCCGCCCGCAGCCAAGCTTCGATGTCGTCGGTGGCAATGCGCGGGCCGACCTGGTGCAGGTAGCTGTTACGAATGATGTCGCGAAAATTCAGCGCATCCGGCGGCACAGCAAAGAGCTTGAGAAAGGCTGGATTGGCAGTTGCCAAGCGGTCAGAAGGGTCAAACAGCGCAAACGGGGCTTCAGAAATATCCAGGCCTGTCAGCAACTGGGAGACGCGCAACGGGTCGGTCAGTAGCGCCGGGGTGCTGTAGCTGGAGCGCGCAAATGTGGGCACCAGCGCCCCGGGCTGGGTGGCACCACCCTCTTCGCCCAACACCACCACGCAGTCACGGCCCCGGTGTTTGGCGCGGTACAGCATTTGGTCGGCCAGGCGCAGCCAGGCTTCTACATTGGGCACGTCGGCGGTCAGCTCGGCCACGCCAAAACTGGCGGTGACCAGCGCGCCATCCAGCAGTTGCTGGGCGTGCAGGTCACGGCGCAGCCGGTCGAGAACATCGCGGGCGGCATCGGCCGAGGTCATGGGCAAGAGCACGCCGAATTCTTCTCCGCCGTAGCGGCCACAGACATCGGTTTCCCGCAGCACGCGGTTCAGAGCCGCGGCAAACCGGCAGATGGCCTGGTCGCCTGCGGCATGGCCATGCAGGTCGTTGATGCGTTTGAAGTGGTCCAAATCGGCCATCACCAATACAGCAGGCTGGCCCTGGCGGCGAAACCGCGCAAACTCGGCGCGCACCAGTTGCTCCCAGTGGCTGCGGTTGTACAGGCCCGACAAACCATCGTGCTGGCTTTGGTGCTCTAGCGCCAGGCTTTGTTGCTTCAGGCGGTGGATGGCCTTGCGCGCGATGTGGCTGATCAAAATTGGCTGGCAGACCAGCAGCGGCAGGCAGGCCAGTACCGTCCAACGGGCGGCATCCAGCTGAATATGCAGGCCAAACAAGACCACGCCCAAGGCGATGCCCAGGGCCTGCAAGACCAGCCCGCGCACCACCAGACTCACACCGCCTCCGGCCATGGTGTCCATGCTCAACAGGCTCACCGCCAGCACACTGGGTAGCAAGTTTAACTGCATCAGCGCCATCCACACGCCGCCCAGAAAATGGTCGGCCAACAGGTTGCGGCGCTCGGCCTCGCGCGGGTTGGTGGCACGGCGGGCCAGCCACCAGGCCACATGGGGGCCCACAAAGCAATGCAACGCTGGGCCTATCCACATCCACGCCGGCGTGGCATTTTGGATGAATACGGCAGCGGTCATCACAAACCCCAGGGCCAGCCCGACCATGCGGGATAAGTAGCTGCGCCGGGCGAACCCCAAATGGTTCTGCAATGCCTCCGGCGACGGGTCACGGGTCACGGTGGCCATAGTCTGTACGGCCTCAGGGTCCGGCATCGGCATGCCGGGCGGCAAGCCACTGCTCCAGGCCGTCGGCGGGCAATGGGCGGGCATACAAATAGCCCTGCAGCACCCGGCAGCCGCGGGAGGTCAGAAATTCGGCCTGCATCAGGGTCTCGACCCCTTCGGCCACCACCGTCAGGTCCAGACCGTCGCCGATGCGTAGCACGGTGTTGGTCAGTGCCCGGGCGGCGGCGTTGTCGGCCAGGTCTTGCACAAAGCTTTTGTCCAGCTTGAGCTCGTGGATCGGCAGGCGGTGCAGGTAGCCCAGCGACGAGTAGCCGGTGCCAAAGTCATCCAGCGACAAATGCACGCCCAGGGCCTGCACGGCCTCGATGGTGGCGGGCACGCCTTCGGTGGTGTCCATGACCACGCTTTCGGTCATCTCCAGCGTCAGGTCTTGCGGCTGCAGGCCGTGCTGACGCAGCAGTTCGGCCACCAGAGCGGGCAGGCCCGGGTTTTGGAAGTTGCGCGCCGACACATTCACCGCCACCCGGGGCACGGCCACGCCGCGGGCGCGCCAGTCGGCCATCTGGCGGCAGGCTTCGCCCAGGCCCCAGCGGGTGAGTTCGTCGATCAGCCCGCACTCTTCGGCCAGCGGAATGAACTGGTCCGGTGATACCGGCCCCAACTGTGGGTGCTCCCACCGTGCCAGCGCCTCCACGCCGTACAGCACTGAACCGGCCGAGCCGCTGACCTGCGGCTGGTAGTGCAGGTGCAGTTGCCCCAGGCGCAGCGCCTCGCGCAGAGCCGCTTCCAGTGACAGCCGCTCCAGCGTACGGCGGTTCATGGCATCGTTGAAGAAGCGCAGGCAGCCACGCCCGTCGTGCTTGGCCTGGCGCATGGCCAAATCTGCCTCGCGCAGCAGGGTGTCAAAGTCTTGCCCGTCCTCGGGGAACATAGCCACACCCACGCTGGCGTTGGGGTGCACGCTCACACCCGAGGGCAATTCCACCGGGGCGGCAATGGCGGCCAGCAGGCGCTCTGCGGCCGCCGCGGCCTGTTCGGTGGAGCAGTCCGTCAGTACCGCCACAAACTCGTCGCCCGCCTGGCGGCCCACCAGATCGCGGCCACGGACCTCTTGGCTGAGCCGGTTGGCGATTTCGCTCAGCAGCACATCGCCTGCGCCGTGGCCTTGTTCCTCATTGACGTGCTTGAATCGGTCAATATTGATGAACAGCAGGGCCAGCGGTTCCTGGGCACGCTGGGCCTCGGAGACCGCCCGCTCAGCCTTGGTGCGCAACAACTTGCGGTTTGGCAGACTGGTCAGTGCGTCGTAAAAAGCCAGGTGGTGGATGTGGGCGCGCGACTCCTCACGCTCCATCGCCAGCGCACACAGGTGCAAGCTGACATCAACCAGCCGCTGGTGCAGGGCATCGGGGCCGCGCTGGGTGCGGTAGTAAAACGCAAAAGTGCCCAGCACCCGGCCATCGTGGGCCATGATGGGGCTGGACCAGCAGGCCACCAGCCCATGCGGCAGGATCAAGTCTTTGTATGGAGCCCACAGCGGGTCGGTGGCGATGTCGGTCACGGTGACCGGCTCACCACGCCAGGCGGCCGTGCCGCACGAACCCACACCCGCGCCGATGGAAACACCGGTGATGGCGTTAGAAAACTCAACCGGCAGGCTGGGCGCGGCCAGGGCTTGCAGCTGCCCCTGGGCATCCACCGCCAGGATGGAGGCCGCCACCTCCGGTGCAATGTGCTCCACCTCGCGGCAAACCAGGTCCATCAGCTGCGGCAAAGGCAGCTCTTCGGCCATGGCGTGCAGCAGCTTGTACTGCAGCACCTCGTGCATCTTGGTCTGGGTGATATCGGCCAGCACCCCCACCACACCGGTGAATGCGCCGTCGGCATCGAACAAAGGGTTGGCCACCACCGACACCCACAGAGGCCGCCCGGCCTTGGTGTAGAGCAGGATATCGGCGCGGCCTCCGCCAGTCTGGCGCAGCTCGCGCTTGATGCGCTCCACCGCTTGCATATCGGTGTGCGGCCCTGTCAGGCAGGCACTGACCGTACGGCCCAGCACCTCGTCCAGGGTGTAGCCAAACATGCTGGTAAAGCCTGCATTGGCAAAGGTAATACGGGTGTCTGGCCCGCCCACGATGAAAGCGTTGTCGCTCTGGTTCACCACCTCCAGCAGCTGCTGCAAGGGGTCATCGTTATAGCGGCTATGGCCGCCGTCAACCGGGGAGGCTTCCGTATCAACAACAGCAAGCAGGCGGGAGGTTTGCATGTTTGCATTGTGGAAGTATTCAATCCAGTTTACCAACCAGCATGCGAAATAGTGGACAAGTTTAGGCCACCGTTAACCAGACAAACCCTTGTAGCGCAGTGTGGGTTGCCAGCGTTGACCGCAATCAAAATTAGGTATTAAATCGACCTATAGCGCATACTCCACTTACGCTAGTAGCTATTTATTCAATAGCAAACAGTCTTATGCGGCACCGCTTTTCGACACGCCAGCGGACGCAAAACTGGCCATCTCGGCCAGCACTAGGCAGGCCGATTGCAGCAGCGGCCAGGCCAGCGCTGCGCCCGATCCCTCGCCCAACCGCAGACCCACATCCAGCAGCGGCTGCGCACCCAGATGGTGCAGCATCAGGCTGTGGCCATGCTCACCCGAGCGGTGGGCAAACACGCAGCGCTGCAACACCAGCGGCTGCAGTGCGTGCGCCACCATTACCACTGCCGTGGTGATGAAACCGTCTACCACCACCACCCGCCGCTCCTCGGCAGCTTGCAGCACCGCGCCCAGCATGGTGGCCATTTCGAAACCGCCAAACACCTCCAGGGCATGCAGCGGGTCGTGGACAGCGGCATGGCGCTCCAGCACCTGGATCAGCACGGCTACTTTGCGTTGCAGACCGGCATCGTCCAGCCCGGTGCCCACACCGGTGCAGTCGGCAATCGGCAACCCGGTCAGGCGCGCCATCAACAGCGACGCGGCCGAGGTGTTGCCAATGCCCATTTCGCCCAGCAGCAGCACGTTGCCCGGCAGGCTTTTAACGATCGCGCGGCCCTGGGCGATGGCGCGTTCGCATTCGGCCGCGCTCATGGCGGCTTCGTTCAGGGAGTCGGCGGTACCGTAGGCAATCTTGTAGTCCAGGAAGCCAGCGCGTGGCGCAAAGTCGTGGCGCACGCCGCAGTCCACCACCGTCAGGGCGATGCCGTGCTGGCGCGCCAGCACGCTCACACAAGCTCCCCCGGCCAAAAAGTTCTCTACCATCTGCCAGGTCACATCGCTGGGATAGGCCGACACGCCACGTGCCGCCAGGCCATGGTCGCCCGCAAAAACCACCAGTTGGGGCTGCACCAATTGGGGCGCATCGGTACCCAGAATTTCGCCCAGTTGCAGTGCCAGCGCCTCCAACCCGCCGAGCGAGCCCAGAGGCTTGGTTTTCTGGTCCAGCTTGGTTTGCAAGACTTGGCGCAGGGCGGAATCGGACAGATCGGACAAGGTCATACAAGGGCTCGTGGTTCAGAACAAAAATCCCGAACGTTACATGAAAAAACGTGTATTACTCCGCCTAATAGCGCCGCTGGTATGAGAATTGCGTTCGCCCTCAAAGGGCTATTAAGGGCAAACACCAGCAAGAGTGCACCATTTTGGAACCTAGAATTTGCCGCTTATCGAGTACGGCCAACGCCACTTTTCGTAACTGAATTACCAGGAAACATTGATGAAAAAAATCGTTCTGACCTTCGCATTGACCGCACTGGCTGCTACCGCGTTCGCCCAGGGTAAAGACCTCAAGGTCGCCATTGACCCCACCTACGAACCCTTCACCTTCAAAACCGCCGACGGCAAGCCCACCGGTTTTGATGTGGACATCGCCAGCGCCCTGTGCGAGCAGATCAAACGCAAGTGCGTGTTTGTCGAACAGGTGTGGGACAGCATGATCCCCGGCCTGCAAGCCAAGAAATACGATGCCATCATCAGCTCAATGTCCATCACCGAAGACCGCCTCAAAGTGGTGGACTTCACCAACAAGTACTACAACACCCCCAGCAAGATCGTCGTCAAGAACGACATCAAGTTCACCGATCTGGCTTCGCTCAAGGGCAAGAAAATCGGCGTGCTCAAAGGCAGCACCCAAGAAAAGTACGCCAATGGTGAGCTGAAGAAGGTTGGCGTGATCGTCACCCCTTACGAAGCGCAAGACCAGGTCTACCTGGATATCAAATCAGGCCGCCTGGATGGCACCGTGGCCGATATCGTCGAAGTCACCGGTGGCTTCCTGAGCAAGCCCGAAGGCAAGGACTACCATGCTGTTGGCGAAGAGCTGTACATCCCTAAATACTTTGGTGGCGGTGCTGGCGTGGCCATCCGCAAGGGCGACAAGGTTTTGAAAGACGAGTTGAACACGGCGATTGCTGCCATCCGCGCCAACGGCACCTACAAAACCTTGAACGACAAGTACTTCAAGTTTGACGTGTACGGCACGAAGTAAGCTTTAGCCTGCGTCGCCGTGGTCAGGTTGCACAGCAACCGCCACGGCGTATTTTTTTCTTCCCAGGACACTCCTTTTGAACGATTACTACTGGTCCATTCTTCACGGTGCGGTGCTGACCGTCGGGGTGTCCCTGGCGGCACTGGTGGTGTCGGTATTACTGGGCCTGATCGGGGCTGCGGCCAAACTATCGGGTCGACCGCTGCTGGTTATCCCGGCCACGCTCTACACGACCATCATCCGGGGCATTCCCGATCTGGTGCTGATGCTGCTGGTGTTCTACGGCGGCACGATTGGGGTAAATGCCCTGCTGGAAATGGCTGGCAGCGAAGCCACCCTGGACCTGAACCCGTTTTTTGCCGGCGTGCTTACACTCGGCTTTATCTACGGCGCTTACATGACTGAAACCTTTCGCGGTGCCATCATGGCGATTCCGCGCGGTCAGTTTGAAGCCGCAGCCGCCTTTGGCATGGGCCCACGGCAAGCATTTTTGCGCATCACCGCACCGCAAATGGTCCGCTACGCCCTGCCCGGCTTTACCAACAACTGGCTGGTGCTGATCAAGTCCACCGCCCTGGTCAGTTTGATCGGCCTGCAGGAAATGACCTATCTGGCCAAGCAGGCCAGTGCCGCGACCCGTTCGCCCTTTGCCTACCTGCTGTTTGCGGGCGGGCTGTTTCTCATCTTCACCTGGGTCTCGTTGGCGGTGCTGCGCAAGCTCAACGCACGCTACAGCCTGGGTACCAAACGGATCGCCTTTTAACCATGAACTGGGAAGTCATATTCCGGGCCGAGAGCCTGGCCATGTTCGGCGAAGGCATCGTCACCACGCTATCCCTGCTGTTTGCGTCGGTCGCCATTGGGGCCGTGTTGGCGGTTATTTTTGCGCTGGCGCTGACCAGCAACAGCAAGCTGCTCGTGCGCTTGGTGGGGGCCTATACCTTCGTGATTCGCGGCACGCCGCTGCTGATCCAGGTGTACCTGATCTATTACGGCCTGGCCCAACTCGAGTGGATCCAGGCCCGCTGGGACACCGTGTGGCCGCTGGTGTACTTCAAGAACGCCTTCTTCTGCGCGTTGCTGGCCTTTGCGCTGAACACCGCAGGCTACACCGCCGAAATGCTGGCCGGATCTATCCGCGAAACCAATGCGGGCGAGATCGAAGCCGCCCAGTCGCTGGGCATGAGCCGCTTCAAGATTCTGCTGCGCGTCGTGCTGCCCAGCGCCATGCGCCGCACCCTGCCCGCCTACAGCAACGAGGTAGTGATGATGCTGCAAAGCACCAGCCTGGCCAGTGCCGTGCCTGGCCTGCTGGACATCACCGCCGCAGCCAGCCGGATCTACTCTGACTTCTACCTGCCGTTTGAAGCCTATCTGTTTGCCGCCGCGCTGTACCTGATTGGCACCTTTGCCCTGATTGCGCTGTTCCGGCTGGCCGAAAAGCACTTCCTTGCCTACCTGGCCCCTCGCAAGCACTGACGACTTATGCACCGTACCGACCATGTACTGCGCAGCCAAAGCATTGGCAGCCAGAAAACCCTGAGTAGCTTCCATTTCGGCACCCCTGGTGCCCGCCCCAAGGTCTACATCCAGGCCAGCCTGCATGCCGAAGAGCTGCCCGGCATGCTGACTGCCTATCACCTGCGCCGCCTGCTGGAACAGGCCGAGGCGCAGGGCCAGATCCAGGGCGAAATCATCCTGGTGCCCATGGCCAACCCCATCGGGTTGGCACAGCGGGTAGACCACAAACCCATGGGCCGGTTCGACCTGAACACCTCCGAGAACTTCAACCGCCACTTCCCCGACCTGTGCGCCGCCGTGCTGCCGCTGATCGAGGGCAAGTTGGGGTCGGACGGCACGGCCAACGTCACCTCCATCCGCCAAGCCATGGCCACGCATCTGCAGGCCTGGCAACCCGATACCGAACTGGCCAGCCAGCGCAAACAGTTGGTCAGCCTGGCCTTTGATGCCGACGTGGTGCTGGACCTGCACTGCGACTGCGAAGCCGTGATGCACATGTACACCGAGACGCCCTGCTGGCCGGCCATGGAGCCGCTGGCCCGCCTGCTGGGTGCCCGGGCCGTACTGCTGGCCAAAAATTCGGGCGGCCTGTCGTTTGACGAAAGCATGTCGGGCCCCTGGTGGCAACTGGCCGAAAAGCTGCCCTTCCCGATTCCCCAGGCTTGCGCCAGCACCACGGTGGAGTTGCGCGGTGAAGGCGATGTCAACCACACCTTCGGCAAGGCCGATGCCAGCGCTTTATTTGGTTATTTGCAGCACCTGGGTGCGGTGGGGGGCGAGCCGCCTGCCCTGCCCGAACTGGCCTGCGCCGCCACCCCCCTGGCCGGTGCGCAGTTTGTGAAGTCGCCCGTGCCCGGACTGCTGGTGTTTGCCGCCAAACCGGGCGACCGCTTGGCCCTGGGTGACCTGGTGGCCGAAATCATCGACCCCATCAGTGGCACCGTGCACGCCCTGCGCGCCGAAGTACCCGGCGTGGTGTATGCCCGCACTACCGAGCGCTACGCCACCCCTGGTGACGACCTGGCCAATATTGCGGGCAGCGTGCCCTTTCGCACCGGCAACCTGCTGGGCGCTTAAATTCTTGAAATGACTGTTCTATGACCACCCAGCCCCTCAAACTCCAGGCCATCGACATCCACAAAAAGTTTGGCTCCAATGAGGTGCTCAAAGGCGTTTCGCTGGAGGCCCGCGCGGGAGATGTGATCAGCATCATCGGCAGCTCTGGGTCTGGCAAGAGCACGTTCTTGCGCTGCATGAACCTGCTGGAAAAGCCCAACGCCGGTCGCATCATCGTGGCCGGTGAAGAACTCAAGCTGGTGGCCGACAAAAACGGTGAACTGGTCGCGGCAGAGGCCAAGCAGTTGCAGCGCATGCGCACCAAGCTGGCCATGGTGTTCCAGCATTTCAACCTGTGGGCCCACATGACGGTGCTGCAAAACATCATCGAAGCCCCCATCCATGTGCTGGGCGTGCCCAAGGACGAAGCCATTGCCCGTGCCCGCAAATACCTCAAGCTGGTCGATCTGCAAGGCAAAGAAGACGCCTACCCCGCCCACATGAGCGGCGGCCAGCAGCAGCGCGTGGCCATTGCCCGCTCGCTGGCGATTGAGCCCGAGGTAATGCTGTTTGACGAGCCCACCAGCGCACTCGACCCCGAGCTGGTGTCCGAAGTGCTGCGGGTCATGCAAACCCTGGCCCAGGAAGGCCGCACCATGGTAGTGGTGACCCACGAAATGGGCTTTGCCCGCGAAGTGTCCAACCACCTGATCTTCTTGCACAAGGGCTGCATCGAAGAGCAAGGCGTGCCCCGCGAGGTCCTGACCCAGCCCAAGAGCGAACGCTTGCAGCAGTTCTTGTCGGGCAGTTTGAAGTAAGTTTGCTGCCTGCGCAGAGGTTGCAGGAGCGGCTTCTTATGATTTAATAAAAATCAAGTGAAATTCCATTTTTATTAGTCATAAAAAATAATAACCTCCAATGCGTGACATGAAGACCTCCAAGCCGGGCAAGTCCAGCAAGCGCGCCACCATGACCGACATCGCCACCCAGGCGGGGGTGTCGCAGTCCACCGTCTCGCTGGTGCTGAACGCCATGACGGGCACCAAGCTCTCCAAGGAAACCCGGCAACGGGTACTGCGCATTGCCGAAGAACTGGGCTACCAGTTACCCGAGGGCCGCAAAGCCACTGCGGCCGACACGGCCCCTTCGCCCAGCATGCCACCCAAAGACGCACGTCGCCTTATCCTCTACCTGGTGGACGAAATATCCACCAGCCCGCACCCCGTTGTGTCGGTCGATGGCGCCAAAGATGAAGCCTGGAACCAGGACACGCTGGTGGCGGTGTTTGCCACCCGCTCCAATGCCGACATAGAGTCGGCGGTGCTGGCGGCCATGCTGGCCAACCCACTACTGGCAGGCGTGGTGTATTCCACCATCTTCACCCGCCAAACCGTGCCACCTGCAGCCCTTTCGGGCGTGCCCACGGTGTTGCTGAACTGCTATGTCCCCGAGGGCACCGAGCCACACTTCTCCTCGATCGTGCCGTCGGAAGTCGTGGGCGGCACCACGGCCACCGAGTACCTGGTGCACGCGGGCCACAAACGCATTGGCTTCATCAACGGCGAGCCCTGGATGGACGCAGCCAAAGAGCGCCTCAAAGGCTACTGCCGGGCTCTGTCCAGCGCCGACATTGCCTTTGACGAAACCCTGGTGCGCGAAGGCGACTGGCAGGTCACCACCGGCTTTGACTGCACCCTGTCGCTGATGCAAAACGCCCAGCCCCCCAGCGCCATCTTCTGCGCCAACGACCTGATGGCCGTGGGCTGCCTGGAGGCTTTGCACTGCCTGGGCCTGAACGTACCCGCCGATGTCTCGGTGATCGGCTACGACGACCAGGAAATCGCCCGCCATACCCACCCGCCACTGACCACCCTGGTCTTGCCCAACTACGAGATGGGCCGCCTGGCGGTGGAGTTGCTGCTGGACGAAGCCAACGGCATGCCGCACCGCAAACGGCGCATCAAGGTCGAAGCGCAACTGGTGGAACGCGGTACGGTCGGGCCGCCGCCCACCAAGTCATAACTTCTTGGGAAATAATTACTAATATTAGTAATAACACCAATGAAACAATGCAGGTTCATTCATACCATGCGTTGTCTTCATTCGATTGACCGTTTGGAGACTCTGTTTAACCACACAAAAAAAGAGGCTCCATGCGCTCCAACTTCACCCTTCTGGCCCTGGCTCTGGCCGCCACCTATTTCTCTGGCGCAGCCGCTGCAGACGCACCCAAGGTAGCCCAGAAAGCCGCCTACAAAGTCGGCTTTGCCCAAACCGAAAGCAACAACCCCTGGCGCCTGGCCGAAACCAAGAGCTTCCAGGACGTGGCAGCCTCTTGCGGCTGGCAAGTCATCTTTACCGACGCGGGAGGTTCTGCCGCCAAGCAGGTGGCTGACATTGATTCGCTGATTGCCCAAAAGGTCGATCTGCTGGTGTTCCCACCGCGCGAAGACAAGCCGCTGATCCCGGCCGTGATGAAGGCAAAAAAGGCGGGCATCCCGGTGATCCTGGTCGACCGCGATGTGGACCACAAGTTGGCCAAGCCCGGCGTGGACTACATCACTTTCATTGGCTCGGACTTCATCGACCAGGGCCGCCGCGCAGCCGATGCACTGGTGAAAGCCACCGGTGGCAAAGCCAACATCATCGAGCTGGAAGGCAGCACCGGCGCGTCCGCCGCCACCGACCGCAAGAAGGGTTTTGACGCCGAAATCGCCAAGCACCCCGGCATGAAGATCGTGGCCTCGCAGTCTGGCGACTTCAACCGCGACAAGGGCCGCCAACTGGCGCAAACCCTGCTGCAAGCCCACCCCGAAGCCAACGCCGTCTACGGCCACAACGACGAAATGGCCGTGGGCGCCATCACCGCCATCGAAGCCGCAGGCAAGGTACCTGGCAAGGATATTTTTGTGGTCTCCATCGACGGCCAGCGCAACGCCCTAGATGCCATCATCGCGGGCAAGATGGTCGCCACCGTGCAATCCTCGCCCTACTTTGGCGGCATCAGTTGCAAGATTGCCCAGGCCTCGGCCAAGGGTGAAAAGATCCCTGCCTGGGTGAAGGTAGAAGACAAGATCTACGACATCAGCAACGCCGCAAAAGACATCGCCGAAGGCTTCTAACCCCGCCTTGCTCCTAGCCAGTGGGTGCGCGGCGCAATACCGCGCACCCTGCGAAGTTGTCTTCACCCAGGAAGTTGAATCTGTGTCTATCGCCTCTGCGCCGCTGCTGTCCATGCAGGGCATTTCCAAATATTTTGCGGGCGTACCGGCCTTACGCGATGCCTCTCTGGGCCTGCAGGCCGGTGAGGTGCACGCCCTGATCGGCCAGAACGGCGCGGGCAAATCCACCATGATCAAGGTGATGACGGGGGCCTACACCCTGGACGGCCCGCAGGACGCGGGCCGCATCCAGTTTGAGGGCCGGGACGTCCACTTCAAGTCGCCCAAACAAGCCCGCGAAAACGGCATCAACACCATCTACCAGGAGATCAACCTGGTGCCCTTTGCCTCGGTGGCGGAAAACATTTTTCTAGGTCGCGAACCCAGGCGCCTGGGCCTGATCGACTGGCCACGCATCCACCGCGAGGCGCAGCAGGCCGTGGCATCGGTCGGCCTGTCGGTCGATGTACGCCAGCCGGTCTCCAGCCTGTCCACCGCCGCCCAGCAAATGGTGGCAATTGCGCGTGCCGTGTCGGTCGATGCCAAGCTGGTCATCATGGACGAGTCCACCTCCAGCCTGGACGACCGCGAAGTCGAGCTGCTGTTTGGCGTGATCCGCCAACTCAAGGCCGATGGCCGCACCGTCGTGTTTGTATCCCACCGGCTGGACGAGCTCTACGCCATTTGCGACCGCGTCACCGTGATGCGCGACGGCCAGACAGTACACGTGTCCCCCATGGCCGCCATCTCCAAGCTGGACCTGGTGACCACCATGCTGGGCAAAGAACTATCGGCCGCGCACCGCTCTGGCGCTGCCCGTACACCCATTGCCCACCAGACCCCGCTGTTGCAAGCCCAGGCCCTGCAAGCCGCACCCAAACTGCGTGGCATCTCGCTGGATGTGCAGGCGGGCGAAACCGTCGGCCTGGCCGGGCTGCTGGGCTCGGGCCGCACGGAAACCATGCGCCTGCTGTTCGGTGCCGACCAGCCCGACGGCGGCACGCTGCGCTTCAACGGCCAGGCCGTGGCTTTCCACGCACCGGCCGATGCCATCGCCCAGGGCATTGCCTACCTGTCGGAAGACCGCAAGATCGAAGCCATCTTCCCTGAGCTGTCGGTGCGCGAAAACATGACCATGGTGCTGCTGCCGCAACTGGCCCAGCTGGGCATCGTCAACCGGGCGACGCAGATGCAAGTGGTAGACCGCTTCATCGCCCAGCTCGGCATCAAGACCTCTGGGCCTGAGCAACCCATCAAGGAACTCTCCGGCGGCAACCAGCAAAAAGTGCTGCTGGCGCGCTGGCTGGCGCTGTCGCCCCGGCTGCTACTGCTGGACGAGCCCACGCGCGGCATTGACGTGGGGGCCAAGGCCGATATCGCCAACCTGGTCCACGCACTGGCCGCCAAGGGCATGGGCATTTTGATGTCGGCCAGCGAGCTGGAAGAACTGGTCAGCATGGGCGACCGCGTGGTGGTGCTGCGCGACGGCAGCAGCATTGCCGAGATCAGCGGCGATGCCCTGAGCGAGCAGTCCATCATGGCCGCGATTGCCGAAGGCCGCAGTACCCTGGGGGCCGCCGCCCATGGATAAGCTCAAAACCGGCCTTCAACACGGGCTGAAAAACGGCGGTGCCTTGCTGGCACTGGCACTGCTGGTGGCATTCAACCTGGTGTTCACCGAGAGCTTTCTCTCACTGCAAACCCTGAACGTCAATCTCACCCAGGTCACCACCATCGTGATCGTTGGCGTGGGCATGACGCTGGTGATCGCCACCGGCGGCATCGACCTGTCGGTCGGCGCGCTGATGGCAATTGCGGGCACCCTGGCCCCGTTGATCTTCCAGGCCCTGCCCGGCCCACTGGGTTTGGCGCTGGGCATCGCCGTGCCGATCTTGGTGGCGGCGGCCTGCGGCTGCTTCAATGGCTGGCTGGTGACCAGTTTCAACATCCAGCCCATTGTGGCCACCCTGGTGCTTTTCATCGCTGGGCGCGGCGTGGCGCAGGTGCTAACCAATGGCAACTTGCTGGCCTTTGCCAACGACGGTTTTGCTGTGCTGGGCAAGGGCAAGCTGCTGGGCGTGCCGGTGCAGGTGCTGCTGATGCTGGCCATCGTGCTGGCCGCGTCCTGGATGCTGCGGTGCACCGTGTTTGGCCGCTTCATCGTCGCCACCGGGGCGAATGCCCGGGCCGCGCACCTGTCCGGCATACCGGCGGCGCGCATCAAGGTGGCGGTGTACGCCCTGTGCGGTGCGCTCGCGGGGCTGGCCGGGCTGATCACGGTGTCGATCAACGCCTCATCCGATGCCAACCAGAACGGCCTGGGCATGGAGCTGGATGCGATTGCCGCCACCGCCGTGGGCGGCACGCTGCTGGCGGGTGGGCGGGCCAACATCTTTGGCACGCTGGTCGGCGCGCTGATCATCCAGTTGATGCGCTACACCTTGCTGGCGCACGGCGTGCCCGACGCAGCCGCCATGCTGGCCAAGGCCGCCATCATCGTCGTCGCCGTATGGGTGCAAAAGAAATGATAAAAAACAAAGAACTCTTAGGTGTCTCCACCGCCGTCATCCTGCTCATGCTGCTGGGCGCGCTGCGCTACGAGAACTTCTTCAGCGCCTACAACTTGCTGGAATTTGGCCGCTACAACACCATGTTCGCGCTGATCTCCATCGGCATGGCGTTTGTGATCATGGCTGGTGGGATTGACCTGTCGGTGGGCACCGTCGCCGCGCTGGCCTCGGTGGTGTCGGCCCTGGTGTCGCCGTACAACGCGCTAGGCGCGGTGCTGGCCGGCACGCTGGCAGGCACGCTATGCGGCTGCATCAACGGGCTGATGGTGTCGCGCCTGCGCATCCAGCCCTTCATTGCCACCCTGGCCATGACGCTGGCGGCCCACGGCCTGGCGCTGCTGCTGGCGGACAACCAGGCGGTGTCCCCGTCGTACGACACCAGCTTCACCGAGGTCGGCCAGGGCGACCGGCTGGGCGTGCCGGTGCCCATGTGGATTTTGCTGGTGATGCTGGCGCTAGCCGGGGTGGCGCATGTCTACACCGCGTTTGGCCGCCACACGTTGGCCATCGGCGGCAGCGAAGAAGCCGCCAAGTTGATGGGGCTGAACGTGCACAAAAACCTGCTGCTGGTCTACGCGCTGTCGGGCACGCTGGCCGGGCTGGCGGGCGTGCTGCTGGCGGACCAGGGCTCAGGCCAGCCCAACGAGGGCATGGGCTGGGATCTGTTTGCCATCTCGGCGGTGGTGGTGGGCGGCACGTTGCTCAGTGGCGGCGCGGGCTCCATTGCCGCCACCATGGTCGGCGTGGTGCTGCTGGGGTTGGTGTTCAACCTGCTGAATTTTGAGAACGGGCTAGGCCAGTTCACCCTGTCGTCGTACTGGCAGTCGGTGGTGCGCGGCGTGTTCTTGTTGGTCGTGGTGCTGATCCAGGCCCATGTGTTGAAAAAGAGAGGCCGCTGATGCGCTTGACCCCCACCGAAATCGACACCCACGTCGAAACCTTCAACCGCGACGGCATGGTCATGCTGCGCGGCCACTTTGCCCCCGATGTGCTGGCCGCCTGGCGCACGGCATTTGCGCCCCTGCTGGCCGCGCATATCGAGAAGGAAAAAGACGCGCCCAACCGGGGCAGCCACCGGCACTACGTTACCCTGCCCTTCAGCGGCCTGTTTGCCGACCCGGCCATCCACGCCGACCCGGACGTGCTGGCCATCGTGGAGCGCGTTGCCGGGGCCAACCCGGTGCTCTGCCAGCTGGCCACCGACACGCCGCTGCGCGGCTCCGACTACCAACCCTGGCACCGCGACACCCCGCCGCTGTTCGAGGAATGGGGACGCGAAACCCCGGCCTTCCAGCTGGCCGTCAACTTCGCCCTGTGCGAAGTAACCCCCGACAACGGCCCGCTGGAAACCACGCTGGGCACCCATTTATTAGAAAGAAATCAGGCTCTAGCCCAGATAGAGTCTACGCAAGCAGCTATACAAAGTGTAGTGATGGGACTGGGCGACGTACTGATCCGCGATGTGCGCCAAATCCACCGGGGCACGCCCAACCGCACCGACCAGCCCCGGCCCATGGTGGTGCTGGGCTACAGCCGCCGCTGGCTGCACCGGCCCGAGGTAAATATCCGCGTGCCGCAACACACCTGGGACCACTTGCCCCCGCGCAGCCAGCAGTTGCTGCGCTTCAACCCCATCGTGGCCGACGGCGATGCACCGCTGGACAACTACCGCCAGTTTGCCTACTGAGCCATGCACGACACCCCCGATCTGGTGTGGCTGCACGCGGGCAACACCCACCTGGCACTGGCCCCGGCCATTGGCGGTGCCATCGCGGCGCTCTACACGCTGGACCAGCACAGCCCGCTAACGGACCCGCCCGATGCCTTCCACTGGCTGCGCCCGGCCACCGCCGCGGCCCTGCAGGCCCGCGACCCGCTGCGCATGGCCAGCTTTCCACTGGTGCCCTGGTGCAACCGTATCCGCGATGGCCAGGCGCAGGCGCTGGGCCACCGCCTGGCCCTGCCCAACGCGGGCGGCAAGGAGCACGCCCTGCACGGCCTGGGCTGGCAGGCCGCGTGGACGGTGCTGGACGCCACGGCCAGCACCGTGGCGCTGGAATTTACCCACCCTGGCGGTGCCTGGCCCTGGGCCTTCACGGCGCGGCAGCAGTTCCATTTGACGGCCCAAGGCCTGCACTGCACGCTATCGCTGCGCAACGACGGCACGGCCCCCATGCCCGCCGCGCTGGGCCACCACCCCTACTTTCCCCACCGCCCCGGCACCCGGCTGCGCTGTACCGTACAGGCCATGTGGGAGTCGGATGCCGACCTACTGCCGCTGCGCCTGGGCCAGCCCGATTTTTTGCCCGCACTGCGCCAGGGCATGGCGCTGGACGCGCTGGACCTGGACAACAACTTCACCGGCTGGGACCGCCGGTTTGCCATCACCTGGCCCGCCCAGGCCCGGCAGCTGACGCTGGAGGCCGATGCGCCCCTGGACTACTTCGTGCTGTTTTGCCCGCGCGGGGCCGACCACTTTTGCGCCGAGCCGGTCAGCAACTGCACCGACTGGCTGAATCATGGCAGCGGGCCTGAAGTGGGTGGCAGCACACTGGAGGCCGGGGCCACACTGGCCTGCGGTTTCCGCCTGGCCTGGACGGATCTGGGCCCACCTGGATAAAGCACCCGCTCCGAGCACTATTTCTCAGGCCAAGGCCGCATCCGACCAGCCCATGATGAATGCGCGGGCATGCGCCGCATCCATCGGCTTGGCAATCCAGTAACCCTGGGCCTGGGCGCAGCCCATGCGGCGCAGCTGTTCGAACTGGGCGGCGGTTTCCACGCCTTCAGCGGTGGTCTCCAGATGCAGGGCCTGGGCCAATTGGACGATGGTTTGCACAATCGCGGCGGCACTGCTGTCGCCATCGGCGGCATCCAGAATACTGACAAATGAGCGGTCGATCTTGAGCTTGTCCAGCGGAAAACTACGCAGGTAGGCCAGGCTGGAATAGCCGGTACCAAAGTCGTCCAGCGCCACCCGCACGCCCTTCGCACGCAGCGCATGCAGCACCGCCAGCGCGGCTTGGCTGTCGTGCATCAGGGTGGACTCGGTGATTTCCAGCTCCAGCCGGGCGCTGGGCAGGCCGCTGTGCTGCAGGGCGTTGTCGACCACCGCCAGCACGTCGGCATTGCCAAACTGCACCGCCGATAGATTTACCGCCACGCGCAGATGCGCAGGCCAGCCCACCGCATCCACGCAAGCCTGGCGCAGCACCCAAGCCCCCAGCGGCACGATCAGCCCGCTTTCTTCGGCCACCGTGATGAATTCCAGCGGCGACACCAGCCCCCGCAGCGGATGCTGCCAGCGCACCAGCGCCTCAAAGCCCAGCAGCGCGCCGCTGGCCAGATCGACCTGCGGCTGGTAGTGCAGCACAAATTCACCGCGCTGCAAGGCCTGGTCCAGGTCGCTCAGCACCGCCAGGTGCTGCTGGGCACGCAGGGCCAGAGCCGGGTCAAAAAACCGCAGCGTGTGGCGGCCGGCAGCCTTGGCGGCGTACAAGGCCATGTCGCTCACCTTCAGCAACTGCTCGGCGGTGTCGGCATCGACAGGCGCAAAGCCCACGCCGATGCTGGCGTGCACCGCGATACGGTGGCCGTTGGCCGTCCACGGC
The DNA here is from genome assembly GCF_025354435.1 of Rhodoferax sp. GTDB lineage: Bacteria > Pseudomonadota > Gammaproteobacteria > Burkholderiales > Burkholderiaceae_C > Rhodoferax_B. The sequence continues at coordinate 163,106 of NZ_JANXMU010000007.1, forward strand.
TGGGCCAGTACATCCTGCATCTGCGCGCCCAGCCGCTCGGCCTCGGGCCGCTCCAGCATGCCGGGCAGCAGCAGCGCAAACTCGTCGCCGCCCAGCCGGGCCAGCAAGGCCAAAGGGTCCAGCACCGACTGCAAACGCTGGGCGACTTCTTGCAGCAGCTGGTCGCCCACGGCTTGGCCCAGCGAGTCGTTGACGGTTTTGAAGTTGTCCAGGTCCAGCAGCAACAAGGTGCACGGCCCCGCAGAAGCGGCGGGCGCGAAATAGCCTGCCAGCCGTTTGCCAAACTGGTAGCGGTTGGCCAGCCCGGTCAGGGTGTCGATATGCGCCAGGCGGGCCATTTCCAGCTCGCGCTGGCGGGCGGCGGTGATGTCCGAGCCCACGCCGCGCCAGCCTTGCCACTGGCCCGCACCGTCGTGCAAGGGCTTGGCGGTCAGCGACCACCACTGCAACTGCCCGGCCACCCGCGCGGGTACCAACACGCCGCGAAACGGCTGCTACTGCGCCAGGCAGGCCTCTAACGCCCGGAACATCGCTGCGTGCGCGGGCACCATCTGTGGCGACAGGGCCGCCAGCCGTTGCACCAGCGGCTGGCCCTGCAGGTCGGCCGAGGGCACGCCCATGGCCTGGGCCAGGCGCTGCGACACATGGCGCAGACAACCCAGGTGATCGGTCTCCCACAGCCAGTCGCTGGCGTGCTCTTCGAAGTCGTTCAGCAGCAGGCCGACGAGCTGCTTCTGGCTTTCGATCTCGGCCTCGAACTTCAGACCGTTCAGGAACATGCGCGAGGTGAGCAAGGTGGTGGTCCAGACCACCAGCGCGTAAAACGCCAGCAAGCCTGTCAGGTAGGTGTAGACCACTTCGGTCCGGGTGAAAAACAGCATCGCCAGCACGCCACACATGATGCAAGACCACAGCATGGCGGCCTGCGGCAGGCAGCTGTACATCCAGCTGCCCATGCCGATGAAAGCGGCCAGTACCGCGGTGAGCAGCAGGCGGCCATCGCCATCGGCCGCGGTGTACAAATAGCTCGACATCGACACAAACGCCAGCGCCGATGCCGCAATACCCGTCACCAGCAGCCGCACCGTGCGCAGCGACACGGGCATCGATGGCGGCACCACCCGGCGCGCCCACCACAGCCAAGCATTGCCCAGCGCGATGGCCGACACCAGCAGCGTCCACCCCGCCAACGCCAGAGAGTCCACCTGGCCCCAGAACACACAGGCCAGCACCACTGCGCTGATCAGGTTGCCGATGCTGCTCATGGGCAGTTGCCGCACCACCGCATGGAACTGCCGACTACGGTAGATAGCCGCCTGCTCGGTAGAGGCGACAGGGTCGCGCCAACAGGCCAGCAGCCAGTCGGCAAACATAAACCTAGCCATGGACGTGGATCATGATGACCCAGTGTATACAGTTACTAGCGAATCAAGGCATTTAAAAACCCGGGTTGGAAATGCGTGCCCACATAGTCGGCCAGACCGTCGAATACGGCCTCCAGCGTGGGCACCGTGGCCCCGAACAGGGCTTGCAGCGCGGCCGGATCTTCCAGCAGGCCGTGCAGGTACAGGCCCAGCACATTGCCCGCCGCGTTCTGCCAGGCCAGGCCGTCGGGCATCACCGGCCGGGCCACATCACCGCCCTGGGCCATGGCCACGTGCTGCTGGGTCTGGCCGTGGTGGATTTCATAGCCCGCCACCGCCACCCCGGCCAGCGCCGCCCAGGGGCCGGTCATGTCTTCTGCGAAACGGGTTTTCCGGTGCCGCACGGTTTTTTGCACTTCAAACTGCGTGACCAGGGGCAACAGGCCCAGGCCGGGCGCATTGCCATCGATGCCATGCAGGTCGATCAGCGCCTCGCCCAGCATCTGCAGGCCGCCGCAGATGCCCAGCACCGCGCCGCCGCGCGCCGCGTGCGCCGTGATGGCCGCGTCCAGTCCCTGTTGGCGCAGCCAGGCCAGGTCGCCGCTGGTGTGCTTGGAGCCGGGCAGGATGACCCAGTCGGCTCCGGCTAGATCCGCCGGGCTGCGCGCCCAGACCAGGCGCACGCCGGGCACGTTTTTGAGCGGCTGGAACTCGTCCAGGTTGCTGATGCGCGGGTAGGCGATGACGGCGATGGTGCGGGTCACCGTGCCACTGCTGCGGCTGCGGTCGTCGAACACCCCATCTTCTTCGGGCAGGCCATGCTGCCACCACATCGGCAGCGTAGCCACGGTGGGCACGCCGGTCAGGTCTTGCAGCATCTGCGGAGCCGGTGCGAGCAATTGGGCATCGCCCCGGAACTTGTTCAGCACAAAGCCGTGTAGCAGCGCCCGCTCCTCTGGAGGCAGCAGCGCCCAGGTGCCGTAGAGGTGGGCAAATGCGCCGCCCCGGTCGATGTCGGTGACCAGCAGGCAGCGGGCATCGGCATGCCGGGCCACGCGCATGTTGACGATGTCACTGCTGCTGAGGTTGATTTCGGCAGGCGAACCCGCGCCTTCGATCACCACCACGTCGTATTCCGCACGCAACGCGTCCAGCGACTGGGCCACCACCGGCCAGACCCTGGCGCTGCGGCTGCGCCAGTCCATGCCGGTCAGCTCCGCGTTGACTTCGCCCAACAGCACCACCTGGCTGTGCGTGTCGCGCTCGGGCTTGAGCAGCAGCGGGTTCATGCGCACCTCGGGCACGGCACCGGCCGCCAGCGCCTGGAAGTACTGGGCGCTGCCGATCTCGCCGCCGCCCACCACACGGGCGTTGTTGCTCATGTTCTGCGCTTTGAAGGGTGCCACCTTCAAGCCCTGGCGGGCGTAATAGCGGCACAGTGCCGTGGTCAGCCAGCTTTTGCCAGCGCCACTGGTGGTGCCCAGCACCATGGTGCAAGCAGCGAGGGTCATGCCGAGGGGTGGTTCATACAAGCTACCGAAAAAGGTTGAAATTTATAAAAAATATGGCTCTAGCGCAATCAGCACCTACGCCAGTAGCTATTTATTCAATAGCAAAACTGCCGATGGTACAGGCAGGCACCCAACGCTGAAGCACGATTTTTACAGGCTGACACAGGCTTGCCACAACTAAAGAACAGAATTTTCTCTCACCCCAAGTTCATCCCACATCCAAGACAAGGACTTTCCCATGACCTCGATCGACCGCCGTTCCATTCTCCGGGGGGCCGCTGGTGTGGGGCTGACCGCCGTGTTCCCCGACAGCATCCAAAAGGCGCTGGCCATCCCCGCCAACGCGGTGACCGGCACCATCCAGGACGTGCAGCACATCGTTGTATTGATGCAAGAGAACCGCTCGTTCGACCACTACTTTGGCACGCTGCGCGGTGTGCGCGGCTTCAGCGACCCGCGCGCGGTGCGCCTGTACGGCTCGGGCAATTCGGTGTTCGAGCAGCCCAACCAGAACGCCGCGGGCGTAACCCAATCCCCGCCCACCGTGCTGCCGTTCCGCCCTGCCGGTGCCGACCTGGGCCTGGCGTTTCTGGCCGACCTGGCCCATTCCTGGAAGGACGCACACGGGGCCTGGAACGGCGGCCGGTACGACAAATGGGTACAAAACAAAACCAGCAAAACCATGGGCTACCTGCAGCGCAGCGACATCCCTTACTACTTCTCGCTGGCCGATGCCTTCACCGTGTGCGATGCCTACCACTGCTCCATCATGGCCTCCACCGACCCCAACCGCTACTACCTGTGGAGCGGCTGGTCCGGCCAGAACGGCACGCTGGGCGCCGACGGCGCGGCCACCGGCAGCACCCCCGGCAAGGTAGTGCTGGGCAGCAACGGCAACGGTGCCGCGCCCTACGGCCCGGTGGTCACCAATGCCGAAGCGGGCTACAACTGGCGCACCTATCCCGAGCGGCTGCAAAGCGCCGGGGTGAGCTGGAAGATCTACCAGGACATTGGCGTGGGCCTGACCGCCGCCGGCTCCTGGGGCTGGACCGGCCAGCCCTACATCGGCAACTACGGCGACAACTCGCTGCTGTACTTCAAGCAGTACCAGAACGCCGTGCCCGGGGAGCCGCTGTATGACCGCGCCCGTGTGGGCACCAACATCTACAACAACGGCGCGTTCAACAACGGCGCGCTGTTCGACCAGCTGCGCAGCGACGTGCTGAACAACACCCTGCCCCAGGTATCGTGGATCGCCGCGCCCGAGGCCTATACCGAGCACCCCAACTGGCCGACCAACTACGGTGCCTGGTACGTCAACAACGTGCTGGCCGCGCTGACCGCCAACCCGGCCGTCTGGGCCAGCACCGTGCTGATCATCTGCTACGACGAAAACGACGGCTTCTTCGACCACGTGGTGCCGCCCACCCCACCGATGACGGCGGCGCAGGGCCAATCTACCGTCAGCACCACCAATGAAATCTACCCCGGCAACGGCAGCACCACCTACCCGGCCGGTCCCTACGGCCTGGGCGCGCGGGTGCCCATGCTGGTGGTATCGCCCTGGAGCAAGGGCGGCTGGGTCAACTCGCAGGTGTTCGACCACACCTCCATCGTCCAGTTCATCGAAAAACGCTTTGGCGTGACCGAGCCCAACATCACCCCGTGGCGGCGTACCGTCTGCGGCGATTTGAGCTCGACGCTGGACTTCTCGATTGCCAGCGCCAGCGCTTCGCGACTGCCCAGCACCACCGCCTACGTGCCACCGGCGGCCGACATCACCAGCAGCAAAACCTACCCCAATCTGCCGGTCACGCCCCCCACTAACCAGAGCATGCCGGTGCAGGAACCCGGCACTCGCCTGGCCCGCGCCCTGCCCTACCAGCTGCAGGCCACCAGCGTGGTGAACGCGGTCAACCAGAGCATTGGCATCAGCTTCAGCAACGCTGGCGCGGTGGGCGCTTGGTTCCATGTGCGCACCGCCAACGGCACGGTGGCCGGTGGGTCCACCGGCCCCTGGGGCTACACGGTGGAGGCGGGCAAATCGCTGTCTGACACCTGGACCCCGCCTGCCGGCTCCAGCGCCTACGACCTGGCGGTGTACGGGCCGAATGGCTTCCTGCGCAAGTTTGCAGGCAGCCTGGACGCAGCGGCGGCCAAGCTCAACGTCCAAAGCCTGTACGACACCGTCAGCGGCGGCATCTCGCTGGTGGTGACCAATGTGGGCACCGCGCCCACCACCGTGACCGTGACCGACCAGTACCAGCACACCAGCTCGCACCAAACGGTCGCCCCTGGTGCCAGCTTCCGCTCTGACTGGACGCTGCAGACCAGCGCACGCTGGTACGACCTGCTGGTCACCGCCAGCACCGATGCCAGCTTCGTCTGCCAGTGCGCAGGCCACGTGGAAACCGGCAAGCACGGCGTAAGCGACCCGTTGCTGTGAACGTCTCATCCCCTTTATCTCACCCAGGAACCCCCATGCTTTCCAAACTATCCACCCTGCTGCGCCAGGCCAGCCTGTGCCTGCTCATCGCTACCGCTATTCCCACCGCCCAGGCCGCGCTGGTCTACAACAACCTGGGCGCGGCCCCCAGTGGTTCCGACCCGATTTATGGCTACGGCCCGCTGGCCAATTCCTTCACCACCGGGGCCGAGGGCGGCACGCTCAGAGGGGTGCAGGCCCTGTTGATGAACCTGGGCCCCGATGTGGTGGGCAACGTCCAGGTCAACCTGCTGGCCAGCAACGGTGCGGCCCCAGGCAGCACGTTGCTGTCGCTGGGTAGCCTGTCCAGTGCGGACATTGCTTCCAGCGGCTTCCAGGCCTACAGCTTCGCGCCCACATCGGCGTTCGACCTGGCGGCCAACACCACCTACTGGTTGCAAATCCTGGCAGCGGACGTGAACGCCATCCAGTGGGCGTTTGCGTCCGACCTGTCGTTTACCGGTGTAGCGGGCGAATCCTCGTACAGCGCGGCCTTCGGGGTGAGCCCCAACGCCAGTGCAGCGCTGGACGGATTCGGCCCCTACCAAATGGCCGTAGAAGTACCCGAACCCGGATCGCTGGCCCTGGTGACCCTGGGGCTGATCGCCGTAGTGTTTGTGCGCCGCCGTAGCGCAAGCCAGCGTTAAAGCGAAATATCAACTAGCCCAGACGCAGCGGTCGCGCCCAGCACCCTTGGCGGCGTACAGCGCTTCGTCGAGCCGGTTGTACGCGCAGCGCAGGGTTTCATAGGGCTTCAAGATGCCGATGCCGGCCGAGCAGGTGTAACCAAACTGCGGTTGCTCGGGCAGCGGATGCGAAGCGCGTACGACATCCAGAATCCGCGTGACGATATTTTCCAGCCCGGTGGCGTACATGCCGGGGAACAGGATCAAAAACTCCTCTCCGCCCACCCGGCCCAGGCCGTCGTCGCGGCGCAAGACCTCGTGCACGGTGTGCGCGAAATGCTTCAGCACGGTATCGCCCGCCGGGTGACCGTAGGTGTCGTTGACACGCTTGAAGTGGTCCAGGTCGACCAGCGCCACGCCGCACGAGGTGCCGTCCAGATTCAGCTGCGCAATGGACTGCTCCAGCAGCTGCAGAATGTGCGCCCGGTTGCTGATGCCGGTAAGCACATCGGTCTGCGCCGCCCGCACGGCCACATCGCGGGCCTGGCGCAGCACCCGTTCACTGCTGCGCAGCTCGGTAATATCGCTGGCCACACACAGCATCCAGCCGTCGGAGCGCAGGGTTTCGGTCATCCAGACCCAGCGGCCATCGCACAGGTCGGCCTCGAACGCCCGAAACGGCAGCTTGCCGCGGCGCGACCGGGCCGACACCAGCCAGCTGGCGATGTCGGTGGTTTCTATCAGCGCGCCCACGCCCTCGGCATGGTTGCGCAGCAGCATCTCGGCCCAGGTGGGCTCCTCGTCGGGACCCAGTCCGTAGCTTTGCCGAAATGCCGCGTTGGCAAAGCGCAGCTGGTCACCTGCATCGAACAGCGCGACCAGCAGCGGCGTGTCCTGCTGCGAGGCCAACATTTGCAACGCGATCGGGTCGGTGGTGAAAGGCATGCCAAGGATCATACGTTCGGCAACAAACCGTCGGCGCGGCCTCGCGTCAAAGCGACAGTGTCGGCATTCAGGCGGTCGTTCAGGACCAGCCGGGCCTCGGCCTGCGCCACGGTAAAGCCCCAGGCGGCCTGGTGGCGGGCCACCAGGCGCTGCATGGCCACCTCCATGGGCACGTCCAGGTACCAGCAGGCATCCAGCAGGCCGTCCAGGTTCCAGCCGTGGTCGCGGTGCAGCAGGTACAGGCCTTCGACCAGCACCAGCCGGGTAGCCGGGCCGATGGCCACAGCATCTTCCTGCGGGTCGCCCACGCTGTGCTCGAACTCGGGCCACAGCACCGGCGCGGCACCGAGTTGCAAAGAGGCCTGGCGCAGTGCGCTGATGCGGGCGGCCAGCGAGGCGGGATCAAAAGTCCAGGGCGCGCCGCGCCGGGCCAGGGCTGCCGCCGGGTCGGGCATCTGCGCCAAGGCTGCACGACTCAGGTGGAAGCCATCCATGCCCAGCGCCTGCACCGTGCCCGCCCCGGCCTGGGCGTTGACCTCTGTAGCGAGCTGCGCGGCGATGGTGCTTTTGCCGGAACCCGGCAGGCCGACGATGCCAACGAGGATGCGGCGATGGGGGTGGGCCTGCAGCAGAGCGAGAAGCTGGGCGGCGGGTTGGGTGATGGTGGGTGAGGTCATGGGCACTTATTTTCGCCGCAGCTCCAGGTCCCGCAGCGCAGCTTCAAAGGTGTCGAACCGGAAGCGGAAGCCCTCGGCCAGCAGGCGCTGGGGCACCACGCGCTGGCCGTCGGTGAGCAGTGTGGCCTGTTCGCCCAGCAGCAATTTCAACACCACCGCGGGCACCGGCACGGCCAGCGGGCGGTGCAGCACTTTGCAGGCCGTGCGGGTAAATTCCCGCTGGGTCACGGGCTGCGGCGCGGTGAGGTTGTAGGCCCCGGTGGCGGGTACGCTGTCCAGCTTGGCCAACAGAAAGGCCACGGCCGCCAGCACATCGTCCAAATGCACCCAGCTCAGCACCTGGTCGCCCGCGCCCATCTGCGTGCCCACCCCGAAGCGAAACGGCTGCAGCATCTGCGGCAGCGCGCCCTGCTGGCCCAGTACCACGCCCAGCCGCACGGTGGCCACAGCCACGCCATGGGCGGCCATGCCCTGGGCGGTGTGTTCCCAGCGCTGGCACAGCTCGGACATGAAAATCGGCTGCGGCGGTGCGCCCTCGCCCAGCGCCCCCGGGTCGTCCACCGCCTGCACACCATAAAACCCAATCGCCGAGGCCGACAGCAGCCAGCGCGGCTTGTGCGCCAGCTGGGCCACCCATTCCACCAGCGCCTGCGTGACCCCGCTGCGACTGGCGTGCAGCACCTGCTGGCGTGCGGGCGACCAGCGTGGGCCCAGCACGGGCTCACCCGAGAAATTCAAAATCGCATCCACCGGGGTATCTTGCAGCTCCGCCAGCCGGGTGATGCAGTGCAGCGCCTGGCCGTACATCTTGCGGCCCTTATCAAGATTGCGCACCCACAGCGTGAGGCTATGGCCTTGCGCCAGCAGCATGCGGCACAGCGCCTGGCCTAAAAAACCGGTGCCGCCGGTAACGAGTATGTGGAGGGAAGGCATAGGGTGTTCAGTGTTAAAAA
>NZ_JANXMU010000027.1 GCF_025354435.1 Rhodoferax sp.
GTGGTCATCTTGATGGTCTGGCTGCCGGACGGGCTGCTGAGCTTGCCCGACCGTATGAAGGCCAAGAAACAATCCAAAGAAGCCAGCGCCGCACGCGCTGCAGCAGGAGCCAAGCCATGAGCCAATCCCTTTTGAAAGTCACCGACCTGAAGAAGGCTTACGGTGCAATCCAGGCGGTGGGCGGTGTGAGCTTTGAAGTCCAGCCCGGCGAAATCTTCGGTGTGATTGGCCCCAACGGCTCCGGCAAAACCACGCTGTTCAACAGCATGCTAGGCCAGATCACCCCTGACACCGGCAAGATCGAACTCAACGGCGAGGACGTGACCCAGTGCGGCCCGCTGGAGTTGAACCGCCGCGGCATTGGCCGCACCTTCCAGACCCTGCAGGTGTTCGGCAAGATGAGCGTACGCGACAACCTGATCGTCGCCGCCCAGGAGCACCAGGGCACGATGTTCAGCCGCATGTTCGCGCCCAGCGACTCGGGACTCGGTGCCAAGGCCGATGCGCTCATCAAGCGCTTTCGCATCGAGCACGTGGCCGACAAAAAGGCCGGTGAACTCAGCTACGGCCAGCAAAAACTGGTGGATATCGCCATGGCCTTCATGAGCGAGCCCGACCTGGTGCTGCTGGACGAACCCTGCGCAGGCGTGAACCCCAGCCTGGTCGGCGGCATCTCTACCCTGCTGAAAGACCTGAACCGCAACCCGGCCAGCGGCAAGAAAAGCAGCTTCGTGGTCATCGAGCACAACATGGACTTCGTAATGGACCTGTGCCACCGCATCATGGTGATGGTCGAAGGCAAGGTGATGGCCATCGGCACACCGGCGGAAATACGTGGCAACAAACAGGTTTTAGATGCCTACCTGGGAGCATGAAAATGAGCGACACCTGTATTGAATTCAATGACGTGGTGGCCGGGTACAAGGACTTCATGATCCTGAACAACCTGAGCTTCAAGGCCCAGACCGGCTCCATCACCCTGCTGCTCGGCCCCAACGGCGCGGGCAAGTCTACGGTGCTGAAAACCCTTTTTGGCCTGCTCAAACCGCGCTCGGGGCAAATCAAGCTGTATGGCAAAAGCGTGGTCGGGCTGACGCAAAAGGAGCTGCTGGCCCAGGGCATCGCCTTTGTGCCGCAGGGCCGCAACCTGTTTGGCCAGCTGACGGTGTGGCAAAACCTGGAGCTGGGTGGCATCACCATCGGCAAGGAACTGACGCACCAGCGCATCCCCGAGGTGCTGGAGTTCTTCCCGCGCGTCAAGCAGCGCATGGACAGCATGGCTTCAGCCTTGTCGGGCGGCGAGCAAAAGCAACTGGAGATTGGCCGCGCCCTGCTGTTGCGCCCCAAGGTGATCCTGATTGACGAGCCCAGCATTGGCCTGTCGCCCATGGTGGTGGGAGATGTGTTCAAACTGCTGCGCAAACTGGCCGACCAGGGCACCACGGTGCTGATGGTGGAACAAAACGTGAAAAGTGCGCTCAAAATATCCGACGAAGCGATTGCGCTGGAGTCTGGCCGCCTGGTGCTGCAAAAACCGGCATCCGAATTGCTTGCAGACCCGCATATTGAGCGCCTATTTTTGGGTGGAGCGCATGCCGCACCTGCACAAGCAGCTACTATTTAAGGAGCATTTAATCCATGAGTGATTTACTCGCCAACCCCAGCCGCGAGCCCTTGCAGGCCTCGTTCAGCGATGCCTCCAACCCGCTGGGGCTGGACGGTATCGAGTTCATCGAGTACTCCACGCCCAAGCCGCAGGCGCTGGGCCAGGTGCTGGAAATGATGGGTTTCAAACCGGTGGCGCGGCACCGCTCGCGCGAGATCCAGCTGTACCGCCAGGGCGGCTTGAACATCGTGGTCAACGGCCACCCCAGCGACGCGCAGGCCGCAGGCCACGGCAGTGAATCGCCCACCATCTCGGCCATCGCCCTGCGGGTGCGCGATGCGCGTGCCGCCTACCACTACGTGCGCGAGCGCGGTGCCTGGGAGGTCCCCACCCACGCCGAGGTGATGGAGCTGAACATCCCCGCCATCCACGGCGCGGGCGGCAGCCGCATCTACTTTGTGGACCGCTACAAAGACTTCTCCATCTACGACGTGGATTTCATCCCCATTCCGTCGGTTAACCAAAAGCCCGCAGCCACAACCGGGCTGCACTTCTTTGGTGTGGTGCAGTACATCGGCCCGGAGCGCAGCTACGACTGGATCGAGTTCTACAACGCCTTGTTTGGCATGGCCCTGATCCCCGACGAAGAGCGCTTCGGCATCATGCCCAAGGGCAGCCTGCTGCGCAGCCCGGCGCTGGAAGCCGCCAACAGCTTCATGCTGCAACTGATCGAGCCCGAGCTGAACGTGCACGATGCGGATGAACGCCTGCAGCGCATCGGCCTGGGCGTGCCCGACGTGCTGGAGGCGGTGAAGGCCTTGCGCGCACTCGGCGTGGAGTTTGTGGAAACGCAGGCAACCCATACCGAAAGCCGGGGGGCGATCACCAAGACCTACCTGGGGTCTGTCGTATTCGAGCTCGTGCATAGCGAGAAGACGGGCCCCCACGCTGCGCACTCCGTGTCTTCGCTGCCCCCCGAGGGGGCCACAGCATGAAAGACCACGCCATCCAAGGCTTCGGCATGGACACCATCACCCTGGCCGGGCCTTTGAAGGCCAAGCTCAAGGCCATGGTGGACGCGGGCTTTACCCAGGTGATGCTCAAGGCCAACGACATTGTTGGCCACCCGGACGGCATGGAGGCAGCGGTGGCCGAGGTCAAGGCCAGCGGCCTGCGCGGCACCGGCTTCCAGGTGCTGCGCGACTTTGAGGGCCTCAGCGGCCACCTGCACGAGTACAAGATCGACATCGCCAAGGCCATGCTGCAGATGTGCGCGGCGCTGGATTGCAAGGTGCTGCTGGCCTGCTCCAGCACCTCGCCGCACGCCAGCCAGGATCTGGACCATATCGCCCGCGACCTGCGCAAGCTGGCCATGCTGGCCGTGCCGCTGGGCATCCGTATCGCCTACGAGGGCCTATCGTGGGGCCGCACGGTGAACGAATTCACCACCGCCTGGGACGTGGTGTGCCGCGCCGACTGCCCCAACCTGGGCCTGGGCATCGACGGCTACCACATCGTGGCCGCCAAGACCTCGCTGGACGAGATCGACTACCTGGACCCGAGCAAGATCTTTCTGGTGCAACTGGCCGACTTCATGTGGCAGGAGACCAAGACATTCGAAGAGCGCATGACCACCGCCCGCACCTACCGCGTGTTCCCCGGTGAAGGCGTGCACAGCGAGCAAATGGTGGACCTGGTGCTCAAGCTCGACCGCCTAGGCTACCGCGGCGACTACAGCTTTGAAGTCTTCAACGACGACTATGTCAACCTGCCCCTGCCCGTGGTGGCCGCCCGCGCCCGCAAAAGTGCGCTGTGGCTCAGCGAAGACGTGCTACGCCGGTCTACGCCATTGCCGAATGACATGCGGCTGAAACAACGCAGCTGAACCCAAGGGCCTCCGTTTCTTTGCATAAAATAAGGCTCTCACGCTTATTCCACTAGCGTGAGCAGCTCTTATTTGCATAGCATCCATGCCCACCACCGACATCGCCCACCTGCGCGCCCGCGCCACCCAGCACACCACGCCCTGCGGCGACGGCCACACCGTATGGCATGTTTGGGGGGCACCCGGCAGCCAGCCGCCGGTGCTGTTGCTGCACGGCGGCAGCGGCAGCTGGACGCACTGGCTGCGCAACATCCAGAGCCTGGTCGATGCCGGACGGCAGGTGTGGGTGCCCGACCTGCCCGGCTTTGGCGACTCCGACCTGCCCACCGACGGCAGCGATGCCGACGCCCTGCCCCTGCCGCTGGAGGCAGGTTTGCAGCAACTGCTGGGCGACACACCAGTGGACCTGGTGGGCTTTTCGTTCGGCGGCATGGTCGGCGGCTTTCTGGCCCAGGCCTATCCAGCGCGCGTGGCCCGCCTGGTGCTGGTCGGCGCGCCCGCCCTGGGCATGGTGCAGCGCAATACCGTGCCCTTGAAAGCCTGGCGGCACCTGCCCGACCCGGTGGCCCGCGAAGCCCGGCACCGCCACAACCTCACGGCGCTGATGCTGTTCGACCCGGCAGGCGTGGATGCCGACACCCTGGCCCTGCACATCGCCAACGTGCTGCGCGACCGCATCCCTGGCCGCCGCCTGTCGTACACCGATGTGCTGTCCCTGGCCCTGCAGCAGGTGCGTTGCCCGGTGTGGGCCATTTATGGGCGCGAGGACGCACTCTACCTAGGGCGGCTGGACGCGCTGGCCGCCGCGCTGCAGGCCGCGCCCACCTTCCAGTCGCTGCAACTGGTGGAGCAGGCGGGCCACTGGGTGCAGTACGAGCGCGCCGAGGCGTTCAACGCCGCACTGCACACGGCCTTAGGTCGTTAGCGAGGTAACAACCGATCGCTATCTCCTACACTCCCCGCTATGAAAGTGCTAGCCCCCGCCCCCAAATCCGAATCCCGTACCAACGACCCTGAGCGCACCCGGGCCGACATCCTCACCGTGGCCACACGCGAGTTCTCGGAAAAAGGCTTTGCCGGGGCCCGCATCGACCTGATCGCCGAAGCCACGCGCACCAGCAAGCGCATGATCTACTACTACTTTGGTAGCAAGGAAGGCCTGTACCTGAAGGTGCTGGAAGATGCCTACAGCCGCATCCGCACCATCGAGAGCGCGCTGCACCTGGAAGACCTGGAACCCATCGAAGCCCTGCGCACCCTGGTCGGCTTCACCGTGGACTACGAGCGCGCCAACCCCGATTTTGTGCGCCTGGTAATGAACGAAAACATCCAGCGCGGTGCCTCCCTGGCCCGCAGCACCACCATCCAGCAGCTCAACGCCACCGCCATCGACGGTGTCAAAGCGGTCTACCAGCGCGGCGTGGCCGCAGGCGTGTTCCGCCCCGGCCTGGACCCGGTGGATCTGCACATGTCGATCAGCGCCCTGAGCTTCTTCAACGTGTCCAACAGCCACACCTTCACCCTGATCTTCCAGCGCGACATGGACAGCCCCGAAGCCGCGGCCCAGCGGCGCGAGAACGTGGTGGAGATGCTGCTGCGGTATGTGCAGCGGTAACCGCGACTGCGTTATTTGGCCAAAGGCGAAAGACGGCTTGGCTTACACGCCAGCCACTGGCAACGGGGTCTGAAACGCATCCTCGTAGAAACCGGCAATCTGCTCCGCCATCGGCAATTGCAGCTCACGCGCTGCACCATAAGCCTGTACCAGCAATATCGAGGCCTCGGCTCTGTCTGCTATGCGTCCTCTTAGCAGCAGCCACCGCGCCACCAACAGCTCGTGCCGCTGGCCCAACTGGTCATACACCGGCAAGGCCTCTTCACGCAGCATCCGCACTGCCGCATCCGGTTCCCCTTGGATCTGTAGTATTTCAGCGATTCGGCCCATGGTCTGCGCCCGTGCCATCACATCGCCCAAGGCCTGGTACACCGGCAGTTGCTCTTCACGCCGTATCCGCAGCGCCCCGTCGACATCACCACGCTGCAGCAGCACGTCGGCCACCTTGCCCAGTACGGCGGCCCGCGAACGCAGATCGCCCAGATGCGCGAACGCCGGTAACACGTCTTCGCGCCAGATCTTCAGCGCCGCGTCGCCATCGCCCCGCGCCTGCAACACGTCGGCGATCTGGCTCAGGGTTCCCGCCTTGGCGTGCACGTCACCCAGCTTTTCATAGACCGGCAGCTCCTCTTCACGCCGGACCCGCAAGGCCTCGTCCAGATCACCACGCGCCTGCAGCACATCGGCAATCCGGCCCAGCGTCAGCGCCCGCGAATGCACGTCACCCAGCGTCTCGTAAATGGGCAATTCTTCTTCGCGCCGGATGCGCAACACCTCGACCCAGTCGCCCTGTTCAAACAACACATCGGCAATTTGGCCCCATGCCAGGGCCAGGTTGTGCGGGTCGCCCAGCTTCGCAAAGACCGGCAAGACCGCGTCCCGCCGGATCTTCAACGCGCCGCCCAGATCACCTTGGCGTTCCAGCACATCGGCGATCCGGCCCCGCGTCAACGCCCAGCTGCTCTCGTCGCCCAGCCTCTGGTACACCGGCAACAGCTCGTTTTGCCAAATAGCCAGGGCATCGTCCAGTGCGCCTTGCATGAACAGCACATCGGCCCGCGTGCCACGGGCCAACGCCCACTCCCGGTCATCCCCCCGCGCAAAGTCCAGCACGGCCTTGGCATCTGCGGCCTCCAACGCCCGCACCGGGTCGCCACTGCGCAGAGCGACCTGGCCCAAGGTCCACCACAAGCCGCTCAAATGGTCGGGCTCCAGGGCAAAGTGCAGGATCAAGCGCTCGCACAGCGCTTGCCACGTGCCATACGGCCCCTGGCCCACCGCCAATGCCGAACCGGCGCGTTCCGCCGCCAGCGCCGCATCCGGTGGCAGCAAAGCCAGCCAGTACGCCAAGGCCTCGGACTCGTCCCAGAGCTGCCTCCAGGCCAGGCCCTGGGCCGCGTTACCGGTTTCTGGCAAGCGTGGCATGAACCAGGCCGTCAAACGATCGCGCACGGTGGCCACATCAGGTCCGGGTTGCCCGCGCAAAAACTCGGCCAGCAATGGATGGAGCTGGCTGGTCTGGCCCTGGGGCGTGTACTGCAACAGGCTCAGTCGGGCAGCGCCAGGCGCAAAAAGCCGGTATGCGGCTTCGTCAAGTCCGGCGATGGCCGCAGACAAAGTGAGCCCGGTTTTTGCCGCCGGGCCGTGCGCCAGGGCGACCAGCGCCTGTTGCCAGAGCGGATCGGCACCGCGGCCCGCGCACCATTGCCGCCAAGACAGCGCAAACGACGACCGGAGGATGGCCCGGGCCCGGTTGGTGGTCAACCGTGGATCGCCAGGATGCGCCGGCTCCAGCCCCAGGCCCTCGCGCCGCAGCGCGTCCCAGAACGCCTGGGGTGCCAAGCCCAGGCTAAGGTGGCTGGCCGCAATGTGCAACGCCAGCGGAAGGTTGCCGAGCTGGCCCGCCAGCTCAACCGCCTCGGCAGGTGTGAGTGGATGACCGCTCGGCTCCACTTCGGACATCAGCAGCGCACACGCATCACGGTCCCGCAGGGATCCCAAAGGAATGCGGGTCCACCCCGCGCCGCTGCCCAGGCCCGTGTACCGCGCGGTGACCAGGATGGGGCAGCCGGGCAGCCAATTGACCAGCTCGCCCACGGCGCTGGCCTGTGCTGCGCTGTCCACGTTTTCAACCAACAGCAGGCAGCCATGGCCACCGGAACCGGCTTGCAACGCAGCCCCCAGCCGGGCCCACAGCGTGTCGGGCGGCCCTGCGCTGCGCAGGCGGTCGGCCAGTTGCTGCCCCAGTTCCATCGCAGACGGCGGGGGCGCTAGCGGGTCCAGCAGCAGGCGTTGGTAGTAGTTATTGGCATCGGCATCAGCAGACGCTCCCAGGGCGGGCATCCAGTGGTGCCGCACAAAATGCTCGGCCAACCGGGTCTTGCCCACACCGGCCATGCCCTCCACCACGCAGCACTGGACCGCGCGCACCGGGGCCGGGCCAGGGCGGGTCAGCAAGGCTTTGCCGATGTGGGCCAGCTCGTCGGCGCGGCCCACAAACTCTCCTGGAATGAACTGCGCGGCAGGCAGGATGGGCGCAACCAGGGCCAGCCGGCCATCGACGCTGCCGGGGTACAACCCGTTGTCGTTGTGCCAAAACCCATTAGCAGACCAGGTACGGGCCCAAAGTTGCTGCAGTGCAATGCCTTGCCCAGCGGGCAGCTGTACGTCCAGCACCTGGAAACAATTGGGATAGCGGTCGTGCTCGTACAAGCAGCCCGCAGCGGCAATCTGCAGATGGGCACCGGGGCTGCTCCAGCGAGCCAGCTTGGGGGCATGCAGGTGGCCGTGCAGCAGCAGGCTGACACCGTAGTGGCTGAGCAGGCCCTGCACCAGGCTGCCATCGGCCAGATCGGTCAGCGGGTGGTGCACCAGGGCCATGCACCATCCCGGCAAAGGCTTGCCGCCATTTGTCAGCAAGCGCCCCACCTGCTCGTCGGTGATCCGCAGCCGACCGGCATCGTTGTCGTCGCCCGCCAGCCAGGCACTGTCCAGGCCGACGATATGCAGCGGCACATCCAGCCCCAGGTCGAGCGACACGCGGTAGCCCAGCCGGGGATGCAGACCGGGCAAAAAACGGCCCAGCCCCATCGATGCCAACCAGGCACGGTAGGCATCTTGGCGTTGCAGCACGGCATCGGGCCAGCTTTTTTGAAAACC
Organism: Rhodoferax sp.; assembly: GCF_025354435.1. Classification (GTDB taxonomy): domain Bacteria; phylum Pseudomonadota; class Gammaproteobacteria; order Burkholderiales; family Burkholderiaceae_C; genus Rhodoferax_B. Next base: position 8,266 of record NZ_JANXMU010000027.1, read on the forward strand.
CAGGGGAGGCTTGCCTCCGGCAATCCAGCGGGAGAACTCTTGCCCATCGGCCCGCCAAGCCAGCTCCCGCAGCTTTTTCCAAGCGGGTGGGTTAACTGAGCGGTCTACATCGTGGTTGCCCGGCACGCAGAAGAAGCGCTCCCGGTCCACTTTCAGGATGCGCAGCAGTTCTTCTACAAATTGTGTTGCCTCGGCGTATTGCCCGACCTGCCCGGATTGCGCCAGATCCCCGGTAAAACACACCAGGTCAATCGGCCCGTCTGCTGCCAGCTGCACGAGGTTTTCGGTCCACGTGCGGCCCATCACGCGGCGCATGCGCCAGCCAGACGCGGCCTCTTTGCCCAGATGCAGATCGGAAATATGAAGAATACGCAGCCTGTTGCGCGCCACCATACAGCCCCCTTGTGAGGAATCGGGGAATCTATTGTGGAGCAGCAACCGGGCGCTGGATAGTCCCGAAAGCATGGGCGTTTACACCACCAGCCCGGGCTGCCATAATTTTAATGAAAAGTGGCTCTAGCGCAATATCCATCTACGCTATTTGCTATATTTTATATAGCAAATGTATTTTAACGCCCCACCATATCCCCCGGCACCACCCACTGGTCAAACTGCTCGCCCGTCACGTGCCCCGAGGCGACGGCGGCTTCGCGCAGGCTGCTGCCGTCCTTGTGGGCTTTTTTGGAGATATAGGCGGCCTTGTCGTAGCCAATGTGGGTGTTCAGTGCGGTCACCAGCATCAACGAGCTGTTGACCAATGCCGTGATGCGCTCGCGGTTGGGCTCGATGCCGACGACGCAGTGGTCGTTGAAGCTGACCATGCCGTCGCTCAGCAGGCGCACGCTTTGCAGAAAGTTGTGCGCCACCATGGGGCGGAACACGTTCAGCTCGAAGTTACCCGACGCGCCGCCGAAGTTGATGGCCACGTCATTGCCAAACACTTGGGCGGCCAGCATGGTCAGGGCTTCGCTCTGCGTGGGGTTGACCTTTCCGGGCATGATGCTGGAGCCGGGCTCGTTCTCGGGAATGCTGAGCTCGCCAATGCCGCTGCGCGGGCCGCTGGCCAGCCAGCGCACGTCGTTGGCGATCTTCATCAGGCTGGCGGCCAGGGTTTTGAGCGCGCCGTGAGCGTGCACCAGCGCGTCCACCGACGCCAGGGCCTCGAACTTGTTCGGCGCGGTGACGAAGGGCAAGCCGGTCAGCCGGGCCAGTTCGGCCGCCGCCGCTTCGGCGTAGCCCTTGGGCGCGTTCAGCCCGGTGCCCACTGCCGTGCCGCCCAGCGCCAGCTCGCACAGGTGGGGCAAGGCTGCCTGGATGTGGCGCGCGCCGTGGTCCAACTGGGCCACGTAGCCCGAGAATTCCTGGCCCAGGGTAAGCGGCGTGGCATCCTGCAAATGGGTGCGGCCAATCTTCACGATGCTGTCGAAATCTGCCGATTTTTGCGCCAGCGTGGCGCGCAGCTTGCCGATGGCGGGCAGCAGTTTGTGGGTGATGGCATCTACCGCCGCCACGTGCATGGCGGTGGGAAACACGTCGTTACTGGACTGGCTGCGGTTCACGTCGTCGTTGGGGTGCACCAAGCGCCCTTCCCCGCGCTCGCCGCCCAGCAGCTCGCTGGCGCGGTTGGCCAGTACCTCGTTGACGTTCATGTTGGTTTGCGTGCCCGAGCCGGTTTGCCACACCACCAGGGGAAATTCACCGGGGTGGTGGCCCGCGATCACCTCGTCGGCGGCGATGGCGATGGCCTGGGTTTTGGCGGAGTCCTGCAGGCCCAGCGCCTGGTTGACCACCGCCGAAGCCCGCTTCACCAGCGCCAGCGCCCGGATGATTTCGCGCGGCTGCTGCTCGCCGGAGATGTCAAAGTTTTGCAGCGAGCGCTGCGTCTGCGCCCCCCACAGCTTGTCGGCGGGGACCTCGATGGGGCCAAAGGTGTCGCGTTCGGTACGGGTGGTCATAAGGCGAAGTACGGGGTTGAGGTGCTCAAATGATAGCAATTCTCAACAACCCCGTCTCTAACGGCCTACATCAGCCCAGCTTGATCGCCATCGGGTCGGCCGTCAAATACCCCACCGCCGCGCCGAAGCGGTCGTTGTAGTTGGCGCGCACCAGCGGGTCCAGCGTGGCTTGTACCTTGCCGTGCAGGGCCGGAATCCAGTCACCCGCGTGCTGGAAGTTGCTCATGATGTAGGTCCAGCCGTTGATCTCGTCCACCACGTGCAGACCAGTGGATTCCGCGCCGGCGGGGGTAGACAGCACGCGGCTCAGGGCCTTGGTGTCGACGTTGTAGGCCCACAGGTAGTTGTTGACGTGCAGGCTGGTGTCTTCGCCGATGAACAGGGTGCGCAGCTTTTCCGAGAACTTCAGGTTGTCGGGATTGGCGATTTTGTCGATATGGGCCAGGTTGCCCATGGCATCGGCGGCGATGTCTTCCCCGGCCAGCAGGGTTTTAGTGGCGGTGGGCACCCAGTCGCTGCGGATGGCCTCGCCCACAATGTCCTTTTGGCCGCCCATCAGCTTGTGCTCGATTACCGCACCGGCCACCAGGGCTTTGGGCAAGGCGATGCCGCTGCCCGCCGTCCAGCCTTTGCCGCCCTTGACCATGGATTCCTGGATGTAGGACAGCGCGGAATAGGCCACCTTGTCTTTGATGTTGACGGTGGTGCCTTCCATCTTGGTGAAGGCCATGGTGCCGCCCACCAGGCCAGCGTAGCGGTGGGTTTCCAGGAAGGCGGCGGCTTTTTCCATGCCGGGTTTCACCTTGATCCAGTTGGGCACGCCGCTCAAAAATACCTGGGTGAAGCTGGCATCTTTGGGGTCGTCCTTGCGCACGTCCATGATGTCGGCGGGCTTCAAGGTATTGGCCATGTGCTCAATCTCGGCGCTGGTGGCGTGGCCCAGTTTGACCCAGTAAACGCTGGCGGCGGGCGCTGCCGGGTTCACCGAGAAACCGGTGTCCAGGCTGGCCACGTACAGGGTGCCGGCGGACAGGTCTTTTTCGCGGTCGGCCACAAACATGAACAGGCCGCCATTGGTGAAGTCGTCGCCCATCAGCGCGGTGCGGTTGTCGGGCATGACCTGGATCAGCTCGTGCGAGATGCGGCCCAGACAGTAATGCTTCTTGATGGAGCCGGTGCCGTCGGGGTGCACCGTCACTTCGGGCAGGTGGCCGTAGTGGTAGGGGTTGGCTTTGTTTTCGTCGCCAAACACGTTCTTGCTGAAGGCCTTGAAGTGCTTCACCTCGCCGATGAAGGGGGCGTTGGGCTCGTACTCTTCGCTGGACAAATGCGTGTTCCAGGGCGACAGGCTGGCCCCGCAGGTAATCCACAGGCCGTGGGCGCTGGAGGTATCCACGTTGTGGTACTTGACCAGGCTGAGCTGGCCGGTTTTGGGGTTTTGGTCGAGCGTCAGCACGGCGATGGGCGACGGCAGCGTGCCGTAGGCATCGGTGCCCTTTTGGTCGCGGGTGGTGTATTCGAACTGCACCACGGCGAAGACGGTGTTGCCCTTCACGCCGGGCACATTGGCATTGGACAGGGTCAGCAGCGAGCTGCCATCGGGGCAGTCGGAGAAGAACTGGCGCTCCTTGCCGGGTACCGAGCGGTCCAGGATGGGCTGGTTGCGGATATCCACGTAGCCACCGGCCAGCACCTTGCCGCCCTTGCCGTCCGGCACCATGTCGCCGGTGTTAAAGAACGGCTGGTAGGCCAACTTGAAGCTGCGGGTGCTGTTGTCGCTGTAGGCCACGTTCAGGGTCGAGCCCACGGCCACGGTGGCCATGGCCGCCGGATTGGCCAGGGTGGGCGCGGCCATGCCGGTGAAGCTGGCCGACACAAAACCGGCGCTGGACGGCACGGTGGTGGCACAGCCGGACAGCAGCGAGGTGGTGGCAAACGCGCCCAGGGGCAGCATGGGCGCAGTGGCCAAAAATTTCAGGGCGCTGCGGCGCGAGGCAAGGGTGGCTTCAGACATGGTGGGGGTCCAGAGGGTGGGGAATGGGTCAGGCTTTTCGCCGGATCATAAGAAGGGGATATATCAATTTTTTGACACCTGCCCAGCCCAGCCCGTTCTGCAGAATTTATAAAGAAAGAGCCTCTAGCGCATATACAGCCTACGCCCACCGCTATGCAAAATATAGCATGCGGTTTTCCCGAAGCAAGCTGCATTGCCCCGCCACCGCAGAGGGGATAATCTGAGGGTTTGCCCTTTCTTTCCCATCCACATCCAAGCCAGGCCCCCCATGACTGCCATCCGCCAAGCCGATCTGATCGAATCCATTGCCGCCGCCCTGCAATACATCTCGTACTACCACCCGGCCGACTACATCGCCCACCTGGCCCGCGCCTATGACCGCGAACAGAGCGCGGCGGCCAAGGACGCGATTGCGCAGATCCTGACCAACAGCAAGATGAGCGCCACCGGCCAGCGCCCGATCTGCCAGGACACCGGCATCGTCAACGTGTTCCTTAAAGTCGGCATGGACGTGCGCTGGGAAGGCTTCACCGGTTCGTTGGACGACGCCATCAACCAAGGCGTGCGCCAGGGCTACGCCCACCCCGACAACACCTTGCGCGCCAGCATCGTGGCCGACCCACAGTTCGACCGCAAGAACACCAAGGACAACACCCCCGCCGTCATCCACACCGAGATCGTGCCCGGCAACACGGTGGACATCACCGTCGCAGCCAAGGGTGGCGGCAGCGAAAACAAGAGCAAGATGGTCATGCTGAACCCCGGCGACTCGGTGGTCGACTGGGTGCTGAAGACCGTGCCCACCATGGGCGCTGGCTGGTGCCCGCCCGGCATGCTGGGCATCGGCATCGGCGGCACGGCCGAAAAAGCCGTGCTGATGGCCAAGCAAAGCCTGATGGACGACCTGGACATGTACGAACTGCAGGCCAAGTCCTCTGCCGGTGGTGCACTCACCAAGACTGAAGCCCTGCGCCTGGAACTGTTCGAGAAGGTCAACGCCCTGGGCATCGGCGCGCAAGGCCTGGGCGGCCTGACCACCGTGCTGGACATCAAGATCAAGATGTACCCCACCCACGCCGCCAGCAAGCCCGTGGCCATGATCCCCAACTGCGCCGCCACCCGCCACGCCCACTTTGTGATGGATGGCAGCGGCCCGGTCTACCTGGACCCACCGAGCCTCGATCTGTGGCCCAACGTCAACTGGACGCCCGACTACAACAAGAGCAAAAAAGTCGATCTCAACACCCTGACCAAGGCCGAAGTCGCCAGCTGGAAGCCCGGCGACACCTTGCTGCTGAACGGCAAGATGCTCACCGGCCGCGATGCCGCCCACAAGCGCATCCAGGACATGCTGGGCAAGGGCGAAAAGCTCCCCGTCGACTTCACCAACCGCGTCATCTACTACGTCGGCCCGGTTGATCCGGTGCGTGACGAAGCCGTAGGCCCGGCCGGCCCGACCACCGCTACCCGCATGGACGGCTTCACCGAAATGATGCTGGCCGAAACCGGTTTGATCTCCATGATCGGCAAATCCGAGCGCGGCCCGGTCGCCATCGAAGCCATCAAGAAGCACAAAAGCGCCTACCTGATGGCCGTGGGCGGCGCCGCCTACCTGGTGAGCAAAGCGATCAAAACCGCCAAGGTAGTGGGCTTTGCCGATCTGGGCATGGAAGCCATCTACGAATTCGACGTGGTGGATATGCCCGTGACCGTGGCCGTGGATGCAGGCGGCACCAGCGCGCACATCACCGGTCCGGCGGAGTGGCAGAAACGGATTGCCACGGGCGAGTTCAAGAACATCGGAGTTGTGGCGGCTTGAATGCCCCCATAGGCGTTTTTGACAGCGGCATCGGCGGCTTGAGCGTCTTACAGGCGCTGCAGGCTGCCCTGCCGCTGGAGCATTTCGTCTACCTGGACGACAGCGCCTACGCGCCCTACGGCGAGCGCGACGATGCGCACGTTGTTAATCGCTCCCGTGCCATCACCACCTACCTGCGCCAAGCCCACGGCATCAAGGCCCTGGTCATCGCCTGCAATACGGCGACCATGGCGGCCGTGGCCCTGCTCCGCGCCGAGCACCCGGACCTGCCCATCGTGGGCGTGGAGCCTGGGCTGAAGCCTGCAGCCGCCGCCAGCCACACCAAACACGTGGGCGTGATCGGCACCCGCGGCACCGTCACCAGCGCCAAATTCAAGGCCTTGCGCACCAGCCTGCAAGACCAGGCCACCTTCGTCGTCCAGCCCTGCGACGGCCTGGCCGATGCCATCAGCCGCAGCGTGGAAACCCAGGATGATTCAAAAATCATAGCACTGTGTGCAGACTACACCTGTGCTATGGGCCAATTTGGCTTAAATCCGGGCGAAATCGACACGCTGGTACTGGGCTGCACCCACTACGTGTTCGCGCAAGCGCACCTGGAACAGCTGGTCGGCCCGCAGGTGCGCATCCTGTCCACCGGCGAACCAGTGGCACGGCGCACCCGTCAGCTGCTGGAAGCCGGCGGTTTGCTGCACAGCGGCCCCGGCGGTCTGCAGTTGCTCACCACCGGCGAAGCGGCGGTGCTGCAGGCTGCAGCGCAGCGCTGGCTGGGCCTGCCGGCACAGCACGGCGCACAGGCGGCGCACGTACATATCGACAGCAGCCCAGCGCTCTGAAAACCTGCTTTAACGCAGGCCCAACACGCCTTCTGCCCGCAGCCGCTGGGCCACTTGGCGGATGCCCTCCTCGCCCCGGCGCAAGGCCTCGGCACTGGTATGCACCGAATACCGGCCCAACACCAGTGGGTGCGGATGCGGCACCGCCGAGCCCAGCACCAGCACGGCATCGGTCTGGGCCCGCAGGGTGATGGGGTCTTCCGTCTGGTCAAACACCAGCATGTCGCCCCGGACCAGGGGCTCGGGCAGGTCCAGCGCACCTACGTCCACCGCCAACCAGCCCACGCTGTGCCCGGCGGGCGGCTGGTAGGTCCAGGTTTCGCCCGCGCGCAGGTGCACTGCCAGGTAGGTGGCGTCGGCCGGGTGCGCAATCGCACTGCGGACACCGGCGTACTGCCCCAGCAGCACCGTGGCCGGGCCGCTGTGCGTCAGCGCGGCCGGGCTGAGGTACTGGCTTTCGGCCGGCGCATTCTCCAGTGCCTCGGGCAGCGCGATCCACAGCTGAAACCCATGCGCGGGCACATCGTCGGTGGGCTTGCCGGTGTGCCATACGCCACCACCAGCCCGCATCCATTCCACGCTGCCCGCCTGCAGTTGGCCGCTTTGGCCGGTGCTGTCGGCGTACTCCATGCCGCCGGCCACCAGGTAGGTCAGCGTAGCGATGCCGGAGTGCGGGTGCATGGGGAAACCGCCCAGTTGGGCCGGGTCGTCGCTGACAAACAGATCCAGAAACACAAACGGTTTTAGCAACTCGCCCAGGTCCGATGGACTCATCAGCCGGGTGATGGGCCCATGCGTATGGCCGCGCGTGCGGTGCGCCACCTTGCGGCCGGTGGCCACCGTGGATTCCAGCGCCGCCTTCATACTGCCACCGCACCAGCACGGCGCTGCTGGCCCGGCCGCAGCTGGTAAACCACAAACGCGCACAGCAGCCCCAGCACCATCGCCGCCACTGGCGAGCCCTCGATGACAAACAGGTGCGTGGCGACCGCCCCGACCATGGTGCCACCCACCCACAGGGCACCCAACAGACCAGTGGCGGGTACCAACAGCAGCACCGCACCGACGACCTCGACCGCCCCGGTGAAAGAGCGGAACCACTGGCCCAGGCCGATGTGGTTGAAAATTTCCACCATTTGCGGCAGGCTGGCCAGCTTGGCCGTACCGGCCGCGCCCATGGCCAGCGCCAGAAAAATGCGAACGCCCCAAACGATGCGGTTTTGGGCGGTAGAAGAAAGGGCCATAAAAACTCCTGAACAGTGAAAAGTAAGAACCAGAAAACACAGAACTGGATAGTAGGTACGGCACGAGACCTTGACTAGACGGTTTAATAGGATTTGAATCATCCATTTTTAAGAGCAATAGACCCTGCATGCTGGACCTGAACGAGATCGCGATGTTTGTGCAGGTGGTGCAGGCTGGCAGTTTTGCCGAGGCGGCGCGGCGCCTGTCCATGCCACCCAATACGCTGAGCCGCCAGGTGCTGCAGTTGGAAAACCATTTGGGCGTGCGCCTGCTACAGCGTTCCACCCGCAAGCTGAACCTCACCGATGCCGGCCGGGCGCTGTACGAGCGCAGCGCTGCCCAGGTGGAAGAGCTGCTGCAGGCCGCCCAGCAGCTGACCGAAGCCCAGCAGGAGCCCAGTGGCCTGGTGCGGGTGGCCGTGCCCGCCGATTTTTTTGACTTCTTTTTAGTGGACTGGGTGGCGGAATTTCTGCGCGAGCATCCGGCTGTGCAGCTGGACTTTGTGCTCAGCGACGCCCGGGCCGATCTGATCCGCGAAGGCATCGACGTGGCGTTTCGCGGCGGCGAGCTGCCCGACTCCAGCCTGGTGGCACGCCGGCTCAGCACCAACCACACGGGGCTGGTCGCCAGCCCGGCCTATCTGGCGCTGCGCGGCACGCCAGCGCGGCTGGAAGATCTGTCCCTGCACGCCTGTATCCGCGCGTCCAAGACCGTGGGCCGTGGCCTCTGGCGGCTAGAGGGCCCCCAGGGCCCGGAACAGGTGGAGGTGACAGGCAGCTTCAGCGCCAACACCGCGCAGGCGCAACTGAAGGCGGCGGTTGCAGGACTGGGGATCGCCCTGCTGCCAATCACCATAGTGACGCAAAGCCTGCGCGCTGGCACGCTGTGCGAAGTACTACCGCAATACGGGCAGTCCAACGGCGGCTTGTATGTGGTCTACCCCAGCCGCAAGCTGGTCCCGCGCGCAGTCACCGCGTTTGTGGATGCGGCTGTGCAACGCATGGGCCTGGGTTAGCCAATCGCAGAACAGGCCAGCGAATCAGCCCTCAGACGGCCAGTGGTCGTGCCGCGCACGCCGCTCCTGGCGGTAGTTGGTCACCTCCAGGCGGATGCCATCCGGGTCGGAGAAGAAAGTCGCCCAGTAGTCGGGCGCGTACTCGGGATACAGCTGGGCCTCGGTAGCCGCAATGCCCGCACTACGCAACTGCTCGGCCACCGTATGCACATCGGCAATCGAATCGACGCGCAGGCAGAAGTGGTGCAAGCCGGGCGCATAGCTGTCGTGCGGCGCCACACTGCGCGCCGGGCGCAGCACAAAGCCGAAATGCCGGTTGAAGTACTGGATGTGCGGATCGCCCGCTAGCGGAAACTTGTTCTTGCGAAAGCCCAGCGCCACCACCAGCACCTGGTCGTAAAACGGCTCGGCCCGCGCCAGGTCGGACACGGTGATGTAGATGTGGTCGATACCGGTTACTTCGGGCATGGTGGAATCCTCAGTTGGCTAAACGGCAGCCGGGCCATCCACGGCCTTGCTGTACGCAAAAAACACCTCATCGCGCACCCAGCCCAGCGCCTCGTACACCGACTGTGCCGCCAGATTCGTCTTGGCCGTAGTCAGGTCCATCCGCACCACGCCCTGGCTAGCCGCGAACTGCTCCGCCGCCTGCAACAGCGCCCGGCCCGCGCCGGACTTGCGCGCATCCGGGGCCACAAACAGGTCGTACAGCACGTAAATGAACGCAGCCGCCACCGAGCAGAACGAGGGGTAGAGCTAGCAAAACCCCAACAGGCCCGCGCTGTCGCCCTGCGCCACGAGGATCGTGGACTCGGCATTCAGCATGCGCGCCTGCAGGAAGGCCGTGGCCCGCGGCAGATCGGGCACTTGGTCGTAGAACTGGCGGTAGGCATCGAACAGCGGCGCGAGGGCGGGCAGGTCGTGCAGCGTGGCGGGGCGGATCAGCATCGGTGGAGCGTGGAAGTAGGGTTAAAAATACCACTTTAGCGCATACTCCACCTGCGCTAGTAGCTACGCATTCCGTAGCACCTACTCCCGCCAACGCGTAAGGCAAGTTGGCGCGGGGGTAAATCCGTAGTAAAGGCCTGGCGCGCGGGGCGGAGCCCGTGGGGGCAACGGCTAACATGCACGCGGTATGCGCCCCGCCACCCTCTTCCCTTCTGCCCGACCATGACCCAACGCACTTTTATACGCACCCAAACAGGCCTGTCCGGGCCCGGCTATCTGGGCTTGGTTTTGCTGGTGGCGGCCGCTGGTGGCGGCGGTTGGTGGTGGGGGCAACACCACAGCGCGGCGGATGCCAGCGCGGTGGCAGCTCCAGCCAAGTCGGCCAGTGCGCCGGGTGGTGGTGCTGCAGGCGGGCGGCGCTTTGGCGGGGCCAGCAATGTGCAGCCGGTGTCGGTGGCCGCCGTGCAGCAGCACGATGTGCGGGTGCTGGTGTCGGCCATCGGCAATATCAGCGCACTCAACACCGCGGTGGTGCGGGCGCAGGTGGCGGGTGTGCTGCAGGCGGTGCGTTTCACCGAAGGCCAGCAGGTCAAGGCCGGGCAGGTGCTGGCCGAGATCGACCCGCGCAGCTTCCAGGTGGCGCTGTCGCAGGCGCAGGGCAGCTTGGCGCGCGACCAGGCCCAGCTGCGCAACGCCCAACTGGACCTGGCCCGCTACCAGGATTTGCTGGCCAAGGATTCGATTGCCAAGCAGCAGGTAGATACGCAGGACGCGCTGGTCAAGCAACTGCAGGGCACGGTGCTGACCGACCAGGCCCAGGTCGACAGCGCCAAGCTGCAGCTCTCGTACACCCAGGTACGCGCGCCCATCGGCGGGCGGCTGGGCTTTCGGCAGGTGGACGTGGGCAATATGGTGCAGACCAGCGATGTCAATGGGCTGGTCAGCATCACCCAGACCCAGCCGCTGAATGTGGTGTTTGCCGTGCCCGAGGCGAACGTGGCGCAAATCACCCAAAAGCTGGCCGCCAAAACGCCACTGGTGGTCGAGGCCTGGGACCGGGCCCTCAAAAACAAGCTGGCCGTGGGCAAGGTGACCAGCACCGACAACGCCATCGACACTACCACCGGCACGCTCAAGCTCAAGGCCCAGTTTGCCAATGCCGACAGCGCGCTGTTCCCCAACCAGTTTGTCAACGTGGTGCTGCAACTGGGTACGCTGCAGAGCGCGATGGTCGTGCCCTCTGCCGCCGTGCAGCGCGGCGCGCAGGGCACCTATGTGTACGCCGTCAAGGACGACGGCAGCGTCACCGTGCGCCGCATCCAGTTGGGTGCCACCGACGGCGACGGAGTTAGCGTGCGGGGCGATATCTCGGTGGGCGAGAAAGTGGTGACCGACGGGGCCGACCGCCTGCGCGAAGGTGCCAAGGTGGAGATTATTGCCGCCCCGGCAGCCGATACCGGCAAGCGCCAAAAATCTGAAACAAATACGGCTCCAGCGCAGGCAGTGTCTGCACCAGCAGCTACAAAATCAGAAGCACCTGCTGCCACACAGAAAACCGCTCCCGCCAGCGAGGCCACCGCCGAGGAGCGCCCCCGCTGGCTGGACCGCCTGCCGCAGGAAGAGCAAGACAAATTCCTGAAAATGTCGCCTGACGAACGCAAAGCCTTCATCGAACAAAGGCGCGAACAACGCCGGCAAAAAGAAGCCTCCGGTAGTTAAGCCGAGCTTCGCCGCGCCATGAACCTGTCCAGACTTTTCATCCTCCGCCCGGTGGCCACATCGCTGCTGATGCTGGCCATCCTGATCGCCGGGCTGCTGGCCTACCGGCTGCTGCCGGTATCGGCCCTGCCCGAGGTGGACTACCCGACCATCCAGGTCACCACGCTGTACCCCGGTGCCAGCCCGGACGTGATGACTTCGTCGGTCACCGCGCCGATGGAGCGCCAGTTTGGCCAGATGCCGGGGCTGGCGCAGATGTCGTCCACCAGCTCGGGCGGTGCCTCGGTGATCACGCTGCGCTTCTCGCTGGAAATGTCGCTGGACGTAGCCGAGCAGCAGGTGCAGGCCGCCATCAACGCGGGTAGCAATCTGCTGCCCAGCGACCTGCCCATGCCGCCTACCTACAGCAAAGTGAACCCGGCGGACGCACCGATCCTGACACTGGCGATCACCTCGCCCTCGCTGCCGGTGATCCGCGTGCACGACCTGGTGGAAAACCGGCTGGCACCCAAGCTGTCGCAGGTCGAAGGCGTGGGCCTGGTGGCGTTGGCCGGGGGTGGCCGCCCTGCCGTGCGCATCCAGGCCGACCCCAGCAAGCTGGCTGGTGTGGGCCTGGCGCTGGACGATGTGCGCACCGCCATTGCCGCGGCCAACACCAACCAGGCCAAGGGCAGCTTCGACGGCCCGCTACGCGCCTCGACCATCGATGCCAACGACCAACTGCGCTCCGCCGCCGAGTACAGCAACCTGGTGATTGCCTTCAAGAACGGGGCGGCCATCCGCATGAAGGACGTGGCGAACGTGGTCGACGATGCCGAAAACATCCGGCTGGCCGCCTGGGCCAACAAGGTGCCCGGCATCATCCTGAATATCCAGCGCCAGCCCGGTGCCAACGTGATCGACACCGCCGACCGCATCAAGGCCCTGCTGCCTAAGCTGCAGGCCACCCTGCCCGCCTCGCTGGACGTACAGATCCTGACCGACCGCACAGTGACCATCCGCGCCTCGGTGGAAGACACGCAAATGGAGCTGCTGCTGGCGATTGGCTTGGTGGTGGCGGTTATTTTTGTGTTCTTGCGCAGCGGCTCGGCCACGCTGATCCCGAGCCTGGCCGTGCCCTTGTCGCTGGTGGGCACCTTTGGCGTGATGCACCTGGCCGGGTTTTCGATCAACAACCTGACCCTGATGGCGCTGACCATTTCCACCGGCTTTGTGGTGGACGACGCGATCGTGATGATCGAGAACATCGCCCGCTACGTGGAGCAAGGCGAGAAGCCGTTTGATGCCGCGCTCAAGGGGGCCAAGCAGATCGGCTTCACCATCATTTCGCTGACAATTTCGCTGATTGCGGTGCTGATTCCGCTGCTGTTCATGGGCGATGTGGTGGGCCGGCTGTTCCATGAATTCGCCATCACGCTGGCGGTGTCCATCCTGATCTCGGCCGTGGTGTCGCTGAGCTTTACGCCCATGCTGTGCGCCCGCCTGCTCAAGCACACGCCCGAGGAAAGCCATGGCCGCATCTACCAGGCCACCGGCACATTTTTCGACAGCCTGATCCGCCGCTACGGCGTGGCGCTGGACTGGGTGCTGGCGCGCCAGGCAGGCACGCTGCTGGTGTTTGGGCTGACGGTGGTGCTGACCGGCTGGCTGTACTTCGTGGTGCCCAAGGGCTTTTTCCCGCTGCAAGACACGGGCGTGATCCAGGCCATGACCGAGACGGCGCAGAGCAGTTCGTTTGCCGCCATGGCCGACCGGCAGCAGGCGCTGGCCGCGGTGATTTTGCAAGACAGCGCGGTGCAGAGCGTATCGTCCTTCATCGGGGTGGACGGGGTGAACACCACGTTGAACCAGGGCCGCATTCTGATCAACCTGAAGCCCAAGGCCGCACGCGATGCGTCGGCTAGCACCATCCTGCGCCGCCTGAGCGATGCGAGTCGCAAGGTGTCGGGCATCGAGGTGTATATGCAGCCGGTGCAGGACTTGACCATCGAGGACCGCATCTCCAAAACCCAGTACCAGTTCCTGCTGTCATCGCCCAATTTTGACGAACTCAACACCGGGGCCGCCGCGCTGCTGGAGCGCCTGCGCAGCCTGCCGCAACTGGCCGACGTGGGCAGCGACGTGCAAGACAAGGGCCTGCAAGCCTATGTGGAGATCGACCGCATCGCAGCGGGGCAACTGGGGGTGACGGTAGCGGCCATCGATACCGCCTTGTACAACGCCTTTGGCCAGCGGCTGATTTCCACCATCTACACCCAGTCCAACCAGTACCGCGTGGTGCTGGAGGTCGGCCCGCACGACCGGCTGGGGCCGCAGGCGCTGTCCAAGCTGTATGTGACCGGTGCCAACAGCGTGCAGGTGCCGCTGTCGAGCGTGGCCCAGGTGCTGGAAAAATCCGCCGCGCTGGCGGTAAACCACGCCGGGCAGTTTCCGTCGGCCACCATCTCGTTCAACACCGCGCCCGGCCATTCGCTGGGCGATGCAGTCAGCGCCATCCAAGCCGAAGAGGCGGCGCTGCAACTGCCGGCCAGCATCGAGACCAGCTTCCAGGGCGCGGCGCTGGCCTTCCAGGCATCTCTGAACAACACCTTGCTGCTGATCCTGGCGGCCATCGTCACCATGTACATCGTACTGGGCGTGCTGTACGAGAGCTTCATCCACCCAGTGACGATTCTGTCCACCCTGCCCTCGGCGGCGCTGGGCGCGCTGCTGGCGCTGCTGGTGTTCGGACTGGACCTGGACATCATTGCCATCATCGGCATCGTGCTGCTGATCGGCATCGTCAAGAAGAACGCGATCATGATGATCGACTTCGCGCTGGACGCGGAGCGCGAGCAGGGCTTAAGCCCGCGTGCGGCCATCCACCAGGCGTGTTTGCTGCGTTTTCGGCCGATTTTGATGACCACGCTGGCCGCGCTGCTGGGGGCCTTGCCGCTGATGCTGGGCACCGGCGTGGGCAGCGAGCTGCGCCATCCGCTGGGCGTGACGATGGTGGGTGGATTGATCGTCAGCCAGTTACTGACGCTGTTCACCACGCCGGTGATCTATCTGGGCTTTGCCAGCATGGCACAACGCTGGCGCGCCCGCCGCGACACCAGGACGGCGTGATGCAGTCAGCCATTCATTGCGTGCATTGCTATGGAATAAATAGCTACTTGCGTAGGTACCATATGCGCCAGAGGCCTATTTTCTTTAAATTATCGATGGGGCCGCGATGAACTTCTCCGCCCCCTTCATCCACCGCCCCATCGCCACCACCCTGCTCACCCTGGGTATCGCTATCGCCGGGGTCATCGGCTTTCTGCTGCTGCCGGTGGCCCCGCTGCCGCAGGTAGATTTCCCCACCATTTCGGTCTCCGCGTCCCTGCCCGGTGCCAGCCCGGACACCATGGCGGCCACGGTGGCGACGCCGTTGGAGCGGGCCCTGGGCGCCATCGCCGGCGTGACCGAGATGACCTCCAACTCATCGCTGGGCAGCAGCCGCATCACCCTGCAGTTTGATCTGAACCGCGACATCAACGGCGCGGCGCGGGATGTGCAGGCGGCCATCAACGCGGCCCGTACCCTGCTGCCCAGCGGCATGCCCAGCAACCCCAGCTACCGCAAGGTGAACCCGGCCGATTCGCCCATCATGCTGCTGTCGCTGACCTCCGACACGCTGACGCGCGGGCAGATGTACGACGCGGCCTCTACCGTGCTGGCCCAGCGGTTGGCGCAGATCGACGGCATTGGCCAGGTCAACATTGGCGGCGGTGCGCTGCCTGCGGTGCGGGTCGAGCTGGACCCGAACAAACTGGCGGCCAACGGCATTGCACTCGACACCGTGCGCCAAATCATCACCAGCACCAATGCCAACCGGCCCAAGGGCGCGGTGGAAGACGGCACACGCAACTGGCAGATCGGTGCCAACGACCAAGCGCGCACCGCAGCCGAATTTGCGCCGCAGATCATCCGCTACACAAATGGTAGCGCAGTACGCATGCAGGACGTGGGCCAGGTGCTCGACAGCGTAGTAGATGTACGCAACTACGGGGTCAGCGATGGCAAGCCGGCGATTCTGCTGATCTTGTTCAAACAGCCCGGTGCCAACATCATCGACGCGGTGGACAAAGTGCGCGCCCTGCTGCCGCACCTGCAGGCGTCCATTCCGCCTGCCATCAATCTCCAGGTGGTGATGGACCGCACGCCCACCATCCGCGCCTCGCTGCGCGAGGTGGAGCGGGCGCTGGCCATCTCCATCGGGCTGGTGGTGATGGTGGTGTTTTTGTTCCTGCGCAATGCCCGCGCAGCACTGATCCCCAGCGTGGCCGTGCCGGTATCGCTGGCGGGCACCTTTGGCGCGATGTACCTGCTGGGCTACACGCTGGACAACCTGTCACTGATGGCGCTGACGGTGGCTACCGGCTTTGTGGTGGACGATGCCATCGTGGTGCTGGAGAACGTGACGCGCCACATGGAGCGCGGTAAATCGGCCCTGCAGGCAGCGCTGGCGGGCACGCGGGAGATCGGCTTTACCGTGGTGTCCATCAGCCTGTCGTTGATTGCGGTGTTCATCCCGATTCTGCTGATGGGCGGCATCGTGGGGCGGCTGTTCCGCGAATTTGCGGTGATTTTGTCGGCCTCGATTCTGGTGTCGATGGTGGTGTCGCTGACCACCACGCCAATGATGTGCGCGGCGCTGCTGCGGCACGCCCCTGTCCAAAAGGAACCCGGCCGCTTGGCGGTATGGGCGGGTCGGCTACAAAAGCGGCTGCTGCGCGGCTACCGGCGCTCGCTGGCCTGGACGCTGCGCCACCAACCCATCGCCCTGGTGGCGCTGCTGTGCGTGGTGGTGCTCAATATCCACATGTACGGTGCCATCCCCAAAGGCTTTTTCCCGCAGCAAGACACCGGCCGCGTCAATGGCAACATCCGCGCCGACCAGAGCACCTCGTTCCAGTTCATGCAGCAGCGGCTGGTGCGCTTCATGGACGTAGTGCGCACAGACCCGGCGGTGGAGAGCGTGACCGGCTTCACCGGCGGCGGCCAGCGCAACACCGCCAACATGTTCATGACGCTCAAACCCCTGGCCCAGCGCGACGTGTCGGCCGACCAGGTGGTGGCCCGGCTGCGTACCAAGCTGGCGCACGAGCCGGGTGCCAATCTGTTCCTGGTGCCGGTGCAAGACATCAACATCGGCGGCCGCCAGGCCAACGCCCAGTACCAGTACACCTTGCAGGCCGACGACCTGGCCGACCTGCGCACCTGGGAGCCGCGCATCCGCCGCGCCCTGTCGCAACTGCCCGAGCTGGTGGATGTGAACAGCGACCAGCAAGACAACGGCCTGCAGACCTCGGTGGTGATGGACCGCGATGCCATGGCCCGCCTGGGACTGAGCGCCAGCACGGTAGACACCACGCTGAACAACGCCTTCGGCCAGCGCCAGGTGGGGGTGATTTACAACCCGCTGAACCAGTACCGGGTGGTGATGGAGCTGGCGCCGGAGTTTTTGCAAAGCGCCGAGTCGCTGCGCAGCCTGCTGTTCACCTCCGGCAGCGGCGCGCAGGTGCCGCTCGCGGCCTTTGCCAAGGTGGAGCTGACCAATACGCCACTGTCGGTCAACCACCAGAGCGGCACCCCGGCCAGCACGGTCAGCTTCAACCTGCCGCTGGGCGTGTCGCTGTCACAGGCCACCGATGCGGTGAACAACGCCGTGGCCGCACTGGGTGTGCCGGTGTCGGTACGCGGCAGCTTTGCAGGCACGGCGCAGGCGCTGAAAAGTTCATTAGACAGCCAGCCGCTGCTGATTCTGGCGGCCATCGTCACCATCTACCTGGTGCTGGGCATCTTGTACGAGAGCCTGATCCACCCCATCACTATTCTGTCCACCCTGCCCTCGGCCGGTGTGGGGGCGCTGCTGGCGCTGGAAGCCTTTCACACCGAGTTTTCCATCATCGCGTTGATCGGGGTAATTTTGCTGATCGGTATCGTCAAAAAGAACGCCATCATGATGATCGACTTCGCCATCACGCGGCAACGCCATTCGGAGCATGTCAGTGCCGCCCAGGCCATCTACCGCGCCGCCCATCTGCGCCTGCGACCGATTCTGATGACCACGGTGGCCGCCATGTTGGGTGCCGTGCCGTTGGCCGTGGGCCATGGCGACGGGGCCGAGCTGCGCCAGCCACTGGGCATTGCCGTGGTGGGCGGCCTGGTGCTGAGCCAGTTGCTCACGCTGTACACCACGCCCGTGGTCTATGTCGGCATGGACCGGCTGCGCGCCTGGGGGCATAGCCTGCACTGGCCCGCCTTTATCTCACTCCGGAGGGCTAGCGATGCTGCCTAAATTGATCCCTGTGCTGGGCTGGGCGCTGTTGCTCAGCGCCTGCAGCACCACGCCGCCCTACCAGGCCCCCAAGCTGCCCGCCACGGCCAACGCCTTCAAAGAGACTGGCCTGTGGCACACCGCCAACCCGCAGGCCGCCGCCGTGCCGGACGACTGGTGGCAGTTGTTCAACGACCCGGTACTCAACGGCTTGCAAACCCAGGTGGGCCAGAACCAGAACCTGCTGGCCAGCGCCGCGCAAATCCGCGTGGCACAGGCCGCGCTGGGCAGCAGCCGTGCGGCCTTGTCGCCCACGCTGGGTGCGGGCCTGACAGCCACCCGCAGCGCCTCGCCCACCAGCCCGGCGGCCAACAGCGTGGCCTTGACCGGCAGCGCCAGTTGGGAGCTGGACCTGTGGGGACGGCTCTCGGGTGCCGTCACCGGCGACCAGGCCCGCGTGCAGGCCAGCCAGGACGACCTGGCCGCCGCCCGCCTGTCGCTGCAAGCCACGGTGGCGCAAACCTACTTCTCTTTGCGCGCCGCCGAAGCCCAATCGGCCCTGCTGGAGCGCAGCATGCAGGCCTACCAACGCTCTCTGGAGCTGACACAAAACCGTTACCAGGGCGGAGTCGCCTCGGCCGACGACGTGGCGCAGGCGCAAACCCAGCTGAAAACCACGTCGGCCCAACGGATCGAATCCGATAGCTCTCGCGCCCAACTGGAACATGCACTGGCGGTGCTGCTGGGCCTGGCACCGTCCGAATTCAGCCTGCCGCGTACCGCCGCTCTGCCCAACACGCCAGAGGTACCGGACCAGCTACCCGCCAACCTGTTGGAGCGCCGCCCCGACATCGCGGCGGCAGAACGCCGCGTGGCCGCGGCCTACGCGCAGATCGGCGTGGCCAAGGCCGCGTTCTTTCCCGCGCTCACGCTGTCGGCCAGCGCCGGGTACAAAGGCAGTGGCTTGGCGAACTTGGTCAGCGCGCCGAACCTGCTGTGGTCGGTAGGGCCCGCGCTGGCATTGGCAGCGTTCGATGGCGGCTTGCGCCAGTCGAATGTAGATTCCGCCCGGGCCAGCACCGATGCCGCCACCGCCAGCTACCGGCAGACCGTGCTGACAGCCTTGCAAGAGGTAGAAGACAACCTGGTGGTGGCCGGCAGCCTGCAGCAGGAAGCCGCGCTGCAAACCGAAGCCTTGGCGGCCGCCAACCGGTCTTTGGAGATTGTGAAAAACCAGTACCAGAGCGGTACGGTGAGCTACCTGAACGTGGTGGTGGCGCAGGCCACGGCACTGTCCAGTGAACGCAGCCTGCTGGACGTGCAAAACCGCCGTTTGGCGGCTACCAACCAATTGTTGAAAAACATTGCCGGGCGCTGGAACGCGCCCTCGTAATCAATGCAGGTGGCGCGGGCGGCGACCGCCGCCGCCGTGGCCACCGGCTCCACCCGAACCACCGGGGCCACGGGGCGGCTTGCCCAGTTCCAGCGAATTCACCAGAGCATCGAAGCGCTGGGTGAACAGTACGTCGATTTCGCGCACGATGCCGTTAAGCTCGGACGCGTCGAAGTGGCGCTCCATCATGTTGATGACATCCTGCACCAGCAGATCGCGCTGCACCTGCATGATGGCCGCGGGCGTGGGGCCGACGAACAGCATCATGAAGTCATCGCGTGAATCGTCGGTGGCTTCTTCGTCTTCTTCGTCAAAGTCGGTGTCGTAGAAGGTGATCTCAATAGACGCACCGCGCTCGGCCAGCTCGTTCAGGCTCATGCACATCTCGTCCAGCGCCTGTTTGAAATCTTCGTCGCCCGGCACCGTCCAGCACATCTGCAACATGTGCTCGGGCGCGTCGAACTGGATGCCTGGCTCTTCTTCGTAGGCGCTGCCCGCGGCATCGGCCAGGGACTTGGCTCCGGCGTATTTCCACAGCGGCTTGAGCGCTTCCTGGACTTGCTGGAACGTCACGTCGGTGCGCAAAGGCACTTGGCCGTGCACGTGGATTTCAAAGGGGGCGTTGTAACGAGGCATAGAGAGATATTAGGCGCTTTTAAGGGGGTTGAAAACCAGCGCGAGGAGCAGGGACACAAAGCTTTGGGGAATCGGCCAAAGGAAAAGCGCCGTCGTCTGTGGTGGATTTGGAACCTGGGGATTTTACGTGCGTAAGCGGATGTCAGTGCGCCAGCGCAGCCACCATGGCTTGGGCTGCCTGTACCGCCTCCTCGCGCGTGGGCCAACTTTTGTCGCTATCACCCAGAGGTGGCAGCCCTTCCACGTGGACCACCTCGATGGACCACGGCCCATCCGCAAAGTGGCACAGTTTGGCCATGTAATGGTGGCCATTGGCCACGCCGGGCACGTATTCTTCTAGCGGTTGGGGTGTGTCGTGTTCCATGGGATTTTGGGCAAATCCAGCATTATCGCCACGCGAAAATGCAAAACTGGTGGCTCGGACCGGAATCGAACCGGTACGACTTGCGTCGGCAGATTTTAAGTCTGCTGTGGCTACCAATTACACCACCGAGCCAGCTGCATCAACCTCAGGGCCGGGACCAGAGGATGGGCCTCATATTTCGTCGCACCAAAGCTGAAAAACAGCTGCATTGTAACCCGCAGGGAGGGTGGTTTTGACTCTGAAAGTCAGGTGCTCACTGCCGTAAAACGCAAAAACAAACGGGCATAAAAAAAGGAAGCCTAAGCTTCCTTTTTTGCCAATTTGGAGCGGGAGAAGAGTCTCGAACTCTCGACCTCAACCTTGGCAAGGTTGCGCTCTACCAACTGAGCTACTCCCGCGTTTCAAGCCTTGCATTCTAGCATGACTTTTTATACAAAATCCGGATTTCACCAAATTTTGAATTCTGGAGGCGCGACCCGGAGTCGAACCGGGCTAGCCGGATTTGCAATCCGGTACATAACCGCTTTGTTATCGCGCCACACTCACAACTTTTTCACCGCTTATTTTGTTTAACCAAACAAGCTCGAAACTCGTAAAAAAGGGAAGCCTGAAGCTTCCCTTTTTACCAATTTGGAGCGGGAGAAGAGTCTCGAACTCTCGACCTCAACCTTGGCAAGGTTGCGCTCTACCAACTGAGCTACTCCCGCGTTTTCAGCCTGAAATCATAACATGACTTTGGGCTAATTTTGACTTGAACCTGGGCTCTTGTCGCTTGTTGCTTTGCACTTTAAGTACGCCGCACCAAGCCTCAAATTATAGCCCACTTTTTGAGCCTTTCCACGCCCTGCTCCAATCGGTACAGATCTTTGGATGCAAAACACCAGCGCAGCCAGCCATGGGCCTCAGGAGCGAAGGCATTGCCGGGGCCCAGGCCCAGGCCAGCTTCGGCTACCAGGCGTTTGGCGGTGACCAAAGAGTCCGGGTGCCCTGCCAGCTGGAAGAAGGCGTACATACCGCCCTGCGCCGGGGCCACGCGCACGCCGGGCACGGCCTGCAATAAGGGCACCAGCGTGTCGCGGCAGGTTTTCAGATGCGCCACCACGCGCGGCGTGATGTTGTCGGTGCCCTGCAAGGCGGCGATACCGGCACGCTGCACGAACACGCTGGCGCACGAGGTGTTGAATTCGATGAGCTTGCCCATGTGCGGCGTGGCGCTGGCGGGCATGACCAGCCAGCCCAGCCGCCAGCCTGTCATCAAAAAGCTTTTGGAAAAGCTGTGCACCACCACCAGCCGGTCTTCGGGCACGGCCACGTCCAGAAAGCTGGGCGCGCAGCCGTTGGCACTGGGCGCGTAGTACAGGCGCTCGTAGACCTCGTCGGCCAGGATCCAGGTGCCCGTGCGACGGCAGTGGTCGAGGATGGTTTGCTGCTCGGCGCGGGTCAGCGTCCAGCCGGTGGGATTGTTGGGGGCGTTAAGCACCAGCAGCTTGGTGGCGGGCGTAACGGCGGCCAGCAACTGGGCCATGTCCAGCGCCCAGGCACCATCGGCCTGCGGTTGCAGCGCGACGCAGCGCAGCCGTGCACCCAGGATGGTGGGCTGGGCGGTGAGGTTGGGCCAGACCGGCGTGACAGCCACCACTTCGTCGCCCGCGTCCACCAGCATCTGGATGGCCAGCATCAAGGCGTTGACACCGCCGGAAGTGATGGCGATGCGGTCTGCACCGATGGGGCCGTGCAGCCCGCCCATGTAATCGGCCACGGCCTGGCGCAACTCGGGCAGGCCGAGGTTGTGGGAGTAGAAGGTTTCGCCCTGCTGCAGTGAGGCAATGGCCGCCTGGCGGATGAAATCGGGCGTGACTTCATCGCTTTCGCCGAACCAGAAGGCCAGCACGTCGCTGCGCCCCATGCCCGCATTGGCGACTTCACGGATTTTGGATTCTTCGAGATTCAGAATGGCTTGGCGCATAGAGGGATAGGATGTGTGGAAGCGTGATTATGCGGGTCCACACTCGCCCCATTTGGAGATGTACACCATGGCTTCCCGTACCTTGTATTGCTGCTTGTTGGCAGTCGTTTTTGCGATAGCGACACCCAGCTTTGCCAAAACCAAAAAAGCCAAAGCCGGCTCCCAAGTCCGCATCCTCAAAGACTCTTCCGAGAGCACGGCCGAGCGCAGCCGCCGCCTGCTGCGCGAATGCAAGGGCCGCCCCAACGCCGGGGCCTGCGCAGGCTATACGCGTTAGCCGGGTCGCACCATCTTGCAGGTGGTGGGCATCTCGGCCTGGGCGGCGCTGGTTTGTTTGATGATCCGAAAGCCGTAGCCCGAGCCTTCCACATCGAACGGCACACCCGGCGTGCCCTGGCGGTCCATGGTGCCCACGGCCAGGGGCTGCTGGAACTGGTGGTCAGCGGCACGCATGCGACCGGTCTGACCATACAAACTGACGCTAGCGCTCTCCAAGCTTGTTGCGACAGCTATCAAATCCGTAGTACCGGCCTTCTCAACAGCCTGGGCCAGCGCCTCGACCATCAGCTGCATGCGCATGTGCAGATAGTCGTCGGCAGGCTTGGGAAAGCGCTGGCGAAAGGCCTGCACAAAAGCCTGGCTCTGCGCCGTGGGCGTGTTCGGCAGCCAATCGGCCACGGCAATGACCTTGCCCACGCCCGCCTCGCCCAGCGCCGCCGGGGCCCCCAGCGCATTGCCGTAGAAGGTGTAGAACTTGCCCTCAAAACCCACTTCGCGCGCGGCCTTGACCAGCAGGGTCAGGTCGTTGCCGAAGTTGCCGGTGATGACGGCCTGCGCGCCACTGGCCTTGATCTTGGCAGCGTAGGGGATGAAGTCCTTGACGCGGCCCAGCGGGTGCAGTTCGTCGCCCACCACCCGCACGTCGGGGCGCTGCAGGGCCAGTTGGCGCTTGGCCTCGCGTGCCACGGCCTGGCCGAAGCTGTAGTCCTGGCCCAGGATGTAGACGTTTTTGACGGCTGCATCGTCTTTAAACACCGCCATCAGCGCGGCCATGCGCATGTCGGCGTGCGCGTCAAAGCGGAAGTGCCAGAAGCTGCACTTCTCGTTGGTCAGCGTGGGGTCTACCGCCGCGTAGTTGAGCAGCAGCACGCGCTTGGCGGGTTCGCGGTCGTTGTGCTTGTTAATCGCATCGATCAGCACGGCGGCGGTGGCGGAAGAGTTGCCTTGCAGGATGTATTGCGCGCCGTCGTCGATGGCTGCGCGCAGGGCCGACAGGGCTTCTTCGTTCTGGCCCTTGCTATCAAAGCGCCCCAGCGCCAGCAGGTGCTTGCCGTCAGGCAGCGGCACACCACCGCGCGCATTGACGCGCTCCACCGCCCAAACCAGGTTGCGGAACACCGCCTCACCGCCGTTGCCAAACGGGCCGCTCAGACCTTCGACCAGGGCCAACTTGATGGGCGCGGGGGCCGCTTGTGCCGAGAGAAAAACCAGGCCACATAGCGCCACAGCGCACGATTTCAAGAGCGCACGTCGAAACTTAAACATCTAAAAACTTCCTTGAAATGGAGGGCGGCGCACGCAGATGTGATCCAAGCGGCAATCAATGTGAGCGCCGCGTAATGTAAACGGAGTCCACCATGTTTATCGCAGCTACCCACCCCGCTTTTGCCCGCCACAACAACCTGCGCGCCCTGCACCACTTGCTCGACAAAAAGCGCTCTGCGGGCTACCGCATCACCCAGGACGAACACGCCTACAGCCTGCAGTTCGACGTGCCCGGCATTGCCAAAGAGCAGTTGTCCATCGGCATCGAAGGCAGTGTCGTGCGCATTGAAAGCCAACCCGATGCACCGCGCAGCTACAAGGCCGCTTACGAGTTGCCGCAAGACATCGACGTGTCAGCCAGCGATGCACGGCTGGAGAACGGTGTATTGACCTTGAAGCTAGCCAAGAAGGCTCCGGTCAGCAACGTCTCCAACCTGACCATCAACTAAACCGGGTCATTACAGCGAGTCCAAGGGCCAACGCGGCTTCACGTCAAAAGCGTAAGCCCGCGTGGGTGCCTGCAGGCCCGACTGCAAGCGCATGGCACCGGCCATGGCGATCATCGCGCCGTTGTCGGTGCATAAATGCAGCTCGGGGTAGTGCACGCGGATACCGCCCTTGGCGCAGACGGCATTCAGCTGGTTGCGCAGGGACTTATTGGCCCCCACCCCGCCCGCCACCACCAGCCTGCGCAGGCCGGTACGTTGCAGGGCCGTCATCGATTTCTTCAACAGCACTTCGACAATCGCCGCCTGGGTGCTGGCGGCCAAGTCGGCTTTGCGCGCTTCCAGGTCGTCGCCCAGTTTCTTGGCCTGTGTCATCACTGCCGTTTTCAAACCGGCAAACGAAAAATCCAGATTGCCGCTGTGCAGCAGGGGCCGTGGCAGCTTGAAGGCCGCCGGATCGCCCTGCTCTGCCAGGCGCGACAAGGCCGGGCCGCCAGGGTAGCCCAAGCCCATCAGCTTGGCGGATTTGTCGAATGCCTCGCCCGCCGCGTCGTCGATGGTTTCGCCCAGCATCTCGTAGCGGCCCACGCCGTCCACCCGCATCAACTGGGTGTGGCCGCCCGACACCAGCAGCGCCACGAACGGAAACTCCGGCGGGTCCTCGCTCAAGAACGGCGACAGCAAATGCCCTTCCAGATGGTGCACACCCAGAACCGGTTTACCCAAGGCGGCACCCAGCGCACAGGCTACGCCTGCACCCACCAGCAGCGCGCCCGCCAAACCAGGGCCGCGGGTGTAGGCCACCACGTCCACGTCTTGTAGGGTGTGGGCGGCTTCAATCAGCACCTGGCGGGTCAACGGCAGCACGCGGCGGATGTGGTCGCGGCTGGCCAGCTCGGGCACCACGCCGCCGTAGGCCTGGTGCATTTCAATCTGGCTGTGCAGGGCGTGCGCCAGCAGCACGGGCAAAGCCGGGCCGTCGGCGCGCACCAGCGCAATTCCGGTTTCGTCACACGATGATTCAATACCTAATACCAACACAAGCGTTCCTAATCAGTCTGTCCGCAAGTGTAGGCTGCACCATCTTGGCGCGAATCTTGCGGGTTTTTACCCATGAATGAAGCTCTACGCATCGTAGTGATTGCCCCCGATCTGGACGTACTGGACCCCCAGGACGATGCCGCGCTGCTGCAGGCCGAGCGCTCGCGGGCGCTGCGCATTGGTCTGCTGGAAAACGGCTACAACCTGGTTGCCAGCCTACCTGCCGACGTGTACCTGACCGAACGCCTGGCCCAGTTGCAACCCGACATGGTGATTGTCGATGCCGAAAGCGAAGCCCGCGACGCGCTGGAGCACGTGGTGATGGCCACCCGCACCACGCGCCGCCCCATCGTCATGTTTACCAACGACGACGACACCTCGCACGTCAAGGACGCGGTGGCTGCGGGCGTGTCGGCCTACATCGTGGCCGGGCTGTCAGCCGCCCGCATCCGCCCCATCTTGGACGTGGCCATGGCCCGCTTCGAGCACGAACAGGCCTTGCGCAAAGAGCTGGCCGACACCCGCCAAGAGCTGGACGGCCACAAGACCGAGCTGCACAACCGCAAGGTGATCGACCGCGCCAAGGGCCTGCTGATGCAGCGCCAGGGCCTGTCCGAGCAAGAGGCTTACGATCGCCTGCGCAAAGCCGCCATGGACAAGAGCCTGAAACTGGTGGATGTGGCCCAGCGCATCCTCGACGTGGCCGACCTGCTGGGATAAACCGCAAATAGTACAGCGCACACAATCGGTGCACAATTTTGTCTTCAATAATCTTTTGAAATAAAATAAGGCTCTAGCGCAGTAACTGACTGCACCAGCAGCTACTTATTTCATAGCAAGAATGTTCCACTCCAGGGTGGCCATGCCCATTCTTGTTCTCGACCTTTTTTATGCAGTCTCTGTCGCCCGCCCCCCTGGAAATGGAATTCGCCCCCGCCCCCGTTGCCCGCTCGCACCACTCCAGCCCCCTGCTGGCAAGGTCGGTCAATCTGCACAAGGTCCTCGACACTCTGGTCAACAACCTGGAAGGCATGGCCTACCGCTGCCTGCCGGACGCACACTGGACCATCCGCTTCGTCAGCCAGGGCTGCTACAAGCTCACCGGCTACCAGGCGTTGGAACTGATCGACAACCAGACCGTGTCCTGGGAGCGCATCACCCACCCGGACGATCGTAGCCGCGTGCGGGCCGAGATTCTGGCCGCCGCGGCCGCCGAGCAGCGCTTCACCGTGCACTACGCCATCCAAACCCGCAGTGGGGCCGTGCGCCGCGTCAAGGAGCAAGGCGTGATGGTGATCGACGAAGGCGAGCAGCAGGTGCTGGAGGGCTTTATCGAAGACGTGACCGAGGGCTTTGTGACCCTGGAGGCGCTGGCCCATGCCGAGGCCCGCTACCGGCAAATCTTTGAGCACGCGCGCGAAGGCATCTTTCAGACCTCACAAGAAGGCCGCTATCTGTCGGCCAACCCGGCGCTGGCCCGGCTGTACGGCTACGCTTCTGCCGAGGAGCTGATTACCGACCTGTCCGACATCGACCGCCGCCTGTACGTGCAGCCGCAGCGGCGCGAGCGCTTCCAAAAGCTGATGGCGGCGCACGGCGAGGTGCGCAACTTCGAGTCCGAGGTCTACCGGCGCGACGGCAGCACCATCTGGATCTCGGAAAACGCCCACAGCGTGCGCGATGCCCAGGGCGGCTTCATCTGCTTCGAAGGCACAGTGCAAGACATTACCGAGCGCCGCAGCCAGCGCAAACAGCTGGAGCGCCAAGCCAACTACGACGGCCTGACCGGCCTGGCCAACCGCAACCTGCTGCGCGACCGCATCGGCCCGGCCATTGCCCACGCCGAGCGCATGGGCCATTTTTTGGCCGTGGTGTTCATCGACCTAGACCACTTCAAGCTGATCAACGACAGCCTGGGCCACGACGCGGGCGACCAGCTGCTGGTCGAGATTGCCCAGCGCATGCGCAACTGCGTGCGCGCCAGCGACACCGTGTCGCGCCACAGCGGCGACGAATTTGTGCTACTGCTGAACGAACACTTCCGCGCCAACAGCGTCATCTCGCACCTGCAGCGCGTGCTCAAGCAGATCAACCAGCCGGTGAGCCTGCTGGGGCGCGAGTTCCAGGTAGGTGCCAGCATGGGCGTGGCTCTGTACCCGCAGGACGGCGAGGACGCGCAAAGCCTGCTCAAGCACGCCGACGTAGCCATGTACGCCGCCAAGGAGCGCGGCCGCAACAACTTCCAGTTTTTCACCCCCGAGCTGAACAAGGTGGCCGACGAGCGGCTCGACCTGGCCACCGCCATGCGCGTGGGGCTGGAGCAAAACGAATTTTCCGTGGCCTACCAGCCCAAGGTAGACCAGCACCGGCGCATCGTGGGCGTGGAAGCCCTGGCCCGCTGGCACAGCGGCAGCATCGGCATGGTGGGGCCTGACCGCTTCATCCCGATTGCCGAGGAAACCGGGCTGATTGGCGAGCTGACCGACGTGATCTTGCGCCAGGCCTTTGCCGCCGCCGCGCTGTGGGACGGGCCGCAAGGCGCGCACCTGGTGATCGCCGTCAACCTGTCGGCCCGGCTGTTCTTGGCCGACGACCTGGTGCTGCGCGTGGCCGCGCTGGTGCGCGACAGCGGCCTGCCGCCCGAGCGCGTGGAGTTGGAGATCACCGAAGGCGTGTTCCTGGACGACAGCGCACGCGCTATCAGTGTGCTCAATGCCTTCAAGGCGCAGGGGTTTCGGGTGGCGATGGACGACTTTGGCACCGGCTACTCCAGCCTGTCGTACCTGCGCCATCTGCCGCTGGACACGGTGAAGATCGACCGCTCTTTGATCACCGACATCGAGTTCGATGACGACGTAGCCATGATCGCCCGCGCCATGGTCGGGCTGTGCCAGAACCTGCGTAAAACCGTGGTCGCCGAAGGTGTGGAAAACCAGGCCCAGTTCGACCTGCTGCGCGGCCAGGGCTGCGACGAATTCCAGGGCTACCTGCTGGCCAAGCCGATGGCCAACACCGCCTTTTGCCAACTGCTGGCGCAAGACGGTGGCTTCATCCGCGCGCCTACCGTGAAACACCCCAGCCGCTGAAATGGTGCACCGCACACAAACAGTGCAAAACCTTTACTTACAAATAAAATAGGCCGCTAGCGCAGTATTCACCTGCACTAGCAGCTATTTATTCAATAGCACGCAGATTGTAAAGTTGCTGGCACGGTGCTTGCATAACAGAAGCAAGACCACCGATGGTCCCATGGCAGCTAGCACCCAATGGCGGGTGCGAAGCGCCACGTATTCGGACAAAGGCGTCCCCACCCGTTAGAGGCTGCAATTTGCAGCGCGCTGCGCGGTGAGGACGCCTTTTTCCGTTCTGGGGTATTGCTCACCCCCAGGCTGCAGCGCAAGCGCTTTCCGCCAACCCCCTTGCAGGGGGCAACACCAGCAGCCTGGCAAAGCCAGTTCTGCGGTGTTTCTGGAAGGCTTGTTCACTGCGTTGCTTGGGGCCTGGATAGGTGCCTTACTTGAAATTTCTTTTATGGGAGCCCTTTGATGACCGATCTCTTGAAAACCAAACTCAGCCGCCGCTCGGTGCTGCAAACCGCCGCCGTGGGTGCCGTGGGTGTCAGCCCTGCCCTGCGCGCCCTGGTGTACGCCGCCGGGTCCGACAAACCCGAAAAAGAAGAAGTCAAAATCGGCTTCATCCCCCTGACCGACTGCGCCAGCGTGGTGATGGCCTCGGTGCTGGGCATCGACAAAAAATATGGCGTGAAAATTATCCCCAGCAAGGAAGCCAGCTGGGCCGGTGTGCGCGACAAGCTGGTCAACGGCGAGCTGGACTTTGCCCACGCCCTGTACGGCCTGGTCTATGGCGTGCACATGGGTGAAAGCGGCCCCAAGAAAGACATGGCCGTGCTGATGACCCTGAACCAGAACGGCCAGGCCATCACACTGAGCAAAAAGCTGGCTGAAAAAGGCGCGGTCGATGGCCCCGGCCTAGCCAAGCTGATGGCCGCCGAGAAGCGCGAATACACCTTCGCCCAGACATTCCCCACCGGCACCCACGCCATGTGGCTGTACTACTGGATGGCCGCCAACGGCATTGACCCGATCAAAGATGCCAAGGTCATCACCGTGCCGCCACCGCAAATGGTGGCCAACATGCGCGTCGGCAATATGGACGGCTACTGCGTGGGCGAGCCCTGGAACCACCGCGCCATCATCGACGGCATCGGCATCACCGCCGCCACCACCCAAGACATCTGGAAGGACCACCCCGAAAAGGTGCTGGGTACCACCGCCGAGTTCGTCAAGAAGAACCCCAACACCTGCCGCGCTGTCACCGCCGCCATCCTGGAAGCTGGCCGCTGGATCGACTCCGGCCTGGCCAACAAGAACAAGATGGCCGAAACCATCGCCGACAAGAGCTACGTGAACACCAGCGTGGATGCCATCAACCAGCGCATTCTGGGCCGCTACCAAAACGGCCTGGGCAAGACCTGGGACGACCCGAACTACATGAAGTTCTACAACGAAGGCACGGTCAACTTCCCCTACCTTTCCGACGGCATGTGGTTCCTGACCCAGCAAAAACGCTGGGGCCTGCTGAAAGACCACCCCGACTACTTGGCCGTGGCCAAGCAGATCAACCAGATCGACATCTACAAGCAGGCCGCCGCCGCCAGCAACACGCCCCTGCCCAAAAGCGACATGCGCAGCAGCAAGCTGATGGACGGCGTGGTGTGGGACGGCAAAGACCCTAAAAAGTACGCCGACAGCTTCAAAGTCCACGCCTGAAGGAGAACCCCATGGTCAGTGCCGTATTCCATTCCCCGCGCGGTGCATCGTTGGATGCCGCCGACAGTCCGCTTGCTCCAAAAATGATAGCTACCGCCACAATGGATACAAGCGCTAGTACCCTGAAAGACGTAAAAATGGCGACCCCCAAAATACCTTTTGACTGGCGCGGCTTCTGGCGCCAGGTGGTGCCGCCCATCCTGGGCCTGGGCCTGCTGATCGGCATCTGGGCGATTGTGTCCATCACCACCGCCAGCAACATCCCCTCGCCCTACGACACCTTCCAGCAGGCCGTAGTGCTGTTCAGCGACCCGTTCTACCGCAAGGGCCCGAACGACCAGGGCGTGGGCTGGAACGTGCTGGCATCGCTGCAGCGCGTGGCGCTGGGCTTTGGTCTGGCGGCGCTGGTGGGCATTCCGGCGGGCTTTGCGATCGGCCGGTTTGAGTTCCTGGGCCGCATGTTCAACCCGCTGATCAGCCTGCTGCGCCCGGTGTCGCCCCTGGCTTGGCTGCCGATCGGCCTGATGGTGTTCAAAGGTGCAAACCCGGCGGCCATCTGGACCATCTTCATCTGCTCGATCTGGCCCATGGTCATCAACACCGCGGTGGGCGTGCAGCGCGTGCCGCAGGACTACATGAACGTGGCCCGCGTGCTGAACCTGAGCGAATGGAAGATCGTCACCAAGATCCTGTTCCCCGCCGTGCTGCCCTACATGCTGACCGGCGTGCGCCTGGCCGTGGGCACCGCCTGGCTGGTGATCGTGGCCGCCGAGATGCTGACCGGCGGCGTGGGCATCGGCTTCTGGGTCTGGGACGAGTGGAACAACCTGAACGTCAAGAACATCATCATCGCCATCTTCGTCATCGGCATCGTCGGCCTGATGCTGGAATACGCGCTGATCAAACTCGCAACCGCATTTACTTTTGAAGAGGTGAAGTCATGAGCTCCCTGAACACCAAGTACATCGAAATCCAGGGCGTGGAGCAGACCTTCAAGACCGCCAAGGGCATCTTCCCCGCCCTGCGCGACGTGAACCTGACCATTGCCAAGGGCGAGTTTGTGGCGCTGATCGGCCACTCGGGCTGCGGCAAGTCCACCCTGCTGAACCTGATTGCCGGCCTGACCGAACCCACCAACGGCACGCTGCTGTGCGCCAACCGCGAGATCAAGGGCCCCGGCCCCGAGCGCGCCGTGGTGTTCCAGAACCACTCGCTGCTGCCCTGGCTGACTTGCTACGAGAACGTGTATTTGGCGGTAGAGCGCGTCTTCGGCGCGGCCAATAAATCCACTGGCGCAGCGTCGGAAAACAAGGCCCAGCTCAAAGCCCGCACCGACGCGGTGCTGGCCCTGGTGGGCCTGACCGCCGCGGCGCAAAAACGCCCTGGCGAAATCTCGGGTGGCATGAAGCAGCGCGTGGGCATTGCCCGCGCCCTGAGCATGGAGCCCAAGGTCTTGCTGATGGACGAGCCCTTCGGCGCGCTGGATGCACTGACCCGCGCCAAGCTGCAGGACGAGCTGCTGGCCATCGTGCAAAAAACCCAGAGCACGGTGGTGATGGTGACCCACGACGTGGACGAAGCCGTGCTGCTGTCCGACAAGATCGTGATGCTGACCAATGGACCCGCCGCCACCATCGGCGAGGTGCTCAGCGTGGACCTGCCCCGCCCGCGCAACCGCGTGGAACTGGCCGAGAGCAGCAACTACCAGGGCTACCGCAAGGCGGTGATCGACTTCCTGTACACCCGCCAGGCGCACGTCGAGAAGATCACGGCCTGAGCTTCAGGATTGCGGTAGGGCGCTCTGCTCGGCCTGCGCCCAGATGCGCTTGGGGATATGGCCCTTCAGCCGTTCAACCAGCAGCTCCACCACCGCCTCATTGACCGCATGCCCCAGGAAGGGAATCACATCGGCCGTGATGTCGCCGCCCAGGCGCACCAGCCGCTCGGCGGCGGCGACAGTGTGGCCGTAGGGCACAACCTCGTCGTTCTTGCCATGGATGAAGTGCAGCGTGGTGGTGGCCGATGCCTGCTGCGGCAGTTGGGCAAACCGCCCCGACAGCGCCACCACGCGGCCCGCCAGCGACTCCCCTAGCTGCGTGGCTTCCAGCGCCATGATGGCGCCCTGCGAAAAACCGACCAGCGCCGTCTCGGCATCCGTCAACCCGGTGCGTTGCTGCCAGCCGCGCACGGTCGCTACAAAGCGCGGCATGGTGTCGGCAATGCGCTGTGCCCGGTTGTCCTCGCTGATGCCCTGCACCGAGAACCATTGGAATCCAGCGCCCAGGTCTGACACATCCGGTCCGGCCACGCAGACCACCGCCGCCTGCGGGAAATCCAGCGCCAGCCGCTGGCCCAGCGGTACCAGGTTGTGCGGCGTGCCGCCCACGCCATGGAACAACAAAAACAACTGGCGCGGCGCGCTGGCGGGCATTTGGACGGTAAGGGATGCGGGCATGGAGTGGATTCAGAAAAATGGGCAGCCCAGCATGTTAAACCCGCCCACGGTGCGTACAGGCCGACCCTTTCTGGTGCAGCCGGTGGTCCGCGGGCTGGCCCTGTTTTTGCCTGCTCTGTGCATGTCCCGCATTCTCATCCATCCCATCACTACCAAAAACGTAGCTACATCTACAGATACAGCAAGCGCTAGCAGCCTTTTTTCTTCTGAAAAATACCGAGGCATCGTGTTGGCGGTAGCGCTGTTCTTGCTGTTTGACCTGGGCGTGCTGGTGCTGAACTTTGCCATTTCGTACCAAATCAGCGAGGACGCGCGCAGCATCAACCTGGCCGGCCGCCAGCGCATGCTGTCGCAGCGCACGGCCAAAGCCTTGCTGGCGGTGGAGTCGGCGCGCGCCAAAGGCTTGTCGGCCAGCCAGGACCTGGCCGAGCTGCGCGATGCCGTCAGCCTGTTCGACGCGACGCTGCAGGGCTTTCAGCACGGTGCCATCTTGCCCAGCGGTGGCGGCCAGCCGGTGTTTTTAAAAGCCGCCGAAGGCCCGGTAGCGGTCCAGGCGTTGCAACAGGCCCAGGCCCTGTGGACACCGTTCCAGCAGGCCTTGTCGCAGGTACTGAACGGCCAGGCCAACCCGGCTACCTTACAGGCCGCCAGCGCCTACGCCCAGGCCCACAACCTGGAGTTGCTGACCCTGATGAACCGCCTGACCAGCGCGCTGGAAGCCACCGCGTCCCAGCGCGCCACCACCCTGCGCCAGGTGCAGACGGCGGGCATCGTGCTGGCGTTGCTGAACTTTGCCTTCATCCTGTTCAAGTTTTTGCGCCGCCTGCGCCGCCTGGACGCGGGCATGGAGGCGGTGACCCGTGAGAACCGCGAAATCCTGGCCAGCGTGCGCGAAGGCCTGTTTTTGATCACCCCGGACTTCCGGCTCGGCTCGCAGGTATCGCAATCGGCCCAGGTGCTGTTTGGCCGCCCGCTGCAGCCTGGCGAAGGCTTCTTCGACCTGCTGGCCCACATGGTGGACGGCCAGGCCCTGCAGGATGCCCAAGACTACGTGGCGCTGCTGTTTGCCCCGCACGTCAAAGAGGCGCTGGTGCAAGACATCAACCCGCTGCTGGAGGTGCACGCGCTGGTCACCAACCGGCTCGGGCAGGCCGTCCCCCGCACTCTGGCCTTTCGGTTTAACCGGGTGCGCGCAGGCGCGGTCATCCACCACGTGCTGGTCACGGTGCAAGACATTTCCGACCGCACCCTGCTGCAAACCCAGTTGCAGGCCGAACGCCTGCGCTCGCAAAAAGAGCTGGCCCTGCTGCTGGCCGCCTGCGAGACCGACCCGGCCCTGCTGCGCCAGTTTGTCGCCCGCTCCGAGGCCAGCCTGCTGGAGATCAACGACCTGCTGCGTGGCAGTGCCCAGGGCAAGCCCGCCTTGCGGCATGCGCTGGACCAGGCCGCCCGCCGCATCCACGCCCTGAAAGGCGACGCGGGCGCGCTGGGGCTGGACTCGCTGGTACACCAGGCACATGCCTTCGAGTCCGCCCTGCTGCTGGCCCGCGGCCAAAACCTCGACGACATAAGCGGCGACCCGCTGCTGGCCCTGCCCTTGCCGCTGGAGGCGCTGCTGACCCGGATGGCGGCGCTGAAAAGCCTGGCGGGCATCCAGCGCAATAGCCGTCTGTCGGGCATCGGCCTGAACGCCGCATTGACCCGGCTGTCCCTGGACACCGCCAGCGCCCTCGGCAAACGCATTGCCCCCGTGGTGCAGATGGACCACCACGGCGAGCTGGGTGCCGATGCGGCCGATCTGGTGCGCGAAATCAGCACCCAGCTGGCCCGCAACGCCGTAGTGCACGGAATCGAGGCACCCGCCACCCGCCAGGCCTCCGGCAAGGCCGCCGCTGGTCGGCTGGAAGTGCAATTGGGCAAAAGCGGTGCGGAATGGATCTTGCGTGTGCGGGACGATGGCCGGGGCCTGAACGCCAGCAGCCTGCGGCAAAAGCTGCTCGAACTGGGCTGGTACACCGCCCTGCAGCTGGAGAGCTTCGACGACCGCCAGATCATCGGCCACATCTTCAAGCCCGGCTTTTCCACCGCCGACGCGGCCGATGTACATGCCGGTCGTGGTATTGGATTGGACGTAGTACAGGCCAACGTGCAGCGCCTGGGCGGACGCTTGACGCTGGCCTCCACGCCCGGGGAATTTACAGAAATAACGGTTCGATTTGAAGTTTGAAATGACACCCACCACGCAACAGACAGAACGCACGCCTTCCAGGAATACCGTGGAACCGGCTTTGCCGGGCCACTGGTATTGCCCCCTGCAAGGGGGTTGGCGAAAGATGCGCAGCACTGCAGCCTGGGGGTGAGCCAAATATGCGCCTTTTGGTCGTAGACGACTCCAACATGATCCGCACGCGCATCAGCAAGATCGTGCAAGCCGGTGGTCTGGGCAAAATCGCGCTCGTCGGCCTGGCCCGCAACGGCGTGGAGGCCCTGCGCATCGCCAAAGCCACCCAGCCCGACGTGGTCACCATGGACCTGACCATGCCCGAGATGGACGGCGTGGAATGCATCCGCGAAATGCTGCGCCTGCTGCCCCACACCAGCATCCTGGTGGTCAGCGCGCTGAACGACAAAGCCACCGCCATCGCCGCCCTGAAGCTCGGCGCACGCGGCTTTGTAGCCAAGCCTTTTACCGACGACGAGCTGCGTTTGGCGTTGCTGGACATGGTGGAGGGGCACTGAGCCATGCAGACCCTGTCCGACAGCGAACTCCGCCTCTTCGTCGACTCGGTGCGCCGCTACTTCGACACCACCACCGCCCAGACACCGCAGATCACCTCGGCCTTTTTGGGCACCGCCCCGGTGCCCAGCCACCAATTCACCGGCACCGTGCAGTTCTCGGGCAGCTACCACGGCCAGGTGCTGGTCTCCATGCCCAGCCCCTTGCTGCGCGAGCTGCTGGTGCTGCAGCACGCCACCGACTTCAGCGATGCCAACCTGCTCGATGCCGTCGGCGAAATCGCCAACACCCTGGCCGGCAATGCCCGCAAAGCGCTGGGCGAGGGCTTGAAAATTTCGGTACCCACCACCCGCCAGGGTAGCGCCGACCTGCACCCCACCGTGCGCCTCCACCCCTACGCCATCACCCTGCGCTGGAACCACCAACCGGCGCTGGTGCTGGTGGATATGGAGCGGCGGGAGTAATTAAGCGCACCCCCAGGCTGCAGTGCTTCGCATCTTTTGCCCACCCCCCTCGCATCGGTTTGCAAAAACCGATGCGACATGCAGGGGGCAACAGCAGCGGCCTGGCGGAGCCAGATCCGCGCGGTCTCTGGAACGGGTGTCTTTGTGATGGATTTATGCTTTTTATGCCTCTAGCGCTTACATGGTTTACGGTAGTAGCTCTTTATTTTGTAGCATCTATCTAACTCACCCCCGCATCCGCGCCATCGTCCCTACGAACGCTTCAAACTCCGCAATCGGCAGCGGTTGGCTGAACAGGTAGCCCTGGTAGGCGTGGCAGCCCTGGTGGGCCAGGAACAGGCGCTGGGCTTCGGTTTCTACGCCTTCGGCCATCACGGCCAGGCCCAGGCTGTCGCCCAGGGCGATGACCATTTTGGCGATGGCGGCATCGTTGGGGTCGGTCAGGATGTCGCGCACAAAGCCCTGGTCGGTCTTCAACTGGTCCAGCGGTAGCAGCTTGAGGTGCGACAGCGACGAGTAGCCGGTGCCGAAGTCGTCCAGCGAGAAGCCCACGCCCACGGCCTTGAGCGCGTCCATCTTGGTGATCACCCCTTCGATGTTGGCGACCAGCATGCTCTCGGTCAGCTCCAGCTTCAGGCGCTGCGGGCGGGCACCGGTGCGGGCCAGTACGGCCAGCACCTGGTCGACAAAGTCGCTTTGCTGGAACTGGCGCGGGCTGACGTTGACGGCCACCGTGAGGTGCGCCAAGGCGCGCTGGCAGGCCCAGCGGGCCAGTTGGGTACAGGCGGTTTCCAGCACCCACAGGCCCAGCGGCAGGATCAGCCCGGTGTCTTCGGCCAGCGGAATGAATTCGGCCGGGGGAATCATGCCGCGCTCGGGGTGCTGCCAGCGCACCAGAGCTTCCACGCCGGTCAGCTGGCATTCGCCCACCACCTGGGGCTGGTAGTACAGCTGCAGCTGGTTACCCAGCAGCGCCTCGCGCAGGCCCATTTCCAGCGCGGCGCGGGCGGTCACCACGGCCTGCATGTGGGGGTCGAAGAACCGCAGGGTGTTGCGGCCAGCGCCCTTGGCCTGGTACATGGCCAGGTCGGCGCGCTTGAGGGGTTCTTCAATGCCCTCGTCCATCTCGCCAAACAGGGTGATGCCGATGCTGGGCGTGCTGTGGTGCACGGTATTGCCGAGCAGAAAGTTCTGGTTCAGCACCGCCAGGATTTTTTCGCCCACGGCCTCGGCATGGGTGATGGCCTCCATCGGCAGCTGGCCCAGGTCTTCCAGCATGACCACAAACTCGTCGCCGCCCAGCCGGGCCACGGTGTCGCCCTTGCGGATGCAGGTGGACAGGCGCCTGGCCACCTCTTGCAGCAGCAGGTCGCCCATGTGGTGGCCGTAGCTGTCGTTCAGGGTTTTGAAGTTGTCCAGGTCGACAAACAGCAGCGCACCGCTGCGTTTGTCGCGGGCGTGGTTGGCCATGGTCAGGGCCAGGCGGTCCATCAGCAGGCGGCGGTTGGGCAGGCCGGTCAGCGGATCGAAAAAGGCCAGGTTCTGGATCTGGTCTTCGGCGGCCTTGCGGTCGGTGATGTCGGTAAAGGTATCCACGTAATGGGTCACCTGGCCGTGCTCGTCCTTGATGGCGGTAACGGCAAACCAGCCGGGAAACAGTTCGCCGTTTTTGCGCCGGTCCCAGATTTCGCCCTGCCAGGTGCCAGTGCGCTCCAGGCTGGCCAACATGGCCTCAAAAAAAGCCGCATCGTGCAGACCCGAGCGCAACAGGTCCGAGGGGGTACGCCCCACAGCCTCTTGCGCCGAATAGCCGGTGATGTCGCAAAACGCCTGATTGACCCGCAAAATTTGCCAGTTGCCGTCGGTGACCAGCATGCCCTGCTGCGACTCGAAAGCTGTGGCTGCGATGCGCAGCTCAATCTCGGCCAGCTTGCGTCCGGTGATGTCGCTGAGCACGGTGTGCACCGCCTTGGCTCCGTCAAACTGGATCGGCGTGCCCTGCACTTCCACGTCGATCAGCGTGCCATCCAGCTTGAAAAAGCGCAAAGCCACCAAGCCGACGCGCTGGCCGCTTTGGGCCACGTAGCGCGCGCGCTGGTGGGCCAGCGCCAGCGACTCGGGGTGCAGCAGATCGGCCATCAGCCGCCCCACCAGATCCTGGGGCGCGGTGGCACCAAACAGCAGCACCGCGGCCGGGTTGGCATAGACGATGCGGTCTTTGACGTGCACCACCACCGCCTCGGGCGACCATTCCACCAGGGTACGAAAGCGCTCCTCACTGTCGCGCAGGGCATGTTCGCGCTGGCCCAGCGTGGCCAGCAGGTGGTTGAGCCCGCCGATCAGCTCGCCCACCTCGTCCTGCTGCTGGATGGCCAGCGGCTGCAGGGGCAGTTCGCGCTGGGCCGGGTCGGCCAGGCGGGCCAGGGTGTGCACGGCCTCCAGCATCGGCGCCAGTTGGCGGCGCAGCATCCACCAGGTGAGCACACCGGCCAGCAGGGTCAGCCCCAGCGTGGCCAGCAGCATGCGCTGCTGCATGGTGCGGATGGGCGCAAAAGCCACGTCGGTGGGCAGCTCGGCAGCGACTGTCCAGCCCGACTCGGTAATGAGCTTGCTGGACACCATCACCTCCATGCCCGCGCGGTTGTGCATGAGGTTGAAGCCCTCGTGGCCTTGCAGCATGTAGTCGGTGACCGGGTCGGCACCCGGTGCGGGCAGGGCCTCCAGAATGCGGGTTTTGTCGCTGGCGGTGACGATTTTCCGCGACAACGGCGCAGTGAACAAAATGGCACCGGTTTTGGCGTAGCGGTTGTCGGTGATGCGGTCCAGAAAGTTGCGCCGGTGCAGATTAGTCAGCCCCACCAGCACGCCCGCCACTGCGCCCTCGGCATCGACGATGGGCACCACCACCGGGAACACCGGGGCCTGCAACGGGGGGTAGAAACTGGGGTGGCCCACGCTGGACTCGCCCCGTTGTAACGCCGCCTGGATGGCATCTTGCCCCACCGGCGGGCCGGGCACCAGACCCACAGGCAGCCCGTCGGCATGCATGGGCAGACCATCTAGGCCATACACAATGAAGCCGCCGTTGAACAGGCTGACCAGCACCGGGCGCGTGTCCAGGTAGCTTTGCAGCACGCCCCATTGCGCGGGCGACGTGTGGGTGAGCATGGTGGCCAAGGTGGCCAGGGGGCGTAAGCGCTGGTCCAGTTCGCTGTCCACTGCCACGGCGGCGGCGCTGACGGCGGCCACCTGCTGCTCGCCCAGCATGGCCGTCATGTCGTCGCGCAGCACATCGCTGGCGTAGAAAGACAGCGACCAGATGCCCGCGAGAAAGATCGCCAGGGTGCTCAACGTGATGCGGGTTTTCAGCGAGCGCCACGGAAAAACCCGGAGCGCGGCAATATCTCTACTCAACATTCCAATCCATGCAAAACCTCTCCGTTGGGTGCGGTCAGTACCAAGCCTGTGCCCTGGGTAACCAGTGCATGGGCCGCGGACTCAAAACCTCAAGAAGTTACGATGTGAATCGACGTAGTCGAACTGTAACCGCATGCCGCGCACAGGCCCAGCCAGAGACCCCACCAGCGCATCCAGCCAAGCCTCCCATTTTCAAAAGATTGAGGCCTGTAGCGCAGATGCCGCCTGCGCCAGTAGCGCCTAAAAGTGCAGCAGGCCTAAAAGCTCACCACGCAACACACTAACACGCCACCGTACGCAAAAAGTCGGCCAGGGTGCGGCCCGCCTCGGGGCGGAACGGCGTGTCCAGCACCGCCACGCTCTGCATGCGGTCCACGCGGAAGCTGCGAAAATCCTTCCGCGCCTCGCACCAGGCCACCAGCGTCCAGGTGCGGCCCCAGTAAAAACAGCCCAGCGGCTGCACCGTGCGCTGGCTGCTGGCCTCCTTGGCGTCAAAGTAGTCCATGTGGATTTTGCGGCGCAGGCCGATGGCCTCGCGCAGGGTCTGTAGATGCGCGCGCACCGGGGCCGTCAGGCCGTTGTAGCTGGCGGGCGGCGCGTACAGGGCCAGGCTTTCGGCGGCGGCGCGGGCGGCGGGTGGCAAGATGGACAGCATCTTACCCAGCGCATCCTCGGCCGCCAGAGCCAGCGGTGCATCCAGCCAGGGCTGCGACAGGCGCACCGCCGCCACCAAGGCCTTGGCCTCGTCCTGGCTGAACATCAGCGGTGGCAGCTCGAAACCCGCGCCAAAGCGGTAGCCCACGCCCGGTTCGCCCTTGATGGGCACGCCCTGGCGCTGCAAATCGGCCACGTCGCGGTACACCGTGCGCTCGGAGATCTCCAGCCGCTCTGCCAAAAAGCTGGCGGTGGACAAACGCCGCCCACGCACCAACTGCACCAGATGAAAAAGGCGGTCGGCACGGCGCATGGTTTTATAAAATTTTTAGGCCTCTAGCGCATATGGAACCTACGCCATCAGCTATTGAAAATATAGCAATTCAGTTCAGGGCAGCATCACACCGATGGAGATGGCAATCCGCCCTTCCCCGCTGTATTCCTCAAAGTCGCTGGCATAGCGGCGCGCGTAAGCAGGTTCACCCTGGAAGTATTGCCACACCGCCGCCCACAGCGCAATCACGGTGGCCGGCATAGGGCCCTGGGCCTCAAACACCAGGTAGGGCCTGGCGGGCACGGTCACGGTATCCAGGCCCTCGGGCACTTCGGTGGCCAGCACGGCAGCGCTCAGGTCGAACGCGCCCATGGCATCCGATGCATAGCCGCTGTACACGCCGTACAAAGCCGACTGCGGCGTGTAGCCGTGCACCGACTGCGCCACCCGTTCCGAGAAAAACCGCTGCCACAGCGGCGCGATCTTGGCCGTGGCGGGTGAAAACTCGACCGCATTGGTGGTGCGGGTGGTGATGCCCGCCAGGTGCAGGGGCTGGTCGCGGTGGATGAGGTGAGGGGTCATAAAGCCATTTCAAAGAGGGGCGGAGTCTAAATGCAGCAAACCCATATCGGCCTGCATGGCCTGGGCGATCAGCCGCATGTCATGGTCGCTGATGGCAAACAAGCCAAAGCGGAATTTATAACCCCAGCGCTGTGGGGACTCGACAAACTCGAAATGCGGCACCAGCGGCAGGATGGACGCCTCCCGTGCTGCCACGTACTCCACGTCCTTGCGAAACGGCACAAAGCCGCCACCCATATCGAAACTATAAGGCTCGCCTTGC
This sequence comes from Rhodoferax sp., assembly GCF_025354435.1. Lineage (GTDB taxonomy): Bacteria > Pseudomonadota > Gammaproteobacteria > Burkholderiales > Burkholderiaceae_C > Rhodoferax_B. The sequence continues at coordinate 49,147 of NZ_JANXMU010000027.1, forward strand.
AGCACCAAGCCGATCGACACAAAGCACTGCAGCCGGTCCTTGCCGCCCATGGTCAGCGTGGGCGCGTAGTAGGCAAGCCGGTCGCCCGCCCGCACCCGCTTGAGCGGCGCAGCCTTGCCGTGGCAAACCTGCATGTAGCCCGGACCAAAGCTGGGCGCACAGCCGCGCCGGGCATGCTGGGCACTGGCCACGGCAATCCAGTTTTGGGGCAAACGGTCCATGGCGGATCCTCAGGCCAGGGAGTGCAGGCCCACGCGGTTGCCGTCCGGGTCTTGTTGTGGGCGATGAAACCCATGCCAGGCGGCAGCGCGGTTTTGGGTTTGAGCATCTTGGCATCCAGGGTTTGGGCGCGGGCCAGGGCTGCGTCGATGCTGGGCGAGCAGTCCAGGTAGACCAGGGTGCCGTCGGTGCTGGCTTTCGGTGTGTCGGCCCCGCTTTGCAGGCAGCCTTTCACGCCCTCGTCCGGCGCGGTGAAGATGGCCAGGGTGTAGCTCTGCCCGCCCATGGGGAAGACTTCACGGTGCAGGGTTTGGGCCAGAACAGTTTCGTAAAACGGCTGGGCGCGGTCGATGTCGGTGACGGGAATTTCGAACCAGCTGATGGCGCTGAGGGGGGCGTTGGGGTTGGACATGGGGTGGGCCTTTCGGTGCAGTTGAAGAAGACCTGCATGGTGCCCGCCTGCTGCTGACAACGGTGTGTCAGTAGGCATCCAGGGCAGGCCCATACGCTCCCATAACCATAGCTACTCGCGCAGGTAGATCCTACGCAAATGCCCGAAAAGGCTTAAACCCTTACTTCGGCAAGAACAGCAGCCAGAACACCAGCAAGAAATTCAACAGCAGCGAGACCACCAGGGCCAGTTTCCACACCGAGGTCGGGTCGCGGTGCAACAGTGTCGAGGGGGCGGGGGCCGACAAGGGGCGGGATGCGCCGCGTTCGAGCGCCAGCAGAAACTCTTCACCGGTCTCGAAGCGCAGGCGCTTGTCGCGGGCCACGGCTTTTTGCACCACGTGGTCCAGCCAGATGGGGATTTCGGGGTTGTGGCGGCTGGGCGGGATCGGGTCGCGGTAGTAGCGGCCCACCTGGTAGGGCAGCACTTCGCCATAAGGCAGCTTGTGGGTCAGCAGCTGGTACAGCGTGACGCCCAGGGCGAACAGGTCGCTTTGGGTGGTGGGCAGTTCCTCTACCGCGTCGCCACCGAAGGCACTAAAGCCCCATTGCTCGGGATTCACGTAGCTGGGCGTGCCCGCGTGCAGTTTGCGCATGGCTTCGGGCTCGCGGCCGCTCAGGGCCACGCCCAGGTCGAGCAGGCGCAGCACGCCATCTTCGCCCTGGTGCAGGTTGGCGGGTTTGATGTCGCGGTGGATGACGTTTTGCTGGTGCAGCCGCCCCAGGGCCAGGGCCACCTGGCGGGCCGCGCTGACGGCCTGGTGGACGGTGAACTTATTCTGCCGGTCCAGCATCTGCTGCAGGGTTTCGCCGCCGTGCCAGTCGTACAGCAGGTAGAAGGCGCTGGCGGCCTGGCCGGTGGTGCTGTTGACGGGGTGCGTGTCGTGCAAGGCCACCAGGTATTCGGCCGCGCGGCTGGAGCCCATGCGCTTGGCCAGCCAGGCTTCGTGGGCCAGCATGGCGCGCTCTTGCGGGTCGTGGGCGCGGCTGGGGTGCAGGGTTTTGAGGGCGTACAGGGTCTGGGTGCCGGGGTGGCGCACTTGGACGACGACGTTGATGCCGTTGTCTGCCACGGGGGCGGTGACGGTCAGGCCGTCGAGATGGTCGCCCACGCGGAACGGGCCGGGGATGGGCAGCGCACGGGCGGCGCGGTTTTCGTCTTCCAGCGTGGCATCCAGCAGGCCCAGCACGCGCACCACGATGGCGGTGATGTTGTCGCGGCTGGCCGCTTTCAGGGCCGCCTGCACCAAGGTTTCGGCAGCGGTTTTGGCATCATCCCCGCGGGCCAGCAACGCCATCTGCGCATCGTCCAGCACGCCGTGCACGCCGTCGGTGACCAGCACAAACACATCGCCCACCTGCAGGTCGCCCTGAAAGTAGTCCACCACCAGCCGGTCGTCCACACCCACTGAGCGCAGCAACTGGTGGCGCAGGTCGGGGTGGTCGGGCACGTGGTCGTGGGTCAACTGGGTGCACAGGCCACCGCGCAGCAGATAGGCGCGCGAATCGCCCACATGGGCCACCGTATATGACTGGCCGCGCAGCACCACGGCCGTCAGCGTGGTCAGGCCCAGGGCCGGTTTGCGGCGGCGGTTGATGCCCGCCAGCCAGGCGTTTTGCGCACCGATGATGCGGTCCAGCGCGACCGTGGTGTCCCAGGTCTCGGGCGTGCAGTAGTAGTCGCGCACCAGGCTGGTCACCGTGGTTTGCGCCGCCTCCTTGCCCATGCCGCCGGTGCTCACGCCATCGGCCAGGGCCACGATGCAGCCCATGTCCACCTGGCCCGCCTCGGGCAGCATGGCGGCGCAAAAGTCTTCGTTGACGGGCTTGGTGCCTGCGAGCGACGTAAAACCGATATCGAGTTGGAATGCCACCTGGCTACCCCATCAGCATCTGCATGCTGGTTTCAAATTGGTTGGACAGCTGCTCGTACACGTCGAGTAAATCTTCGCTGGCCTGCGCCAGACGCTCCAGGCCTGCCGGGCGCTGCAGTTCAGCGCTGCCTGCCTGCAACTGCTGCCAACCCAAAGCGGCGGCCTCTAACAGGCGGCGGATTTCGGGCGTGCCCAGCGGGACTTGCTGCAGGTAGGTTTGCGCCTGCTCAAAAGCAAGCTGGGCCTCGACCATGGCGGCTGCAACCGTGGGCCCCAGCAGCGCGCATTTGGCAAAGCGCTGGCACAGCATGCGCTGGCGGCCTGCGGTGTTGAGGATGTGCAGCGGAGGGGCACCGCCGGAGCTCTCCAGCGCAGCGGTCAGGCGTTCGGCTTCTTGCAGCAACTGCTCGGCCAGTGCGTCGATGGCTTGGGTGGCCTGGGTGGCCTGGGTAGTGGCCGCCTTGGGCGGGGCTTGCAGGGCCTGTTGCAAGCGGGCCCAGGTCTGCCCTGCCCGCTCCACCAGGTCGCCAAAGGTGGCTTGCGACAGGCTTTTGCCCAGCAGCGCCAAATTGGCATCAACGCGCTGGATGGACTCTTGCAGCAACGTGCGCTGTGGGCACCCAGCCAGCTGCAGCAGATACAGCTTGACCAAGCGCTGCGACAGCATGCGCAACTGCCCGGCGCGGTTCACCCCATCGGCGTACAGGGCCGAATAGACGATGCTTTGCGACACCTGGCCCAGGCGCTGGTTGGTGTGCATGGAGGCGGTGCGCAGGATGCGAAAGGCATCGTCGTCCGACAGATGCCGGGCGCGCATCAGGATACCTTTGGCGCGGTCTACCACCTTGCGCTCTTCAAAGCGGGTGGTCGCATCTTGCAGCGCCTGGCGCAGGCCGTGCTCGTGCTGGAAGCGAGCCTGGGCCAGCTGCACCAGCGCGCGCAGGCGCTGCGGGGCGTAGCCATCGACGATGTAGGCGTGCACGCCGCTGGCCACGCCGCTCTGGATGTGCTCGGCATCGGCATCCATGGTGAACAGCAGCACGGCACAGGGGGCGGTGTCGGCCAGGGTCTGGATAAGCTTGAAGAAGGCCGCATCCGGGCGGGCCAACTCGCAGACCAGCACATCTGGTGCATGCCGAACCACACCGTGCACCAACTTATTGCGCTCTGTGACCTCGCCCAGCAGGTCCAGGCTGGCGGCTTGCAGGTGGGCAGCCTGCACCACCCCACTCCCCAGTTTCGCCCCAAAAAACAACACAGATGTCATGCAAATCAACCACTTAGAGAGGAATTGGAAGCCCGGGCCGCCGCACGGCAGATCCACGGGGGGCCTACCAGAAGGCGGCCAATCATATGGCACAAGTTTTGCATTGTTTACGTCGGGCGTAACGAAGCGCCCAGCCGCCGCCAATGCGCAGCGGAGCCCGCACACAACGCCGTGTGCACGCATGTGTTTCCCAAGGATGTGCTTTTCAGCATGTCTGGCTTGAAGCCAATTTTTCCGATTTGGCTTCGGCAAATTCGTATTTTTCACTCTTGTTTTTTTATGCCACTGCAGCGTCGCCGGTCCTGGATATTTTTCTGGATTTGGCATACAGCTTGCGCTAAGGCCCCCGGTTTAGCACTGCAACTTCAAAGCATTTCTGGAGTATCTTCGATGAAAAAATCCAAATTGGTGATGGTTGGCAACGGCATGGCCGGTGTGCGAACGATTGAAGAACTGCTCAAGGTGGCGCCCGACCTGTACGACATCACGGTCTTCGGTGCCGAGCCGCACCCCAACTACAACCGCATCCTCCTGTCGCCCGTGCTGGCCGGTGAGCAGACGCTGGACGAGATCGTGCTGAACTCCTGGGAGTGGTATAGCGACAACCACATCACCCTGCACGCCGGTAAAAAAGTCACCGAGGTAGACCGTGTGAACCGCGTGGTGCGCGCGGTAGCCCCCGACGGCAGCGTGGTCGAGGCCGAATACGACCGCCTGCTGATGTGCACCGGCTCGAATCCCTTCATCCTGCCCATCCCCGGCAAGGACCTGAAGGGCGTGATCGCCTACCGCGACATTGCCGACACCAACGAAATGATTGCCACCGCCACCCAGTACAAGAACGCGGTGGTGATTGGCGGCGGCCTGCTGGGCCTGGAGGCGGCCAACGGCCTGATGCTGCGCGGCATGACAGTCACCGTGGTGCACACCAACCCCTGGCTGATGGACCGCCAGCTGGACGCGGTGGCGGGCAAGCTGCTGCAGAAGTCGCTGGAAGAGCGCGGCCTCAAGTTTCTGCTCGGCGCGCACACGCAAGAGCTGCTGGGTGGACCGGATATCGACGGTGCGCCAGGCCGGGTCACCGCCGTCAAATTCAAGGACGGCACCCAGGTTGCCACCGACCTGGTGGTGATGGCCGTGGGCATCCGCCCCAACACCGAGCTGGCCGCCAGCATGCGCCTGCACATCGACCGCGGCATCGTGGTCAACGACACCATGCAGACCGTCACCGATGGCCGCATCTACTCGGTGGGCGAATGCGCAGCCCACCGCGGCATTGCCTACGGCCTGGTGGCACCGCTGTTCGAGCAGGCCAAGGTGGCGGCCAACCACCTGGCCGAGTTCGGCATTGGCCGCTACATGGGCTCGCTGACCTCCACCAAGCTGAAGGTCACCGGCATTGACTTGTTCAGCGCGGGCGACTTCACCGGCGGCGAAGGCACAGAAGAAATCGTCATGAGCGACCCGTTTGGCGGGGTCTACAAAAAGCTGGTGCTGAAAGACGACAAGCTCATCGGTGCCTGCCTGTACGGCGACACGGTGGACGGCAGCTACTACTTCAAGCTGCTGCGCGATGGCCGCAGCATCGGCGAGGTGCGCGACAGGCTGATGTTTGGCGAATCGAACATCGGCGACACCGGCCACGAGGGCCACAGCAAGGCCGCCACCATGCCCGACAGCGCCGAGGTCTGCGGCTGCAACGGCGTGAACAAGGGCACCATCTGCAAGGCCATCAAGGAAAAAGGCCTGTTCACCCTGGAAGAGGTGAAAAAGCACACCAAGGCCAGCGCCTCCTGCGGCTCCTGCACCGGTCTGGTGGAGCAGATTTTGATGTTCACCGCGGGCGGCGACTATTCGGCCACGCCCAAGACCAAAGCGATCTGCGCCTGCACCGAGCAGGGCCACCAGGCGGTGCGCGATGCGATTGTGAAAAACAAATTTCTCACCGTCGCCACGGTGTTCAACAGCATGGGCTGGAAGACCCCCAACGGCTGCGCCACCTGCCGCCCGGCCGTCAACTACTACCTGATCAGCAGTTGGCCCAAAGAGGCCAAAGACGACCCGCAAAGCCGCTTCATCAACGAACGCAGCCACGCCAACATCCAGAAGGACGGCACCTATTCGGTGGTGCCGCGCATGTGGGGCGGCGAGACCAGCGCCAGCGAACTGCGCCGCATTGCCGACGTGGTGGACAAGTACAAAATCCCCACCGTCAAGGTCACCGGCGGCCAGCGCATCGACCTGCTGGGCGTGAAGAAAGAGGATTTGGTCAACGTCTGGAAAGACATCGGCATGCCCAGCGGCCACGCCTACGCCAAGGCGCTGCGCACGGTGAAGACCTGCGTGGGCTCCGAGTGGTGCCGCATGGGCACGCAAGACAGCACGCAAATGGGCAAGGACATGGAGCGTGCCATGTGGCGCATGTACGCCCCGCACAAGGTGAAGTTTGCGGTGTCGGGCTGCCCGCGCAACTGCGCCGAATCGGGCATCAAGGACGTGGGTGTGATCGGCGTGGATTCGGGCTGGGAGATGTATGTCGCGGGCAATGGCGGCATCAAGACCGAGGTGGCGCACTTTCTGGTGAAGGTGAAAACCTCGGCCGAAGTGCTGGAATACACCGGCGCGTTCTGCGAGCTGTACCGGCAAGAGGGCTGGTACCTGGAGCGCACCGTGCATTACGTGGCCCGGGTCGGCATGGAGCACATCAAGCAGCGCATTCTGGAAGACCACGCCGGCCGCAAAGCCCTGTGGGAACGCCTGCAGTTTGCGCTGGATGGCGAGCCCGATCCCTGGTTTGACTTCCAGGACGCGCAAGTGGATACGCGCCAGTTCACCGCCCTGCCCGCCTAAATTTATAAAAAATCAACAACTGGCGCAGGCAGTACCTGCGCTAGCAGCTACGAAAGGAATAGCAAAATGAGCGAATGGAAAATCATCTGCCGCGTCGATGACATCCCCGTACTCGGCGCCCGCCGCGTGACCCGCGCCCAGGGCATGGACGTGGCCGTGTTCCGCAACGACCAGGACGAAATTTTTGCCGTACTCGACCGCTGCCCGCACAAAGGCGGCCCGCTGAGCCAGGGCATCGTCTTCGGCACCAGCGTGGCCTGCCCGCTGCACAACTGGAACATCAACCTGCAAGACGGCTGCGTGCGCGAGCCCGACGTGGGCTGCACCCCCAAGTTCAGCGTCAAGGTGGACAACGGCAATGTGCACCTGATGCCCGAAGAGCTGGCCACGCTGGCCCTGGAATGTGTGCCTCCCACTGCTGGACCAAAACTTTTGCAATCTGCCTAACTCTCCCGCTCCATGACCAGCCCCACAGAAACCAAGTCCACCTGCCCGTACTGCGGTGTCGGTTGCGGCGTGATCATCGAATCCACCGGCGCGCAAATCACCGGCGTGCGCGGCGACCCCGACCACCCGGCCAACTTTGGCCGCCTGTGCACCAAGGGATCCACCCTGCACCACACCGCCACGGCGGCGGTGACGATGCAAACCCGCCTGCTCCACCCCATGCAGCGGCTGCAGCGCGGCCAGGCACCCAAGCGCGTCTCGTGGGACCACGCCCTGGGCATGGCCACGCGCAAATTCGCCCAAGTGATTCGCGACCATGGGCCGGACGCAGTGGGTTTCTACATCTCGGGCCAGTTGCTCACCGAGGACTACTACGTCTTCAACAAGCTGGCCAAGGGCTTGATCGGCACCAACAACGTGGACACCAATTCCCGCCTGTGCATGAGCAGCGCGGTGGCGGGCTACAAAACCACGTTGGGCGCGGATTCGCCCCCGGCCTGCTACGACGATGTGAACCACACGCAGTGCATCTTCATCGTCGGCAGCAACACGGCCTGGGCGCACCCCATCCTGTTTCGCCGCATCGAAGACGCGAAACGCGCGAACCCGGCGATGAAGATCATCCTGGCCGACCCGCGCCGTACCGACACGGCTGAGATAGCCGACCTGCACCTGCCCATCCAACCCGGCACCGACGTGATGCTGTTCAACGGCATGCTGCACATCATGCTGTGGGAAGGCTGGACAGATGCCGCCTACATAGCAGCCCACACCAACGACTTCGAGGCCCTGAAAGCCACGGTGCGCGACTGCACGCCCGAGCTGGTGGCGCAGATCTGCGGCATCACCAAAGAGGCGCTGCACCAGGCCGCCCAGTGGTTTGCCACGGGAGCATCAGGCGACCCGCAGCGTCGCAAAGCCACGCTCAGCCTGTACTGCATGGGCATGAACCAGTCCAGCAGCGGCACGGCCAAAAACGCTGCGCTGATCAACCTGCATCTGGCCACCGCGCAGATCGGCAAGCCCGGCGCGGGCCCGTTCTCGCTCACCGGCCAGCCCAACGCCATGGGCGGGCGCGAGGTGGGTGGCATGGCAAACCTGCTCAGCGGTCACCGCGACCTGGCCAACCCCGCGCACCGCGCCGAAGTCGCCGCGCTGTGGGGCGTGGCCGATGTGCCATCCAAGCCCGGCAAAACCGCCATCGAGATGTTCCAGGCCGCCGCTGACGGTGAAATCAAGGCCTTGTGGATCGCCTGCACCAACCCCGCCCAGAGCATGCCCGACCAGGCCACCGTGCGCCGCGCTCTGGAGCGTGCCGAGCTGGTCATCGTGCAAGAGGCCTTTGCCACCACCACCACCTGCGAATACGCCGACCTGCTGTTACCCGCCACCACCTGGGGCGAAAAAGTCGGCACCGTGACGAATTCCGAGCGCCGCATCAGCCGCGTGCGCCCCGCCGTGGCCGCGCCCGGCGAGACGCGCCACGACTGGTCGATTGCGGTGGAATTTGCCCAGTTGCTGGAAGCTGAACTGGCCCGGCCGCCCAAGCTGTTCAACTACCCGACCCCCGAATCCATCTGGAACGAGCACCGCGAATCCACCCGGGGCCGGGATCTGGACATCACCGGCATGAGCTACGCCATGCTGGACGCAGGTGCCCAGCAGTGGCCGCTGCGCACAGGCGAAACCACCGGCCAGGCGCGCCTGTACGAAAACGGCATCTTCCCCACGGCAGACGGCAAAGCTAAGTTTGCCAACACCGTCTACAAACCAGTAGCCGAGCCGCGCGAAGCCCGCTACCCGTTCTCACTCACCACCGGCCGCCTGCGCGACCAGTGGCACGGCATGAGCCGCACCGGCACCCTGGGCCGCCTGTTCGGCCACGTGGCCGAGCCCAGCATCCAGATGCACCCGCAAGACATGGCGCGCCGCCAGCTCACCGACGGCGACCTGGTCCACGTGACCAGCAAGCGCGGCTCCATCCTGGTGCCACTGGTGGCCAGCACCGACGTGGCCATGGGCCAGACCTTCATCGCCATGCACTGGGGCGAAGAGTTTCTGAGCGGCGTGAGCGCCAACGGCGAGCGGCTGATGGGCGTGAACGCGCTCACCAACTCGGCGTTTTGCCCCACCTCCAAGCAGCCCGAACTCAAGCACACCGCCATCAAGATTCTGAAGGCCGAAATGCCCTGGTCGCTGCTGGGCGTGGCCTGGCTGCCCGAGGCAGAGGCGCTGGCCGCCCGCGAAAAGCTCAAGGGCCTGATGGCGCAGTTTCCGTTTGCCAGCGTGGTGCCGTTTGGCCGCGAACGCACCGGCCTGCTGTTCCGCGCCGCCAGCCATGGGGCGGTGGCCGACGAGGTCATCGCCCAGATCGAAACCCTGCTGGGCCTGGGTGGCCTGGATGTGCTGCGCTACGCCGACAAAAAAAGGGGCCAACGCCGCGCCGTCAAGCTCGAACGCACGACAGACAACGCCGAACTCACCGGCTTCCTGCTGGCGGGTGACACCAGCGCCGAGGTGTGGATCAAAACCCTGCTGCAAGACCAGTTGCCCGCCCTCGCCTATGGCCGCCTGCTGTTGGTACCCGGCAGCAAGGCCCCGGTGGCGGTGAAGGCGCGCGGCAAGCAGATCTGCACCTGCTTCAACGTTACCGACGATGCCATCCGCGCCACGCTGGTGGACTGCCGCGGCTTTGAAGACGAGCGCCTGGGCCAGTTGCAAACGGCACTCAAGTGCGGCACCAACTGCGGCTCCTGCCTGCCCGAAGTGCGCAAAATGGTGCGCGCCAGCATGCCCGCGGCGCAAGCCGCTTGAACGCAGCGCGCGTCATTCAGCAAATAACCATCCGTTATCAGCCATCCACGACAATCGCGCCATGGGAATCAGCCAATACATCAAAGAAATCGGCCGTGGCAAAGACGGCGCACGGGCCTTGTCACGCGCACAAGCCGCCGACCTGTTCGGCCAAGTGCTGGACGGCACCGTCACCGACCTGGAAGTGGGCGGCTTCTGCCTGGCCATGCGCATCAAGGGCGAAACCGAGTCCGAAATGGCCGGTTTTCTGGACGCGACCTACGCGCGGCTGACCATGGTGCCCGCCTGCGATCGTCCGTTGGTGGTGCTGCCCAGCTACAACGGTGCTCGCAAACTGCCGGTGCTGACCCCGCTGCTGGCCCTGCTGCTGGCCCGCGAAGGCTTGCCGGTGCTGGTCCACGGCACGGCCACCGAGTCCACCCGAATTTCCGCACAAAATGTGCTTCTAGCGCTGGATGTATCTGCACTAACAGCTATTAAAAAAATAGCGAACGGGAAAGTCGCTTTTGCCACCACCGAACTGCTCTGCCCGGGCCTGAAACGCCTGCTGGACGTGCGCCGCGCCGTCGGCCTGCGCAACCCGGCCCACAGCCTGGTCAAGCTGATGGCACCCACGGATGGCCCCAGCCTGGTGGTCAGCAGCTACACGCACCCCGAATATGCCGTGTCCATGGCCGCCACCTTCGCGCTGATGGAATCCAACGCCCTGCTGCTGCGCGGCACCGAAGGCGAAGTGGTGGCCGATGCGCGCCGCGCCCCGCAAATGACCGGCTACTTGCGCGGCCAGCCCACGCTGATGCAAGAAGCCCAGTCCGGCCCGCTGGCGGCGGTGCCCGACCTGCCCAAAGAAATCGATGCTGACAGCACCGCCACCTACATCCGCGACGTGCTGGCCGGGCGTAAACCCGTGCCCGCGCCCATCGCCCAGCAAGTGGCGCACATCTTGCAATTAACACAACAAGTTACACAAAACACCACCGAACCGGCCACCGTATGAAGCCCACCGACACTCCCTTCCCCAGCAGCTTTGGCACCGTGAACCAGCTGACCCCCGCCAAAGTCGTGCACGGCGGCCAGTGCACGCTGGTCGGTGCCGGCCCGGGCGACCCCGAGCTGCTGACGCTCAAAGCCCTGAAAGCCATCCAGGCCGCCACCGTGCTGCTGGTGGATGACCTGGTGAGCGACGAAATCACCGCCTTTGCCTCGCCCACGGCCCGCATCGTCCACGTCGGCAAGCGCGGCGGCTGCAAATCCACCCCGCAGGCCTTCATCGAAAAGCTGATGATCATGGCCGCCCGCGAAGGTGAAAACGTGGTGCGCCTCAAGGGCGGCGACCCGTTCATCTTTGGCCGCGGCGGCGAAGAAGTCGAACACCTGCAGGCCGCAGGCATCCAGGTCAGCGTCATCAACGGCATCACCTCCGGGCTGGCAGCGGTCACCTCGCTGAACATCCCCCTGACCCACCGCGAACACGCCCACGGCGTGGTCTTCGTCACCGGCCACGCCAAACCCAATGACGAAGGCACCGACTGGCAGGCCCTGGCCGCCACCGCCTGCAGCGCCAAGCTGACCTTGGTGATCTACATGGGTGTCAGCGGTGCCCGCCGCATCCAGGATGAACTGCTCACCAGCCTGCCCGCCAGCACCCCGGTGGCGGTCGTACAGAACGTCTCACTGGCCACCCAACGCCATGTCGTCACGACCTTGGGCGCCTTGTTTGACACCATCGTGCGCGAACAGCTCGGCAGCCCGTCCATCATGGTGGTCGGTGACGTGGTCCGCGGCATCCAGATAGCGGTAGAAGGCGCACGGGCGCAGACCGCCTGAAAAAACGCGACACAGTGGTAGCGCGACGGCCGTGCCCGCCCGAAGCACTTGAAAACGGAATGTCGGTTTTTTTTACAGCACTTGGACTTTTTGCACAAAAGGGCGGCGTTGCTCCACACGCACTCTCTTTAAGCTGTTGAATTGCTTGAACTTTTTTTTATAATTCAAGCAAGGCACAATAGTTGCTGTAATCTAGCTATCCGCACGAATTCAGCGACCGCTCAAAGAACGCCCAGGACTACCTATGTCAAAGAACCTCAATATTTCAACGCCTGAAACTGAAACAACCGATGCGGAGTCTATGCAAACGGGCGTCTTTGGCCTGACATCGGATGCAATGGCGCGTCGCCGGATGCTGTTGAAAAGCCTGGGCAAAGGGTCTTCTGTGATTGCCGCCGCGGCCATCCCCATGCATACCTTGGCGGCAACAGGTACGTTAGCCAAAACCGCCAACGGAATGCGTTGCACCGTCTCAGGAAATCAGTCGGCAATCCATTCGCAAACCACCGTTTCGGATGTTTGTGTGGGCTACAGCCCAGGCTATTACAAAATGGTTTCCCATTGGCCCAATTACAATTCAACAACTACCCTTGCAACCAATAGCTTTGATACTAAAACTTTCACGCAAAACTCCAAATTTTCCGATGTATTTGGCGGAAGCAGCAGCATTGGTAGTATCACGCTCATTGACATCATGAAAAGTTACCCGAGCTCTGAAGAGTTTCATTGGATCGCAGCACTGTTAAATTCTCTTCCTGGCTCGCCTGCCACCAATTTTCCCTACTTTGCTTCAAAGGTAGTGGGTTTTTACCTTGCAGCTGAACCGATGCGCACCAATGCTTTGAATTTCTTCAAAGGCTACATGGAAGTTCATAATTAATTTACTGATATGTAAAAAATAAACTGGCATATTTTTACCACTTGATATACCGCATTAATTCAGCCAGCAAATTGCATTGGGCTACTTGGGATGATGAGTACGTTATTTTTGACGAAGGCTCGGGTCAAACCCACTGCATTGATGCTGTTCGGGCATTTGTGGTTAATTGCGTATTGGATGGTGTGTGTAGCCCGAACAACCTAGTGGATGAGCTAGCCAACGTTCCTCGTTTGGCAGACAGTTTCAATTTAACAGAACTTGTAGAGACCATTTTGAATGAGCTTTGCTCGCACGGTCTAGTGGAAGTGGTTGGAGTGTGAATTTAGAACAGCTCTCAGCCTCAGCGATTAAAAACAAGCTCAAATATAATGGATTAGTTCTAAAAATTGGACCATTTATATTTCGAATTATTTCGCCAATAAAATCTCTGACAGAAGACCTGATTATTCTTTATGCCAACAATGTGGTGTTGGATGACAGTCATTTTGTAGATTACACCGTGACGATCGCATCGGGCTCGGGTTGGCGGCAATGGTTACGGCGACAGGCGATTTTTCAGTTCGACGGAACTGAACCCTTTGTTCCTTTGCCGGAAGACCACGCGTTTCCATTACTGGAATGGTCCATGAACTGGTGCATCTCCATGCACGCACACCACTATCTTCTGCTCCATTCCGCAGTGATCGAGAAAGAAGGTTGCGCCGTGGTCATGCCGGCCCCGCCAGGATCTGGCAAAAGCACCTTGTGTGCAGGCCTGGTACACCGCGGCTGGCGTCTGTTGTCGGATGAACTAGCGCTGATTTCGCTCACCGGCACCGCCATCACGCCCCTGGGCCGCCCCATCAGCCTGAAGAACCAGTCCATCGAGGTGATGCGCAACTTTGTACCCGGTGCCGTGTTCAGCAAGGAAGTGCATGACACCTCCAAAGGCCGCGTTGCGCTGATGCAAGTTCCATCGGCCCACATCGAGCGCATTGATGAGACGGCCCAGCCACGCTGGGTGGTTTTTCCGAAATACGTGGCGGGCTCGCCGCCCCAGATGGTTCCGCGCTCCAAAGCCAACAGCATGCTGGAACTGGGTCGCAACTCGTTCAACTACATGGTGCTGGGCCTCAAAGGCTTCGAGGTGCTGTCCAAAGTGATCGATGCCAGCGATTGCTACGATTTTCAGTACAGCCAGCTCGACGACGCGGTGGCCGCATTTGACGATTTGGTCGCCAGGAGGAACGATTGAGTCCCAACCTGCTGATGACCGTCTGGGCACATTCCGGTTGGCGGCCCGAATTATCGGTACGCGAATGGGAGGCCTTGTTCGGCCAAGCCCGCCAGTCCAGCCTGTTGGCACGCCTGGCCTACCTGCACGTCGACAAAGACCTTCTGCGTGACGTCCCCGACGGCCCACGCCCCCACCTGGAAGGAGCTTTGCGGCTTGCAGACCGGCAGCAGCACGAAGTTCGGTGGGAGGTTGACTGTATCCGCCGTGCCTTACACGGTGTGGATACCCCCATCATCCTGCTCAAGGGTGCCGCCTACCTGATGGCCAATCTGTCGACCGCGCGGGGCCGCCTGTTTTCCGACATCGACATTCTGGTGCCCCACGACCATATCGAATCCACCGAGAACGCGCTCTTCGGCGCGGGCTGGATCTCCGACGAGCGGGATGCCTACAACGAGCGGTACTACCGGGAATGGATGCACGAAATCCCCCCGTTGCGGCACATACACCGCCAGTCATATATCGACCTGCACCACACCATCACCCCGCCCACCTCGCGGTTCAAGGTGGATGGCCAGAAACTGCTACGCAACATCCAGCCTCTGGCGGGCTACCCGGGTCTGTTTGTACTGGCTCCTGTGGACATGGTGCTGCACAGCGCGGTGCACCTCTTCCAGGAGGGTGAATTCGGGCACGGCCTGCGCGACTTGCTGGACTTGCACGATCTGTTCAAAGATTTCCAGAAACAGCCCGGCTTTTGGGATACCTTGCTGAGCCGCGCCGACGAACTGGGCCTGCAAATCCCGCTGTTCCACGCCTTGTTCCATCTGCGCCGTCTGTTTAACTTCATTCCGCCGCTCCAGTGGGAGGACCGTCTGGGCAAAATGGAGCCTAACCCACTCTCGCGCGCGCTGATGGCCTGGATGCTGGGCCTAGCGCTGCAACCCAACCACCCCAGCTGCGACAGCCGCTGGACAAAGCTGGCCCGTTGGCTGTTGTACGTGCGTTCGCACGCCTTGCGCATGCCCATGCATCTACTGGTGCCGCACCTGCTACGCAAATCCTGGATGCAGCGCTTCCCCAAGAAGCCTTAGCCAACCCATCCACCAAATGCAAAAGCCCCTGCGTTGCAACAGCGCAGGGGCTTGGTTGGAAAGCGAAGTGCTTACATGTTTTCGATCATCACCTCGCCAAAGCCCGAGCAGCTCACCTGTGTCGCGCCCTCCATCAGCCGAGCGAAGTCGTAGGTAACCCTCTTGCTGGCAATCGAGCGCTTCATGGACGCGATGATCAGGTCAGCGGCTTCGAACCAGCCCATGTGGCGCAGCATCATTTCGGCCGACAAAATTTCGGAACCTGGGTTGACGTAGTCCTTGCCTGCGTACTTGGGCGCGGTGCCGTGGGTGGCTTCAAAGCAGGCCACAGAATCCGACATATTGGCACCCGGTGCAATGCCGATTCCGCCAACCTGGGCGGCCAGCGCGTCAGAGATGTAATCGCCGTTCAGGTTCAGCGTGGCAATCACGCTGTACTCGGCGGGGCGGAGCAGGATTTGCTGCAAGAACGCATCGGCAATCACGTCCTTGACGACAATTTCCTTGCCCGACTTGGGGTTCTTGAAACGCATCCACGGGCCGCCGTCGATCAGCTCGGCACCAAATTCTTTTTGCGCCAGCGAGTACGCCCAGTCCCGGAAGCCACCTTCTGTGAACTTCATGATGTTGCCCTTGTGCACAATGGTCAGGTTGGGCTTGTCGTTGTCGATGGTGTATTGCAGGGCCTTGCGCACCAGGCGCTCGGTGCCTTCGCGCGACACGGGCTTCACGCCGATGCCAGAAGTATTGGGGAAACGGATTTTCTTGACACCCATTTCTTCTTGCAAAAACTTGATTAGCTTCTTGGCCTTGTCGGACTCGGCTTCAAACTCGATCCCGGCATAAATATCTTCGGAGTTCTCGCGAAAGATCACCATGTCGGTCTTGTGCGGCTCTTTCACCGGCGAGGGCACGCCGTCAAAGTACTGCACCGGGCGCAGGCAGACGTACAGGTCCAACTCCTGTCGCAAGGCCACGTTGAGCGAACGGATGCCGCCACCCACGGGCGTAGTCAACGGGCCCTTGATGGACACCACGTAGTCCTTGATGGCCTCCAAGGTTTCCTTGGGCAGCCATTCGTCGGGGCCGTAGACCTTGGTGGACTTTTCCCCGGCAAAAACCTCCATCCAGTGGATCTTTTTCTGGCCGCCATAGGCCTTGGCCACGGCTGCGTCCACCACCTTTAACATCACCGGCGTGATGTCCTGGCCAGTGCCGTCACCTTCGATGAAGGGGATGATGGGCTGGTCGGGCACGTTCAGGGAAAAGTCCGCGTTGACGGTTATTTTTGTGCCGTCAGCGGGTATGGTGATGTGCTGGTACATGGAAATGGGAGCTCCGTGGGATGGCGAAAAATAGATAGCCAATCAAGTTTAACTTTATCCTGTGGCACCCCTGTAACCCGGCAGCCTGTCAACCCCTCGTAAAGTAAGCGAATAGGCGCTGCACTGCTGCCAAAATCCCTTTATTTCATAAACTGCCCTGCCATGCCCAAAACCCTTTCTTATGCCGTCCACGCCGTGTTGGCGCTATCGCTAGTGGGTGGCTCCGCCTTGGCCCAGGATGGCCCGCAAATGAACCTGCCCCGCACCGCGCTGACGGCGGGCATTTACCAGATCGACACCCAGCTGGCCTTGGCCCCCGAGCAACGTGAAATCGGCCTGATGTTCCGCCGCGCAATGCCGCAGCAAGAGGGCATGCTGTTTGTATTCGAGCAACCCGGCACCCAGTGCTTCTGGATGAAAAACACCATCCTGCCGTTAACGGCGGCCTTTGTGGACGATCATGGGGTCATTGTTAACCTGGCCGACATGAAGCCGCAAACCACCGACTCGCATTGCTCGACCAAACCGGTGCGTTACGTGCTGGAGATGAACGTCGGCTGGTTTGCCAAGAAGGGCATCAAGGCGGGTAGCAAACTCGGCGGAAAACCGTTTGAGATGGCCAAATAAAAAAAGCCCGTCCAAGACGGGCTTTTTTGTGGGCGCTGGAACTTAAGCGAAGTTGGCTTCGGCAAAACCCCAGTTCACCAGCTTTTCCAGGAAGGTTTCGACAAACTTGGGGCGCATGTTGCGGTAGTCGATGTAGTAGGCGTGCTCCCACACGTCCACGGTCAGCAGGGCCTTGTCGGCGGTGGTCAGAGGCGTACCGGCAGCGCCGGTGTTGACCATGTCTACCGTGCCGTCAGGCTTCTTCACCAGCCAGGTCCAGCCGGAACCGAAGTTGCCCACAGCCGACTTAACGAAAGCGGCCTTGAATTCAGCGTAAGAGCCGAATTTGGCGTTGATGGCTGCAGCCAACGCGCCGGTGGGCTCGCCGCCGCCCTGGGGCTTCATGCAGTTCCAGAAGAAGGTGTGGTTCCAGATCTGGGCAGAATTGTTGTAAATGCCGCCGCTGGACTTCTTGATGATTTCTTCCAGCGTCAGCGCTTCAAACTCGGTGCCCTTTTGCAGGTTGTTGAGGTTGACCACATACGCGTTGTGGTGCTTGCCGTGGTGAAACTCCAGAGTTTCTTGCGAGTACGCGGGGGCCAAAGCGTCGATCGCGTAAGGCAGTGCTGGCAGGGTATGTTCCATATTTTTCCTCGTGGGGTGGGTGGTGGTTTGGTAGCTAACGGTGCAATTGTAGGAACTAATTGTGGCGCGTCTGTAGGACATGGAGATCAACCTCACCATCGGCCAGGACGGCCGTTGCAGCCTGCCCAGGGGCCGCCTGCCGCACGCTGGTCAAGGGTGCGCCCTCGGCGGTGCGCAGCAAGGCATAGCCGCGTTGCAGCACCAGCAGCGGGTCAAGCAAAGCCAGGCTGCGGCCTGCCCGATCCAGACGCGCATGCTGCTGGTCCATCGCCGTTTTAAATTTAACAGGAAAATTGGCTTCTAGCGCAGACAGCACCATGGCTTTTCGCTGCATATTCGATAGCGCCGCGTACCGCAGCCGCTGGGCCTGCTGGCCCAGCTTCCACTGCTGGCGCGCCACCAGGCCCGACGGGCGGCCCAGGCGCTGGGCCGCGCTGTCCAGCCGCTGGGCCTGGGTGTCGAGCTGGCGTGTCACGGCATCTTGCAGACGCTGCCCGGCCAGGCCCAAGGCCCCCAGCCAGACGTCGCGCGGCTGGGCTGCCAGCTCGGCGGCTGCGGTGGGCGTGGGTGCGCGCAGGTCGGCCACAAAGTCGGCAATAGTGAAGTCGGTCTCGTGCCCCACGCCACTGACGACGGGTACCGGGCTACGGGCGATAGTGCGGGCCAGCTGCTCGTCGTTAAAGCCCCACAAATCCTCCAATGAGCCGCCACCACGCACCAGCAGGATCAGGTCGATGTGTACGCTATTTTTAGGCATCAAATCGATCTCTAGCGTAGATTCAGCCTGCGCATACTGGTATAGATTTAATAGCGCCTTAACCAGTTCACCTGGTGCCGCAGCACCCTGCACCAAAGCCGGGGCCAACACCACCGGGATGTGCGGCACGCGGCGCTGCAAGGCGGCCACCACGTCATGCAAAGCCGCGGCCCCCAGGGACGTAACCACGCCAATGCCGCGCGGTAGCAAGGGCAGTGGGCGTTTGCGGGCCGGGTCGAACAGGCCCTCGGCCTCCAGCTGCGCCTTGAGCCGCAAGAACTGTTCGAACAAGGCCCCCTGCCCCGCCCTGCCCATGCTCTCCACGATCAGTTGTAAATCGCCCCGCGGCTCGTACACGCCCAGGCGGCCCCGCACCTCGATCAGCTCGCCGTCGCGCGGCGCAAAGTCCAGCAGGCTCGCGGCGCGGCGGAACATGGCACAGCGGATTTGGCCTTGCCCATCCTTGAGGTTGAAGTAGCAATGCCCGCTGGATGCGCGCGAGAAGCCCGAAATCTCCCCGCGCACCGCGACAGGATTGAAGCGCGCCTCCAAGGTGTCAGCAATGGCGCGGCACAGCGCCCCAACTGGCCAGATTTGCGGCACCAATGCTGGGTTTTGGTAGCCGACCATCAGTGTTGGCGCGTCAAAAAGCAACATTCGGATACGAAGTGCTCCACAGGCGCGGACTTTGTCTCCAAGGTGCCCAAAAACAGCCAGGGCATTCTCAAGAGAGCTGATTTATTGTGGTAAGTGCTTGATTTCAATTGGAATTTTTCTGCTTAATTTTTCATCGAAGTGTCACAAGCCCGCATGGGCGCTGGATTTGCGGCGATCGCGCCCGAGTTCTTCACAAAGTTATCCACAGGAAATGTGGGTGAACCGCAGGGTGCGGACCGGCGATCGAACAAAGCGGCGGGCCCCGGGTCGGCTAAGCCATAATCGGCAGGCATTAATCAACTTGAAACAACTTGTTGGTACCGCTAGCACCCGCTGGCAGCGCCCCCAGGTTCGTGCGGAGAGCTATATTGTTTTCGATCATACAAGCCTCAGGCTGGCCGATTTGGCCCTTGGTTGCCTGCTCCATCCTGGCCATGGCCCTGGTGATTGAGCGTTTCCTGAGCCTCAAAACCTCCAAAATTGTGCCGCCCAAGCTCCTCAACGAGGTGCTGACGGTCTCGCAAACCAGCATTCCCGCCCCCGGCATCGTCAACCAGCTGGCACAAAACTCCAGCCTGGGCGAAGTACTGGCCAGTGGCCTGCGGGTGCTCAACACCCACCCCAAGTGCAGCGACGAGGATGTACGCGCCGCCATGGAAAGCGCTGGCCGCGCAGTAGCCCACAAGCTGGAGAAATACCTCAGCGCCCTGGCCACCATCGCCTCGGCTGCGCCCTTGCTGGGCCTGCTGGGCACGGTGATCGGCATGATCGACATCTTTGGCTCGCAGGGCAATGGCGGCGGCATGGGTGGCAACCCCGCGCAGTTGGCCCACGGCATCTCGGTGGCGCTGTACAACACCGCCTTTGGCCTGATCGTGGCGATTCCGTCGCTGATCTTCTGGCGCTATTTCCGGGCCCGGGTGGACGAATACCTGATGACCCTGGAACTGGCCGCAGACCAGTTTGCCCGCCACCTGAACGCCGTGCGCAAGCGCCCGTAACACCGCGAAGGCACTCCCCATGAACTTTCGCCACCGCCACCAGGAAGAGCCCGAGATCAACCTCATCCCGTTCATCGACGTGCTGCTGGTGGTGCTGATCTTTTTGATGCTGTCCACCACCTACAGCAAGTTCACCGAACTGCAGATCACCCTGCCCGTGGCCAACACCGATGCCCAGCGCGACTACCCCAAGGAAATCATAGTAGCGGTCAGCAGCGATGGCCGCTACGCCATCAACAAGGGCGCGGTCGATGGGCGCAGCATCGAAGCCCTGTCGCTGGCCTTGGTCAACGCGGCCCATGGCAGCAAAGACATGGTGGTCATCATCAGCGCCGATGCCAGCGCCACCCACCAGTCAGTCATCACCGTGATGGAAGCCGCCCGCCGCTCCGGGCTGAACCAGATCACCTTTGCCACCCAGTCCACACCAAAGTAACGTGGAACAGACCCTGCTGCGCATCTGGCAGCGGCGCGGCTGGCAAGCCTGGCTGCTGTGGCCCTTGTCGCTGCTGTACGGCGTGCTGGCCGGGGTGCGCCGCCTGCTGTACCGCCTGCATCTCAAAAAATCGGGACGTGTGTCCGTGCCGGTCATCGTGGTGGGCAATGTGGTGGCGGGCGGTTCGGGCAAAACCCCGGTGGTGATGGCCCTGGTGCAGCACTGGACGGCGCGCGGCGTGCGGGTCGGCGTGGTGTCACGCGGCTATGGCCGCAACAGCACCGATTGCCGTGAAGTACGGCCCGACAGCCTGCCGTCAGAGGTAGGCGACGAGCCCGCGCTGGTGCAACGCAGCTGCAAGGTACCGGTGTTTGTGGCAAGCCAGCGCCTGCAGGCCGCCCAAGCTCTGCTGGCGGCCTACCCCGGCACCCAACTCATTGTGTGTGACGACGGCCTGCAGCACCACGCCCTGCACCGCGACCTCGAGATTTGCATTTTTGACGACCGTGGCATGGGAAATGGCTTTTTGCTGCCCGCCGGACCGCTGCGCGAAGCCTGGCCGCGTGCTGTCGACCTGGTGCTGCACAGCGGCGCGAACCCGGCATTTGCCGGCTGGCGCGCCCAGCGCACCCTGGCCGACCACGCCGTGCAGGCGGATGGCACGCGCATCCCGCTAGCGTCACTGCACCACTCCGCCCTACTGGCCGTGGCGGCCATCGCACAGCCAGCGCATTTTTTCAGCATGCTGCGCTCAGTGGGGCTGGCGCTCGCGGAGACACGGGCCTTACCAGATCACTACAACTTTGATAGCTGGACGCGCATGCGGAATGCGGGTCAGACCGTGATCTGCACCGAAAAAGATGCTGTCAAACTCTGGCTGCACCAGCCCGACGCACTGGCCGTGCCTTTGGTGCTGGCGATAGACGCAGGCTTCTGGCAGGCCCTGGACCAGCGCGTCGATCCGTGGCTATCATCCACACCCCACCCCGATTGAGATTTTCCCCATGGATAGCAAACTTCTGGAGCTGCTGGTCTGCCCCGTGACCAAAGGCCCGCTGCAATACGACCGCGAACGCCAAGAGCTGACTTCACGCAGCGCCCGCCTTGCCTACCCGGTGCGCGATGGCATTCCCGTGCTGCTGGAGAACGAAGCCCGCACCTTGAGCGACGAGGAACTCGGCCTGTGAACTTCACCGTCCTGATCCCTGCCCGGCTGGCCTCCACCCGCCTGCCCAACAAGCCGCTGGCCCTGCTGGGCGGCGTGCCCATGGTGGTCCGCACGGCCCAGCGCGCCCGGCTGTCCCAGGCCCAGCGCATCGTGGTGGTGACCGACAGCGCGTCCATCCTGGATGCCTGTGCCGTCCATGGCATCGAGACCGTGCTGACCCGCGCCGACCACCCCTCTGGCAGCGACCGCCTGGCCGAGGCCTGCACCCTGCTGGGTCTGGACGGCGACGACCTGGTGGTCAACGTGCAAGGCGACGAGCCGCTGATCGACCCCGCACTGATCAACGACGTAGCCAGCCTGCTGGAGCAGCGCCCCAGCGCCAGCATGGCCACCGCCGCCCACGCCATCGCCAGCCTGGCCGAATTCACCAACCCCAACGTCGTCAAAGTGGTGCTGGACGCGCAGCAGCACGCCCTGTACTTCAGCCGCGCGCCCATCCCCTGGTGGCGCGACGGGGCCACGGCCGACAAAAGCTTTCAAAGCCTGCCCAGCCCGGCACCGCTGCGCCACATAGGGATTTACGCCTACCGCGCCGGATTTCTACGCCTGTTTCCGACCCTGGCCCAGGCCCCGATCGAGGTCAGCGAGGCGCTGGAACAGCTGCGTGCCCAATGGCACGGCTACCGCATCGCGGTACACGTCACCGACCATGCCCCTGGCGCAGGCGTGGACACGCCCGAAGACCTGGAACGCGTAAGCAAACTGTACTGAAGCCTCTGGTATCCTCATGCGCAATGAAGCGTTGCGGCTTAGCACAAGCCCGCCAGCAACGCCGCGCAGTTTTAAACACTTCGAGGATATTTCCATGAGACTCATATTGTTGGGCGCACCCGGCGCCGGCAAGGGCACGCAAGCCACTTTCATCTGTCAAAAATACGGCATCCCGCAAATCTCCACCGGTGACATGCTGCGCGCAGCCGTTAAGGCCGGTACGCCGCTGGGCCTGCAGGCCGACGCGGTGATGAAGTCTGGTGGCCTGGTCGGCGACGACCTGATCATCAACCTGGTCAAAGAGCGCCTGACCCAGCCCGACTGCGCCAACGGCTGCCTGTTCGATGGCTTCCCCCGCACCCTGCCCCAGGCCGATGCGATGAAGGCCGCCGGGGTCAAGCTCGACTACGTGCTGGAAATCGACGTACCCTTCGATGCCATCATCGAACGCATGAGCGGCCGCCGCTCGCACCCTGCCTCGGGCCGCACCTACCACGTCAAGTTCAACCCACCCAAGGTCGAAGGTATCGACGACATCACCGGCGAACCACTGGTCCAGCGCCCCGATGACCAGGAAGAAACCGTGCGCAAGCGACTTGAGGTGTACAGCGCCCAGACCCGTCCGCTGGTCGACTACTACTCCAGCTGGGCCCGCAACGAACCTAGCGCCGCGCCCAAGTACCGCGCCATCAGTGGCACCGGTAGCGTCGATGAAATCACTGCCCGGGCCTTTGCCGCACTGGCCGCCTGAGCGTCAACTTTTCTGAAAAACCGCCCGGTGTGATGCCGGGCGGCTTTTTTACGCCTGTAGAACCAGTAATTCCAACAGCAAGGCAATCCGTGCCTTGACCGGCGACAGGCCCTGTGCGTCGGGAATCGCGTCTGCCGCCGTGCCCAGCACCCGGCCAAACACACAGCGCGTGGAGCGCAGCACCCGCACCCCTTGCGCCATGGCCTGCAGCAAAGCCGCCTGCAGGTCCGCATGCAGCGTACCGTTGCCGGTGCCGGCCACCACAATGCCCTTTACGCTATTTGTGCCCTGGCCCACCAGCGCATCCACCTGCAAACCGCTGGCCCCGGCGTAGTTCAGCACGATCTCTACCCGCGGCCAGCTGCTGGCAGGTAGGCTGCTCAAAACTATACTTTTGATAGCTACCTGTGCAGATAGCACATGCGCTAGAGGCCTATTTTCCTCATAAAAATCTACTGCCGACGGCCAGGACCGCAGCAGGCGTACCCGGCCCTCCTCCACCAGCCCGATCAGCCCTGCGTCGCCCGAGGCAAACGCATCCACCTTGTAGCTGTGCACCTTTTGCACATCGCGCGCGCTGTGGATATTACCCGCACACACCACCACCACGCCGCGTGCGCCCGGTGTGGCAGCCACGGCCACGGCGTCCAGCAGGTTTTGCGGCCCGTCCGGCACCAGGGCCGTGGCCGGGCGCATGGCACAGGTCAGCACCACCGGCTTGGCCGGATTTAGCACCGCCTGCAAGAAGTACGCGGTTTCCTCCAGCGTATCGGTGCCATGGGTGATGACAATGCCCGCCACGTCGGCCTGCGCCAGCCAGTGGTCGCAGCGCGCCGCCAACTGCTGCCACAGGGCAAAACCCATGTCCTTGCTGTCCACCTGCGCCACCTGCTCGGCCACCAGCGCCACCCCGGCCGCCCCGTACTCACCCAGCGACTCCAGCAGCTGCGCCACGCCCACTTCGCCCGCGGTATAGCCCAGGTTGTCGCCCGCGCGGCTGGCGCGGCCTGCAATCGTGCCACCGGTGCCCAGCACCACGATCTTGAAAGAACTTGAATTCACCGCCATGCTTGCAAACTTTCAAAAACTGGTTAAAAATACAGTCACTGGATATTAAAACAGCCATCCCCGCTAGCCTACCCGGTCCCGCTCAGGAGTCACCCCATGGATCTGCCACTGTTCCCCCCCAAACTCACCGCCCGCCAGCAGCAGATTCTGGAGCTGATCCAGTCCGCCATCGCCCGTACCGGCGCGCCGCCCACCCGGGCCGAAATCGCCAACACCCTGGGCTTCAAGTCGGCCAACGCCGCCGAAGAGCACCTGCAAGCCCTGGCCCGCAAAGGCGCCATCGAGCTGGTCAGCGGCACCTCGCGCGGCATCCGCCTTAAAAGCGACACCCTGCGCTCCATCAACGAATCGCGCCTGCAGAACATGATCAGCCAACTCGCCCTGCCCCTGATAGGCCGGGTCGCTGCAGGCTCCCCGATTTTGGCGCAGGAACATGTAGACCAAACCTACCACGTCGAAGCCAGCATGTTCCGCCACAAGCCTGACTACCTGCTCAAGGTGCGCGGTATGTCCATGCGCGATATCGGCATCCTCGATGGCGACCTGCTGGCTGTGCAGTCTGCCACCGATGCCAAAAACGGCCAGATCGTGGTGGCCCGGCTGGGCGACGATGTCACCGTCAAGCGCTACCGCCGCACCAAGAACCTGATTGAGCTGCTGCCCGAAAACCCCGATTACCCCACCATCGTGGTCGATCCGGAAGAAAGCTTCGCCATCGAAGGCCTGGCGGTCGGGCTCATCCGCAACACTTTGCTGATGTAGCTACGCCACCTGCGCCGCGACGCCACTGCGCCAAACGTAATTTCTTGTAAAGCGTAGCAGCCTGCGGGAGCGCCCCGCCACCACCACTGTCCGCGTAAATTCAGTTTTACAGCCACCGTTTCGTCCGTATTCAACACCGCTTGTTGGGGAGGTCCTATGGGTATCGCTTCGTTTTCACCTACGGGTTTGCTGGGTTCATTCCAAGGTCTGGTGGGCTGGCTCACCGCCAGTGCACCGCACAAGCGCGCTCAGCGCCCCACCCAGGCTTCACGCCCGGCCGCCGCGTGGACCCCCAACTGCGCCAACCACCCCAGTACGGTACCCGCCTGGCCCACCCGCCCCAGCTGCAACACCCCGCCCCCGGCCGCGCCACGCCGCCCGGTGCGGGTGCTACGGGTCATCGATACGCCTCAGTCGGCCGCCAGTGCCGGTCGCATGCGCATCTCGGGCCGCATGGCCGATGTCTGCGCCGAACTGGACCGCATGGCCGCCCTTGAATCTACCGCCCGCAGCGGCCCATTGCTGCAATAAAGCCAGGCATTCCGCCAGCACCACACCGGTCCCCGGGCACAAATATCAGCCCCGCTGGCGGGCAC
>NZ_JANXMU010000026.1 GCF_025354435.1 Rhodoferax sp.
TTCGGTCCGCTGGCATCGCCAAATCGGCACGGATATTGGTCGCTGCTGTGCCATTTACACCGCAGGCGCTTTGGTCCCGACGCGCCGCTACCGCCCAGCTATGGTTTCCTGCAGCGAGAGATCACCCAGGAGATCGAGGACCACCTCAAATACGCCGACGAATGGCAGCCCGAGTCCGACGATCAGCCCGACACGCCCCCGAACATCCGGGCCATCGGCACCTTCAACCGCTTGGTCGAGACCGGCTGGTTGCGCTTGGAGAAATACGGCATCGAGAAGACCGTCAACATGGCGCCGGCCGTGGGCCAGGTGCTGACCCAACTGATCAACTTCGCCGAGACGGGGCCGGTGTTCGTTTCCGGCAAGATCCGCGCGATCGATGCGGCCGTGGCCCAGGTGCACAAGGGCGAAGCCAGCGGCGACCTGCTGCGGGAGGCGGCCGAGCAGTGCCGCAACCTGTTGGTCTACATCCGTAACACCGGCACCAATGTGCGCGATCTCATGGCGGCCATAGGCGCGCAACCGACCACGGCCCAGTATGTTCGCTCCTTTTTTACCTCGTACATCCAAGAAGTTTTTATTGGGGACTACCAGGAACTGCGTACCCGGGAGCACCCCCTATCCAAGCGCCAGCAGATCCTGGACGCCGTCACAGATATCGACACCCAGCCAGAGCAGCGCAGTCGCTTGCTTGACTGGTATGTGAACCGCCTCTCCAGTGGGGATGACAAAAAAGGTCAGGCCGCCTTCCAGCGCGACCTACAGCGCCTCTATGAACTTGACCGGATCGAGGAATACCTGGAGCGTCTGGATGAAGAGATCCGCGTTGCCAACCGGCGCGCGCTAGCCTTCCTGGAATACAAGCTGCGCGCCATTCGCCCCATCGACAACCTGCTCCGGCAGACCATGGACCGGTTGATTGCCCATCCCGACATCGGTGTCGCCCCGGTGTTTCCGCCGGATGCCCTGATGGGTGCCGCCCGCCTGGCCCAACCACGCAAGGAGGTGCCGCGGCTGGCGCCCACGCCTTTGCGCCAGGTGATCATCTCCGATCGCACCCGCGCCATAGGCAACCTAGTGCGCCGCGCCCAGGAGCGCCGTTCCATCACGCCCGTGAAGCTGCGCGCCTATGCCGAGAAAGTACTGCAGGACACGGCCGCAGCCGGCCGCGACGCGCTGCCTTGCGCATCCATCGAGGACGTGCGTGCATTCCAGGCCCTGACCAGTGTGGCGATGGCCACCAACTCCCGAATCCCCCGGCTGGAAATGGAAGGCCGGGCTTCGGCCCCGGGCATGGAGCTGCGCTACACCAGCGACGAAGCCGCCGAGCACCCGTATTTGAGCGGCAAGCCATTCACACTGAGCTGGCGCAAACGTCAGACTAAAAACAGGGAGACCAAATGAGCAACCCAGGGGATTGGGAGAATCTGGCCAGCCGGTTGGATGGCATCTATGCCATCGAAGACTTCGAAACCGCCGCCTACCGGCTGGTGGCCGAGCAGGTGATCTACCACTCCGACCGGAGCAGTCGGGTGACCTATGCCATTCTGGACCTCTACGAGCGCGAGTTCGCCAAGGTTCTGGCCCCGCTGGGCGTGTCGCTGTCGATCAACCGGCAGCTGCGCTATGTCACCGCGCTGCCGCAGCACGCCAAGGCCGGTACCGCGACCGTGGCCCAGACGCTGTTTGCTCTGGTGCTGCGCGGCCTGTACGACGAAGGCGTGCGCGCGGGTGGGCTCACAGAAGATGGCGAGATCCTGTGCGACTACATCGAGCTGCAGGAGAAGTTCCACCTGATGACCGGGCGCGACCTGCCAACCCGAGGCGAGCTTGACACACTGCTGCGCTCCGCCAAGCGCTGGGGCATCGCCCGGCGGCTGGAAGACGATGACAGTGGCCATCTCACCCCCCTGCAGGAGCAGTCGGTTGGTGGCGTGGCCATTCGCCCGGCCATCGTCGACGTGCTGGGAGAAACAGCTTTAATACGGCTGGCGCAGTGGGGAGCCGCCAGGGATGAGGCGCATGCAGATGGCACCGTCGGCGAGCCTGTGGCGATCGAAGACAAACAGGGGATCAACGATGAAGCGGCTTGAGAGCGTCAAACTGGTGCAGTTCCTGCTGTA
>NZ_JANXMU010000036.1 GCF_025354435.1 Rhodoferax sp.
AAACACCGCAATGTGGTGGTGGCCTGCGCCCTCGGGAGCCAAAGCCGCCGAGGTGTCGGACACGTACAGCAGTGTTTCGTCGGGCGAAAACGCGAGGCCATTGGGTTCTTGCACCCAGGCGGTGGCGGCGCTCAGTTTGCCGGTCAGCGGGCTGTAGCAAAACACATGGTTGGCCGCTTGCTCGGATGCCGCCTTGTGGCCCTCAACGTCGCTCAAGATGCCATACGGTGGGTCGGTGAACCAAAGGGTGCCGTCGCGTTTGACCACGAGGTCATTGGGCGAGTTGAGGCGTTTGCCCTGGTAGCGGCTGACCACCCGCACATCAGGGGTGGCCGCATGAATGTGGCCGTTGCGCAAGGGCGTTCGCACAAGGGCACGCAGGCCGTGCGAGCAGTGCAGCAGGTCGCCATTCAAGTCCCGCGTATGGCCATTGGTGAACGCTACTTTGTCACGCCACACCGTCATGCCGTCTGAGGCTGACCAGCGCAGCATGCGGTTGTTGGGGATGTCGCTCCACAGCACGGCATCGTCTTCGCGCAGCCACACCGGGCCTTCGCTCCAGACCGCTCCGGTACACAGGCGCTCTAACCGAGCGCCCTGCACCACAGGGGTTAAACGGGGATCAAAAATATCGATCATGCATACACCTTGGGTTCGTCTTGGGCTCAAGGATCAGGCCAGGGTGTAAGCCGTCTTCACCGTGGTGAAGAACTCTTGCGCGTACTTGCCCTGCTCACGCGGGCCGTAGCTGCTGCCTTTGCGACCGCCAAACGGCACGTGGTAATCGACACCTGCCGTCGGCAGGTTCACCATCACCATGCCCGACTGGCTGTGGCGTTTGAAATGCGTGGCGTATTTCAAGCTGGTCGTGGCAAGGCCTGCGGCCAAACCGAAAGGGGTGTCGTTGGCGGTGGCCAGCGCTTCTTCGTAATCTTTGACGCAGATCACACTGGCCACAGGGCCAAAGA
This sequence comes from Rhodoferax sp., assembly GCF_025354435.1. Lineage (GTDB taxonomy): Bacteria > Pseudomonadota > Gammaproteobacteria > Burkholderiales > Burkholderiaceae_C > Rhodoferax_B. The sequence goes on from NZ_JANXMU010000036.1 coordinate 969, forward strand.
TTTCTTCGCGGTTAATGCGCATCTCGGGGGTGGATTCGCTGAACAGTGCAGGCGTCATGTAATAGCCCTCATGGCCTTCTGAGCTGCGTGGCAGGCGCTCGCCACCACAAGCCAATGTGGCCCCCTCAGCCTTGCCAATGGCGATGTAGCTCAGGTTTTGCGCCAACTGGCTTTCGCTGGACACGGGGCCGATGTCCGTGCCCATCTTCAACGCATCGTCTACCTTGAGGGTAGCCATGCGGGCTTTCATCGCCTCAATGAAGGCGGGGTAAATGCCTTCGGTCACGATCAGGCGGCTGGACGCGGTGCAGCGCTGACCGGTACTGAAGAAACTGCTTTGCACGCACAACTCCACTGCCTGCGTGAGATTGGCATCGTCAAGCACGATTTGCGGGTTCTTGCCGCCCATTTCCAACTGCACCTTCTTGAAGCTCTGCGCAGCACTTTGCGCAATGCGGCCGCCTACCCCCACCGAACCAGTGAAGCTGATGGCCGTGACACCAGGGTGGTTGACCAGGGCATCGCCAATCACGCTGCCACGGCCCATAACCAGATTGAAAACCCCCGCTGGAATGCCGCTGCGGCTGATGATTTCGGCCAGTGCCCAGGCACTGCCGGACACCAAATCAGCCGGCTTGAGCACCACGCAATTGCCAAAAGCCAGGGCTGGAGCAATCTTCCACGCAGGAATGGCGACGGGGAAATTCCACGGCGTGATCAGTCCCACCACACCCACGGGTTCGCGGGTGATATCAATGCCGATACCGGGGCGCACCGAGGGCAGTGTTTCACCACTCAAACGCAGGCATTCACCAGCAAAAAATTTGAAAATATGACCCGCACGAGTGACTTCACCAATGCCTTCAGGCCGTGTCTTGCCCTCTTCGCGGGCTAACAGGATGCCCAGCTCTTCTTTGCGGGCCAGGATTTCACGGCCGATGTTATCGAGCGCATCAGAGCGGGCCTGGATACCACTGGTACTCCATGCGGGGAAAGCAGCTTGCGCCGCAGCGACGGCGGCATTCACATGGTCAGCACCGCCCTGGGTGTAATGGCCCACCACATCCGCCAGATTGCTGGGGTTGAGGTTGGGTGCGGTGCTGGGGCCGGCAAGCCATTCGCCGTTAATCAGGTTATTGAAGTCTTGTGAGGTGGTCATACAGTATCTAACAGGTGTGTTGAGCAGGCTTATTTGCCCCAGCGCAGCACCATCGGATCCAGCCGCTTGGCTGCGTCCATCAGGCCTTTGCGCACCTCGGGGTGCATGGTGGGAAAAGGGTGACGTGGGGCTTCGCAGGCGATGATGCCGCCCTCGCGCATCAGGGCTTTGGCGGTCAGGATGCCACCTTGGCGGTTTTCGTAATTGATAAGCGGCAGCCATTTCGCGTAGGCCGCTACCGCCTCTTCACGCCGCCCAGCCAGGTAGGGGTCAATGATGGTGCGGATGCCATCAGGGTACGCGCCACCGGTCATCGCCCCTGTTGCACCCGCGTCCAGATCGGCCAGCAAGGTGATGGCTTCTTCGCCGTCCCACGGGCCTTCAATGGCGTCACCACCGAGGCGAATCAGCTCGCGCAGCTTGCTGGCAGCGCCTGCGGTTTCGATCTTGAAATACGCCAGGTTTTTGATCTCTTTCGCCATGCGGGCGAGGAATTCAGCGCTCAAGACAGTGCCGCTGGCAGGCGCGTCTTGCACCATGATGGGAATGCTCAGCGCGTCAGAAAGCTGGGCGTAGAACTCATAGATTTTGGCCTCAGGCACGCGAAAGGTGGCCCCGTGGTAAGGCGGCATCACCATCACCATCGCGGCCCCCAGGTCTTGCGCACGGCGGCTGCGCTCGGCACAGATCTGGGTACTGAAATGGGTGGTGGTGACGATGATGGGCAAGCGGCCTTTGACGTGCGCCAAGATAGTCCGGGTCAGCACTTCGCGCTCATCATCCGACACCACAAACTGCTCGGAGAAGTTGGCCAGGATGCAGATGCCGTTCGAGCCAGCGTCGATCATGAAGTCAATGCAACGCTTTTGGCCTTCGAGATCGAGCGAACCATCGGCATGAAAGATGGTCGGGGCGACGGGGAAGACCCCTTGGTACGGTTTTGGTGCGGTCATGGGAGCATTCATGTGCATCACTCAATGATGTTGAACTGGTCAAGGAACTCGGTCTTGAGCGTGAGGCCAAGGCCGGGTGTGTTGTCGTCGAGTTGCACAAAGCCGTTCTCGGCCACCGGCTCACCGTCAAAGATGTAATAGAACAGCTCGTTGCCCACTTCCACGTCGAACATGGGGAAGTATTCGCTCATCGGACTGGCGATGGTGCTCATGGTCAGGTGGTAGTTGTGCATCTGGCCCGCGTGGGGAATGACCGGCACGCTGTAGGCCTCGCACAGGGCATTGATCTTGTGCGCGGCGGTGATGCCGCCGACGCGATTGGTGTCGTACTGCACCACGCTGACGGCTTTTTTGTCCAGCAACTGCTTGAAGCCGTAGAGGCTGAATTCGTGCTCGCCGCCGCTGATCGGGATGATGTTCATGGCGTTGAGTTCGGCGTAGCCGTCGATGTCGTCGGCGATCACCGGCTCTTCCAGCCAGCGCGGTTCGTACTTGGCCAGCTTGAGCAGCATGCGCTTGGCGTATTCCAGGTTCCAGCCCATGTAGCACTCCAGCATTAAATCGCTGTCATAGCCGATGACTTCGCGGATGGCGGCGACCGATTTCAGGTTCTCAGCCACGCCGTGTTGCAGGTGGGCGGGGCCGTAGCCAAAGCGCATCTTGAAAGCGGTGAAACCCTGGTCTTTGAAGGTCTGGGCTTCCTTTTGCATCTCCGCCAGGTCGGTGCGGTACAGCTTGCTGTAGTAGCAAGGAATTTTTTCCTTGGTGCGCCCACCCAGCAGCTTGAAAACGGGCTTGTTGACGGACTTGCCCAGGATGTCCCAGATCGCCAAGTCGATGGCCGAAATCGCGCCCATGGTCACGCCCTTGCGGCCCCAGGCGTGGGTGGCGCGGTACATGCGCTGCCACAGGTATTCGTAGTCCCAGGGGTCCTGGCCGATGACCAGCGGCGCCAGGTATTCGTCGATGATGGCCTTGGCGATCTTGGGGGCCAGGGCCACGTTGCCCAGGCCGATGATGCCGCTGTCGGTTTCAATCTCCACCACCGTCCAGGAATGGAAGCGGAAAGTGCTCATGCTCTCGGTCTTGGAATAAACCAGATCCATGGCGTTGGAGCAGAAGTTGCCTTGTGGGGGCACGGTTTTGCCCTTCCATTCGAAGACGCGGGCGCGGACGGCGGTGATTTTCATGGTCTGTCTCTCTTCAGTTCGTAGGTTGTGCCAGGCCCATGCGGGCGGCGATGCGGAAGGCGTTGTAGGTGGCGTTGACATCGGCTTTGCCCTGGCCTGCGATGTCGTAGGCCGTGCCGTGGGCGGGCGTGGTGATGGGCACGGGCAGGCCGCCCTGCACCGTCACGCCCTTGCTGAAGCCCATCAGCTTGATGGCGATCTGGCCCTGGTCGTGGTACATGGTGACGATGGCCTGGTACTCACCGTCCCGGGCTTTCAGGAAGATGGTGTCGGCCGGGAACGGACCCTCCACTGCGATGCCCTGTGCCTGCAGTGCGGCCACCGCCGGGGCGATGGTGTCGATTTCTTCGCGCCCGCAGGTGCCGCCGTCGCCGCCGTGCGGGTTGAAGGCCGCCACCGCCACCTTCGGCGTAGCAATGCCGCTGGCCTGCAGCGAGCGGTAGATCAGGGCGGCAGCCTGCTGGATGCGCTCTTGCGTCAGATAGCTAGCGGCATCCTTGAGCGGAATGTGGGACGACACGCGCGAGGTCCACAAATCGCCCAACGTGTTGAACTCGCAGAAGTAGGTTTTCACGCCCAGGTACTCGGCAAAGTGGTGCAGCTCATCTTCATGGCGCAGGCCGCCTTGCTTCATGGCGAACTTGTTCAGCGGGGCAAAGCAGATGGCATCCACCTCGCCGCGCTGGGTGGCATCCATGCAGGCGTTGAGCACCTGCAGCACCGACGCACCGCCGATGGCCTGGGCCTGGCTGCGCACCACCTGCGCGGCGGTCACGGTGTCCATGGGCAGCCAGGCGGGCAGGGAGGTGTCGACCCGGGAGCGCACTTCGGCGAAGCTGTGCACCGGCTGGGTGGCCACCTGCACACCGGCGATTTTTTGGCCTTCGGCCCAGAGCCAGGCATCGCCGACCAGCACGATGTTGGCGTGCGCTGTGGCATCGGTCTGGCCGAGCAGGCGGGCGATCAGTTCGGGGCCGATGCCCGCGGGGTCGCCCAGCGTGAGGGCTACCACAGGCTGGGTGGCGGGTTGGGTTGCAGTCTGCATGGTGGCGTCCAGTAGGTTGGGTCCAACCGGACGCAGGCATCCAGTTACCACCAGACGGGCTGGCAATACATGGGGGCTTGTCTCCGGTCACAATGTCTTCGCAATGCGTTGGGGTAGAGCGTATCTTAGGAAGCCGATTGATTCCCGTATAGTGAAAGTATTTGATGTATTGATTGCCTGGGGTTATTAAATGACGGCGACTACCGACACCACCACCCAGCTGCTGAACCGCCTGCGTATGCGCCAGGTGGCCCTGCTGCTGGCGATTGACGAACACCGCACCTTGTACGCCGCTTCGCAGCAGATGGGCATGACCCAGCCTGCAGCGACCAAGATGTTGCACGAGCTGGAGGACGCGCTGGGCCAGCCCCTGTTTGACCGAGTGGGGCGGGGCCTGCGGTTAAATCCGGCCGGGCAAGCGGTAACGAACACCTTTCGCGGCATGCGCGGCACCATGGAGGCGTTAAACCGCGAGCTGCAGGACTTGCGCCTGGGTGGGGCCGGCAAACTGTTCATTGGAAGCATCATGGCCGCGTCGCCGGGGCTGCTGACCGACAGCCTGATCCGCCTCAAAGAGGAGTACCCGCTGCTGTCTATCGAGATTGCGGTGGACACCAGCGACCGCCTGGTGGAGCAAATGCGCGAAGGCACGCTGGACGTGGTGATTGGCCGCATGCTGGGCCCGGCGCGGCAGAACCACCACTTTCAGCCGATTGGCGAGGAGCCGCTGTCGGTGGTGGTGGCGATTGACCACCCGTTGGCCGACAAAGCACACGTGTCATTTGACGACATGCTGCAGTTTCCGTGGATTTTGCAGCCCCATGGCAGCCCCATGCGCGAGGTGCTGGAGCAGGAGTTTCGCGACCACCACACGGGGTTTCACCGCGGGCTGATCGAGACCTCGTCCATTCTCACTACCACCAACCTGATCTTCAAGACCCAGATGATTGCGGTGATTCCCGAGTCCAGCGCCAGCCGCTACCAGACCCACGGGCTGCTAAAAATACTGTCTTACACCATCAACCACAAGCTGGCGGCTTACGGCAGCATTGTGCGCAGCGACCGGCCTTTGGGTGTGGCGACAGCCCGGTTTCTAGAATTGCTCCATACCTAGGTTTTTAAGCTTTTTAGCCCTTTAGCGCATATAGCACATACGCTGATAGCTATAAAAAATATAGCTTTAACCCAAGGCGATGCGTACATCGCCTGGCGCTGGCGCATCGGCGGCCAACTCGCCCAGCGTCTGCACCTGGGCATACAGCGGGGTGAAGTCGGGGGCGGTCACGTCAAACAGTTGCTGGAAGCTGTCGATCACGAAGTAGGTTTGCTGGTAGCTGTCGATCTTGTAGCGGGTACGCATGCAGCGGGTCACGTCCAGGGCGATGCGCTGCGGATCGGGGCTGCGCACGCTGTGCTGCAACTCGCCGGACGAGCTGAGGATGCCCGCGCCATAGGCCCGCAGGCCGTCCGCCTGGCGCACCAGACCGAACTCGATGGTGTACCAGTACAGGCGCGACAGCAGCTCGCAGGCACCCAGGCGGTGCGCTTTCAGGCCGCCTGCACCGTAGGCCTGCATGTGCTCGGCAAACACCGGGTTGAACAGCAGCGGCACGTGGCCAAACAGGTCGTGGAACACATCGGGCTCGACGATGTAGTCGTATTCGGCGGGCGTGCGGATCCAGTCGGTCACGGGGAACTTGCGGTTCGCCAGCAGGGTGAAAAAAGGCACCTCGGGGATCAGTCCGGGCACGGCTACCACCTCCCAACCGGTAGCCGGAGTTAAGCGGGCGTTGATTTCTTCGAAGCGCGGGATGCGGTCGTGGATGCCCAGCGAGGGCAGGGCTTCGATGAAGGCATCGCAGGCCAAGCCAGGCAGCAGGGCCGACTGGCGTTCGAACAGGCGACGGTAGGTGTCGTGGTCTTGCGGCGTGTAGGCAGCGTAGTTTTGCGGGCAGGTGTAGTCGGACAGTACCAGGCCGTCGCGGGTGTAGTCGCCCCGCGGCGGGCGGTCGCTGCTGCCGTACGTCGCGGCATAAACGGAAGGTTCTGTAGCCATGGTGTCTCCTGGGTCAATGTTGGCACTGTAGACCGCGGGCGATTTAGCTTTACTGCATGTTTGGACTTTCTGCGCAGGAAAGCTGCAAAATCCAGTCCATGGAAACACTCGACAAGATTGACCGCCTGATTTTGCGCAGCCTGCAAGCCGATGGGCGGGCCACCTACGACCAGATTTCAGAGCAGGTGAGCCTGTCGCCCAGCGCGGTGCTGCGGCGTGTGAAGCGGTTGGAAGACACGGGGGTGATCGCCCGCTACGTGGCCCTGGTCAAGCCCGAAGCCGTGGGCCTGGGGCTGACTGCCTACCTGAACGTGCGGCTGCAGAAGCACACCGAAAGCCACAAGCGCAACCCGATGGACGTGTTCCGTGCCAGTGTGCAAACCTGGCCCGAGGTGGTGGAATGCGCGTCGCTTACCGGCGAGATGGATTACCTGCTGCGCGTGGTGGTGCAGGATATGGCGGCCTACTCCCGCTTCATCATGGACACGCTGCTCAAGCACCCCAGCGTGGAAGATTGCAAAACCAGCTTTGTACTGGACCACGTCAAGGCCACCACGGCCTTGCCGGTCTAGGGTTCGCCGAGATTCAGGCCGCGGAAGCCGCGTTGCGCAGGCGCAAACCAAACGCGATGACCAGCACGCCAAAGCTGATGGCAAATCCCCGGATCATCCAGTCAATGGCCGCCACGTAGCTACTGGGGATGATGAACAGCAGAACGCCAAACAGCACAGCCAGCGCGCCCGACAAAATCAGGCTCCACTCGCCTTTGATAGACCGGCGCATGCGCAAGGCCGCCACAATCTGGAACGCACCCATGGCCAGGGACCACAGCGCCACCAGCGATGGCAAGCCCATGGTTTTGCCCGGCAGAGCAAAAATGACCCAGCCCGCACCAATGCCGACCAGGCCCACCACCGCGAGCGACCACCAGGGGCGGTTCTTTTCGCGGATCTGGTAAGCGGTGAGCAGAGCTAGAAAGCCGTCTGCAGCCACGTAGGCACCCCAGATGGGGGTCAGTGTTTCGAATTCGCGGTCAGATACCAGTAAAGCCAGTACACCAAACAGAACCGCGACCAGTCCGCGAAACACCACCCAGCCCCATTGGCGGCCCATTTGAGTCAAAAAATAATCGGTGTGTATGCGCATATCGCGGGTCCCTGTCTGTGAATAAATACCGTAAATTGCATTTTGCAACGGTAGTGAACGCAAAGTTTATGCCGTCTCAGAGATGTGTGCACCGTAATTTGTTGTTTTTCGACCGGTGGGGGCCGCATTATTTCGGCATTAATTGGCATGGATTTGGAGGACGGTCTCTAGTCCCCCGGCCAGGCCGGGCGGCGGACTAGATTTTTAAGGGAAAACCCGTATATTCCAAGGATGCTCGATTCTCAAAAACCGTCTACTGCACCCTTGGCCCTGGTGGCTTCCCGTGCAGCCACGCCCATTTTGGTGCCTATCCGCTCTTTGGGCGTGGGCCACCGCGAGCGGATTGCCGCCCACCTGCTGGCGCTAGACCCGCGCGACCGTTACCTGCGCTTTGGCTACAACGCCGCCGACCGCAATATCCGGGAGTATGTGGACAGCTTGAATTTTTCGAAAGACGACATCTTCGGTATCTACAACCGTAAGCTGGAGCTGATTGCCATGGCGCACCTGGCGTATTCGGTGAATCCGCAGTTCAAGTCCTGCGCTGAATTTGGTGTGTCGGTACGGCCTACCGCCCGCGGCCGGGGTTATGGCGCGCGTCTGTTCGACCGCGCCACCATGCATGCCAGCAACGAAGGGGTAGAGCTGTTGTTCGTCCACGCCCTGAGCGAAAACACAGCCATGCTGAAAATAGCCCGCAAAGCCGGAGCCACGGTGGAGCGCGACGGTTCCGAAGCCGAAGCGTTTTTGCGCCTGCCGCCCGCCACGCTGGATAGCCGCGTCACCGAAATGGTGGCCGAGCAAATTGCCCAGACCGACTACCAGTTCAAGACCCAAGCGAAAAACTTCTGGGATCTGCTCAGCGGCCTGCAGAGCGTGCGCCAGAGTGTCAAGGATGCCCGCCACAAGTCGGCTGCCTGAGGGTTTCCGGTCGCCGTCTTGGGGATCAGCTATCCTTGAGCCTCCTTAACAACCGCACGTCCTGCATCCAAGGCTGTGTCAGACCCTTACCCCGCGCGCTCGTCCTCTTCTGTTCCTGAACGGGAAGACAAGCGTGGCTTTTTGCAAAAACTCGCCGAATTCATCCACCCCGGACCCGATTCGCGCGACGAACTCCTGGAAACCCTCTCCGAAGCCGAGGGCAACCACATCATCGGTTCCGAGTCGCGCGCCATGCTGGAGGGGGTGATCCGCATGGCCGACATGGCCGCGGGCGAGGTGATGGTGGCGGCCACACGCATGGACCTGCTCAACATTGCCGCACCGTTTGACGAGTTGCTGCACATCGTGATCGAAACCGCCCACTCGCGCTTTCCGGTCTACGAGGGCGAAAAAGAAAACATCATCGGCATCTTGATGGCCAAAGACCTGCTCAAGCTGCAGCGGGCCCCCGAGCTGAATATCCGTGCCCTGCTGCGCCCGGCGGTGTTTGTGCCCGAAACCAAAGGCCTGAATGACCTGCTGCGCGAGTTCCGCGGCAACCGCAACCACCTGGCCATCGTGGTCGATGAGTTTGGCCGCATCGCCGGGCTGATCACCATCGAAGACGTGCTGGAGCAGATCGTCGGCGAGATCGAAGACGAGTTTGACATTGCCGAAGACGAAGGCGACATCTTCGGCCTAGCCGACCGCACCTACCGCGTCAGCGGCGACACCTCCATCGAGCGCGTCAACGAAGCCTTTGGCGTAAAGCTGGCCAGCACCGATCCCGAGGACGACTTTGACACCATCGGCGGCCTGATTGCCCACGAAATGGGCCACGTGCCTAAGCGCGGCGAGCACCATGCCATGGCCGGGCTGAACTTTGTGGTGCTGCACGCCAAGGGCGGCGCGGTGCGCTGGTTCAAGGTGTCGCCGGTGGCCGATACCGACCTCACCGGTTGATGCGCGGCCTGTTCCGCAACCCCAGTCGCACACCGCCTGCGCTGGGGGAAATCCTGCGGGCCGCCTTGTTGGGCGGTGCGCAGGCCCTGTCCATCGCCAACCCCTGGAACGGCCAGCCGCTGTGGTGGCTGCAGTTGTTGTCCATGGCTGGCCTGTACTGGCTGGTAGAGCGCTCGGCCACGTCCCGGCGCGCGGCCCTGCTGGGCTGGGTGTTTGCCTGGGCCTGGCTGAGCGGCACTTTCTGGTGGCTGTTTATTTCCATGCACACCTACGGCGGCTTACCTGCGGTGCTGGCCGTGTTGGCGGTAGGCGGGCTGGCCGCGGCCCTGGCGCTACTGTATGCCCTGGTATGTGGATGTTTTAAGGCGCTAGCGCATATTCCACCTGCACCTCGTGCTATTCTTTTTGCGTTTTCCTGGTTGCTGGCCGAACTGGCACGCGGGCAGTGGCTGACTGGTTTTCCCTGGGGCGCGGGCGGATATGCCCAGCTCGACGGGCTAGCGCTGCTGGCTCCCTACGTGGGCGTGTACGGCGTGGGCTGGGTGGCCTCGCTGGTGGCGGCTTGTGTGGTGCTGCGCCAGTGGCGGGTGCTGGCGCTGGTGGCATTGCTGGTGGCCACGGCCGATTCGGTGGTGCAGCCGCCTAACGACCCGGCGGCCCGCTTGCCGGTTACGCTGCTGCAGGGCAATATCCCGCAGGATGAAAAGTTTGACCTGGGTGCCGGTGTGCCGGTGGCGCTGAACTGGTACGGCGCGCAGTTAGCCCAGGCCCGCACCCCGTTGGTGGTGGCCCCCGAGACCGCCATCCCCATGCTGCCGCAGCAGCTGCCTGCGGGCTACTGGGCAGGCTTGTTGCAGCGCTTTGCCAGCGGCGGGCAAACCGCCTTGGTCGGCGTGCCGCTGGGCAATGCCAAAGAGGGCTACCTGAATGCCGTGGTCGGCCTGCAACCCGGCAGCCCCAAGCCTTACAGCTACGCCAAGCACCACCTGGTGCCGTTTGGCGAGTTCATTCCGCCGCTGTTCAAGTGGTTCACCGAGATGATGAACATCCCGCTGGGCGACTTCAACCGGGGTGCAGTGGGCCAGCCGTCCCTGGTGGTGGCAGGCCAGCGCCTGGCACCGAATATTTGTTACGAAGATTTGTTTGGCGAAGAGCTGGGCGCGCGTTTCATCGACCCGGCCAAGGCTCCGACCATCTTTGTCAACATCAGCAACATTGGCTGGTTTGGCGACTCGCTGGTGATTGACCAGCATCTCAGCATCTCGCGCATGCGCACGCTGGAATTCGAGCGGCCCATGCTGCGCGCCACCAATACCGGTGCCACCGCCATCATCGACCACCGGGGTCGGGTGGTGCAGGCGTTGCCCCGACTGACGCGCGACGTGTTGGTAGGCGAGGTGCAAGGCCGGGGGCTAAACGCCACCAGTGGCTGGCGCATCACGCCCTACGCCTGGTGGGTGGCCCGCATGGGGTTGTGGCCGCTGTGGGGGCTGGGTTTGCTGGCGTGGGTGCTGGCGTGGATGGGCGGACGCAGGGCGCGCAGGCTATAGTGCTTCTGGCCCGCAGAGGCCCGGCTTCCACCGGCGGTGGACGGCTGCACAGGAGACCGGTCCATGCATTCTTCCCAGCAGCAGCACATTGCCCAGGTCATGCGGCTGTCCAGCGGCGGCAATGCCATGGTTGGCACCGAGGGGCACGACAGCATCATCCGCAACTCGTGGACCCGCTGTGTGCAGCAGCACCAGCTCGACCCCACCCGCATGCAGGAAGCCATCATCCTGCCGCACGCGCGGCTGCGGGAGCGGCAAGACCAGATGGAGGCGTTTTTACAGATTGCCCGCCACGGCATGGAAACGCTCTACCAGCAGGTGGCCGGCATGGGCTACGTGGTGCTATTGACCGACGCGCGCGGCATCACCGTGGATTTCATTGGCGACCTGCAGTACGTCCAGCCCATGCGCAAAGCCGGGCTGTGCCTGGGCGCAGACTGGAGCGAAGCGGTGGCCGGAACCTGCGGTGTGGGTACCTGCATCAGCACCGGAGAAGCCCTCACCGTGCACCAGGGCGACCACTTCGACGCCACCCATATCCCGCTGACCTGCACCACCGCGCCGGTGTTTGACGCGCTGGGCCAGCTGACCGCCGTGCTGGACATTTCGGCGTTGCGCTCGCCCCTGCCCAAGGACAGCCAGCACCTGGCCCTGCAATTGGTGAAGGTGTACGCCCAGCACGTGGAGAACGCCAGTTTTCTGCAGCGCTTTCGGCATGACTGGATCTTGCGCTTGAGTGCGGCCCCGCAGTTTCTGGATGCCAACCCCGAATACCTGCTGGCCCTGGACGCGGGCGGTCGCATCATTGGGCACAACCGGCGGGCCCAGCTGCTGCTGCAGCCCTTGCATACCGCCCCGGTGCTGGGCCAGCACCTGGACCGCATCTTCCACCTGGATTTCAATGACCTGGGCCGCTTTGTGCAGGGCCACCCCACCGACCAGCGGGCCGTGGCGCTGGCGGGCAGTGCCCGTTTGCTGTTTTTGCTGGCCACGCCGCCGCCCACCCGCTGGCCCAGCGCGCCGCATACCTCGACATACAACGTCCCCGAGAACCCACTGCCTGTGCCCCTGGCACGCTTGTCCGGCGGTGACCCGGCGCCGGACCGGCAGATCGAGCGTGCCGCACGCCTGCTGAACTCGCCTGTCAGCATGCTGCTCACCGGCGAAACCGGCACCGGCAAGGAAGTGTTGGCCAAGGCTTTGCACACCAGCAGCGCCCGGCGCGACCGCCCGTTTGTGGCGGTCAATTGCGCGGCGATTCCTGAGACTCTGATCGAAAGCGAGTTGTTCGGTCACCTGCCAGGCAGCTTCACCGGCGCAGGCAGCAAGGCCAAGCGCGGACTGATCCAGGAGGCCGACAGCGGCACTTTGTTTCTGGACGAGATTGGCGACATGCCACGTCCGCTGCAGGCGCGGCTGCTGCGCGTGCTGTCCGAGCGCGAGGTGCTGCCCATCGGTGCGATGCGGCCGGTGCCGGTGAATCTGCGCGTCATCGCCGCCACCCATTGCGACCTGGAAGTGCTAGTGCGGGAAGGGCGGTTTCGCGACGATCTGTACTACCGTTTGAACGGCGCGCATATCCGCCTGCCTGCGCTGCGCGAGCGGCAAGACCTGGGCTGGATGCTGGACCAGATGCTGCAAGCGGCCGCGGACGGTGTCGAGCTACCGGTGCTGGCCCCGGACGCACGGGCCTGGCTGCTGGCGTACCGCTGGCCGGGCAATCTGCGCGAGCTGCACAACGTGGTCGAGTACGCCCGTGGCGTCTACCGCCAGGGCCGCATCACCCTGGCCGATCTGCCCGACCGGCTGGGCGGCATGCCCGGTCCGCACACCGTGCTGGCACCCCCGACAGGCGATGGAGATGGCGCTGCGCTGGCCCGGCAACTGCGTGCCGCGGGCTGGAATGTCACGGCCGTGGCCCGCCAGCTCCAGGTGTCGCGCATGACGGTGTACCGGCGCATGCAGCGCTGGGGCATTACCTCGCCCAACCACGCGGACGACAGCGCTTCCCGGGAGTGACAGGTGTCACAGCCGGGGCCTGTGACACCTGTCTTGTTGTGACAGCTGCACCTGGCAGCGTTGGTCCCGTCGGTGCGGAAAAAATTCAATTGAATCAATAGCTTGCATTCTGGTCGCGGCAGTGGTGTCGTCGGGCACGGCGTTTGCGGTAAGACCTTGCCGGGGCAACCCGGTGACGAACTTCCCAACGATAACGGAGACAAGCTGTATGACCGATTCTGTACATCCCCCTAGCCAGCAGGTGCAAGCCTGGCTGGACCGCTTTGGCGCGGCGCTCACGGCGCACGACGTGGAGGGCGCGCTGGCCTTGTTCGCGCCCGAGAGCTACTGGCGTGACCTGGTCGCCTTTACCTGGAACATCAAAACCGTGGAGGGCCGCGACCAGATCCGCGACCTGCTGGACAGCACGCTGGCCCGCGTGCAGCCCGGCCACTGGCAGGTCGAAGGCGAGGCCAGTGCGACGGGTGACCTGACCGAGGCTTGGTTCACCTTTGAGACGGCGGTGGCGCGCGGCCGCGGGCAAATTCGCCTGAAGAATGGCCTGTGCTGGACTCTGCTGACCACCATGATCGAGCTCAAGGGCTTTGAAGAGAAGACGGGGCCACGCCGCATCAAGGGTGCAGAGCACGGTGCGCAGAAAAACCGCCAGAACTGGCTGGAACGCAAAACGCAGCAGGAGGCGGCGCTGGGCACTACCGAGCAGCCCTACGTGGTCATCATCGGTGGCGGCCAGGGCGGCATCGGCCTGGGGGCGCGGCTCAAGCGGCTGGGCGTGCCCACGTTGGTCATCGAGAAGAATCCGCGCGCCGGGGACTCCTGGCGCAACCGCTACAAGTCGCTATGCCTGCACGACCCGGTCTGGTACGACCACATGCCCTACCTGCCGTTTCCCGACGACTGGCCGGTGTTCACCCCTAAAGACAAGGTGGGCGACTGGCTGAAGATGTACACCAAGGTGATGGAGCTGAACTACTAGAGCTCCACCGAATGCCAGAGCGCGCAGTTCGACGAAGCCGCCCAGGAATGGACCGTGACCGTGCTGCGCGAAGGCCGCCAGGTGGTGCTGCGGCCCAAGCAACTGGTGTTTGCGCTGGGCGTGTCGGGCTTTGCCAATGTGCCCAAGGTGGCCGGTGCGGAGACCTTTCAGGGCGTGCAGCACCACTCCAGCCAGCACCCGGGCGGCGAGGCCTACGCGGGCAGAAAGGTGGTGGTGCTGGGCTCCAACAACTCGGCCCATGACATCTGCGCCGACCTGTGGGAAAACGGAGCCGACGTAACCATGGTGCAGCGCTCCAGCACCCACATCGCGCGCTCGGACTCGCTGATGGATCTGGCCCTGGGCGGGTTGTACTCCGAGGAAGCGCTGGCCAAAGGCGTGACCACCAACCAGGCCGACCTGACCTTCGCCTCGGTGCCCTACAAGATCATGCACACCTTTCACATCCCGGTGTACGACGCGATGAAACAGCGCGATGCCGACTTTTACGCCCGGCTGGAGCGTGCGGGCTTTCTGCTCGACTTCGGCGAAGACGGCTCGGGCCTATTCATGAAGTACCTGCGGCGCGGCTCGGGCTACTACATCGACGTGGGCGCGTCTGAGCTGGTGGCCGATGGGCGCATCAAGCTCAAGAGCGGGGTCAACATCGAGCGGCTGAATGCGCATTCGGTCAGCTTCACCGATGGCTCCGAGTTACCGGCCGACCTGGTGGTCTACGCCACTGGCTACGGCTCCATGAACGGTTGGGTGGCCAAGCTGGTGTCGCAGGAGGTAGCCGACCGGGTTGGCAAATGCTGGGGGCTAGGCTCCGGCACCACCAAGGATCCGGGCCCCTGGGAGGGCGAATTGCGCAATATGTGGAAGCCCAGCGCGCAGCCGCAGATGTGGTTCCACGGCGGCAACATGCACCAGTCGCGCCACTATTCGGAGTTTTTGGCGCTGCAGTTGAAGGCGCGCATGGAGGGCATTCCTACGCCGGTTTACGGCATGGGCGCGGTGCACCACCTTAAGTAGTGCAGGCGGTAACGGTGGCCAACATAAGATTATGACCAGAGTGTGACGGGGTTATACGCACAAGGCATGGGACTTGCATACCCATTTCTGGTGCCCATCGCTACCATCAAGCACCTCGAAAACGAGGTGCTTCGTCCCCCCAACAATTTCACCAGAGAACCTCCTATGCGCGCCCATTTCAAGATCGAAAAATTCGTCGCCGGAGCTGCCATCGCGGCCCTGTCGGCTTTTGCCACGCTGGCCCACGCCCAGGCAGCCAAACCCAATGTGGTGATTCTGGCCACCGGCGGGACCATCGCCGGAGCCGGTGCTTCGGCCCTCAACAGCGCCACCTACGCCGCCGCCAAGGTGGGTGTGGACAAGCTGATTGCCGGTCTGCCCGAGTTGGCCAATATTGCCAATGTGCGCGGTGAACAGGTGTTCCAGGTCGCGTCTGAAAGCCTGACCGATGACAATCTGCTGACCCTGGCCCGCCGCGTGTCTGCGCTGGCCAAGCAAGCCGATGTGGACGGCATTGTCATCACCCACGGCACCGATACCGTGGAAGAAACCGCCTACTTCCTGACCCTGGTGGAGCACACCAACAAGCCCATCGTGATGGTGGCTTCGATGCGTCCGGGTACCGCCTTGTCGGCCGACGGCGCGCTGAATTTGTTTGACGCCGTGAGCGTGGCAGGCAGCAAGGATGCCATGGGCAAGGGCGTGCTCTTGACCATGAACGACACCATCGACAGCGGCCGCGATGTCAGCAAAAACGTCAACATCAAGACCAATGCGTTCTCTAGCCAATGGGGCCCCTTGGGCATGGTTGTGGAAGGCAAGAACTACTGGTTCCGCGCCCCGGTCAAACGCAACACCATGACTTCCGAGTTCGACATTGACACCATCACCACCTTGCCCAAGGTGGAAATCGCCATGGGCTACGAAGGCGTGGCACCCACGGCCATCGAAGCCCTGGGAAAAAGCGGCATCAAGGCCCTCATCCACGGTGGCCCTGGTAACGGTTCGGTGGCCGACCGCATCGTGCCCTACCTGCAAAAAATTCGCGCCGACGGTGCCATCGTGATCCGCAGTGCCCGCGTGCCCGACGGCTTCGTGCTGCGTAATGCCGAGCAGCCCGACGACAAGTACGACTGGGTCGTGGCCCACGACCTGCGCCCCCAAAAAGCCCGCATCCTGGCCATGGTTGCTTTGACCAAGACCAGCGACACCAAAGAGCTGCAACGTATTTTTTGGGAGTATTGACCCCCCCCAAGCTTCAGTGCAATGCATCTTTCGCCCCCCTCAGATTGGTTTGATAAACCGATCTGAGGGGGGCGATGCACGTGGCCTGGCAAAGCCAGTTCCGCGGCACCCTTGAAGTGCGTGCATTGTGGTTAGCCAACACAAGTCCTGGCCGATGCGGGCTACCGCAGCGAAGCGGTCATGGCCAAGCTGGTCCAGGCATATCTGGATACCGAACTGGTGATCGCGCTGGGTCGTGAGGGCCGGTTGAGACGGTAGGTGCGGGTGAAAGTGCCCGCTGCAGGATTTGCACGAGACGTAGGGCGCGTTAAGCGCCCTACGAGCACTGGCGGTGGGTGCGCGTTCACCAGGTTCTACGCCACTGCCCACCGCTGGGCTGGGAGGCGGGGTTGGTTGATTTGCTCTGCCGCCCAGCCCCCCTAGCAGCCATTTTTATTTGTAAATTTGCTTATTGCGTTTTGGGCTCGGTGATAAAGCCTATTTTCTTCACTCCTGCCTGCTGCGCCGCCGCCATTACTTGCGCTACGCGCTCGTAGCGCACGTCTTTGTCGCCACGGATGTGCAGCTCGGGCTGCGGTTCCTTGGCGGCTTCGGCTTGCAGCATGGGCACCAGGTTGGCCTCGGCCATCTGGTTCTCGTTCCACCAATAGTCACCCTTGGCATCCACGCTGAGGCGGATGGTTTCGGGCTTGACTTCCTGCACCTGGTTGGTGGCGCGGGGCAGGTCGATATTGACAGCGTGCTTCATCACCGGAATGGTGATGATGAAGATGATCAACAGCACCAACATCACGTCCACCAGGGGCGTCATGTTGATCTCGTTCATCACCTCATCGGGTTCGTCTTGGGTTCCGAAGGCCATGGATTAGCTCCCCTTTTTCATGGGCACCACGTTCGCCGCGCTGCCGGTGGCCACGCGGGCACCGGTGACGAAGAAGGCGTGCAGGTCGTGGGCAAAGCTGTTGAGCTTGATCAGGATGGATTTGTTGCCGCGCACCAGGGCGTTGTAGCCCAGCACTGCAGGGATCGCCACGGCCAGACCCAGCGCGGTCATGATCAGCGCTTCGCCAATGGGGCCTGCCACCTTGTCGATGGTGGACTGGCCGGACAGGCCGATGCTCAGCAGCGCGTGGTAGATGCCCCAGACCGTGCCAAACAGGCCGATGAAGGGGGCGGTGGAGCCCACCGATGCCAGGATGGCTAGGCCGGATTGCAGCTTGGCGGTGAACTCGTCCATGCTGTTGCGCAGGCAGCGCGTGACCCAGTCGCTTACGTCCAGGCTGTCGTGCAGATGGGCCTTGGTGTTGCGGTGGTGGGCGGTGGCTTCGCGGCCTTCCAGGGCCAGCTGCTGGAACGGGTTGGTCGGGTCATCGCCCAGCTTCTTCAGGCCGGTGGCGAAGTCTTCGCTGTGCCAGAAGTCAGCTGCGCTGCCTGCCAGCTTCTTGAACTTGAAGATGTCCAGCGCCTTGATGATGATGACGATCCACGAGGCCAGCGACATGGCCAGCAGGATGATGGCCACGGTTTTGGTGACAAAGTCGCCTTGCGTCCAGACGTTGGCGATACCGAATTGCGATTCCATTAAAAACTCCAAAAAGAAAAGAAAAAATTAACCTAAAAAGTAACTACACAACCGCGATTGCAGCCGGAGCGGACCTCGCCAGAGATGCCATGGATCTGGCTCTGCCAGGCCACAGGCATCGCCCCCTGCTAGGGGGTTGGCGCAAGATGCGCAGCACTGCAGCCTAGGGGTGTGCGATTACTCCAGAACGTAATTGACTGGGGCCTCGTACCACATGGGCTGGGGTACGCCGTTGACCTTGCCCGCCACGAAGCGGCATTTCATGATGTATTCCAGGGCCGATTTGTCCAGCCGCTCATAGCCGCTGCTACGTTTCAACTCGGCTTTTTCGGGGTGGCCATCGATGCCAATAAACACCCGTACCAGCACCTTGCCCTGTTCACCCAGGCGTTTGCTCATGGCCGGGTAGCTGGGTTTGGGGTTGTTCAGGTAGTCGGCATCGCTGGATGGCAGCACCACGCGGGGCGGGGCAGGTGGTGCAACAGGTGGGGCGGCAGGCGCCACGGCTACGGGTTCGGCAATTGGGGGGGCGGGAGGCTGTGGCGTGGTCACACCGGTGGGAGCGTTGGGTGTGGGCGTGGGATCGGCAATCGCCATCGGGCGCGGTGCGGGTGGTGGTGTGGGGGCCTTGGTTTTGACCACTTGCTGCTTCACCGGCACAGGTGGCGCGGGCGGTGGTGGCTTGGGCTTGGGCGGCTCCACCATCTGGGCCAGCATTTCGATCGGAACGATGATTTCGACGGCCTGGCGCACCAATCCGCTTTGCAGGGCCCACAGCCCAGCCCCGTGGAATAGCAGTACGCTGCCCACGATGACGGCATTGCGACTGAAGCGGGGCGGGGGGGTGAAGGGTGGAGGGATGGACAAAGTGCTATTCATACGGAGTGGGCCACGCTCAACCATCGCCGTTCATGCAAACGGACGCACGGCGCAGGGGCGCAACTAAAAATTATTTATGAAAGATCCACCAGGCCGAGCCCAGTACAAAGATCAGGCTGCCGCAGAGTGAGGAGAGGAGTTCCATGCCCTGCTTTCCAAAATGGTGCTGGCGAGCTGGATGGCCGCGACGGGGTGCGACGCGTTGCATTGCGCCACGATGTCGCGTGCACAGCCTTCGCAGCGGCCGCACTGGGTGGCTACACCGAGTTCGAGCTGGATGTCGTCAAACCCAAAACCGGCACGCGCGTGGCGGGCAATTTCGCGGTCAGAAACACGTTGGCAAACACAAACAATCATGGCGGCAAGCACATTGGCTGGCAGTTGATAAGATGCCACAATTATAAATACGAATCCGTCGCATTTGCAATACCTATCGTGGATTTCCCTTCAAACAAAAGGGCCGGGCTGGCTTTGTCTAGGGTTTTGCAGCCGCACAGGGCCATGGCGATCTCCAACTCGTCGCGCAGCAGGCGCAGCACATGGGCCACGCCCACGGCACCGGCGTTGGCCAGCCCGTACACGTAGGGCCTGCCGATCAGCACGGCGCTGGCCCCCAGGGCCATGGCTTTGAGCACATCGGTGCCGCGCCGAATGCCTCCATCCACCAGCACCGGCAGCGTGCCCACCGCATCCTTGATGCGCGGCAGCACGGCGGCGGTGGCAGGTGTGGTGTCCAGCGTGCGCCCGCCGTGGTTGGAGACGATGATGCCCGCCAGCCCCAGCGCAGCGGCCTGGCGTGCGTCGGCGGGGTGCAAGATGCCTTTGAGCAGAATTGGCAGCCGGGTCTGGGCTTGCAGCCAGGCCACGTCGTCCCAGGTGGGGGTGGTGGACTGGGTGAGCAGGCCGTCGAATAGCGCGCTTTGGCCGGCTTGCAGCACGATCGGGGGAGGCGGGGGCAGACCGGCCAGGTTGACGGCGGAAATACCCGGCGGCAGCTTAAAGCCGGCCCGGCGCTCCCGGTCGCGGGCACCGTGGGTGGGCGCATCGACCGTTAGCACCAGCGCTTCATAGCCAGCCTGCTCGGCGCGTTGCAGCAGCTCGCGGGTGAAGCCGCGGTCATGCTGTAGATACAGTTGAAAGAATAATGGGCCTCTAGCGCTCTCTGTTATTACAGAGTTAGCTATGGTTTCGAGAGCAATGCTGGATTGCGTGCTGAGCACCAGGCCGGCACCCAGCGCCGCCGCCGCGTAAGCGCTGGCCAGTTCTCCGTCTGGGTGCGCCATGCGCTGGAAGGCTACCGGGGCCAGCAGAATCGGGTGCGCCAGGCTGTGGCCCAGCAGCTGAGCCCGTGTGTGGCCACCGGCCAGGGCTTGCAATACGCGGGGGTACAGCTGCTGCGCATCCCAGGCGCTGCGGTTGGCGCGCAGGGTGATCTCGTCGCCCGCACCGCCGCTGAAATAGGCCCAGGCATTCGCATCCAGCACGGTCTGGGCATGGCGGGCGTGGTCGTCCAGATTGACGATGCCAGGGGGGATTTGGGCAACGGTGGGAGCGTTCATGTGTCAGCCCACATGCGCAAAAGGTTGTGGTACGTGCCGGTCAGGCCGGTGGTCTCTGGCGTTTCGCCGTGTTGTTGGCGCAGGCTGAGCAGGTGGGTGTCTAGGTCGAACAACAGTTGGCGTTGCTCCTGGCTGCGCACCATGCTCTCGATCCAGAAGAAGCAGGCCAGCCGCGCTCCGCGGGTGACCGGCTCGACCTGGTGCACGCTGGTGCCCGCGTACAGCACCAGGCTGCCTGCGGGCAGCTTGACGCGCTGCGGGCCTGCGCTGTCCTGTACCACTAGCTCGCCGCCATCGTAAGCATCGGGTTCGGTCAAAAACAAGGTGCAGGAGATGTCGGTGCGCACGCGTTGGCCGGTGTCGGGGGCAAAGCGTACGGCGTTGTCTACGTGGTTACCGTAGAAGTTGCTGGCACCGCTGTAGCGGTTGACGCGCGGAGTGAACACGTGCTTGGGCAGGGCGGCGGAAAAGAAAGTCGGGTTGCGGTCCAGCCCGCGCATTAGCAGGGCGCGGATTTGGGTGGCGGCCTCGCAGTCGTGCGGCAGTTGCTCGTTGTTTTTGACCGCCTGCGCCTGGCTGCCCGCGCTGGCCCGGCCATCGGCCCAGGGTGCGTTGACCAGCAGACTCTGGGCGGTGGCGACTTCTTCGGGACTGAGGATGTTGGGGATGTGCAGCAGCATGCGTGGATTGTCGTAGTGAACGTGAAATAACTTGTCTGGTCCGGGGTGCTTTGCGCCGAGTCCATGCAAGTTGGGCGGGCTCTCATAAAAAAAGCCGCCCCGAAGGGCGGCTTGTGGTGAGCGCCAGTGCTATGCCGTAGGCTTAGAACTGGTACTTGGCAGACATCTGCAACATGCGGCCGGCACCCGGCACATAAAACGTTTGGTACAGCGCATCGCCGTACAACTTGTTGGTCACGTTGATCACGTTGGCCTTGACGGTGAACTTGTCTTCGATCACCGTGTATTCGGCCAGCAGATCGGCGGTCACGTAGCCTGGCGAGTAGAAGCCCGGGTTGCGGAGGGGCGCAACCCGGCTCTTGAAGTTCAAACCAGCACCGACTCGGATTTGCGGTGTGATTTTGTAGGTCGTCCAGACCGTGCCGCTCTGCTTGGGTGTGAGCGATGGGCGGGTGCCTTGGCCTTCAGCGCCTGGGGCGGCGATGTCGATCTTGGCGGACGGGATCCATGCATAGGAGCCGAACACTTCCCACTGCAGCGTGATATTTCCGGTGAAATCGAGGTCGATACCCGCCGCATGGCGCTTACCGGACAAGATCGCGATCGGGACGAGCGGATCGGTGTTGCGCTCATGCAGTTTGGTCGAGTGGAATGCGGCCAGGCGTGCCGTGAAGCGCTTGTCGGCCGAGTCGATACGGGCACCAAATTCCAGATTCTGGCTTTGTTCCGGTGGCGTCTCGGCATTAGCCGCACCCAGTGAATAGGCATCGCCCGAAGTGTTGAATGAGGTGCCGTAAGCGAAGTGGAACGAATGCAAATCGGTCGGCTGGAACAACACGCCTGCGCGTTTGCTCAACTCGGAAATTTTCATGTCGTAGCTGCCGGTCGCGGCTGCGGTGGTCGGGTTGAAGCTTCGGTACCCTGCGGCCATGTGGTCAAAGCGCAGACCACCCAAAAGCTTCCACTTCGGCGCCAACTGCACCAGATCTTGGCCGTAGATGCCATAACCGTTGGAGGTGAAGTTATTGCTTGTGCCGAAGGGGCGGTTGCCTTCGGCGATAGCGGCACCGTCGTTAGGCGTGCCAATCGTGGTGTTGGGGCGGTTCAAGCCCAAGGCTGCCGTCTGCGCAGCGGTCAGCGTCTTGGCTCCATAGACGGTGCGCTCTTCATGGGAAAAGTCCAGACCGGCCAGAACTTCATGTTTGTAACCCAATGCATCGAACTTGGTGCTCAGGTCGGACTGGGCATACAGGTTGTCCATGTCCTGCACTTTGTTTTGCGCACCGCGTGTGAGCACCGTGCCGGGGCCGAAGTTGTCCAGGCCCACCGCTTGTCTATTGGGTTGGACCGCGGCAGCACCGAAGTTCCACAGGGTTGCGCGTTGGTCGCGCGTGTAATGGCCCTTGCGGACCGAGGATTTCAGTTCGGTGTCGCCGGAGAAACGGTGCACATGGCTGAGCGTGCCGTAGGTGGCCCGGCCATGGTTGTAGTCGCTGTCCATGCCGTAGTAGGCATCTGGATCGAGATTGGAGTTGAGCACTGAAGTGCTCGTTGGCGATGCCGACGTAGGCTTGATAAAGCGGATGCCGTAGTTCATGCCATTGTTGTTTTCCAGCTGGTAGAAGCCTACCGAGAACTCGTCCACCTCACCGATACCAAAGCGGTAGGCCGCGGCGATACCGTGCTTGTCGATGGAGCTGCCCGCGCCGTTGTTGTCGGCTTTGGTGGCCATGGCACCGATGCGCAGAGCCGAGCTTTCACCGGTCTTGATGTTGAAGTCGCCAGTCGCGCGGCGGTAGTTGTGGCTGCCCACCGTGGCTTCCACCTCGTTCTGGTTGAGCAGCAGTGGCTGCTTGTTGACCTGGTTGACCGCACCGCCGGTGGAACCCCGGCCAAACAACAGTGCGGCCGAACCCCGCAGGATTTCAACCCGGTCGTTGTTGAAAGTGTCACGCTCGTAGAAAGCCGGGTCGCGGTTGCCGTCGACAAACACGTCGCCCGAGCCCTGCAGGCTGAAGCCGCGCAGTTTGATGTCTTCTTCGCCACCTTCGGCAGCCTGGAACGAAATGCCGCCGGAGTTGCGCAGCACGTCTTTCACGGTGTCGAAATTGCGGTCGGTGATCAGCTTTTCGGTCAGAACGGTGATCGACTGGGGGATGTTGCGCAGTTCTTGGTTGCCCTTGCCGATGGTGGTGCGTTCAACCTTGATCGAATCTTTACCTTGAGGCTGCTCCGCTTTTTCCTTCACCGTCACGGGGGCCAAGGTCTTGGCTTCGGTCGGTGCGGTTTGCGCCATGGCACCCATGGAGCCGGCCAGCATCATCGCGCCGAGGGGTAGCATCCCATAAGGTGCTGCGATTTTGATAGCTACTGGCGCAGTTTGGATATGAGCTAGAGCGGGTTTTTGCTTGAGGTTTTTGCGTCGGAACATGGAGTCAGCCTGAGAAGGGTTGCAATGAACGGCTGGCTAACGCTTGGAACGGGTCCGATGGCTTGGCTGGCTGGGTTGAGAAATACCACACAATTGTAAATTAATGCGAATCATTCTTGTTACTTGGAGGTGGTAAACCCGCAGCCATCCTCCAGAAAACCGCAAATCCCCAACATTTTGTTGCACCTTCACCACGGAGCCTGTGGATTTTTCCCGGATTCGGGGCCCGAGGCAGCATGCCGCCATGCACAGCCAGTGGCGCTGTGCTAGCGCACCGGGCTCAGGCAGGTAGCTGGGAGCAAACCACGGCCGCGCGAAAAGGCCGTGGTTGCGTGCGTGGCAACGCGGTGAATGAACGTGAAACAACTTGTCTGGCTCGGGGGGCTCTGCACCCGAGTCCGTGCAAGTTAGAGCAGACCGGCCTTCAGCATGAGGTCGGTGGTCTTGGAGGTGTTGAGTTTGGACATGTCCACCCTGGGGGCCTGCAATTCGCCCAGCGGCATCAGGTTGCGATTGGATTTGGCATCTACGCCGACCGCGTACTCGTAAGAGTTGCCGGTGCGCAGAATGTCTTGTCCGCCCTTGCCGGTCAGCCATTTCATAAATTGCTGCGCTTGGGGCTGGTGTTTGCTGGAGGCCAGGATGCCGCCGCCAGATACGCTGATAAACGCGCCAGGGTCTTGGTTGCGGAAGTACAGCGTGCCGAGTTTGTCGGTGTTGGCGCCGCCTTTCGACATGTCGCCCAGATAGTAGTAGTGGTAGATCACCGCGGTGTCGACTTCACCATCGTTGCTGGCCTTCATGGCTGCGCTGTTGCTGCGGTAGGTCACCACGTTGGTTTTCAAACCCGTGAGCCAGGCCGCAGTAGCCGCCTCGCCCTTGAGCTGCAACACGGCGCTGACGATAGCCTGGAAGTCGGGCCCTGCAGACGCAGCGGCCACGCGGCCTTTCCACACCGGGTCGGCCAGGTCCATCAAAGACTTGGGCAGCATGTCTTTGGAGGGGAACTTGGTCTTGCGGTAGACCAGCAGCGTGCTGCGGGCGGCAATGCCGGTCCAACGCCCGTGGTCAGGGCGAAACTCGGCAGGTATTTGCGCCAGCGTAGCGGGGTCCAGCGGGACGAACAGCTTGGCGTTATCAACCAAGGACATGGCGGGGGAGTTTTCGGTCAGGAAGATGTCCGCGGGCGAATTGGCGCCTTCTTGCACGATCTGGTTGCCCATCTCGGCATCACCGCCATTGCGAACCAAGACCTTGATGCCGGTTTCGCGGGTGAACGCGTCGGTCCAGGCTTGCGTCAGCGAGACGTGCTGGGCGTTGTAGACCACCAGCGTATTGCTGTCTGCCGCGCTTTGGGCGTGCGATGCCAGTGCTGCGGCCCCCAGGCCGAGTGCCAGAACCAATGAGCGTCGCTGGAAATTGAATGGAAATTGCATGGGTGGAAAGTCCTAAATAAATACCGAAATAGCGTTCGCCGTTGAGCATCCGTCAATGCGGATGTAACGAGAATTGTTTGCATTCGCATTATAGGTGCGTGCTGTTACACGTACCCATCTGCAGGTGTGTAAACCAGGCTGGTGGGTGGTGTAAACCGTCAGCCGAATCAGCCCGCGGCGGGCTATCTTTGCAAGGATTTTTAAAAAAAAATGGCCCTAGCGTATATAACATCTACGTAGGTAGCTATCTTTTTAATAGTATTGGCTTAGACCAGCCATTTGCCGTGGTTGTCCCAGTGCACGTCGGCCAGTAGCCGGTCCAAGCGGCGGGTTGCTACCTCGCCGCGCACGCCGCCCTGGGCACCGCTGGCCAGCCAATCGGGGCCGTAGGCGGCCAGGGCACCGGCTTCGGGTAGTGCGAGCTGGCGCGGATCACCGCCCTGGGCCGACCACCAAGCCAGTTGCCCGGCGCGGGTGGCGCTGACCACAAAGCGGTCGTCGGCCGGGCTGTTGCGGCCCGGCACAAAGGCCACGTCGCCGCCGTAGCCGCCCAGGGCCAAGGGTTCTGGCAAGGCGATGGTGCGCAGGCCGTTGGCATCCAGCAGCGCCAGCAGCGGGGCGCTGCGGCGGGCGGCGGCATCGGCGTGCTCGGCCTGCATGGCGATGGCCACGGTGCCGTTGGGCGCGCGGGCCAGGTGGCGCAGGCTCAAATACGGGTCGCTGGCCCGCCAGGCCTGGCGCAGGGTGCCAGTGGCGGCATCCAGGCGGGCGATGGACGAGTCCATCTGCTTCAGGTTCAGCTTGGTGCGGCCGGTTTCGGGCAGGTTGAGCAGGCCGCCATTGGCCACCAACAGCGTGCCGTCGGGTTCGACCAGCACCATGTGCGGATCCAGACCGCCGCTGGAGAATTCGCGGATTTTTTCCAGGCTGACTGGGTCGCGCACGGCGATGAACCCGGCCCCGGTGTCGGTGCTGGTTTCGGTGGTGTACAGGGCGCTGCCGTCCAGTGCGTAGCTGGCATGGCCGCAGAGCACGCGGTCGTCTTCAATATCGTGCCACAGCACGGCGCGGGCGCTGCGGGTGTCGAAGCGCAGCAGGTATTCGCCCGGGCGCCGGGCTACTGCCAGCGCCTGGCCGGGGTGGCCCAGCGCTGCGTGCAGCATTTGCACCTCATGGGCGCGCTTGGGCAGGGCCACGCCGCGCGATGTGCTGCCGAGTTGCCAGACACCAGCCCAGGCCTGGTCGTCGATGACCCAGGAGGTGAGCAGGCCAGGCGCGGATGTGGCGTTGGCGGGCAAAGCCATGCTGGCAGCGGCCAGGGCCAGCCAGTCGCGGCGGCGCAAATTGGAATTAATCACCATCGGACTCCGAGAAACCGACCATGGTTTTCAGTTCGGGGGCGACTTTGTCTTCGAGCAGCTTCTTGGCCTAGGCCAGGGCCTGCATGGCGGCGGTGACGCTGGCGGCGCGGGCCGGGTCTGCCGCCAGCATGCGGGTGTGCAGCAGGGCCACGGCGGTTTCCAGCTGGGTGGACAGGGCAAGCTGGTTTTCACCGGCCAGGTAGCCGTTCAGGCTTCCTTGCTCCTGGCTGCGGCCGGTGCCGACCAAGAAGTTTTGCATGCTGGCCTAGGCCGCCTGCCAGGCTGCCCGGGTGCCGCTGCTGGTGGCCCGCGGCCAGTCGCTGGCGCGGCCACTGCGGGCTGGTTTGCCCATCTTCTTCCAGCGCAATTGCTCCAGCCCGCCCACGGCCTGGCTGAACCATTCGTTGAAGGCGACGAGTGCGGTGTCGGGGGTCCAGGTGCGGGCGGCCAGGCTTTGGAAGTCGGCCAGCAGGGCTTGGCCCTCGGCCGCGCAGCCCTGGGCCAGGGCTGCGGCGTAGGCGCATTGGGCGGCATCCGGCGTGGCTTGCCACAGCAGCCATTCCAGGGCGGGCAGGCCTTTGGCGGGTGCGCCTAGGTCGTCCAGCGCGGCGGCGGTTTGCGGCGGGTTGGGTGCGGCTGCAAGGACCATGGCCGGCCGGGTGGGCCAGAAGTCTATGCTGCGGGTACTGCGGCGCTCCAGCAGCGGGCCGACGGACACGGCGCTGAGGCGCTCCCAATCGAGCATGGCAGCACGCCAGGCGGGGCGGGCCGTGGCCGGGTTGCAGCCCGTGGTCAGCGTATCGCGTAGGGCGGCGCTGCTCTGGGCAAAGGCCTGTGCGGCGGGCACAAAGTGCAGCCGCAAGGCGTTGCGCACCCAGTCGGTCTGGGTGATGGCCGGACTGGCAATGCGCTGTGGCAGAGGGGCCGCCCCGGCGGCGCTGCACAGGGTGCCCAGGCCCAGTGCCAACCATTGGCGGCGGTCGATCAAGAGATGCACGGTGGGCTTTCGGTCAGAACGGGTCAGAGGGAGTTCACAAATTTCACCAGCGCGTCGCGGTCGGCTTTGGGCATTTTCAGCACCTCCTGGCGGGCCGCATCGGCTTCGCCACCGTGCCACAGAATGGCTTCCAGCGTATTGCGGGCGCGGCCATCGTGCAGCAAAAAGCTGTGGTTATTCACGTCAGGGATCAGCCCAATGCCCCACAGCGGCGGGGTGCGCCACTGCTGGCCGTTGGCCAAGCCGTCCGGGCGGCCATCGGCCAGGCCCTTGCCCATGTCGTGCAGCAGCAGGTCGGTGTAGGGCGTGATCTTTTGCCCGCGTAGTGACGGAAACGCGGATGCACCCGTGGTGTGGCTGGGGCGGTGGCACACGGCGCACTGGGCCTGGGCAAACAGGGCCTGGCCGCGGCGCACGTCTACGTTGTCATAGCCGCGCCGGGCGGGCACAGCCAGCGTGGCCTGGTACTGGATGACCTTTTTGAGTGTGGCGTTGTCGATCTCAGACCCGCCTTTTTCTCCGCCTCGGGGAGCGGCAGCACAGTCTTTTTGCTTCGGCGTGCAGTCTTCGCGCGGGAACTTTTCGGAGGTGATGCCGATGTCGCCATTGAAGGCGGCTGCTGATTGGTGCGCCAGGCTGCCGGTATTGGCCTTCCAGCCAAAGCGGCCCACCACGTCCTTGCCCGCAAACGGGTTGAACACGCGGTTGGCCATGCCGTGGATGCCATCGCTGCGACCGGCCTGCTGCTGCACATTGGCCAGGATGTCGGCCTCGGTGATCGCGTCGATCAGGCCTACGCCGGGCATTTGTGGCGCGATGCGCGGGCTGACAAGGGTGCCAGGCTGCATGGGGCCGTAGCCCAGATCGGTAAAGCGGTAGTGCGGCTGGCGCAGACTGTAGCGGGTGCCATCGGCAAACTGGCCGGGCAGCTCGGTGTAGCGGATGCGGACTTTGCCCTCGGGGCGCACGTCTTGTACGGCCGAGTTGGTGAACTGCTCGCCGTAGGTAGGTTCATGCTGGGGCGCGCCCTGTGCATCCAGCACCGACAGGCGGAACAGCAGGCCGATGGGTTGCTCGGCGGTGATGCCGTTTTTAAAGGTGTTGGGCGGTGCGCCGCGGCCGTCCTGCACATGGCAGCCGCCGCAGGAGCGGGCAATGAAGTGCGGCCCCAGGCCGTCGCGGGCGGAGGTGGAAGACGGGGCTTCGACCCAGTTGCGCCGAAAAAAAGAGTTGCCGATGGCGAAGTTGGTGCGGCCTTCTTCGTCTAGGTTGGCGGCGGGAAACGAGAAGGCGTTCAGCCCTTCTTCAAACACGGTGGTGTCGCCGCCGGGTTTTTCTTCCGAGGTGTCGATCGTGGGGGGCGTTGCCAGGGCTAGCCACGCCACCGCCATCCCGGCCGAGGCCAGGGCGGTGGTGGTGAGGGTGCGCCAGCGTGTTTTTTGCGGGTTCGGCTGACGCATCGGCTTACTCTTTGGCGGGGTCCGCCAAGGTGAGTTTGGTAATGCCCACCGCCTTGGCCGCGTCCAGGAAGTCCTTGCTTTGCAGTTTGAGCGCATCGGCCACGGCCTGCACGCGCTTGCGGCCTTCGGTGTCCACGATTTCGCGGTCGAACGGGGCGTGGATGCCTTCAGCGGCTTTCACGCTAGCGGCGATGTGGCCGCTGGTGCGCTCGGCGGTGGTGGCGTCTTTCAAAGCCACCAGGTCGCGCAGCGAAGCGCCTTGCAGCAGGCTGCCGTCGGCACGCTTGAAGCGGCCCAACCAAACGTTTTCAATCCCGGTGGCGTTGGCCACGATATCGCGGTGGGTGTTGTCGGAGAAGCAAGAGTGCTCGTCTTCCTGGTTCTTGGAGGCCAGCGCTACTTCGATGCGTTCACCGGCCAGTTCGCCGCGCGACAGAGAGCCCACGCCGACCAGCATGTTGCGCACGGCGCTGGTGCCGGATTTTTCAAACTTGGCGCGGTAGTTCTTGGCATCGGGCGCCCAGGCCTTGGTCAGGCTGGTCAGGTCGCTGATGAGCAAATCGGACACCACCTTCAGGTACTCGCGGCGGCGGTTGGCGTTGGGGGTCTTGCCGTCCACAAAGTCTTCAAACGAACGGTCGCCGGGGCCGGTTTCGCTCAGATCCTGGCCCCAGAGCAAAAACTCGATGGCGTGCCAGCCGGTGGCAATGTTTTCTTCGCCGCCGCGTTCGTTCAGGGCCGAGAGGGCTTTGGCGGTGATTTTGACCTTGGGATTGTTGATGATGCCGGACTTTGGCTTGCCGACGACGTAGTCCACATAGGCTTCGTCCATCGGCCAGGCGTTGATGCGGCCTTCGGGGCCATTTTTGTCATCGATGGGGCCGGCGTAGAAGCGGAAGGCTTCGGTCTGGCCGTAAAACTCGCGGGCAGCCAGCCAGGCGGTACGGGCTTTGGTCAGGCCTTCGGCACTGGGGGCGGCATTGAATGCGGTAATCGCGGTCTGGAGTGCTTGGGCCGTGGTCAGCGTGTCTTCGTAGCTGGCGTAGACCAGTTTGCTGTAGTCGGCGGCGACAGCTGCTGCGGTGACGGGGGCGGTGGTTTGGGCGGTGGCGGCAAAAGCCGTCAGCAGGGCGGCACTCAGCAGAAGAGATTTCAAGGCGCAGGTCCTTGGTGTTCCCATCCGCGAAACGCAAGAATTTTGCGGTTGACGCGGACAGGGCAAAAACCTATTGTAATGAGATTGATTCTTGATACCGTTTGTGCGGATTGCTTTATCCGTCCAGGTTGATCCGGGTGATGAGCTTTTGCAACACCGTGGCGGCCTGGTCGTTTTCCACCTGGCAGGTGCCTGCTGCATGGTGGCCGCCGCCGCCGTAGGCCAGCATCAGTTCGCCCACATTGGTTTTGCTGCTGCGGTCCAGAATCGACTTGCCGGTGGCCAGCACGGTGTTTTGCTTTTGCACGCCCCACATCACGTGGATGGAGATGTTG
Organism: Rhodoferax sp.; assembly: GCF_025354435.1. Lineage (GTDB taxonomy): Bacteria > Pseudomonadota > Gammaproteobacteria > Burkholderiales > Burkholderiaceae_C > Rhodoferax_B. The sequence continues at coordinate 31,103 of NZ_JANXMU010000036.1, forward strand.
CACTGCGGAAACAGCGCATAGACCATGAACCGGTTGGTGGCCCATATGGTTTCTTCTTCGCGCAGGTCCAGTACTACCAGGTTGCCGTGCACCACGGCACAGCGTTCGATCTGCGCCTTGGCCTTGGCGGCGTGTTCCTGGTAGATGTCGATGCGCTCTTTAACATCGGGCAGCGACAAAATGTCTTCGATTCCGTGGTCGCGGCAGTACTGGATCAAATCCATCATCAGCGCATAGTTGCTGATGCGGAATTCTCGGAAACGCCCCAGGCCGGTGCGCGCATCCATCAGATAGTTCAGCAGCACCCAACCCTCGGGGTGCATGATTTCTTCGCGCACGTACTGGGCGGAATCGGCCTTGTCCACCGCGTCCATCATGTCCACGGTGATGTTGGGGAAGGCTTTGGCACCGCCGTAGTAGTCAAACACCACGCGCGCAGCCGACGGGGCCGTGGCATCGATCACATGGTTTTTGAGCCCGCTCTGGTTGCGGATGGTCTCGGACGCATGGTGGTCAAACGCGATGCGGGCGCCCGGCACGTAGGGCAGGTTGGTGGTGATGTCGCGGTCGGTGATGGTGATCTTGCCGTCTTGCATGTCCTTGGGATGGACAAACTTGATCTCGTCAATCAAGTCCAGCTCATTGAGTAGCACCGCACACACCAGCCCGTCGAAATCACTGCGGGTGACCAAGCGAAATTTTTCTGTGCCCATGGGGACCATCCTTTTTGCCGTGTTGGCGGTTACAAAATGTGTAACGATTATGCCGCCATGGCCAAAGTTGCGTAGTTAAAACGAACCGGGCAACAGAATGCTTTTGTCCACCGTGGCGATCTGGGTGTGGCCGCAAAAAGCCATGGTCACATCCAACTCTTTGTGCAGGATTTCCAGGCATTTAGTGACCCCGGCCTCGCCCATGGCACCCAGGCCGTACAGAAAGCTGCGCCCGATCATGGTGCCGCGCGCGCCCAGGGCCCAGGCCTTCAAAACGTCCTGCCCAGAGCGGATGCCGCTGTCCATCCACACCTCGATCTGTGAGCCTACCGCGTCCACAATCGCAGGCAAGGCTTCGATGGCACTGGGGGCACCGTCGAGTTGACGGCCTCCGTGGTTAGACACCACCATGGCATCTGCGCCACTGTTGGCGGCAAGACGGGCATCTTCTGCGTCCATGATGCCCTTGAGGATCAGCTTGCCGCCCCAGCGCTTCTTGATCCACTCCACGTCGTTCCAGTCGAGTTGGGGGTCGAACTGTTCTTTGGTCCAGGCGCTGAGCGATGACATGTCGCTGACGTTCTTGGCGTGGCCCACCAAGTTGCCAAAGGTGTGGCGGCGCGTGCCCGCCATGCCCAGGCACCAGCGCGGCTTGGTCATCAGGTTCAGGATATTGGCCAGCGTGGGCTTGGGCGGCGCGGTCATGCCGTTTTTCAGATCCTTGTGGCGCTGGCCCAGCACCTGCAGGTCGAGCGTCAGTACCAGTGCCGAGCAGCCCGCCGCTTTGGCGCGGTCCATCAGTGCTTCCATGAAGGCGCGGTCGCGCATCCAGTAGAGCTGGAACCAAAACGGCGCTTTGGTGTGGGCGGCGATGTCTTCCAGCGAGCAGATGCTCATGGTGGACAGGGTGAACGGAATGCCGAACTTCTCGGCCGCCCGCGCTGCCAGAATCTCGCCATCGGCATGCTGCATGCCGGTCAGGCCGGTGGGCGCAATCGCCACGGGCATGGCGGCATCCTGGCCTACCATTTTCACCCGGGTGCTGCGGTTGGCCATGTTGACTGCCACCCGCTGGCGCAGCTTGATTTTTTGGAAGTCGGCCGAGTTGGCGCGGTAGGTGCCCTCGGTCCACGAGCCGGAGTCGGCGTAGTCGTAAAACATGCGCGGCACGCGTTTTCGCGCGAGCACGCGCAGGTCTTCGATATTGGTAATGACGTGGGGCAAATCTGTCTCCTGAATGTCAGCGATGCTAGCGGGCTTGGGCAGTGCGTGGGATGAAGAAATTTTGGTGCACCCCGCATTTTTCTCAAACCGCTTTACCGCAAGCGGAAATCCGTTGTAGAATCGTGAGCTTAGCGGCTGTAGCTCAGTTGGATAGAGTACTTGGCTACGAACCAAGGGGTCGTGGGTTCAATTCCTGCCAGCCGCACCAAATGTAGAAGCCCGTTACCGCAAGGTGGCGGGCTTTTTACTCGATGGATTAAAGTCCGTTGTAGAATTAATCTCTTAGCGGCTGTAGCTCAGTTGGATAGAGTACTTGGCTACGAACCAAGGGGTCGTGGGTTCAATTCCTGCCAGCCGCACCAAATGTAAAAGCCCGTTATCGCAAGATAACGGGCTTTTTACTTTTTGCGCCCACTTCACGGTAAGGTACGTGGCTTATGAGCAAAGCCTTTACCCGCGAAACCGATGCCGACCAGGATGACGACGGCGATGCCCCAGCACCCGCGCCCTTGCCTGCAGGCAGCAAAAACTACATGACACCCCAGGGCTACGCCCGCCTGCGTGCCGAATTCACCGAGCTGATGGAGGTGGAGCGCCCCAAGATCGTGGACGTGATCTACTGGGCGGCCAGCAATGGCGACCGCTCTGAAAACGGCGACTACATCTACGGCAAAAAACGCCTGCGCGAGATCGACCGGCGCATCCGTTTTTTGACCAAACGCTTGGAAATGGCCGAGGTAGTAGACCCTAGCGTGCATTTTGGGAACGACCAGATTTTCTTCGGTGCTACCGTGGCCTACGAAGGTGCCTCGGGCCTGGAGCGCACCGTCACCATCTACGGGATTGACGAGGCCGACACCGCTCAAGGGCAGGTCAGTTGGGTGTCCCCCATTGCCCGGGCGTTGCTCAAAGCCCGGGTGGGTGATGTGGTGCGCATGCAGTCCCCCGTGGGTGTGCAAGAGATCGAGGTGCTGCGGGTGGACTATCCACCTCCAAACCTGAAGCAGGCTTAAGCCGCCGGTTTGGCCCGTACCGCCCGCAACACCGAGGGCGTGCGTTTGAGTTGGCGCAGGGCCACTTCCAGGTGGGCGTGGTCGCGTACCGACACTAAAAACCGCATGTCGGTCGCCTCCTGTTCGCCTTCTTGGCCCATATCGACATGGGTAATGTCCACCTCGGCCGCAGACAATGCGGCGGCAGCCTTGGCCAGCACGCCTTTGCTGTTTTTCACGGTGACAACCACCCCCGTCTCGAAAGACCGTACGGGCTCATCCGCCCAGTCCACGGCGATGAAGCGCTCGCTGTCTTTGTACTGCAGGCGTTTGGCTACCGCGCAATCGTCGGTGTGTACCACCAGACCTTCGCCACGGCCCAGGTAGCCCACGATTGCATCGCCCGGAATAGGGCGGCAACAGCGGGCAAACTGGACGGAGGTGTTTTCGCTACCGTCTAGCACCACAGCACCCTGGGACAGGCGCTCGTGCGCGGTGTAACGTTCACGGGTCAGCAGCAAGGCATCGGGCTTTTCGCCGTTTTCGGTCAATAACGCCACCAACCGCTTGGCGACGATGCTGGCCACGCGCTTGCCCATGCTGATATCGGTAAGCAATTCGATCCGCGTGCGGTTGCCGGTAAAGCGCAGCAGCTTGTCCCAGATCGGCTGGTCTTCCACCGTTGTTTCAGGTAATCGCTCCAGCCCTTCGGCACGCAAAGCCTGGGTCAGCAGTTTTTCGCCCATGCTCTCGGATTCGGTTTGCGCCATGCTTTTCAGGTGGTGGCGGATCTTGGAACGCGCCCGGCCGGTGCGTACAAAACCCAGCCATGCAGGATTCGGGGCCGACACCGGTGCGGTAATCACTTCAATGATGTCGCCGTTGCGCAGTTCGGTGCGTAACGGCACCTGTTCGCCGTTGATTTTGGCGGCTACGGTGCGGTCGCCCACATTGCTGTGGATGGCGTAGGCAAAGTCCACTACCGTGGCGCCGCGCGGCATGGCCATGATTTGGCTTTTGGGGGTGAACACATAGACCGCGTCGGGAAACAGATCGACCTTGACGTGGTCCCAGAACTCGGCGGCATCACGGGTTTCGTCCTGGATGTCGAGCAGCGATTGCAGCCATTTAGTACCCAGCCGCTCGGCGGTGGCGCTGTCGGTTTCGTTGTTCTTGTACAGCCAGTGCGCAGCCACGCCGGATTCGGCCACCAGGTGCATGGCCTCGGTGCGCATCTGGAATTCAACGTTCACACTGGACGGTCCGACCAGCGTGGTGTGCAGCGACTGGTAGCCGTTGAGCTTGGCAATCGCGATGTGGTCCTTGAACTTGCCGGGTACGGGTTTGTAGAGTTGGTGCAATACGCCCAGGGCGGTGTAGCAGTCGGTCACGTTCTGCACAATGACCCGAAAGCCGTAAATATCGGTCACTTGGGCGAAGGTCAGGTGTTTGTCATCCATCTTTTGGTAGATGGAATACATCGTCTTTTCGCGCCCGGCAATACGCACCGAAATGGCTGTTTGCGCAAATGCTGCCTCGACTTCTTGCTGCACTTTTTGCACTAAATCGCGCCGTCGGTTGCGCGCTTTGGCCACGGCTTTGGCCAAGATCGCGTAGCGCCAGGGCCGCAGGTGGCGAAACGACAGGTCTTGCAGTTCGCGGTAGGTTTGGTTCAGCCCCAGGCGGTGTGCGATGGGCGCGTAAATATCCAGGGTTTCCGAGGCAATGCGTGCCCACTTGGAGCGCGGCATGTCGCCCATGGTACGCATATTGTGGGTGCGGTCGGCCAGCTTGATCAAGATCACCCGCACGTCGCGGGCCATGGCCAGCAGCATTTTGCGAAACGACTCGGCCTGGTTTTCTTCGCGGGTGTTGAACTGTAGTTTGTCGAGTTTGGTCAGGCCATCAACCAGCTCGGCCACCGGTGCGCCAAAGCGCTCGATCAGCTCCGGCTTGGTTACACCGCAGTCTTCCATTGCATCGTGCAGCAGGGCGGCCATCAGCGCCTGCGCATCCAGCTTCCAGGCGGCGCACTGGGCGGCCACGGCAATCGGGTGGGTGATGTAGGGCTCGCCGCTGTTGCGCAACTGCCCTAGATGGGCCTCATCGGCAAACCGGTAGGCCTGGCGTACCTGCTCCACACTGGCGGCATCCAGGTAGTGCAGATTGGCCATCAGTGCGGCAAAGCTGGCGGCAGCGGCGTTGGCTGCTGCGGGGCTGGGCGTGTGCCCGCCTTTTTTGTGTGGAGGTTTGGGGGGCGAACCGTCGGCAGGGAAATGCTTGTCACTCATGGCTTGAATATAGCTTGAGCCTTGCGTATGCCTTGCGCGCAACAAAAAAGGCACCGCAATGCGGTGCCTTTTAAAGTGGGTTTGGGCCCGATGGGATCAGTTGGGTACTTTTTTGAGCATCTCGATGCCGACCTTGCCCGCCGCGATTTCACGCAACGCGGTAACCACCGGTTTGTTCTTGCTTTCGATCTTGGGCGCGTGGCCTTGGCTCAGCATACGGGCCCGGTAAGTCGCGGCCAGCACCAGCTGGAAACGGTTGGGGATTTGCACCAGGCAATCTTCGACGGTGATACGGGCCATGAATTTCTCCAGAAAACTAAGCAATGTTCAGGGATTTGAAGGTGTCGGCTCGGGCACGGCGTTGGGCCGTAAATTTGAGCCGCTGGGCATGAACAATGGTTTTCAGGTCGAAAACTGCCCGGTCAAATAGCTCATTGATTATAACGAAGTCAAATTTATGGGCTTGTTCCATCTCAATCGCGGCATTGGCCAGGCGCAATTCGATCACATCGGGGGCATCTTCGCCGCGGCGTTCCAGCCGGGAACGCAGCTCTTCCCAGCTGGGCGGCAGGATGAAAATCAGCACCGCGTTGGCAAAAATCTGCTTGATCTGCACCGCACCCTGGAAGTCGATTTCCAGAATCACGTCTGAGCCCAGGGCCATGCGCTCTTCAATGGCTTTCTTGGAAGTGCCGTAGCGGTTGCCATGCACTTCGGCCCATTCGACAAACGCATCGGCCGCCACCATGGCATCAAATTCCGACTGCGAGGCAAAGAAATATTCACGCCCGTGCTTCTCCTGGCCACGCGGGTCGCGGGTGGTGTGCGATACCGAGGGCTGTACCTTGGCATCCAGTTCCATCAAGGCCTTGACCAGGCTGGACTTTCCGGCACCGCTGGGGGCGGCGACGACGATCAAATTTCCGGGGTAGTCCATGCTGTGTTCACCATCAAGGTGGTCAAAAAATGGCACATTCTATATTTGCCCCATCGCCCCACGCTGAACAATGCAGTTGTGTAATCGCTCACAATACGGCTTATGAATTGGCTAAACGATGTGAAATGGGACGCCCAAGGGCTGGTTCCGGTGATTGCGCAAGAGGCGAGCAGCGGCGATGTGCTGATGTTCGCCTGGATGAACCGCGAGGCGCTGGAGAAAACGGCGGTCCTGGGGCGTGCGGTGTATTTCAGCCGCTCGCGCAACCGGCTGTGGTTCAAGGGCGAAGAGTCGGGCCATGTGCAAACCGTGCACGAAATCCGGCTTGATTGCGACAACGATGTGGTCCTGCTCAAGGTGACGCAGCTGGGCCACACCCCCGGCATTGCCTGCCACACGGGCCGCCATAGCTGTTTTTTCAGTCTGCTGGACACTGATGCCGCAGGCGCCAAGGCCTGGAAAGCTACTGAACCGGTCTTGAAAGACCCGGAATCCATCTACAAGTAATGGCTATGACCTCTAACGATTCCCTGGCGCGGCTGGCCGCCACTATTGAAAGCCGCAAGGCGGCCAACGGCGGTGACCCCAGCGCCAGCTACGTGGCCCGCCTGTTGCACAAAGGGCCGGACGCATTTTTGAAAAAAATCGGCGAAGAAGCCACCGAGGCCGTGATGGCCGCCAAAGATGCCGAATACGGTGGCAACACTCCCGCGCTGCAAGCCAAGCTGGTGGGCGAGGTAGCCGATTTGTGGTTCCACTCCATGGTGGCGCTGGCGCACTTTGGCCTCAGCCCCGCCGACGTGCTCGCCGAGCTGGAGCGCCGTGAAGGCACTAGCGGCATCGAAGAAAAAGCCTTGCGCAAAGTTTTAACCCGAGAGGCTGAGTCCCCATGAACGACATCATTGACGTGCGCGCGATCGACAGCGAAAAGGCCCAGGACCTGAAAACCGTGGGCTGGGTCAGCTATGTGCTGCACCTGATCGTGGCCGTGGGCGCAGTGGTGCCGGGCGCACAGCCGGGCGCACTGCTGCTGATCGTGGCGCTGGTGATCGATCTGGTGAAAAAAAACGAAGCCGAAGGTACCTGGCAGGCCAGCCATTTCAGCTGGCGCATCCGCTCGGTGCTGTGGGCCGGGGTGCTGTACGTGGTGACGGCACCGCTGTGGTTCCTGTTCATCCTGCCGGGCTGGATCGCCTGGGGTTTAATTTCGCTGTGGTTCTTGTACCGCATCGTGCGCGGCATGGTGGCCATGAACGCCAGCCAAGCCGTAGGAGACGCGGCATGAGCGTACTGGCCTATGACCCGAGTTGCTTGGACCCAAATTGCCTGTTTTGCAAAATTATTGCGGGCCAGATTCCGTCTAAAAAAGTCTACGAAGATGCCGAACTTTTGGCCTTCCACGACATCCATCCCTGGGCGCCGGTGCATTTCTTGCTAATCCCCAAGCTGCATATTCCGTCGATGGCGCAGCTGCAGCCTGAGCATACTGCCCTGCTGGGGCGCATGATGGTGCTGGCCCCCCAGCTGGCGGCCCAAGAGGGCTGCAGACCTTACCCGCAGGGTGGTTTTCGGGTGATGGTGAATACGGGGGATGATGGCGGGCAGGAAGTGCACCATCTGCACCTGCATGTCATTGGTGGGCCGCGCCCCTGGCTCAAGGGTTAGTGATAACGCAAGGGGCATCGCAGGGCACGGCAAAAACCGTCATCTGCGCCGTCTAAAATCAGAAACACTTTGTTAGGAGTTATTCCATGGGTTCATTTTCTATTTGGCATTGGTTGATCGTGTTGTTGATCGTGGTGATGGTGTTTGGCACCAAGAAGTTGAAGAACATGGGCAGCGACCTGGGTGGCGCGGTCAAGGGCTTTAAAGACGGCATGAAGGACGGCGCTGCGTCGGTGGACGACGATAAACCTACCGCCCAGGTGTCTGCCAGCGCGGCTGCGGCGGCGCAAAAGAACACCATTGATGTCGAAGCCAAGACCAAGTCCTGATCTGGCGCGCATTCTGTGATTGATCTCGGCATTTCCAAAATGGCGCTGATTGGCGCGGTGGCGTTGATCGTCATCGGGCCCGAAAAGCTGCCACGTGTGGCCCGCACCGTGGGCACGTTGCTGGGCAAGGCCCAGCGCTACGTGTCCGATGTGAAGGCCGAAGTCAGCCGCTCCATGGACCTGGACGAGCTCAAGAAGATGAAGGAAACGATGGAAGGTGCGGCGCGCGACGTGCACCAGTCCATCCAGACCAACGCCAGCGACTTCGAGAAGCAATGGTCAGAAACCGATGCTACCCCGGCGGTGGCGGACGATGCCTACACCAGCTACCCCGAATACAAGCTCCCGCACAAGCGCTGGCGTACCAAGCTGGGTGCCACACCGCAGTGGTACAAAGCCCGTGCCGGGGTGCGTACCAAGGCGCTGTCGGGCGCGGCCCGTGTGGCCCGCTACCGGCCCAAGCCCGTGTCGCCAAACACTTAAAAATCAACAACCTGGGGCCTTTTGGCCTCGGTGTCATTCTGGGCCTGGCCCTGTTTAAAGCCCCATGTCCGATCCCCACAAAAGCCCAGACGACGAACTAGCCGGAACCGAGCAGCCCTTTGTGCAGCACCTGGTGGAGCTGCGCGACCGCCTAGTCAAGGCGCTGATTGCCGTCATGGTGGCCGCTGGAGGCCTGGCGCTGTACCCCGGCCCAGCGCGGCTGTACGACATGCTGGCGGCCCCGCTGGTGGCCACCATGCCTGCGGGCAGCACCCTGATCGCCACCTCGGTGATCTCGCCGTTTCTGGTGCCACTGCAGGTGATGTTCATGGTGGCGCTGATGCTGGCTTTGCCGGTGGTGCTGTGGCAGGTGTGGGCCTTCGTAGCCCCAGGCCTGTATGCGCACGAAAAGAAACTGGTGCTGCCCCTGGTGGTGTCGAGCACTTTGTTATTCTTCATTGGCGTGGCGTTTTGCTACTTTTTCGTGTTTGGCCAGGTGTTCAAGTTCATCCAGAACTTTGCGCCGCAAAGCATCAAGGCCACACCCGACATCGAGGCTTACCTGAGCTTTGTGCTGACCATGTTCCTGGCCTTCGGGTTGGCCTTTGAGGTGCCGATTGTCGTGGTGGTGCTGGCCCGCATGGGCCTGGTCAGCATCGATAAGCTGAAGAGCTTTCGCGGCTACTTTGTGGTGCTGGCATTTATCGTCGCCGCCATCGTGACCCCGCCAGATGTGGTGTCGCAACTGGCGCTGGCCATTCCGATGTGCATCTTGTACGAGGTGGGCATCTGGGCTGCGCAGATTTTCATCAAGCACACCCAAGCTCCAGACGAAGAAGCCGTTTCACCAAAATCTTAGTGAAATAGGCCACTAGCGTATGTTCTACCTACGCTAGTGGCTATCAATTTTGTAGTATTTAACGTTCCACCCGCGCCGCTGGCTTGGGACGCAAGCCCGGGGTCACCTCTAGCGCCAGCTGCTTGTCCTGGCGCAGCACGCTGAAAGGCGATGCCTTGCCGGGCTGCAGCATGGCGACGCTGGTCAGCAACTCCGACACATTGTTTACCGCCTTGCTGCCCACCTGTACGATCACGTCGCCGGGCCGGACACCGGCATGCGCGGCGGGGCCGTTTTGCAGTACGCCGGTGATGATCACGCCGTGGTCGGCCTTGACACCAAAGGTTTCGGCCAGTTCGGGCGACAGGTCACTGGGCTCCACGCCGATCCAGCCGCGTTTGACCTGGCCGTCGGCCACGATACCTTCCAACACCAGCTTCGCGGTAGACACGGGAATAGCAAAGCCAATGCCCATGCTGCCGCCCGAGCGCGAGTAGATGGCGGTGTTGATGCCCATCAGATTGCCGTTCACGTCCACCAGCGCGCCGCCCGAGTTGCCGGGGTTGATGGCCGCGTCGGTCTGGATGAAGTTCTCGAAGGTGTTGATGCCCAGCTGGTTGCGGCCCAGCGCGCTGACGATGCCGCTGGTGACCGTCTGGCCCACGCCAAACGGGTTGCCAATGGCCAGCACCTGGTCACCCACCAGCAGCGCGTCCGAGCTGCCCAGCACCATCACCGGCAGCTTGTCGAGCTTGATTTTGAGCACGGCCAGATCGGAATCGGGGTCGGTACCGATCACCTGCGCCTGGACGTGGCGGCTGTCGTTGAGCGTAACTTCGATGGCATCTGCGCCTTCGACCACGTGGTTGTTGGTGAGGATGTAGCCGTCCGGGCTGACGATCACACCGCTGCCCAGGCCCACTTGGGCTTGCGCGCCGCGCTCGCCAAAGAAGAACTTGAACCACGGATCATCACTGCGCGGGTCGCGCTCGGCCATTTTGCTGGTGTTGATGCTGACCACGGCGGGCGAGGCTTTTTTGGCGGCCGCGCTGAAGCTGCCGCTGGCAGGAAAGCTGGTGGTGCTGGCGGGCGCTTCGATCAGCGAAATGCTGGAGCCGCTGAAAGGCCGCTTGCCCAGCCATTCGGGCTTGAGCGTGCCCACAACAAAATAGGCCGCCAGCAAAATGGTGGCGGTTTGGGCGAACAGGAGCCAGAGGCGCTTCATGGTGGTGGGGTGTGTGGTGGTGGAATGCCGCCGAATCAGGCGAGACAAGGGTCCATTGTCTCCCATGCCAGGGGGAATTCAGAGGGCTTTGGCCTGCGTAAATCAGGGGCGGCCCTTAGAATGCTGCCTTCGTCTTTGCCAGCACCGCTGTTCCTGGCGGCCCTGCTGAACCCGCTGTGCTGCCCGCCTAGCCAGTACCCTGGGCTGCCTTGAACCCTTGCCTGCAAGCCACCACTGCCTGCACTCCCCGCGCGCAGCAGTTTCCTCTACTGCCCAAAGAACCCATGCCTTCTTCCCTTCCCTTGCCCGCAGGCGCACCCATGCCGACTCCTTCTACTGGCCTGTCGCGTAAAGACGTGAACACCCTGGGCCTGTCCGCCCTGGGCGGCACGCTGGAGTTTTACGACTTTGTGATTTATGTCTTTTTTGCCGCCGTGCTGGGCAAGCAGTTCTTCCCGGTGGACATGCCCGACTGGCTGCGCCAACTGCAGACCTTTGGTATCTTTGCGGCCGGCTACCTGTCGCGGCCGCTGGGCGGCATCATCATTGCGCATTTTGGCGATCTGCTGGGGCGCAAACGCATGTTCACCCTGAGCATTTTCATGATGGCCGTGCCCACTTTGGTGATTGGCCTGTTGCCCAACTACGCCAGCATCGGCGTGGCCGCGCCCCTGCTGCTGCTGGCCATGCGCGTGCTGCAAGGCGCGGCGATTGGCGGTGAAATGCCCGGCGCCTGGGTGTTTGTGGCCGAACATGTGCCGGCCAGCCGCTACGGCCTGGGCGTGGGCACGCTCACGGCGGGCATCACCGGCGGCATCCTGCTGGGTTCGTTGGTGGCGGTGGGCATCAACACCCACTACAGCCCGGCCGAAGTGGCTGATTTCGCCTGGCGCATGCCCTTCATTTTGGGCGGCGTGTTTGGTCTGGTGTCGGTGTATTTGCGCCGGTTTTTGCACGAAACCCCGGTGTTCCAGGAACTGGCAAAGCGCCGCACCGTGGCGCGTGAGTTGCCGCTGAAGACCATCCTGCGCGAACACCGCGCCGCCTGCGTGCTGGTCGGCCTGCTGACCTGGGTGCTGTCGGCCGCTATCGTGGTGGTGGTGTTGATCACCCCCAACTACCTGCAGAAAATGCACGGCATCGCCCCTGCACTGGCGCTGCAAGCCAATGCGGTTGCCACGCTGACCTTGACTATCGGCTGTATCGTGATGGGCTGGGCCACCGACCGTATCGGCACCCGGCCGGTCATGCTGCTGGGCTTTGGTGGGCTGCTGGTGACCACGGTTTGGTTCTACACGGGGCTGCCGGGCACGCCGACTTCGCTGGTGTACAGCTACGGGCTGGTAGGTTTCTTTGTGGGCTCGATTGCGCTGGTGCCCATCGTGGGCGTGCGGGCTTTTCCGGCGGCGGTGCGCTTTTCGGGTCTGTCGTTTGCCTACAACCTGTCGTACGCGATTTTTGGTGGCATGACCCCCATCGTGCTGACCCTGTGGCTGCAAAAAGACGCGATGGCTCCCGCCTACTACGTGGGTGGCCTGGCCGTGCTGGGCATGCTGCTGGCCCTGGTGCCAATGTCGGGCCGCGGCTACGTGGAACGGAAAGCTTGAGAGAATGCGGGATGACCACTTCCCGCTTGGAACTGCTGCAGGCCTTTGACGACCTGCTGCAACCCGTCCGCTTCAAAGATTACGGGCCGAACGGCCTGCAGGTCGAGGGCAAAACCGATATCCGCCGCGTCGTATCGGGGGTCACCGCTAGCCTGGCCCTGATCGAAGCTGCCGTGGCCGCACAGGCCGACGCGATTTTTGTGCACCACGGCTTGTTCTGGCGCGGCCAGAGCGGCACGGTGACTGGCTGGATGAAGCAGCGCCTAGCCCTGCTGCTGCGCCACGACATCAACCTCTACGCCTACCACCTGCCACTGGACGCGCACCCCACGTTGGGCAATAACGCGCAACTGGGCGTGCAGCTGGGGCTGGAGGGTGTGGGCAGCTTTGGCGACAACAACCTAGGCTTTCTGGGGCAGCGCAGCGACGGCGGCGCATTCGGTTCGGCCCAGGCATTGGCTGCGCACATAGAAAAACAGTTAAATCGGCCTCCTGTGTATGTATCCTCTACACTTGTTGCTATTAAAAATATAGCATGGTGCACTGGCGGCGCGCAGGGCTACTTTGAAGCCGCCATCGCTGCCGGGGCCGATGCCTTCATCACCGGCGAAATCTCCGAGCCGCAGGCCCACTACGCCCGTGAATGCGGCGTGGCCTTCATCGCCTGCGGCCACCACGCCAGCGAGCGCTACGGGGCACCGGCGGTGGCGGCCCACGTCGCCGCCCAGCTTGGGCTGGAGCACAGCTTCATTGACATTGACAACCCCGCCTGATGAAACCCATTGCCATCACCTTGGGTGACCCCGCTGGGATCGGCCCCGAAACCATCGCCAAAGCCTTCCGCGACGCGCCGGATGCCACGCAGGGCTGCTTTGTGGCAGGCGATGTGGGCACGTTGCGCCGCGCCAGCGCCCTGGTTAGCGGCCCCGGCCAACCCACGCTGCCGGTGGCGTTGATCGCATCGCCTGCAGAGCTGGCAAACGTGCCACCGCGCTGTATCCCCGTGCTACAAATAACGGAGCTGCTTGCGCCCGTTCCCTATGGTCTGGTAAGTGCTTTGGCGGGTAATGTTGCGGCCGACTGCGTGCTTTGGGCCAGCCGTGCGGCACTGCGGGGCGAGTTGGCCGCACTGGTCACCGCGCCCTTGCACAAAGAGGCGCTGGCAGCGGCGGGCCTGCCGTACCCTGGCCACACCGAGCTGCTGCAGTTCGAGGCCGCAGCCTACTTGGGCAAGTCGCTGCAGGAGGTGCCGGTGCGCATGATGCTGGCCAATAACGAGTTGCGTACCGTGCTGGTCAGCATCCATATGTCACTGCGCCAGGCCATCGAGGCTGTCACGTTCGACAACGTGCTGCAAACCCTGCGTATCACCGACCGCTCGGTCGGCGCGGCGCTGGGGCGGGCGCCGCGGATCGGCGTGGCCGGGCTGAACCCGCACGCGGGGGAGGGCGGTTTGTTTGGCCGTGAAGAAATCGACACCATCATCCCCACCATTCAGGCCGCCCGCGCCGAAGGCTTGGACGTGCACGGCCCGTATGCGCCCGACACGGTGTTCATGCGCGCCCGGGCCAAAAACGGCCAGCCCGGCGAGTTCGATGTGGTGGTGGCCATGTACCACGACCAGGGTTTGATCCCGGTGAAGTACCTGGGTGTGGAGCAGGGCGTGAACGTCACCTTGGGCCTGCCCTTGGTGCGCACCAGCCCGGACCATGGCACGGCGTTTGACATTGCGGGCACCGGCGTGGCCGATGCGTCCAGCCTGATCGCCGCGCTGCGCATGGCGCGCAAGCTGAGTGGGTTTCAGGCATAAAAAATCCCTCTGCCGTAACAGCAGAGGGCGTGAGTAGCTACTAAAAATGTAGTGCTTAAAACGCTCTTACTTCTGCAGGCTGTCGCGGATTTGGCGCAGTAGCAGCACGTCTTCTGGCGTGGCGGGTGCGGCGACCGGAGCGGCGGGCTCCGCTTTCTTCATGCGGTTGATCTGCTTGACCATCATGAAGATGATGAAGGCCAGAATCGCAAAGTTTACCGCCACGGTGAGAAAATTGCCGTAGGCCAGCACCGGTACCCCGGCTTTTTTCAGGTCGGCCAGTGCCATGCTGGTGCCTTCGGGCACCTTGCCCAGCACGATGAACAGATTGGAAAAGTCGATTTTTCCAAACACCATGCCGACCACCGGCATGATCAGATCTGCCACCACCGAGTCCACAATTTTGCCGAAGGCTCCACCGATGATCACGCCCACGGCGAGATCGATCACATTACCCTTGACTGCAAACTCCTTGAATTCAGCCATCATGCCCATAAAAGCCCCTTTGTTGGTTAATTGACCGCCGTATTGTCCACAAAATGCCCTCGACACACGGCACAAAGTGTTGCAGGCATGTGAAGTCGTCTTGGACCGCTCCGCTACAATCCGCGGTTGACCCCAAATGTGTGATGATTTTGAGGACCCCCATGAGTGACACCCCAGTCGACACCAGCAAGCGGACGTGGTTGATCGCATCCGGTTGTGCCGGTGCAGTGGGTGGCGTAGCTACCGCCATCCCTTTCGTGAGTACATTCCAGCCCTCAGAGCGCGCCAAAGCCGCCGGAGCTGCCGTTGAAGCCGATATTTCAGCCCTCAAGCCCGGCGAGAAGATGACCGTGGAGTGGCGCGGCAAACCCGTTTGGATTTTGCGTCGCACGCCCGAGCAGGTGGCCGAGTTGCCCAAGCTGGACAGCCAGCTGGCCGACCCACAGTCTTTGCGCAACCCGTCTGAGTTCACGCCGGAGTACGCCCGCAATGAAGGCCGCTCCATCAAGCCTGAATTCCTGGTGGTGGTGGGCATCTGCACGCACTTGGGTTGCTCGCCATCGGATAAGTTCACTCCGGGTCCACAGGCTTCTCTGCCCAACGACTGGGAGGGTGGCTTCCTGTGCCCTTGCCACGGCTCTACTTTCGACATGGCGGGCCGCGTGTTCAAGAACAAACCCGCTCCCGACAACCTCCCGGTGCCGCCGCACATGTATCTCTCCGATACCCGGCTGCTGATCGGCGAAGACAAGAAGGCTTGAGGGACATATGGCAACTTTCAAAGAAATCTCCCCCAACGCCAGCGCCCCTGAAAAGCTGCTGAACTGGGTGGACAACCGCTTCCCGGCCAGCAAGCTCTATAAAGAGCACATGTCCGAGTACTACGCACCGAAGAATTTCAACTTCTGGTACGTGTTTGGCTCGCTGTCGCTGCTGGTGCTGGTGCTGCAGATCGTCACCGGCATCTTCCTGGTGATGCACTACAAGCCGGATTCGACCTTGGCGTTTGCCTCTGTCGAATACATCATGCGCGACGTGCCCTGGGGCTGGCTGATCCGTTACATGCACTCCACTGGGGCCTCGGCCTTCTTTGTGGTGGTGTATTTGCACATGTTCCGAGGGCTACTGTACGGTTCGTACCGTAAACCACGCGAACTGGTGTGGGTGTTTGGCTGCGCGATTTTCTTGTGCCTGATGGCCGAGGCTTTCATGGGCTACCTGCTGCCTTGGGGCCAGATGAGCTACTGGGGCGCCCAGGTGATCGTCAATTTGTTCTCTGCCATTCCATTTGTTGGCCCTGATCTGGCTTTGCTGATCCGTGGCGATTACGTGGTGGGCGATGCAACTTTGAACCGCTTTTTCAGCTTCCACGTGATTGCCGTACCGCTGGTGCTGCTGGGTCTGGTGGCGGCGCACATCATTGCGCTGCACGAAGTGGGATCCAACAACCCCGACGGCGTGGAAATCAAGGGCCCTAACGCCCCCAAGGATGCCGAAGGCCACCCGCTGGATGGCATTCCCTTTCATCCGTACTACTCGGTGCACGACATTTTTGCGGTCAGCGTGTTTTTGATGGTGTTCACCGCCATCATCTTCTTCGCGCCTGAATTTGGCGGCTACTTCCTGGAGTACAACAACTTCATCCCGGCCGATTCGCTGAAAACACCGCTGCACATTGCGCCGGTCTGGTACTTCACGCCGTTCTATTCGATGCTGCGCGCCATCACCAGCGAAATGATGTATGCCTTGATCGCCTGTGTGGTGGGCGGCGGGCTGCTGGCCATCGTCAAGTTCAAGATGCCGGTGTTCTTCAAGGCCATCATCGTGGTGGTGGCCGCCGGTGTGGTGGCCATGATGCTGAACATCGATGCCAAGTTCTGGGGCGTGGTCGCCATGGGCGGCGCGGTGGTGATTCTGTTTTTCCTGCCATGGCTGGACCACAGCCCGGTGAAGTCCATCCGTTACCGTCCTAGCTGGCACAAATACGTGTATGCGGTGTTTGTCGTCAACTTTCTGGTTTTGGGCTACCTGGGTGTGCAACCTCCTTCCGATCTCGGTGGGCGTGTTTCCCAGGTGGGCACCTTGTTCTACTTCGGGTTCTTCTTGCTGATGCCGTGGTGGAGTCGTTTGGGTACACCCAAGCCGGTGCCCAGTCGCATTACCTTTACTGCGCACTAAGCCGGAGATTCTGACTATGAAAAAACTGATTCTCGGCGTGCTCGCAGCGCTAACCTTGTCTTTCGCGGCGACTTCAGCGGTACACGCTTCTGAAGGCAATGAACTGGCCTGGGACAAAGCGCCTAACAAAACCAACGACCTAGCAGCTCTGCAAAACGGTGCCAAGCTGTTCGTCAATTACTGCCTGAGTTGCCATTCGGCAGCCTTCATGCGCTACAACCGCCTGCGCGACATCGGCTTGACCGAGCAGCAGATCAAGGATAACTTGCTGTTTGCCACCGACAAGGTCGGCGACACCATGAAAGCCTCGATCGATCCCAAGCAGGCCAAGGAATGGTTTGGTGCGAATCCACCCGACCTGACCCTGATCACGCGTTCGCGTTCGGGCCACGGCGGTACCGGTGCCGATTACCTCTACACCTACCTGCGCAGCTACTACCCCGATCCTTCCAAGCCCACCGGTTGGAACAATCTGGCCTTCCCCAATGTGGGTATGCCACATGTGTTGTGGGAGCTGCAAGGCAACCGCAAGCCGGTGTATGAAGAAGTAGAGCAGCACGGCCACGAGGTCCAAGTATTCAAGGGTTGGGAGCAAGTGTCTCCCGGTACCATGACCCCGCTGCAATACGAACAGGCCGTGGGCGATCTGGTTAGTTACCTGCAATGGATGGCCGAGCCCGCCCAAAACACCCGCGTGCGTGTGGGCGTGTGGGTGCTGCTGTTTTTGCTGGTGTTTACCTTCTTCGCATGGCGATTGAATGCCGCGTTCTGGAAAGACGTGAAGTAGTCCCCATCTACCCCAACCAGGCCCGGACTTGCTGTCCGGGATGTACAGAGTGGGCTTGGCACCAAGCATCCCACTCTTTTTGATTTTTAGGAGCTCCCATCATGATGGTGTTGTACTCAGGCACGACCTGCCCTTTTTCCCACCGCTGCCGTTTTGTCTTGTTTGAAAAAGGCATGGACTTCGAGATCCGCGACGTGGACCTCTACAACAAGCCAGAAGACATCAGCGTGATGAATCCGTACGGCCAGGTGCCGATTCTGGTGGAACGCGACCTGATTCTGTACGAGTCGAACATCATCAACGAGTACATCGACGAACGCTTTCCGCATCCCCAGCTGATGCCCGGCGACCCGGTGGACCGCGCCCGTGTGCGCCTGTTCCTGCTCAATTTCGAGAAGGAACTGTTTGTGCATGTCGGCCTGCTGGAGTCCCGTGCTTCTAAGGGTAACGAAAAAGCCCTGGAAAAAGCCCGCGCCCACATCCGTGACCGCCTGACCCAACTGGCTCCCGTGTTCCTGAAGAACAAGTACATGCTGGGCGAGAACTTCTCGATGCTCGACGTGGCGATTGCACCGCTGCTCTGGCGTCTGGACTTCTACGGCATTGATCTGAGCAAGAACGCGGCACCGTTGCTGAAGTACGCCGAGCGCATTTTCTCGCGCCCAGCCTACATCGAAGCGCTGACACCGTCTGAAAAAGTGATGCGCAAGTAATTCGGAGCCGCTGTTGTCCATCATGCAAGCCCTGGATTCGACCTCCACCCGTCCCTATCTGATCCGTGCGCTCTACGAGTGGTGTACCGACAACGGTCTGACACCGTACGTGGCGGTGCTGGTAGACGACTCGGTGCAGGTGCCGCGTGAATACGTGAAAGACGGTGAGATCGTTCTCAACATTAGCTTTGATGCGACCAGTTCGCTCAAGCTGGGGAACGATTTCATCGAATTCAAAGCACGGTTCGCTGGCACGCCCCGCGAGATTCTGGTGCCGATTGGCCGGGTGATTGCCATTTATGCCCGTGAAAATGGGCAAGGTATGGCCTTTCCGTCACCGGTTGCCAGCGCATCTACAGACGAGCCCGCCAAGCCCTTTGCGCTGGCCGGGGTGCCTGATGCCTCATCGAAAGTGGTCCCGTTGTCACCGGCGGAATCCAGCGACGACGAGCCACCCGAGCCGCCGCGGCCCGCTTCCGGGTCCCGCCCGGCGCTCAAACGTATCAAGTAAAAAATCGTAGGGGCACCAAAATGCCCCATTCGGTTCTGTAAAATAAGAAATTCGCCGATTTAGCTCAGTTGGTAGAGCACCCGCCTTGTAAGCGGAAGGTCGTCAGTTCGACTCCGACAATCGGCACCACACCTAAAAGGTTCTGTCCAGAAATGGCCAGAACCTTTTTTATTGGCTGCGCAGCGTAGCGGCACGCATTTGCACCTTGATGCGCAGGGTTGTCACATCCCAGCCCTTGGTGCGCAAATGCGCTAACAGCGCCGGGCTCAGCTGCCGCAGCTTGGCCGATGCGGCATTACTGTTCACCAGCAGGCACCAGCTGGCACCGTCAATCGGCCCGGGCTGGATGGCCGACCACAGGGTTTCGGGGATCAAGGTTTTGATGGCTTTGAGCCGGTCACTGGAGTCTTGCGCTAAAGCTGATAAGCGTGCCAAGGTGGGCGAGTCGGCTGCGGCTTGCAGCAGCGTGAAGGAGCGGTTGCTTTGGCGCATCGTGGGCTTGATTATCACCGTGGCACTGGTTTCTGGCCTGTGCTGGCAGATAGTAAAATCCTAAGGCTGTGGATTGCAAACTGGCCCTTGTGGCTTGACTTTTGCTGTCAAAGCCTCATCTGACTCCAAGATTACATTTAGGAATTTCGATCGCCTCCCCTCGGCTTCTGTGGCGGTGGCGGTCTCGCATCCATGACCACCAACTTTCTGACCAAAATTTTCGGCAGCCGTAACCAGCGTTTGTTGAAACAGTACCGCAAGACGCTCGAAGGTATCAATGCGTTGGAGCCGCAGTATGAAAAGCTGTCCGATGAGGCGCTGCGTGAGAAAACGCTGTCCTTCAAGCAGCGGGTTGCCGGGGGTGAAACGCTGGATGCCATCTTGCCAGAGGCCTTTGCCCTGGTGCGTGAAGGCTCCAAGCGCGTGATGAAGATGCGCCATTTCGATGTGCAGATGCTGGGCGGCATGTCGCTGCACAACGGCAAGATCTCTGAAATGCGCACCGGTGAAGGCAAGACCCTGACCGCTACGCTGCCGGTGTACCTGAATGCGCTGTCCGGCAAGGGCGTGCACGTGGTCACGGTCAATGACTACCTGGCGAACCGCGATGCACGCTGGATGGAGCGCCTGTACAACTTCCTGGGCCTGACCGTCGGTGTCAACCTGCCCAATATGCCGCGTGAAGAAAAACAGGCCGCCTACGCCGCCGACATCACCTACGGCACCAACAACGAATACGGCTTCGACTACCTGCGCGACAACATGGTCTACGAGGTGCGCGACCGCGTGCAGCGCGGCCTGAACTACGCCATCGTGGACGAGGTGGACTCCATCCTGATCGACGAGGCCCGCACCCCGCTGATCATCAGCGGCCAGGCCGAAGACCACACCGCCACCTATGTTGCGATCAACAAGATCATTCCTTTCCTGACCCGCCAGGAAGGCGAGGCCGATCCGCGCACCGGCGAGGGTGTTACCAAGCCCGGCGATTTCACGCTGGACGAAAAATCGCACCAGGTGTTCCTGACCGAAGACGGCCATGAAAACGCCGAGCGCATTCTGGTCGAGCACGGCCTGCTGCCTGAAGGCGCATCGCTGTACGACCCGGCCAACATCACCCTGATGCACCACCTGTATGCAGCGCTGCGGGCCAACCACCTGTACCACCGCGACCAACACTACGTGGTGCAAGACGGCGAAATCGTCATCGTCGATGAATTCACCGGCCGCCTGATGTCGGGTCGCCGCTGGAGCGAAGGCCTGCACCAGTCGGTGGAAGCCAAAGAGGGCGTGGAAATCCAGGCCGAGAACCAGACGCTGGCCTCCATCACCTTCCAGAACTACTTCCGCCTGTATGGCCGTTTGTCGGGCATGACCGGCACGGCCGATACCGAAGCCTACGAATTCCAGGAAATCTACGGCTTAGAGACCGTGGTGATCCCACCCAACCGCGTCAGCCGCCGCGAAGACCAGCTCGACCGCGTCTACAAAACCACGCGCGAGAAGTACGAGGCCGCCATCAAGGACATCCGCGAATGCTACGAGCGCGGCCAGCCCGTGTTGGTGGGTACCACCTCGATCGAGAACTCGGAAATCATTGACCGCCTGCTAAACGACGCGAAGCTGCCCCACCAGGTGCTGAACGCTAAGCAGCACGCCCGCGAAGCCGACATCGTGGCCCAGGCCGGTCGTCCCAAGATGATCACCATCGCCACTAACATGGCTGGTCGCGGTACCGACATCGTGCTGGGTGGCAACCTGGAAATGGCGATCAAGGCTGTAGAGGCTAACCCAGCGCTTGACGATGCGGCCAAGGCCGCCGAGGTCGAGCGGGTGCGTGCCCAATGGGCCATCGACCACGAGACGGTGAAGTCGCTCGGCGGCCTGCGCATCATCGCCACCGAGCGCCACGAATCCCGCCGTATCGACAACCAACTGCGCGGCCGTTCGGGCCGCCAGGGCGACCCTGGTTCTTCGCGCTTCTACCTGAGCTTGGACGATCCGCTGATGCGCATCTTTGCTGGTGACCGCGTCAAGTCCATCATGGACCGCCTGAAGATGCCCGACGGCGAAGCCATCGAAGCCGGTATCGTCACGCGCAGCATCGAAAGCGCCCAGCGCAAGGTCGAAGCCCGCAACTTCGACGTGCGTAAGCAACTGCTGGAATACGACGATGTGTCCAACGACCAGCGCAAAGTGATCTACCAGCAGCGCAACGAGATTCTGGACGCACAAGATCTGACCGCCCAGATCGCCTCCCTGCGCGAAGGCTGTGTGGATGATGTGGTGCGCCAGTTTGTGCCGCCCGAGACGGTGGAAGAGCAGTGGGACATTGCTGGCCTGGAAAAAACCATCCGTGACGACTGGCAACTGGACCTGGCTTTGCGTGCCCAAGTCGAATCCGCCAGTGCCATTACCGAGGAAGACATTCTGGAAACCGTGCTGACCGCTGCCAATGCCGCGTTCCATGCCAAGGTGGAGCAAGTGGGCGGTGAGAACTTCACCCAGTTCGAGCGCATGGTGCTGTTGCAAAGCATCGATACCCATTGGCGCGAACACCTGAGCTCGCTGGACTACCTGCGCCAGGGTATCCATTTGCGTGGCTATGCGCAAAAGCAGCCCAAGCAAGAATACAAGCGCGAAGCCTTCGAGCTGTTCGGCCAATTGCTGGACGCGGTGAAAAATGATGTCACCAAGGTGCTGATGACGGTCAAGGTGCAGTCTAACGAGCAACTGGGTGAAGCCGCCGAGGCCATGGAAAGCCGGGCCGAGAGCATCGCCAACGTGACCTACACCGCGCCTACCGAAACCGGCGAAGTCGAGGTGCGTACCGATGCTGCACCGCGCGGCCAACAGACCGCGGCCGACTTGCCCCGCGTAGGCCGCAATGACCCCTGCCCCTGCGGCAGTGGCAACAAATACAAGCTGTGCCACGGCAAGTTGGCTTGAGCGCAGCGCTGGTTTTGCAACGGGCTTCGGCCCGTTTTTCACATGTTCATGCCATTTTGAAAGCCCACCATGCCCGTTAATCTGTCCGCTCCCGATCCCGCTGGCCTGCACCCTGTTCCCGGCGTACTGCTGGGCATCGCCGAGGCGGGCATCCGCAAGGTCAACCGCAAGGACTTGACTGTGGTGTTGCTGGAAGAGGGCGCTTCGGTGGCGGGCGTATTCACCCAAAACCGCTTCTGCGCCGCCCCGGTGCAAATCTGCCGCGAGCATCT
The DNA here is from genome assembly GCF_025354435.1 of Rhodoferax sp. Taxonomy (GTDB): domain Bacteria; phylum Pseudomonadota; class Gammaproteobacteria; order Burkholderiales; family Burkholderiaceae_C; genus Rhodoferax_B. The sequence continues at coordinate 53,605 of NZ_JANXMU010000036.1, forward strand.
CGCGCTGGGTGTGGGCATCCGCGCCATCTTGGTCAACACCGGGAATGCCAATGCGGGTACCGGGCACGATGGCCTGATGCGCGCTAAATCGACCTGCATTGCGCTGGCCCAGCACCTGGATCTGGCCCCCGAGCAAATCCTGCCGTTCTCCACCGGCGTGATCATGGAAACCCTGCCACACGAACGCATCAACGCCGGGCTGCCCGCCGCCCTGGCCGATGCCCGCGCCGACCACTGGGGCCGTGCCGCCGAGGCCATCATGACCACCGACACCATCGCCAAAGCCTTCAGCACCCAGGTACAGATCGGCGGCAAGACGGTTACCGTCACCGGCATCAGCAAGGGCGCGGGCATGATCCGCCCCAACATGGCCACCATGCTGGGCTTCATGGCCACCGATGCCTGTGTAGACCAGGCGTTGCTGGGCCAATTGGCCAAAGACCTGGCCGATGCCTCCTTCAACCGCATCACCATCGACGGCGACACCTCCACCAACGACTCGTTCGTGGTGATTGCCACCCACAAGGCCGCCCACGCACCCATCACCGCTATGGACAGCGCCGATGGCCGCATCCTGAAGGCGGCGATGCAGCAGGTCGCCCAGCAACTGGCCCAGGCCATCGTGCGCGACGGCGAAGGCGCCACCAAGTTCATCACCGTGCGTGTAGAAGGCGGCAAGACTTCTGAGGAATGCCGCCTGGCCGCCTACGCCATCGCCCATTCGCCGCTGGTCAAAACCGCTTTCTTCGCCAGCGACCCCAACCTGGGCCGCATCCTGGCCGCCGTGGGCTATGCCGGCATTACCGACCTGGACCAAACCGGTATCGACCTGTTTTTGGACGACGTGCACGTGGTGGTCAACGGCGGGCGCAACCCCAGCTACCGCGAGGAAGACGGCCAGCGGGTCATGAAGCAAAGCGAAATCACCGTGCGCGTCGGCCTGGGCCGTGGCACTGCGTTTGACACGGTATGGACCTGCGACTTTAGCCACGAGTATGTGACCATCAACGCGGATTACCGCTCATGAACGACAAGTTTGAACGCCTGATTGACCGCGCCGAGCACCTGATGCAGCGCATCGAAGCGGCCTTGCCCCAGCCGGTCTCCGCGCCGGACTGGAACGCCGCCATCGCCTACCGCTACCGCCGCCGGGGCAACGGCCACGGCGTGCTGGAGCCGGTGCGCCACATCGGCCACATGGCCCTGAGCGACCTGAAAGAGATCGACATCCAGAAGGACAAGATCCAGCGCAACACCTTGCAGTTTGTCGAAGGTAAACCGGCCAACAATGTGCTGCTGACGGGCGCGCGCGGCACCGGCAAATCCTCGCTGATCACGGCCTGCCTGAACACCTACGCACCCCAGGGCCTGCGCCTGATCGAGGTGGACAAGACCGACTTGGTCGATCTGCCCGACATCGTGGACGTGGTGGCCGACCGGCCCGAGAAGTTCATCGTCTTCTGCGACGACCTGAGCTTTGAAGACGGCGAACCCGGCTACAAGGCGTTGAAGTCGATTTTGGACGGTTCGGTAGCCGCCTCCACGCCCAATGTGCTGGTCTACGCCACCAGCAACCGCCGCCACCTGCTGCCCGAGTACATGAAGGAAAACCTCACCTACACCCATACCGACGATGGCGAAGTGCATCCCGGCGAGGTGGTGGAAGAGAAAATTTCCCTGTCTGAGCGCTTCGGCCTGTGGGTCAGCTTCTACCCTTTCACCCAGGACGAATACCTAGCCATCGTGGCCCAGTGGCTACAGTCGTTTGGCGTGGACGCAGCGGCGATTGCCGCGGCCCGCGGTGCATCGCTGGTCTGGGCGCTGGAGCGCGGTTCGCGCAGTGGCCGGGTAGCCTACCAGTTTGCGCGCGACTACGCGGGCCAGCACGCCGTGTCCGCATGAGCGCCCAGCCGCTGGTCGCGGATGCCGACCGACCGCGCGAAGGCGGGCCCGACCGCGCGATCGTGGACGTGGCCGTGGGCGTGCTGGTGCAGCCCAATGGCGATTTCTTGGTGACTTCGCGGCCTGAAGGCAAGGTCTACGCGGGCTACTGGGAATTCCCCGGCGGCAAGCTGGAACAGGGCGAAACCGTGGAGCAAGCCCTGCGCCGCGAGCTGGAGGAAGAGCTCGGCATCACCATCGGCCCTGCCCAGCTCTGGAAGGTGGAACTGGTGGACTACCCACACTCTTTGGTGCGGCTGCATTTCTGCAAAGTGTTCGCCTGGAGCGGTACGCTGGAGATGCGCGAAGGCCAGACCTCTGCGTGGCAGTCCTTGCCCTTGCAAGTCGGCCCGGTACTGCCGGGAACCGTGCCGGTGCTGGGCTGGCTGGCCGCCGAGCGTGATTTTGCAGGTGCTACATATTAAGTAGCTACTAGTGAAGGCGCTACCTACGCTAGAGCCTGATTTCTTTTAAATTTACGCAATTATTCACCACCCAACATTCAGCTAAAACGCACGCCCACTAGAAACACCGTAGAACTGGCTTTGCCAGACTGCTGGTGTTGCCCCCTGCAAGGGGATTGACGGAAAGCGCTTGCGCTGTAGCCTGGGGGTGAGCCAACCTATTGCAGGCGTGCATCGCCGAACATTTGGTCGTCTGGCGGTGCGTCTGCAGGCAAGCTGAAACTGGCGCTGGCCCAGGCACCGAAATCGATGTTTTTGCAGCGTTCACTGCAAAACGGGCGAAATGCGTTGCTAGGCGCAAACAGGCTTTTGCCTTTGCAGGTGGGGCAGGCGACCCATTTTTTCGGTGTGTCTGTCATGCTCATGCACAGAGTGTGAGTTCAAAAGAAGCATCCTCGCTGCAAGCATGCAGGCGGTCGTCGGCCTCGTGGCGCATCATGCGCACCGACACCATGAGGCGGTTGCCGCTGATCTCGGGGACCAAATCCAGCGCCGGGTCAATGCGCAGGCGCAGCAACTGGTAGGTACGGCCCTGCGGCAGGTTTTGCTGGAACTGGCCACCGGGGGCGATGACTTTTTGCGGCGCACCCGAGTCGCGCAGCATCTTTAGCAGGTGGTGGATGGATTCGGCCAGCGGGGCCAGGGTAGAAGCCCATTGTTCGATCGCGTGGCGGCGCACCTCGGCGGGTTTGTGCTGCCAGGTTGCATAAGCGGGCAGGTCAAAACCACAGGTGCCGCCAGGGATACCCACGCGGCTGCGCAGGCTCATCAGCCAGTCGTTTTCGGTCAGCGCATGGCCGGCCTTGCCGGGTTGCTCGTGCAGGGCGGTATAGCAGCGGTCGAGCTGGGCGATGACATCGTCCAGCACTTCTTCGGCAATCGACGGGTTGCCCCGGTAGCCGTTGAGAATGACCTTTTGCTTCTCCAGATCGCGCATCACGTCGGATTTGAGGTCGGCGCGGGCCGCCACGTCCATTACCTCAAAGATCGTGGTCAGCGCGTAGTGGTGGTCCAGCGGGTGGGCGCGCGGTACCAGTTCACCGAGCCGCCGAAACAGGTGCTCCAGCCGCAAATAGGTGCGGATACGTTCGTTAAAGGGGTATTCGTAGAGGATCACGCAGTTTTTCCAGTGGCGGCATCATAGCCCGAACAGGGGGGCGATTTTCTCCACCTCCAGACGCAACTGCTCCAGCGTCAGGCCGTCATTGAGGATGACCACGTCAGCCACCGCCAAGCGCTGGGCTCGGCTGGCCTGGGTCTGGATGATGGCGTGCACTGTCGCCTCGTCCATGCCGCTGCGGGCCATGACGCGGGCCACCTGGGTGTCCACCGTGCAGTCCACCACCAGCACCTGGTCCAGCCGGTTTTTCCAGTGGCCGGATTCGACTAGCAAGGGGATGTCAAACACCACGCAGCGGGCACCATGGGCGAGCGCCCGCTGGAATTGCGCCTCGATTTCTTGGCCGACCAGGGGGTGGACGATGGCTTCCAGGCGTTTTTTTGCGCCGGGGTCGGTAAAGATGAGGCCGCGCATGCGCTCCCGGTCCATCGCGCCGTCGGCGGTGATGGCATAGTCACCAAAGGCGGCGTGGATGGCTGAGATAGCCGTACCCTGGGAGGCGGTGGTCTGGCGCGAAATCGCATCTGCATCAATAATAATAGCGCTTCGTGCAAGCAGCATATGCGCTACCGTGCTTTTTCCACTACCAATACCGCCGGTGAGTCCAAGCCGAAGGCAGCGCGGCATGGCCTTACAAACCGACAAAATGCAGGATGGCGTTGGGCCCGAACACCATGGCGGTCAGGCCGGTCCCGGCCAAGAAGGGGCCAAACGGGATGTAGCCGCCTTCGCGCAGGCCGCTGCTGAACTTCATGGCAATGCCAACGATGGCACCGATCACCGAAGCCATCAAAATCATCGGCACCAGCGCTTCCCAGCCAAACCAGGCACCCAGCGCGGCAAACAGCTTGAAGTCGCCGTAGCCCATGCCTTCCTTGCCGGTGAGCAACTTGAAGAGCCAGTAAATGGTCCAGAGCGACAAGTAGCCCGCCACGGCCCCCCACAGGGCGGCAAACAAGGGCACGCCGGTCCAGTGCAGCGACGAGCCAATCAGCCCGGCCCACAGCAGCGGCAGGGTGATGTCGTCGGGCAGCAGGGTGGTATCCCAGTCGATCAGGGCCAGGCTCAGCAGCGCAGCCGCAAAACCGCACCAGGCTAGGCCAGTGACCGTAGGCCCCCAGGTCCAGATGCAAAAGAAGAACAGGGCAGCGGTGGCGATTTCCACCGCCGGGTAGCGGGGACTGATGGGTGCGCGGCAGGCCGAGCACTTGCCGCGCAAGGCGAGGTAGCTGGCGACGGGGATGTTTTCAAACCAGCGAATCTGGTGGCCACAGTGCGGACAGCACGAGCGCGGCACCACCAGGTTGAACGGTTCGGCGGGGGGGCGGGCTGGTTCGCTGCCCTGCATCTCGGCGTAATCTGCCGCCCATTGCCGCTCCATGATTTTGGGCATGCGGTAGACCACCACATTCAGAAAACTGCCCAGCATGAGCCCGAAAATACCGCCTAACAGGGCGGCCACCCATTGCATTTCCGGCATCAGACGACTTGGCCCAGCTTGAAGATCGGCAGGTACATCGACACCACGATGCCACCAATGATGGTGCCCAGAAACACGATGATGATGGGCTCCATCAGGCTGGACAGCCCGGCCACCATGTCGTCCACCTCGGCCTCATAAAAGTCGGCCGCCTTGCCCAGCATGTGGTCGATGGAGCCGGATTCTTCGCCGATGGAGCACATTTGTAGCACCATGGACGGGAAGATTTTGGCGTTGCCCATGGCCGTGGTGAGGCTGGTGCCGGTAGAGACTTCTTGCTGGATTTTGTCGGTGGCGATTTCGAACACTGAATTACCCGAGGCCCCACCTACCGAATCCAGTGCCTCCACCAGCGGCACACCGGCCGCGAACATGGTGGACAAGGTACGGGTCCAGCGGGCAATGCAGGATTTTTCGACCAGCACGCCGAACACCGGCATTTTCAGCATCACCCGGTCCATGACCTGCTGCATCTTGACGTTGCGCTGCCAGGCCTGCATGAAAAAGTAGAACCCGCCGCCAATGCCGCCAAAGATCAGCCACCAGTACTTCACAAAAATTTCGCTTACCGCAATGATGAACAGCGTAGGTGCAGGCAGGTCGGCACCGAAGCTGCTGAACACCTCTTTGAAGGCTGGAATCACAAAAATCATGATCACCGCCACCACCACAAACGCCACCACCACCACCGAGATCGGGTACATCAGGGCCGATTTGATCTTGGATTTGATGGCCTCGGTCTTTTCCATGTAGATGGCCAACCGGTCCAGCAAGGCTTCCAAAATACCCGCTGCTTCACCGGCTTCGACCAGGTTGCAATACAGGCTATTGAAGTACAGCGGAAATTTGCGGAAGGCCGCGCTCAGGGAGCTGCCGGTTTCCACATCCTGGCGGATGTCGTTAAGCAGCTTGGTGACGCTGGCATTGGCGTTACCGCGGCCCACGATGTCAAACGCCTGCAGCAGGGGCACACCGGCCTTCATCATGGTGGCGAGCTGGCGGGTAAAGATGGCAATGTCTTTGGGCTTGATGCTTTTGCCCGAACTCATCCGGCGTTTTTTGATCTTGGTGGGGAACACCCCTTGGCGGCGCAAGGACGCGGTGACCTGGTTTTCACCCGATGCCCGGGTTTCGCCACGCACCTGCTTGCCATTGCGGTCCTTGCCCTCCCACTCGAAGACGAATTCTTTGATGTTTCTGGACGCTGCTGATGCCATGGAATGCCTTAATACGACGAGGTATGTCTATTCATTGCTCACGGCGAGCACTTCTTCCAGCGAGGTCAACCCGAGTTTGACCTTGTGCAGGCCCGCTTGGCGCAGGGTGCGAACCCCTTCTAGCTTGGCCTGCTCGGCAATGTCCAACGCACTGCCGTCGCGCAAAATAATGCGCTGTATTTCTTCGGAAATCGGCATCACCTGGTAGATGCCGACCCGGCCCTTGTAGCCGTTGTTGCAGGCATTGCAGCCCACCGGACCGTAGGGTTTCCAGGAACCATCCAGCTCCTCGGGTTTGTAGCCCGACTCCAGCAAGGTCTTTTGGGGAATATCGATCAGTGCTTTGCACGCCGGGCACAGGCGCCGCGCCAGCCGCTGGGCGGTGATCAGGATCACGCTGGACGCAATATTGAACGGCGCAATGCCCATGTTGCGCATGCGCGTCAAGGTGGTGGGCGCATCGTTGGTGTGCAGGGTGGACAACACCAAGTGGCCGGTTTGGGCGGCCTTGATGGAGATGTCGGCAGTTTCCAGGTCGCGAATTTCGCCCACCATGATGATGTCTGGATCTTGGCGCAGAAACGATTTCAGGGCCACCGCGAAGGTCATGCCCGCTTTTTCGTTCACGTTGACCTGGTTGACACCTGGCAAGTTGATTTCGGACGGGTCTTCGGCCGTGGCGATGTTCACGCCGGGCTTGTTCAGCAGGTTCAAAAAGGTGTACAGCGACACGGTTTTGCCCGAACCCGTGGGGCCGGTGACCAGCACCATGCCGTAGGGGCGGCCAATGGCCAGCATCACCCGCTCTTTTTCTTCGGGCTCGTAGCCGAGGGCATCAATGCCCAGCTTGGCGCTGCTCGGGTCCAGAATCCGGATCACGATTTTTTCGCCAAACAGGGTGGGCAGGGTGCTGACCCGGAAGTCGATCACCCGGTCGGGGCCGATCTTGAGCTTCATCTTGCCGTCTTGCGGCACCCGCTTTTCCGAGATGTCCAGGCGCGAGATCACCTTGATGCGCGAGGCCAGCTTGTCCTTGATAGCCACCGGCGGCGAGGCGATTTCGCGCAGTTCGCCGTCAATCCGAAAGCGCACACGGTAGTTGTGCTCGTAGGGCTCAAAGTGCAAGTCGGACGCGCGCATGCTGTACGCATCGAGCAGCATTTTGTGCAAAAACTTGACGACCGGGGCATCTTCCACCTCGGCCATATTGATTTCGGCGGCCTCGGCGGGCGCGCCGATGGCCGTGTCATCAAAGTCAAAGTCCCCGCCGATGATGTTTTCCATCGCCTCACCGGTGGTGATTGCGTTGGCATCCACCATGTGCGACAGCTTGTCGTATTCGGCAATGATCCAATCCACACCCAGCTGGGTGGAGAACTTGATTTTTTCGGCGGCTTCCTGGTCCGACGGGTCGGCGGTGGCAACGATCAGGCGGTTATTGCGTTTGCTCAGCACCACCACGCGGTAGGCCTGGCAAATTTTGGCATCCAGCAGGTCTTTGGGCAGGCGGTGGCGGTCCACCGCATCCATGTCCAGCAAGGGCGCGGCAAACGCGGTGGACATGGTGTGCGCCAAGTCCGAGGCCGACACCGCTCCCGAGGACATCAGCTCGGCGATGAAACTGGAGCGGTTGGACTGGGATTTTCGGTAGATGTCTTCGGCCGCACGTTGGCCGAGTTTTCCTGCAGATATCAGAACCCTCCCCAAGCCGGGAAGCGCAACAGAAGAGGTTTCTTTGGTGAAGGGTTCAACAGCGGCCATAAGCCCAAAATGTAGCAGGTAGCAAAAGGTAACTTCATCATCCCTGATTCAGGGTCAGATGTAAACCAACATCAGCTTGGGGTCGGCACCGGTTTCGCTGGTAAAAACCGCTGAAGCTCCTCTGGCAAGGCGGCATTCAACACCACGCTTTCGCCGCTGGCGGGGTGGCTCAGCTGCAACCGCCAGGCGTGCAGAAACATGCGTTTGAGCCCTTGTTTTACCAAGGCTTTATTAGCCTCGAAATCGCCGTATTTATCGTCTCCAGCAATAGGGAAGCCCTCAGAGGCCAAGTGCACCCGGATCTGGTGGGTGCGGCCGGTTTTGATGGTCACTTCCAGCAGGCTGAAGCCTTCGAAATGCTGCGCTACTTTGACCAGGGTTAGCGAGCGCATGCCATCCGGGTCGTCCTTGGCCACCACCTTGACCCGGCGCTCCCCATTGGGCAGCAGGTATTTGTGTAAAGACTTGTCCAGCACTTTTTTATTGACGGGCCAATGGCCGATCACCAGAGCCAAGTAGGTCTTGCCGGTTTCCCGTTCACGGAACTGGTCTTGCACGTTTTTGAGCGCGCTACGCTTTTTGGCCAACAGCAGGATGCCCGAGGTTTCGCGGTCCAGCCGGTGCACCAGTTCCAGAAACGGGGCTTTCGGGCGGGCCATGCGCAGTTGCTCGATCACCCCAAAGCTGACCCCGCTGCCGCCGTGCACCGCCACACCCGCTGGCTTGTCGATGGCCAGCAGGTGCTCGTCTTCCAGCAGGATGGGGAACTCGCGCGCCGGGGCGGGCGCGGCGGCCATGGCTTCGGCCTTTTCTGCCACCCGCTCGGAAATGCGGGTCGGCGGCAGGCGCACCACGTCACCACCCGCAACGCGTGTGTCGGCAGAAGCGCGGCCCTTGTTGACCCGTACTTCGCCGCTGCGGATGATGCGGTAGACGTGGGTTTTGGGTACGCCTTTGAGGTGGCGCATAAGGAAATTGTCCAGTCGCTGCCCGGCATCGTCGGGGTCGACCGTAATGAATTTGACTTCTGGCATGGGGGGTGGGTTGTTAGCCCCTATAATATTTTTCACCAGCGTCGTGTCGTAAGTGCTTGATTCACCACAGTTTAGAGCATTGCATCTACGCCGCTGCGAAGTCGATGCCACCCAAGGCGATCTGCTGCCCACCCGAGCAATTCACGCTCCGTTGGCGGCAAAAGTTGATGGGGCGGGCTGACGCGATGGAAATACAGATACGGAATACCCCCTAATTTGTCAACATGTGCCGTAGGTGCATGTTGTGCAACGGATCGAAGCGAGAACTCTTGTGTTGATGGCGATACTTCAAACCTGCTGGCGGTGGCTCATGGCTCCGGCTGTGGCCCCGGTTTTCGGCATGGAATCGCCCCTGGCGCAGATCTACTATGCGCGAGTAGCTATTAAATCAATAGCTTATCAGGCCAACACACTCCCCGCTTCCCTCTACCTCCCCCCACTGTCACCCTGTGAGCCCAGGCTTACCTAGTGCAGTCTTGGGTCATTCCGGCTGTTTCCGCGCGTTGGTTCAGGCATCAATAGGCCCGATTTGGGCCGTATTGAATTGAAGAACATTTCTGGACCCTTGCTGGTCCAGTCAAAGGAAGCGCACCATGAAACGGATGCTGATTAACGCAACCCAGTCGGAAGAACGCCGGCTGGCGATTGTGGACGGGCAAAAACTGCTCGACTACGAAATTGAAATCGAGGGGCGCGAACAGCGCAAGGGCAATATCTACAAGGCCGTCGTCACCCGCGTCGAGCCCTCGCTGGAAGCCTGCTTCGTCGACTACGGCGAAGACCGCCACGGCTTTTTGCCGTTCAAGGAAATCTCCAAGCAATACTTCGCCCAAGGCGTGTCTGCCAGCCAAGCCCGTATCCAGGACGCCATCCGCGAAGGCCAGGAACTGCTGGTCCAGGTCGAAAAAGAAGAACGCGGCAACAAGGGTGCCGCCCTGACGACCTTTGTGTCGCTGGCTGGCCGCTATGTGGTGCTGATGCCCAACAACCCCCGTGGCGGTGGCGTATCGCGCCGCATCGAAGGCGACGACCGGGCCGAGCTCAAGGAAGCCATGGACCAGTTGGAATACCCCAACGGCTCCAGCATCATTGCCCGCACAGCCGGCATTGGCCGCAGCGCACCTGAACTGCAATGGGATTTGAACTACCTGCTCAAGTTGTGGACCGCCATCGACGGCGCAGGCAAGCAGGGCAAGGGCGCATTCCTGATTTACCAGGAATCCAGCCTGGTGATCCGCGCCATCCGCGACTACTTCAACACCGATATCGGCGACATCCTGATCGACACCGACGACGTGTACGAGCAGGCCCAGCAGTTCATGGCCCACGTGATGCCTGAGCACGCCGCCCGCGTCAAACGCTACCGCGACGACGCGCCGCTGTTCAGCCGCTTCCAGATCGAACACCAGATCGAATCGGCCTACGCCCGCACCGTGCAACTGCCCTCGGGCGGTGCCATCGTGATCGACCACACCGAAGCCCTGGTGTCGGTGGACGTCAACTCTGCCCGCTCCATCCGCGGTGGCGACATCGAAGAAACCGCCACCCGCACCAATCTGGAAGCCGCCGAAGAAGTGGCCCGCCAGATGCGTCTGCGCGATCTGGGTGGCCTGATCGTGATCGACTTTATCGACATGGAAGAGTCGCGCAACCGCCGCGATGTGGAAAACCGCCTGCGCGACGCGCTGCGCCAGGACCGCGCCCGTGTGCAGTTCGGCACCATCAGCAAGTTTGGCCTGATGGAAATGAGCCGCCAGCGCCTGCGCCCGGCGCTCAGCGAAGGTGCTTCGATTCCTTGCCCACGCTGCGGTGGTTCCGGCCACATCCGCGACACCGAATCTAGCGCGCTGCAAATTTTGCGCATCATCCAGGAAGAGTCGCTCAAGGACAACACCGCCTCGGTCATGTGCCAGGTGCCGGTGGACGTGGCCTCGTTCCTGCTGAACGAAAAGCGCACCGAAATCGCCAAGATCGAGCTCAAGCAGCGCATCAACGTGCTGATGGTGCCCAACAAGACGCTGGAAACGCCGAACTACAAGCTGGAACGCCTGAAGCACGACGATCCACGCCTCGACCACATCGAAGCCAGCTACAAAATGGCCGACGTGATGGACGATGCCACCTCGGTGACGCGCCGTTCGCAAGAGCCCACCAACAAGCAAACCCCGGTGATCAAGGGCGTACTGCCCGACGCACCCGCGCCGCAAGCCGTGCCCAAGGCCGTGGCCCCGGCACCCGTAGCGGCACCCGTTGCAGCGCCTGCACCGGTGGCTGCACCGGTCGAGGCGGGCTTCTTTGGCTGGCTGAAGAACCTGTTTGGTGCTGCACCAGCACCTGTGGTGGTGGCTCCGGCTGCCCCCGCACCAGCGCCTGTAACCGGCAAGTCCGATGACAAGCGCGAGCCCCGCAACCCGCGTGGCGACGGTGCCAGCCGTGGTGGCCGCAATGGCCGTGGCGGACGCGATGAAACTGCAGAACGTGGTGAAGGCCAAGGTCGCAACCGCGGCCCACGCAACGCGGAAGGCCGCGAAACCCGCGAGCCCCGTGAAGGCCAGGAAGCCCGCCCAGAACGTGCTCCGCGCAATGCGGGTGACCGTCCCGAACGCGCCGAGCGCCCAGACCGCAACGACGCGCTGCGTGCCGACGGCGAAGCCGCAGGCCGTGGCAGCCGCGGTGGCCGTGGCCGTGGCGAGCGTACACCGGGTCCGCGTGAGCGTTCCGAGGTGGATACCCAGGCCGCCCAGGCCGGTGAAGGCGTGGTGAACGATGCCGCCGCCAATGTCGAAGTCGGCGGTTCCGAGCGCGCCCCGCGCAACGCCGGTGAACGTGGCGAACGCAGCCCCCGCGGTGGCCGTGGTGGCCGTGGCCCGCGTGAAGACGGTGCCCCTGCCCAAGGCCGTGACCGCCAGGACGAGCCCCGCCCTGACCTTCGCGAACCCCGTGAACCTCGCGAACCCCAGCTGGATGCCAACGGTGAACCCGTGGCCGAGGCCCCCCGCGCACCCCGCCCCGAGCGCGAACCGCGTGCCGAACGCGAGCCCCGCCCCGAGCGTGAACCGCGTGAGCCCCGCGAACCCCGTGCCGAGCGCGAGCCCCGCATGGACCGCGAACCCGCTGAGCCCGCCGAACGCCCCGAGCGTCCGTCGTACTTCGCCGCCGCCCAGGCCGCAGCGCAAGCCAGTGCCGCCCAGCCGGTAGCGGACCAGGTCGATGCCGAAGCCGAACCAGCTGAGCGCAGCGACGAAGCGCGTCCTGAAGGCGAAGAGCCCCAGCGCCGCGAAAAGCGTTCCCGCGACCGTTATGGCCGCGACCGCAAGGACCGTGCGCCGCGCGACAACGCCGGTGAACCCGCTGCCTTTGTGCCCAACCCCGTGGAGTCGGATGCACAGCCGCAAGCCGAATCCTTGGTGGAGCGCGCTGCTGCGGTGGTGGCAGAGTTCGCACCTGTACCTACTCCAGCGCCCGTTGCTGCCGTGGTGGCCGAAGTCGCAGCACCTGCTGTCGTCGCACCGGTGGCGGCACCCGTTGCTGCGGTCGTGGCGGCACCGGTGGTGGCCCCCAAGCCTGTGTTTGCCCTGCCGACCGCCGAACTGGACCAACTGGCCCAGAGCTCCGGTCTGCAATGGGTAGGCACCAGCCCCGAGCGCGCTGCTGCGGTACAAGCCGCCATCGCCGCCGAGCCCATCGTGGTCCACGTATCCCGTGCACGCCCTGCGGTAGCTCCGGTCCAGGCCGAACCCCTGGTGATGGTGGAAACCAAGCGCGACCTGGGCAAGATGGACTTGCCGTTCTAAGCCATTGACCTGGCAATGAAAAAATGGACCTTCGGGTCCATTTTTTTTGGGCAATTTTTGGCTATCGTACGCTACAGTTTTTAACTATGCTTTTTATAGCTTTCCGTGCAGGTAAGTTAGGCGTTAGAGGCCTATTGAAGCCTCAAAAAACAGGCTAAAACTCAAAGAGTTAACCAGTCTAAGAAACGGAACGTACACCCCGCAAGAACCCGTGGAACCGGCTTTACCGGGCCACCAGCTTCGCCCCCTGCAAGGGGGGTTGGCGGAAACATGCGGGATCTGCCCTGCGGGCCGATCCCGGGGAAGTGTGTAGCCTGGGGGTGTTTTTATATTCCAGCAACTTGCTTGTAAGCCGCTTGCGCAGCGGCCAAGTCACCGCGCTGCTCGGCCAGGTCGGCCAAGGCGCGCCAGGCGCTGCGTTGCAGGCCGCTGTCTTCCAGTTGGTGGAGCGATTGCGTCAGCAGTTGCTGGGCTTTGCCCCAGAGCTGGTGGCGCAGGCAGGCCATGCCGGCCAGGTACTGCAGCCGGGCATCGCGCGGGTTGCGCTGTTGGGCGGCTTCGATGCGGTGCAGCCAAGGCAGGTCGGCGGGGCTGTTGGTGGCGGAGAAACCTGCCTCCAGCGCCCGAACCAGCTTGGTGCCAAAGGCGTGTTCCTGCTCAGGGTGGGCCACCATTTGCTCCCAGATGGGCAGCAGCCACATGCGCGCGGTGGCGGTGTCGCCTTGCAGGGTGGCCAGGCGCTGGGCGGCCTGGATGGCCACGTCGGGCATCAGGCGCTCGGTCGGTTCCAGTTCGGACCAGGCGCGTTGCAACTGGGCCGGGTCGTAGGCGGTGTTGAGCAGCTCCAGCGCCAGGCCACGCAGAATGCTTTGCGCCGCAGCGGGCGAGAAGGCCCGGTGCTTGGCCAGCAGGCGGGCGGTTTCCAGTGCGGGCAGGGTCTGGCGGGCCAGCCGGGTGGCTTTGAGGCGCACGCGCAGGGCCAGGGTGCGGCGGGCCGCGCCCTGGGGCAGGGCATCCAGCCACTGCAGGGCGGCATCGGCATCGCGGTCGGCCAGTGCCCAGTGGGCGGCGCGCAACTGGATGCCTTCGCGGGTTTCCTGGGTTTCCAGGGTGTTGCGCTGGGCGGTGCTGTCCAGGGCTTGCTGCAGGTGGCTGTCGCGGGTGGTTTTGTCTTGCAGCGAATGGCCGCTTTCGGCGGTGACCAGGTGGGCCAGAGCGCGCAGTTTGTCGCCGTGGGCCAGGGGGTGGCCGCTGGCCAGCAGGGCTTGTTCCTGGCGCAGGGCCACTTCGGCGGCCTTGCGGGCGCGCAGAAAACGCCCGGCCAGCAGATGGGAGAACGCATCCAGCAGCGCAGCGTGGGTGGCCCGCTCTTTTTGCTGCAGCCGCCAGCGCTGGGCTTGCTGTGGCATGGCGAACAGGGCCGACAAGGCCTTCAGGGCGTAGTGCAGGGCGATGAAGGTGGCCACAGTGAGCAGCAACACCAGGTTCAGCGACAGATCGACCCGGTACGGTGGCCAAAACACGGTGACCGTGCTTTGGTTGTTACCCGCCAGCAGGGCCGCTGCCACCGCCACGCCAAACAGGGCCAGGAGCCAGGCAATTGCGCGCATGGTTAGCGCCCCGCTGCGGCTGTGGCCAGGGCGGCCAGGGTTTCATCCACCTGTGGCAGCTCCACGGCCTTCATCTGGCCTTGTACTTCCTGCAGCAGGGTCGCCATGGACTGGGTTTTGCGCGAGGCGGGGTCGAAATATTTGTTCAGGGCGGTGGCGGCAGCGGTCAGGTCGGCGCGGGCCGAGGCCAACTGGCGGGCCAGCAAGCCCAGGCGGGCATTGAGCAGCTTGAGCTTGAGGTTTTCGCGCAGGAAAAAAGTTTGCTCGGGCGAGAGCAGGGCGGCTTCGGGCTGTTCGATACGGCTCACGCGCAGCAGTTTGCGGGCTTCCTGGTGCACCACGTCGAGCGCGCGCTGCCACCATTCGGCGGCCAGCGGCGGCGCGGTTTTGCCTGCGCCCACGGCGGAGGCGACCACCACGGCGTTGACGGTGGGCAGCTCGTCCACCTGGCGCACCAGCTCGTCCAGCTTGACCAGCAGGCCGGGGGTGTCGGTGGTGGTGGCGGCCTTGATGCGCTCGGTGTCGTGGGCGATGGCGCGCTGCAGCGGTGCCAGGCGCGGCTGGGCGGCGCGGGTGACGCGGTCGTCGGCGCTTTTCAGAGCGGCCAGCAGGGGTTCGATGCTGCCGGTGAGTTGGGCTTGCTGCTGGGCCAGGCGCACAGCGGATTCGATATCGACCACCAGGTTTTCATCGCGCGAGCGCGACAGGCTTTGCATCAGGTCTTCGAGCTGGGTGCGTTGCAGCGTGGTTTCGCTGATGCGGGCATCGGTGACGGCCTGGCGGGCGGCAATATCGCGGGCCTGGTCCTGCGCCTGGCTGGCAATGGTGCGGGCCTCGACGGCCTGGGCCCCTGCATCGGCGCTTTGGCGGGCCAGTTGTTCCTGGATATGGCTGAGCTTTTGCCACAGCATGCCGCTGCTGACCAGGGCCAGCACAGCTACGCCACCCGCCACCAGGGTCAGCATGCCGGACCCTTTGGCGGTCGGTGTTACTGCCGGCATGGGCGGGGCGGAATTTTCGGGGGGCAGCTCGACATTCATGCCAGCGATTCTATCGAGGCCACTATGTCGGCCAGCAAGGGACGTGACTCGCAAACAACACCAAAACCCGCACTGCGGGCCGCTTGCGCGATGCGGCCATGGGTGGCCACGGCGCGGGCGGCGCGGAAATCCTGGCCGGGCAACAGGCTTTGCAGGTGGGTAATCGCCTCAGAGCTACTAAACAGCCACACGCTGCCGTTGCTACAGGCCTGCTTCGCTTGTTGGAGCTGTTCGGGGCTGAACACCGGCAGGCAGCGCTCGTAGGCCACCACGGTGTCCAACTGCGCCCCGGCGGCGGTGAGTTGCTCGGCCAGCCAGCTGCGCCCTGCCGCTTCCCCGGTGTGGTCGCTGCCGCGCACCACCAAAATGCGGCTTCCTGGCTGCACCTGGGGGGCGACGATGTTCCACAGGGCTTCGGAGTCGAACTGGCCTGCGGCGGCATCCGGCGCGTCGATCTGCGTGGTCGCCACACCCGCCTGGTGCAGCGCCGCCACGGTGCCGGGTCCGGTAGCCCATGCTCTTGTTTTTATAGCTACTTGCGTATATATATTATGCGCTAGGGGTCTATTTGATGCATAAAAGTGCTGGACGGCGTTGCCGCTGACAAACATCACCGCCTGGTAGTCGGCCAGGGCTTGCCAGGCCTGTTGCACCGGCAGCGCGTTGGCCGCGGGTGCGATAGCGATCAGCGGCAGGGCGATGGCGTGTAGGCCCTGGGCGGACAGTTCGCGCACCCAGCGCTGGGCATCTTGCGCGGGCCGGGTGACGATGACTTGGGCCAAGGCTAAACCGCGCCGCCTGCACGCAACTGGGCCGCCACCTGTTCGCCCAGGGCGGTGGCGCTAGCCAGGTCGGTAATGGCGGCCTGCGCGCTGGCGGTTACCAGCGGCGCGGGCTGCTCGGCATCGCCCCAGGCGGCATTAATAATGAGTTGCCCGTCCACCCAAGTGGCAAACGCGGCCAGCGGCATGGAGCAGCTACCGCCCATGCTGCGGCTGACGGCGCGCTCGGCGGCCACGGCCTGCCAGGTGGCGGTGTGGGCCAGCGGAGCCAGGGCGGACACCAGATCGGTCCGGTCGGCGCGGATTTCGATGCCTAAAGCCCCTTGCCCTGCGGCAGGCAGCATGTCGGTGGCGGCAAAGCGGCTGCGGATGCGTTCGGGCAGGCCCAGGCGCAGCAGCCCGGCGCTGGCCAACACGATGGCATCGAACTGGCCTTCATTGAGCTTGCGCAAGCGGGTGTCCAGGTTGCCGCGCAGCGGGGCGATCTGCAGGTCGGGCCGCAGTGCGCGCAGCAGCACGGTGCGGCGTAGGCTGGAGGTGCCGACCACGCCGCCCTGCGGCACATCGGCCAGGGTGGCGTAGCGATTGGACACAAAGGCATCGCTAGGGTCTTCGCGCTCCAGCACGCAGGCCAGGGCAAAGCCCTCGGGCAGGTCCATGGGCACATCTTTTAGCGAGTGCACGGCGATGTCGGCGCGGCCTTCTTCCAGCGCCACTTCCAGCTCTTTGACAAACAGGCCCTTGCCGCCGACCTTGCTCAGCGAGCGGTCCAGGATCTGGTCACCGCGCGTGGTCATGCCCAAGAGGGTGACCGTGTGGCCGCGTTGCTGCAGCAGGGACTGGACGTGTTCGGCCTGCCACAGGGCCAAACGGCTCTCGCGGGTGGCGATGGTGATGTGCAAGGAGGGGGTGCTCAAACCGGTAACCTGTTGGTAATTTTTAGAAGAAATTGAAGGCATTTCAGGGGGACTTGGATGCTAGCATAGGGTTTGTCCGACCCTTTTAAGCACATTTAGGAAGTCCACGCATGACCACGGCAGATTCTCCCAGCGCCCCCAAGGCCGCCAAAACGGCGGGGGCCAAGGCTCTTGCACCAAAGTCTGCACCCAAGGTCGCTCCCACGGCGGCACGGTCTGCCAGCCGCGACAAGGCCAACGAGCGGCCCCTGGTAGAAGATATCCGCCTGCTGGGCCGTATTCTGGGCGATGTGATCCGCGAGCAAGAGGGCGTGGCTGCATTTGAGCTGGTGGAGCAGGTGCGCAAGCTGTCGGTGGCCTTCCGCCGCGATGCCGATGCCGAGGCCGACAAGGCGCTGAAGAAATTGCTCAAAGCCTTGACCGGCGACCAAACGGTGAGCGTGATGCGGGCCTTTACCTACTTCAGCCACCTGGCCAATCTGGCCGAAGACCGCCACCACATCCGCCGCCGCGCCGTGCACGAGCGTGCGGGCGACACCCAAGAGGGGAGCATAGAAGTGGCGCTGGCGCGCTTGCGCTGGGCTGGTATAGCTCCTAAAACAATAGCGCAGACCCTTGCCCACGCCTACGTGGCTCCGGTGCTCACCGCCCACCCCACTGAAGTGCAGCGCAAGAGCATTCTGGATGCCGAGCGCGACATCGCCCGGCTGCTGACGGTGCGCGACACTCTGCGCGAACGCACCCTGGTCGGCACCACCAAAGATGCCCTGGCCCCCCGCGAATTGGCCACCAATGAGGCGCAGTTACGGGCCCGCGTCATGCAACTGTGGCAAACCCGGCTGCTGCGCCGCTCCAAATTGACGGTGGCCGACGAGATCGAAAACGCGCTGAGCTACTACGAATCGACCTTTCTGCGCGAGATTCCCAAGATCTACGCCGACCTGGAAGGCGCGCTGGGCGACCACCCGGTGCACAGCTTCTTGCGCATGGGCCAGTGGATTGGCGGCGACCGCGACGGCAACCCTAATGTGAGCGCTCAAACGCTGGAATACGCGTTGCGCCGCCAAGCCGACGTAGCCTTGCGCCACTACCTGACCGAGGTGCATTACCTGGGCGGCGAGTTGTCGCTGTCGGCCGGGCTGGTGGGCATGACACCGGAGATGCAGGCGCTGGCCGCCAGCTCGCCCGACACCAATGTGCACCGCAAAGACGAGCCTTACCGTCTGGCGCTGACTGGCATCTATGCCCGCCTGGCCGCCACCCTGAAGGGACTGACCGGGGGCGATGCCGCCCGCCATGCCGTCGCGCCGCAAAACGCCTATCTGCTGGCCGAAGACTTTCTGGCCGATCTGCGCACGATCGAAGCCTCTTTGCTGGCCAACCACGGTGCCAGCCTGGCGGCCGAGCGCCTGCACCCGCTGATCCGCGCGGTGGAGGTGTTTGGCTTCCATCTGGCCACGGTGGACTTGCGCCAAAGCTCGGACAAGCACGAAGAGGTGGTAGCCGAACTACTGGCCACAGCCCGCATCCAGGCCGATTACTCCGCGCTGGACGAAATGGCCAAGCGCACGCTGCTGATGGGCCTGCTCAATGACGCGCGTTCGCTGCGCGTGGTCGGGGCCCAGTATTCCGAGCACACCTGCAAGGAAATCGCGATTTTCGAGGCGGCCCGCGAGTCTCGCGCCCGCTACGGCGTGCAGGCCATCCGCCACTACATCATCAGCCACACCGAGACGGTGAGCGATTTGCTGGAAGTGCTGCTGCTGCAAAAAGAAGTCGGCCTGATGCACCGCACGTTGGACAACAAGGCCACCGCCGACCTGATCGTGGTGCCTTTGTTCGAAACCATTGAAGATTTGCGCAACGCTGCGCCCATCATGCGCGAGTTCTACGCCCTGCCGAATGTGGCCGAACTGGTGCAGCGCAGCGGGGCCGAGCAGGACATCATGCTGGGCTACTCTGACAGCAACAAGGACGGCGGCATCTTCACCAGCAACTGGGAGCTGTACCGTGCCGAAATCGCGCTGGTAGACCTGTTCGACCAGTTGGCCAACAGCCACAACATCACCTTGCGCATGTTCCATGGCCGGGGCGGCACCGTGGGCCGCGGCGGTGGCCCGAGCTACCAGGCCATTCTGGCCCAGCCCCCCGGCACGGTGCGCGGCCAGATCCGCCTGACCGAGCAGGGCGAAGTCATTGGCTCCAAATACGCGAATCCTGAAATCGGCCGACGCAACCTGGAAACCCTGGTGGCCGCCACCCTGGAAGCCACGCTGCTGCAGCCCACCAAGTCCGCCACCCCGGCCTTCCTGAAGACCGCGGCGCAGCTCTCTACCGCCAGCATGGCCGCCTACCGGGCGCTGGTGTACGAAACACCGGGTTTCACCACCTACTTTTTCGAATCCACTCCCTTGCGCGAGATTGCCGAGCTGAACATTGGCTCGCGCCCCGCCGCCCGCAAGCCCTCGCAAAAGATCGAAGATCTGCGCGCCATTCCCTGGGGCTTTAGCTGGGGCCAGTGCCGCTTGACCTTGCCGGGCTGGTTTGGCTTTGGTTCGGCCGTGGAATCGTTTTTGAACGAAAACGGTCCTGCAGGCAAGAAGGACGCGCTGGCCGTGCTACAAAAAATGTACCGCCAATGGCCGTTCTTCAGCACCTTGCTGAGCAATATGGACATGGTGCTGGCCAAGAGCGACCTGGCCCTGGCCTCACGCTATGCCGAGCTGGTGAGCGATGCCAAGCTGCGCAAGCGCATTTTTGCCAGCATCGAGGCCGAGTGGCACCGCACCGCCAACGCACTGACCCAGATCACCGGCGAGAAGCAGCGCCTGTCGGGCAATGCCTCGCTGCAGCGCTCCATCCGCCATCGTTTCCCCTACATCGACCCGCTGCACCACCTGCAGGTGGAGCTGGTGCGGCGCTACCGGGCCGGGCAGGGCGACGAGCGGGTGCAGATCGGCATCCACATTTCTATCAATGGAATTGCGGCGGCGCTGCGCAATACGGGCTAAAACCGCCCGGCGGCGCTGAGATGCGCTATGTTGCTCTGCAATAATGAAAACCAATGGCCTCAGAACACGTTTTAGGGCCCTTGGTTTTTTATTTTGTGTGGAGTTTTATGCTGATCCAACCCGTTGTTCTTTCTGGCGGCTCAGGCACCCGCCTGTGGCCCCTGTCGCGCGAGAAATACCCCAAGCAACTGCTGCCACTGATCGGCGATGACTCGCTCTTGCAAGCCACCGTGCGCCGGGTTGAAGGATTGGGCGCAGGTAGCTTGGTCGCGCCCATGGTGGTTTGTAACGAGGAATACCGCTTCGTGATTGCCGAGCAGCTGCGCCAGATGGGCCAGCCTGGCAGCATCGTGTTGGAGCCCTGCGGCCGCAACACGGCACCCGCACTGACCCTGGCCGCATTGGCCGCGCTGTGCGGCGGGGCCGACCCGGTGCTGCTGGTTATGCCGGCCGACCACGTGATCGTGGACAAGCCTGCCTTCCAGACCGTGGTACGCCAGGGTGCATTATTGGCGGCCGAGGGGGCGGTGGTTACCTTTGGCATCACGCCCGACAGCCCCGAGACGGGCTACGGCTACATCCAGTCGGGGGCGCTGTACGGCAACGGCGGCGCATCCACCATCGCCCGGTTCGTTGAAAAACCCGACCAGGCCACAGCCCAAAGTTATTTGGACACCGGTACCTACTCGTGGAATAGCGGCCTGTTCATGGTCAAAGCTTCGGTGTGGCTGGCGGCGATGGCCGTGTGCCGGGCCGACATCCTGGCGGCTTGCCAGACCGCCTGGGACGCAGGCAGTACCGACGGCGAGTTTGTGCGCGTGGGCAAAGAGCTGTTTGCCGCTTGCCCCAGCGATTCCATCGACTACGCGGTGATGGAACGCATCGCCTCTGGCCAGGCCGGTTTGCCGCCGGGCGTGGTGATTCCGCTGGCGGCGGGCTGGTCCGACGTGGGTGCCTGGGACGCGCTGTGGCAGGTGTTGCCCAAGGACGGCGCGGGTAACGTGGCCCAGGGCGACGTGCTGCTGCACGACTGCCGCAACACCCTGGCCCTGTCCGAAGGCCGCCTGATCGCCTGCGTGGGCGTAGACGACATCGTGGTGGTGGAAACCGCCGACGCGATCCTGGTGGTCCACAAGGACAAGACCCAGGACGTGAAAAAAATTGTTGAAAGCCTCAAGAAACAAGGCCGCTCTGAGGGCCAACTGCACCGCAAAGTGTTCCGCCCCTGGGGCTGGTACGACAGCGTGGATAACGGTGCCCGCTTCCAGGTCAAGCGCATCGTGGTCAAGCCTGGTGGCACCCTGTCGCTGCAAATGCACCACCACCGCGCCGAGCACTGGATTGTGGTGTCGGGCACCGCCAAGGTCACCCGCGGCACCGAGACCTTTTTGGTCACCGAGAACGAATCCACCTACATCCCACTGGGCACCACCCATCGGCTGGAGAATCCGGGCCGGGTCGAGCTGGAAATGATCGAAGTGCAGTCCGGCAGCTACCTGGGCGAGGACGATATCGTCCGCTTTGAAGATGTCTATGGCCGCTAGCCAGGTCCGGCAATTTGATTTGATCGCCTTCGACTGGGACGGTACGCTGTTCGACTCCACGGCCATCATCACCCGCAGCATCCAGGAGGCCGTGCGCGACGTGGGCGGCACGGTGCCCAGCGATGCGGCGGCTTCGTACGTGATTGGCATGGACCTGATTCCTGCGCTGGCCCATGCCGCGCCGGATGTGCCTGCTTCCCAGCACGCTGCGTTGGGTGCGCGCTTCAGCCACCATTACCTGGCGCACCAGCACGATATCAGCCTGTTTGCCGGGGTGCTGCCCATGCTGGCTGCACTGAAGGCCCGCCAGTACTGCCTGGCCGTAGCCACCGGCAAGTCGCGCCGCGGTTTGGATGAAACCTTGCAGGCGGTGGAGTTGCAGGGCCTGTTTGACGGCTCCCGCACCGCCGATGAAACCCAGGGCAAGCCGCACCCGCGCATGCTGCATGAGTTGATGCGCGAATTTGGCGTGGCTCCCGAGCGCACCCTGATGGTGGGTGACACCACGCACGACCTGCAAATGGCCGTCAACGCCGGCTGCGCCAGTGTGGGCGTGGGCTACGGTGCGCATACCACCGAGGCGTTTGCGGCACTGAAGCCGCGTTTTGTGGCGCATTCGGTGGCCGAGCTGCACGCCTGGCTGCTGGCGCACGGCTGATTTTGGGAGCTGTACACCATGCAAGATATACAAGAAATTCCCCTGTGCAACACGGCTGAGCTCCGCGACGGCGGCGATGCCGTGCCGTTTGATGTGGCCTACCTGGGCGAGACCTGCCGGGCTTTTGCCATCCGCTACAACGGCCAGGCCTTTGCCTACCTCAATCGCTGCACCCATGTGCCCATGGAGCTGGACTACCAGCCGAACCGTATCTTTGACGATTCCGGTGAATGGCTACTGTGCGCTACCCACGGCGCGGCCTACCGGCCCGACACCGGCGAATGCGGTGGCGGCCCTTGCCGCGGCGGGTTGGTGAAGATAGCCCTGTCCGAGTCCAGCGGAGTGGTGCACTGGCATACTCGCGCCCAATTGCAACCTGTTGAGTTTTAACCATGACCGACCCGATTCTTCCCGGCGAACCCCACGCCCCCGCGCAGCCTGAGCGCTCTGCGGGCAGCACGGCGGGCCGTAGTCCCACCGACACCCCGGGCTGGGAGCGCGCAACCCTGGAAAAACTGGCTTTTGCCGCGCTGGCCGAGCAGAAATCTGCCCGCCGCTGGCGCAATTTCGTCCGCTTGGCCTGGCTGGTCTGTTTGGTGGTGGCAGGCTGGATCGGCTTGTCGCGCACCACGCCTAGCACCGACAAAACCACCGCCCACACCGCGGTAGTGGAAATCAAGGGCGAAATTGCCTCGGGTGCGGATGCCGGGGCGGAATTTGTCGTGGCCGCCATGCGCAGCGCCTTCGAGGACGAGGGGGCCCAGGCCGTGGTCTTGCTGATCAACTCGCCCGGCGGCAGCCCGGTGCAGGCCGGCATCATCAACGACGAAATCTGGCGCCTCAAAAAGAAGTACAACAAGCCGGTGTATGCCGTGGTCGAAGAAAGCTGCGCCTCAGCCGCTTACTACATTGCGGTGGCAGCCGACCAGATTTTTGTCGACAAGGCCAGCATCGTCGGCAGTATTGGCGTGTTGATGGACGGCTTTGGCTTCACCGGCTTAATGGACAAGCTGGGCGTGGAGCGCCGCTTGCTGACCGCCGGTGAAAACAAGGGTTTTCTGGACCCGTTCAGCCCGCAAACCGAAAAACAACGGGCCTACGCCCAGACCATGCTGGACCAGATCCACACCCAGTTCATCGACGCGGTCAAGGCCGGACGTGGCAAACGCCTGAAAGAAACCCCTGAGACCTTCAGCGGTCTGTTCTGGAGCGGCCAGCAGGCCGTGGAAATGGGCCTGGCCGATCACTTGGGTAACCTGGATTACGTGGCCCGCGAGGTGGTCAAGGCCGAAGAGCTGGTGGATTACACCCGCCGCGAAAACGTGGCCGAACGTCTGGCCAAGCGCTTCGGTGCCGCCATTGGCGAAGGCTCTATCCGTGCTCTGCAGAGCGTCCCGGCGCTGCGTTAAAGCCCTTAGCGACCAATCGCAAACACGGCGGGCTGGTCATTGACCAGACCCGCCTTGTTTTTTTGCCGCCAGCCTTTGACGGTGTCGCTCACGGTTCGGGGTTCGGCCAAAGTCATTCCGCTGCTGACCGCCAAACGCGTGTTTTGCTGCAAACTTTGTAGCAGTCCCTGCAGCAGAGCCGAGTTGCGATAAGGTGTTTCAATGAATACTTGGGTTTGCCCGGTTTTCAGTGCCAGGGCTTCCAGTTCGCGGATTTTCTGGCCGCGTTCCGGCTCGGCCTGGGGCACGTAGCCCACAAAAGCAAAGTTTTGCCCGTTCAAACCGCTGGCCGCGAGAGCCAGCAGCAGCGACACGGGCCCTACCAACACCACCACCTCCAGCCCTAGCTCGTGGGCGGCACGTACCACCGACGAACCCGGGTCGGCCACCGCAGGCATGCCGGCTTCGCTGACCAGTCCGATGTCCGCACCCTGCAGGGCGGCGGCCAGCAGCGGTTTGGCATCGAAGTTGCCGCTGTGGTCGCCCTTTTTGTGCACTTCGCGCGGCAGTTCCTGGATCTGCAAGGCCTGGATCGTCTGGGCCAGGGGCACCAGCGCGTCTACCCGCTTCAGGTAGGCGCGGGTGGTTTTGGCGTTTTCACAGACCCAGTGCTGCAGGCGTGCGGCCACGCGCAGGGTGCCCAGTGGCATCACGTCTTCCAACGGCGTAAGCGTGGCGCAGCCGAAGTCCAGCGGTGCGGGGACCAGGTAGAGTTTTCCGGGAGTCATAGCAGTACCACTCCGGCGGCGCGCAGCAATTGGCAGGTGCGGATCAGCGGCAGGCCGATCAGGGCGGTGGGGTCGTCGCTGTCTATGCTGTCCAGCAGGCTGATGCCCAGGCCTTCGCTTTTGGCGCTGCCTGCGCAGTCGTAGGGTTGCTCGGCCTGCAGATAGGTTTCGATTTCAGCATCGCTGAGGTCGCGGAAGCGGACCTGCACCGGGGCCAGGGCGCTTTGGGCAAAGCCGGTGTCCAGGCAGACCACCGACAGAGCGGTCTGGAACACCACGGTGTGGCCACGCATCCGGCGCAATTGCACCACGGCGTTGGCGTGGTTACCGGGTTTGCCCAGCGGCTCGCCGTGCAAATCCGCCACCTGGTCGGAGCCGATGACCACAGCCTGCGGAAAGCGGGCGGCCACGGCGCGGGCTTTGGCCAGTGACAGGCGCAGGGCCAGGTCGCGGGGCGATTCACCGGCCAGCGGGGTTTCATCCACATCGGGCGCGGCAACTTCAAAGGGGATGCGCAGGCGCTGCAGCAGCTCGCTGCGGTAACGCGAAGTCGAGCCCAACACCAAGGTGCGGGTGAGAGGGGAGGGCAAAGGAGAATGCATGCTGGGATTCTCTTACACTGTGCCCATGAAAATCGAGATTGCTTCAACCCCCCTGGACGTGCGTGCCTTCGCACAGGCTGCGGGCACCCGCTCTGCCCAGGATTTGCTACTAAAATATGAGCGCCTTACGCAAGAGGCATCTGCGCTAGAGGCTGATTTGACTGTGAATTGGAGTGCCCAGGGCGAGCTGCGCCTGGTGTCTGGCGGCGAGCCTGAAATCTGGCTGCACATCCAGGCCGATACCTGCCTGCCCATGACCTGCCAGCGCTGCCTGACCCCAATCAATATTCCTTTGGCCGTAGACCGCTCGTTCCGCTTTGTGGCCGATGAAGAAACTGCTGCCGCACTGGACGACGAGTCCGAAGAAGACATTCTGGCGCTCGACCCCGCATTCGACCTAGCCACCCTGGTGGAAGATGAGCTGCTAATGGAAATTCCCCTGGTGCCCCGCCACGACGAATGCCCGGTGGAGGTGACCCTGGAGGTGGTGGACCCGGCTTTTGAGGCCGCCTTGTCGGAAAAGCCCCATCCGTTTGCTGCGCTGGCCAAGCTGCGTGGCGAGGGCGCAGACTAGGGACTAGCCTTGCCCGGCAAGCTTGGGCTATAATCTAAGGCTTAGCGCGAAAAGGCTTTGAGCATTTTGACTTCAAAGTTGAGTGGCCTCTCGTGAATTGTCTAATCTTTTAACGTTTAAATTTAAACGTATTTACTTAGGAGCCGACCATGGCCGTCCAACAGAACAAAAAGTCCCCTTCCAAGCGCGGTATGCACCGTTCGCACAACGCACTAAACGTGCCCGGTATCGCAGTGGAATCCACCACCGGTGAAACCCATCTGCGCCACCACATCAGCCCCAACGGTTTCTACCGTGGTCGCCAGGTGCTGAAAAACAAATCTGAAGCCTGATCTGCGCTCACCATCCAGGGCCCGGTGCTACGTAACCCGTAGCCACGGGCCTTTGTTTTGATGTTTGCACTCTCTAGACTTCGCGCGCCACTGGGCGCTGCTACACCATGATCACACTCGCTGTGGACTGCATGGGTGGTGACCACGGCCCCAGCGTCACGCTGCCTGCTTGTCGCCATTTTCTGGACAACACCCCCGGAGTTTCGCTGCTGTTGGTAGGTTTGCCTGCAAGCCTGGCGGGCTTTGTGCATCCGCGCGCCCAGATTGTTGCGGCCAGCGAAGTGGTGGGCATGGATGATTCGATTGAAATTGCCTTGCGCAAGAAGAAGGATTCTTCCATGCGCGTGGCGATCAGCCAGGTCAAGCTCGGTGCGGCCCAGGCGGCGGTGTCGGCAGGCAATACAGGGGCCTTGATGGCGATTGCCCGCTATCTGCTCAAAACCCTGGACGGCATCGACCGCCCCGCGATTGCCGGGCAAATCCCCAATGCCAAAGGCGGTGCCACCACGGTACTTGACCTCGGAGCCAATGTGGATTGCACGGCGGAGCATTTGCTGCAGTTTGCGGTGATGGGCTCGGCCCTGGTGTCGGTGCTCAGCGATAACGAGAACCCTACGGTGGGCCTGCTCAATATTGGCGAAGAGGCCATCAAGGGCAACGAGACTATCAAGCTGTCTGGCGAGCTGCTGCGCGCGGCTGCGCGTGCGGGCGATTTGAACTTTTACGGCAACGTCGAAGGCAACGATATTTTTGTCGGCACCACCGACATCATCGTGTGCGACGGTTTTGTGGGCAATGTGGCGCTGAAAACCAGCGAAGGCCTGGCCAACATGATCGTCAACTTTTTGCGCGCCGAGTTTTCGCGCAATATCTTCACCAAATTTACGGCATTGCTCGCCACTCCGGTGTTATCTGCGCTTAAAAAACGCATGGACCACCGGCGCTACAACGGTGCAGCCCTGTTGGGCCTGCGCGGTCTGGTGTTCAAAAGCCATGGCTCGGCGGACGCGTTTGCGTTTGAGCAGGCGTTGCACCGGGCGTATGATGCAGCCCGAAACAACCTGCTGGACCGTGTCCAGGCCCGCATTGCGCATGCAGCGCCGCTTTTGGCGGCATCTGCGGCTAGTGCCTTGGACACGACCGCAACCACGAGCGCATGACGAGTCTTTATTCCCGCATCACCGGCACCGGTAGCTACCTCCCCCCCCGTCGATTGACCAACGCCGATTTGGTGGCCGAACTGGCCGCCAAAGGCGTGGAAACCTCGGACGACTGGATCGTGGAGCGCACCGGCATTCGGGCCCGCCACTTTGCCGCCGCCGATGCCACCTGCAGCGACTTGGCGGTGCATGCCGCCCGGCAGGCGCTGGAGGCCGCCGGTGTCCAGGCCCAAGACATCGACCTGATCATCGTGGCCACGTCTACGCCGGACATGGTTTTCCCCTCGGCCGCCTGCATCGTGCAAAACAAACTCGGCATCCACGGTTGCCCGGCGTTTGACGTGCAGGCCGTGTGCAGCGGCTTTGTCTACGCCCTGACGGTCGCCGACGCCATGGTCCGCACCGGCACGGCCCGCAAGGCCCTGGTGATCGGGGCCGAGGTGTTCTCGCGCATTCTGGATTTCTCCGACCGCACCACCTGTGTGCTGTTTGGCGATGGCGCAGGTGCCGTCGTGCTGGAGGCCTCGGACACGCCGGGCATTCTGGCCAGCGACCTGCATGCGGATGGCAAGCACGTAGGTATTTTGTGCGTGCCCGGCCAGGTGTCGGGCGGCTCGGTGGTGGGCAGTGCCATGCTGACCATGGACGGCCCGGCCGTGTTCAAACTGGCGGTGGGTGTGCTGGAAGAAGCCGCTCGTGCCACCTTGGCCAAGGCCGGTAAAACCCACGACGATATCGACTGGCTGATTCCGCACCAGGCCAATATCCGCATCATGCAAAGCACGGCCAAGCGGCTGAAGATGTCCATGGACAAGGTCATCGTGACCGTGGACCAGCACGGCAACACCTCGGCTGCGTCGATTCCCTTGGCGCTGGACGCGGGCGTGCGCAGCGGCAAAATTAAAAAAGGCCAAACCCTAATGCTTGAAGGTGTGGGCGGCGGGTTTACCTGGGGTGCTGTGCTGCTTAATTTGTAGCATACTGCGCACGCTTCATAAGCGCTAGCGGCATTTTTGACTCATAAAATCCATGAACCATTTCGCTTTTATCTTTCCTGGCCAGGGTTCCCAGTCCGTCGGCATGATCGATTCCTGGGGTGATCACCCCGTGGTGCGCCAGACCTTGCAAGAAGCCTCTGATGCCCTGGGCGAAGACGTGGCCTTGCTGATCAAAGACGGCCCCAAGGAAGCCCTGGCCCTGACCACCAACACCCAGCCGGTGATGCTGGTGGCCGCAGTCGCCGCGTACCGGGCCTGGATGGCCGAGACTGGCGCAGCGCCTACCGTGGTGGCCGGCCATTCGCTGGGCGAATATTCTGCGCTGGTGGCTTCTGGTGTTTTGACCTTGGCGCAGGCGGCCCCTTTGGTGCGCTTTCGGGCGCAGGCAATGCAAGATGCGGTGCCAGTGGGCATCGGTGCCATGGCCGCAATCTTGGGGCTCGATGCTACTAAAGTAATAGCTGGTTGTGTAGATGTGACCAGCGCTATGCGTGCTTTAGGCACTGAATTTGCAGGCGAGGTTGTGGAAGCGGTGAATTTCAACGATCCTGGCCAGACCGTGATCGCGGGCAGCAAGGCCGCGGTGGAGAAAGCCTGCGAAGTCCTCAAGGCCAGCGGTGCCAAGCGGGCCCTGCCTTTGCCGGTGTCGGCCCCGTTCCATTCCAGCCTGATGCAGCCCGCGGCCATGAAGCTGCGCGAGAAATTGGCGCAGACCGCGTTTGCCGTGCCGCAGATCCCGGTGGTCAATAATATTGATGTGGCGGTGGAGTCGGATGCCGACCGTATCCGCGATGCCTTGGTGCGCCAGGCTTTTGGTCCGGTGCGCTGGGTCGAGTGCGTAGCGGCCATCAAGGCCCGCGGCGTGACCACTCTGGTCGAGTGCGGCCCCGGCAAGGTGCTGGCCGGTATGGTCAAGCGCATCGATGCGGGTTTGGTTGGTCTGCCTTTGTTCGACCCCGCCAGCATGGCCGAGGTCCAGTCCCAACTATTAGGAGCCGCCGAATGAGTACCGTTGAATTTTCAGGCCAGGTGGCCTTGGTCACAGGCGCTTCGCGCGGCATCGGTGCGGCCATAGCGCTGGAACTGGCGCAGCGCGGCCTGAAGGTCGTTGGCACTGCCACCAGCGATGCGGGTGCCGCAGCGATCAGCCAAGCGCTGGCCGCCTTTCCCGGTTGCAGCGGCAAGAAGCTCAACGTCAACGACCTGGCCGAGGCCGAGGCCGTCATCGATAGCATCGCCAAAGAGTTTGGCGGCCTGCAGGTGCTGGTCAATAACGCGGGCATCACCCGCGACACGCTGGCCATGCGCATGAAAGACAGCGACTGGGACGACGTGCTGGACACCAATTTGAAAGCCGTGTTCCGCATGAGCCGCGCGGTAATGCGCACCATGATGAAGCAGCGCTACGGCCGCATCATCAGCATCACCTCCGTGGTGGGGGCCTCGGGCAACCCGGGCCAGGCCAATTACGCCGCCGCCAAAGCCGGTGTGGCGGGCATGACGCGGGCCTTGGCGCGTGAACTTGGTTCACGCAACATCACGGTCAACTGCGTGGCCCCTGGCTTTATCAACACCGACATGACCGCTAGCCTGCCCGAAGAACAACACAAAGCCCTCCTGGCGCAGATTCCGTTGGGCCAACTGGGCTCGCCCGCCGATGTAGCCCATGCGGTGGCCTATCTGGCCTCGCCCCAGGCGGGCTACGTGACGGGCCAGGAGCTGCACGTCAACGGCGGCATGTACATGTAATTACTATGTAGTTGCGGTCAAGGGACTAAGTCACACAAAATCCAGCCGTTCTATCCGTACGGCAGTCTGGGCAGGGGATCTTCTGCAGCCCGGCTAAAATCACGGATTCTTTTACAACCCTCAGAGGGAACTATGAGCGATATCGAAGCACGCGTTAAAAAAATCATTGCCGAACAACTGGGTGTGGAAGAAGCCCAAGTCACCAGCGAAAAGTCTTTTGTGGCCGATCTGGGCGCTGACTCGCTGGACACTGTCGAACTGGTGATGGCACTGGAAGATGAGTTTGGCATCGAAATCCCGGACGAAGATGCCGAGAAGATCACCACCGTGCAAAACGCGATCGACTACGCGACCAGCCACCCCAAGGGCTAATCTGCCTCTGAGCCTACTGGCTGTGCGCCACCTGCGTGGATACAGCCAGTGGAATCAAGCGGCACCCGGTGCCGTTTTTTGCAGCATTTAGCTGCCCACCACACCCCATACATTTATGTCCCGTCGTCGTGTCGTCGTCACAGGTTTAGGTTGCGTCAGCCCCGTTGGTAACACTGTGGGCGATGCCTGGTCGGCCTTGTTGGCCGGCCAATCGGGTATTGACTTGATCAAGTCGTTTGATGCCAGTCCCTTCTCATGCAAATTTGGCGGCGAAGTCAAAGGCTTTGACATCAATGCCCTGATCCCTGAGAAAGAAGCGCGCCACATGGACCGCTTCATCCACCTCGGGCTGGCGGCGGCGATCGAGGCGGTGGCCGACTCCGGTCTGGCCACTGGCGACGCACTGGACCCCGAAGAAGCCACGCGCATCGGCTGCAATATCGGCTCCGGCATTGGCGGCCTGCCGATGATCGAGCAGACACATGCCGAATTCACCAGCCGGGGCGCGCGGCGCATCTCCCCATTTTTTGTGCCGGCCTCGATCATCAACATGATCTCGGGCCACGTGTCGATCAAATTTGGCTTCAAAGGCCCGAACATCGCCATTGCTACCGCCTGCACCACCGGCTTGCATGCTATTGGCCAGTCGGCCCGCATGATCGAGTACGGTGACTGCGACGTGATGATTGCCGGCGGTGCCGAATCCACCATGTCGCCGCTGGGCCTGGGTGGCTTTGCCGCAGCCCGTGCCCTGAGCACTCGCAACGACGACCCCGCCACCGCCTCCCGCCCCTGGGACAAAGACCGCGACGGCTTTGTGCTGGGCGAGGGCGCAGGCGTGCTGGTCATCGAAGAATACGAACACGCCAAGGCACGTGGTGCCAAGATCTATGCCGAAATCGTCGGCTTTGGCTTGAGCGGCGACGGCTTCCACATGACGGCTCCCAACGTGGACGGCCCCCGCCGCTCCATGCAGATGGCCTTGAAGAACGCCGGCATCAACCCCGACCAGGTGGACTACCTGAACGCCCACGGTACCTCCACGCCCCTGGGTGATGCCAACGAAACCAATGCCATCAAACTGGCGTTTGGCGACCATGCCAAGAAGCTGGTGGTCAACTCCACCAAGTCCATGACCGGCCACCTGCTGGGAGGCGCGGGCGGCATTGAAAGCGTCTTCACCGTACTGGCGCTGCACCACCAAAAGAGCCCGCCCACCATCAATATCTTCAACCAGGACCCGGAATGTGACTTGGACTTTTGCGCAAACACAGCCCGGGACATGCAGATTGACGTGGCGGTGAAGAATAATTTTGGCTTCGGCGGCACCAACGGTACGCTGGTGTTCAAGCGCGTTTAAGCCGATCCTGAACGCACAATCCCGATGCACAACGCCCCACCGGTAAGTTATCCGGTGGGGCGTTCGCGTTTTCAGGCTGGGGCGCAGGGTGTGCTGTGGTTGCTGGGCGCGGCCAGCGTAGCGGGCTGGTGCTGGCAGGTAGACATGTTGGGCTGGCGGCAGGGTGTCGCAGTTCTGGCCGTGGTGGGTGCTGGCCTGCTGGCCGTGTTCGGATGGTGGAAAACACCTGCAGCGGCTCTGCGCTGGGACGGCCAGCAATGGTTCTGGACCGCTAACGACGTAGCTTGCACGGTGCATGTCAGTGCCCATCTTGATTTGCAACACCATCTGCTGCTGCGTCTGCGCACGGATGCAGGACGGCCGCTGTGGTGCTGGGCTGAAAGGGCAAGCCAGCCCGTGCACTGGCGCAGTCTGCGCCGTGCGGTATATTCGCCCGCCAGACCGCAAAATGAAACCAATAGTGCGCTCGGATCTGAACCATGACTGCACTACCTCCCCCTCTTTTGACCACCCCGGCTACGGCCACCGATAGCGACCTGATGCTGGTCGAGCGCACTGTGGCGGGCGACCAACGGGCCTACGGCCTGCTGGTGGTCAAGTACCAGCGCCGTATCCAGCGCCTGATTGGCCGCATGGTGCGCGATGTGGACTTGGTGGAAGACATTGCCCAGGAAACCTTCATCCGCGCCTACCGTGCTCTGCCCAAATTCCGGGGCGATGCGCAGTTCTACACCTGGCTGTACCGCATCGCTATCAATACCGCTAAGAAGACTTTGATGGATTTCAAGCGCGATCCCACCGTGTCCGAGGCCGCGATGCGACCTTCTGATGACGAGGATGAAACTTACTACCGAAAGAATGAACCAACCAGTCCCGACACCCCGGATACGGTGCTGGCAGCCAAGCAAATCTCGAACGCAGTCAACGTCGCTCTGGAGGCGCTGCCCGAGGATTTGCGCCAAGCCGTGACTTTGCGTGAGATCGAAGGCATGAGCTACGAGGACATTGCAGAAATGATGCAGTGCCCGATTGGCACGGTGCGGTCGCGCATTTTCCGGGCCCGGGAGGCAATTTCAGCGCGGGTGAAACCTTTGCTGGAAAACCAGTCTGGCAAGCGTTGGTGAGCATAAATTAGTAAGCAAGGTGAAGAACATGGCCAAAGAACACATTGACACCCCGCAGGATGCCCTGTCGGCATTGGCCGATGGGCAATTGCGCGGCGAGGCGTTTGCGCTGGCAGTCGAGCGCGTGGCGCAGCAGCCCGAAGCCCAGGCCACCTGGCATGCTTACCACGTAGTGGGCGATGTGTTGCGGTCCAACGATCTGGCTTTTTGCGCCGATGACCAGGGCTTTCTGGCCCGCTTCCAGAATCGACTGGCTTTGGAGCCGGTTTTGGCTTCCACCGTTAATACTACTAATTTGATAGCTATAGCCGCATATGAATCAAGCGCTAAGGCCTTGTTTGATGCCCAAGATAAATCGGACGATGTTGCGGCCAATGCACCCAGCTTTCGTTGGAAGATGGTGGCAGGTGTCGCCTCTTTGCTGGCAGTTGTAGCCGTGGGCTGGAATGTTGCCGGTGGTTTAGGAGCCGTCCCGACGGGCCAGCAGCTGGCGCAAGTGACACCCGCCGCGCCTGTGCTGCAAACTGTGGCGCAGGCCAATACCGTGAGCGCAGCCCCCCAGATCATGCTGCGTGACGCGCGCCTGGACGCGCTGATGGCGGCGCATAAACAGTTTGGTGGCACTTCGGCCTTGCAGATGCCTGCGGGCTTTATCAGCAATGCCACGTACGAGATTCCCGCCCGCTAAAGGGGCAGTACATCCGCAATATGTTCATGAAAACCCGCCAAGGATTGCTGCTGGCTGCGCTGTGGGCGGCTCTATTGCCTTTGGCCCATGCCGCCGCACCGCCATTGCCCGCAGAGTCGGCCTCTGCCGTTGCCTCCCCCGAGCGCACGGTCAGCGAATGGTTAATGCGCATGCACGAGGCTTCAGGCAAGCGCGCCTATATCGGCACCTTTGTGGTGTCCTATGGTCCGGGCAGCATGTCCAGCGCGCGGATTTGGCATGTTTGCGATGGCGCGCAGCAGATGGAGCGGGTCGAATCATTGACCGGTGCGCCACGCTCCACCTTCCGCCACAACGACCAGGTCATCACCTTTTTGCCCGAAACCAAGGTAGCGGTGGCCGAAAAGCGCGAATCCCTGGGCCTGTTCCCTAATTTGCTAGAGGCGGGGGACTTCTCCATTCCCGCGTTTTATGCGGCCAAAGTAGTCGGTAGCGACCGGGTTGCCGGTTTCGATGCCGACGTGGTGGTTCTCAAGCCCAAAGACAGCCTGCGCTACGGCTACCGCATCTGGAGCGAAAAGAAGAGCGGCCTGGTGGTCAAACTGCAGACCCTGGATGTCGACGGCCAAGTGCTGGAGCAGGCGGCCTTCTCTGAGCTGCAACTCGACGCGCCCGTGAAGATGGACAAACTGGGCCAAATGATGGCCAACACGGCGGGCTACAAGGTGGAGACGGCGGCGATGGTCAAAACCACGGCCTTGTCAGAGGGCTGGGTCTTGAAAAATGGCGTACCCGGCTTCAAACCCATGAGCTGCTTCCGCCGTTCGGTGGGTGGGTCTGCCGACAGCACGGTGCAGTGGGTTTTCTCGGATGGCCTGGCTTCGGTGTCGTTGTTTGCCGAGGCCTATGAGCCCCAGCGCCATGTTCAAGAGGGTGCGATGGCAGTGGGCGCGACCCAGTCACTCACCCGCCGCATGGGTGCATGGTGGTTAACGGCGGTGGGCGAGGCCCCACAAACCACCCTAAAGGCGTTTGTCCAAGGACTCACGCGGGCGAAATAGGGCTTTTCTTGTATTTTTGTGAAGGGATGGACGATGTTCCAAGTCAGTTTGAAAAATATCCGTTCCGCTGCTGTGGTGTGCAGCATGGCTTTGGTGTCGGTGGCGACCCTGCTGCCGAGCGCGCCGGTGTGGGCCCAAACCCGCACGCTGCCGGACTTCACCGATCTGGTGGAGCAGGTGGGGCCGTCGGTGGTCAACATCCGCACACTGGAAAAAGCCTCGGCCCACGCGGCACAAGGCAATGGCATGGACGAAGACATGCAGGAGTTTTTCAAGCGTTTCGGTGTGCCCATCCCGAATATGCCTCGCCAAACGCCGCGCCCGCAAAAACCCCAGCAACAGCCTGAAGAAGAGGTACCGCGCGGCGTGGGTTCGGGCTTCATCCTGAGCACCGACGGCTACATCATGACCAACGCCCACGTGGTCGAAGGTGCGGACGAGGTTGTGGTCACTCTGACCGATAAACGTGAGTTCAAAGCCAAAATCATCGGCTACGACAAGCGTAGCGACGTAGCCCTGGTCAAGATCGATGCGACCGGTTTGCCCGCAGTCAAGCTGGGGGATGTGGGCCGCCTCAAGGTGGGCGAGTGGGTGATGGCGATTGGTTCGCCCTTTGGCCTGGAAAACACCGTCACGGCCGGCATCGTCAGCGCCAAACAGCGCGATACGGGTGACTATTTGTCCTTTATCCAGACCGATGTGGCCATCAACCCCGGCAACTCCGGCGGCCCGCTGATCAATATGCGCGGTGAGGTGGTGGGCATCAACAGCCAGATCTACTCGCGCTCGGGTGGCTTCATGGGCATTTCGTTTGCCATTCCCATCGACGAAGCTTCCCGTGTGAGCGACCAGTTGCGCGCCTCGGGCCGTGTTTCGCGTGGTCGTATCGGCGTGCAGATCGAAACCGTGTCCAAGGAAGTGGCGGAATCGGTGGGCCTGGGCAAGGCGCAAGGTGCGTTTGTGCGCGGCGTGGAAACCGGTTCGCCCGCCGAAAAAGCCGGTGTGGAGGCCGGTGACATCATCACCAAATTCGACGGCAAGACGATCGAAAAATCTTCCGACCTGCCGCGCCTGGTGGGCAATACCAAGCCCGGCTCCAAGAGCAGCCTGACCGTGTTCCGCCGCGGGGCCACTAAGGAACTGACGGTGTCCATCGTCGAGATCGAAGACGATAAACCCGTCAAAAAAGCCTCGGGTAAAGAAGACAAGCCCAAGGCATCGTCTGCTGGCCAGCAACTGGGCCTGGTGGTGAGCGAGTTGACCGATGCGCAGAAGAAGGAACTCAAGCTCAAAGGCGGTGTCAAGGTCGATAGCGCCACCGAAGGAGCGGCCCGAGCCGGTGTCAAAGAGGGCGACGTGATCGTGGCGATTGCCAACGCCGAGGTCAACAGCGTCAAGGAGTTCGAGGCGGCCGTCGCCAAGATGGACAAAAACAAGCCTATCAACCTGCTGCTGCGCCGGGGCGAGTGGGCCCAATACGCGTTGATTCGGCCTGTGAAGTAAATACGGTAGACCCCAAAATCCCCAATCCATACAGGCTGGTGGGGTTTTTGGAGGCCATGTCCTAAGGAAAATACGCTGTCATCCAACTTTCTTCTGCCCCTCAGAAATGGGTTCAAAGTTTGCAGCCACTAACTTAAAAAAGGTCTAGCAACAATTTTGGATAGAATCAGGGGTCTGCTTGGTAGGTTTTGGACATATCAAAAATGCTGGAAACCACGATGCGGGAAGTCTCCCCATGGTGCACAGGTGGTCCACAAACCACCCACAAGTTGTCCAGAAACCTATCCACCGCCCTGTGAATACATTGTGCATAAGACCCCTGTTGTGGCCCTGCAACGCATGACCTGCCCGGTTGTCCGGACTTTGCAAGCCAGGCTTTTTGCCTACAATGAAGCTCCAGCTATCGCAGTTGCCAAAGATTGTTGGTTCAGGGCGCGTTCGTTTTCGACGCGCCCTTTTTTCGTTTATTACCCATGATTTGCATGGACCTGGGCTGCAGTGCAGCCAGGGCCATGCAAGTGATTTCACTTTAAATAAAGCTTTTCGTTGATGAAAAACATCAGAAATTTCTCCATCATCGCGCACATTGATCACGGCAAATCAACGCTGGCAGACCGCTTGATCCAACGCTGTGGCGGTCTGGCCGAACGCGAAATGGAAGCCCAGGTGCTGGATTCGATGGACATCGAAAAAGAGCGCGGCATCACGATCAAGGCACAAACCGCGGCGCTGCATTACAAGGCCAAGGATGGGCAGATTTACAACCTGAATCTGATCGACACCCCCGGCCACGTGGACTTTTCCTACGAAGTGAGCCGCTCGCTGTCGGCCTGCGAAGGTGCGTTGCTGGTGGTGGATGCCAGCCAGGGCGTGGAAGCCCAAACCGTGGCCAATTGCTACACCGCGCTGGAGCTGGGTGTGGAAGTGGTGCCGGTGTTGAACAAGATCGATCTGCCCAACGCCGACCTGGACAACGCCAAGCTGGAGATCGAAGACGTGATTGGCATCGATGCCACGGATGCGATTCCGTGCTCGGCCAAAACCGGCGTGGGCATTGACGAAATTTTGGAAGCCATCGTGGCCAAGGTGCCGTCGCCCAAGGGCAACCCGAAGGCTCCTTTGCGCGCCATGATCATCGACAGCTGGTTCGATGCCTATGTGGGCGTGGTGATGCTGGTGCGGGTGGTCGATGGCCGTTTGGCCAAGGGCGAGCGCATCCGCATGATGGCCTCAGCCGCTTGCTACAACGCCGACAACCTGGGGGTATTCACGCCCGGTACCGAGGTGCGCCAGTCGCTGGAGGCGGGCGAGGTGGGTTTCATCATCGCCGGCATCAAAGAGCTGCAGGCCGCCAAGGTGGGCGATACCGTCACGCTGGACAAAAAGCTGCCCAACAACGCAGGCCCGGCCGAGGAGGCCTTGCCCGGTTTCAAGGAAATCCAGCCCCAGGTGTTTGCCGGGCTGTACCCCACCGAAGCCAGCGAATACGAGTCGCTGCGCGATGCGCTCGAAAAGCTCAAGCTCAACGATGCCTCGCTGCACTACGAGCCCGAGGTATCGCAGGCGTTGGGCTTTGGCTTCCGCTGCGGCTTTTTAGGCCTGCTGCACATGGAAATTGTGCAAGAGCGCCTGGAGCGCGAATTTGACCAGGATCTGATTACTACGGCGCCCAGCGTGGTCTACCAGGTGGCGCGCTCGGACGGCACCATCACCATGGTCGAAAACCCTTCCAAGTTGCCGGATTCCAGCCGCATGGAGGAAATCCGCGAACCCATCGTCACCGTGCACCTGTACATGCCGCAAGAGTACGTGGGCGTGGTGATGACGCTGGCCAACCAGAAGCGCGGCGTGCAGATGAACATGGCCTACAAGGGCCGCCAGGTTGTGCTGACCTACGAGATGCCGCTGGCCGAGATCGTGCTGGACTTCTTTGACAAGCTCAAATCGGTGAGCCGGGGCTATGCCTCAATGGATTACGAGTTCAAGGAGTACCGCGCGGCCGATGTGGTGAAAGTGGACATTTTGCTCAACAGCGAAAAGGTCGATGCCTTATCGATCATCGTGCACCGCAGCCAGTCGCAATACCGCGGCAGGGCCGTGGTGGCCAAGATGCGCGAGATCATTTCGCGCCAGCAGTTCGACGTGGCCATTCAGGCGGCCATCGGCTCGGGCATTATTGCCCGTGAGACAATCAAAGCGCTGCGGAAGAACGTCATTGCCAAGTGCTATGGCGGCGATATTTCCCGTAAGCGCAAGCTGCTTGACAAGCAAAAACAAGGTAAAAAACGCATGAAGCAAATCGGCTCGGTAGAAGTGCCGCAAGAGGCTTTTCTGGCAATTCTGCAGGTGGAAGATTGATGCAAGTTCTGACGGCGATGATTCTGGCGGCTTTTGTCGCCTACGGTGGAGCCTGGTACATGGGCATGCTGGAGGGCAACTTTGCCTTGCTGCTGTTTCTGGCGACTTTGGTGACAGGTTTGTATTGGCTGGCGGAGAAGTTCTACTTCTTCCCTCGCCGCCAGCAGGCTGTGCTGCGGCTGGAGGCCGCTTCTGCCCAACGCCTGGCCGAACTGCAAAAAATGGGTATCACCCAGGTAGATCAGGTGGTGCCCGATGCCAACGCCCGTTTGCTGATGCAGCCCTGGTGGTTGGATTGGACCGCCGGTTTGTTCCCAGTGATTTTGGCGGTGTTTTTGCTGCGCTCATTTTTGTTTGAACCGTTCAAAATCCCCTCGGGCTCGATGATCCCCACACTGTTGGTGGGCGACCTGATTTTGGTGAATAAATTCCACTACGGCGTGCGTTTGCCGGTGCTCAACACCAAGCTAACCGACGGCACACCGCCCCAGCGTGGCGACGTGATGGTGTTTCGCTATCCGCCAAAACCCAGCCTAGACTACATCAAGCGGGTGGTGGGCGTGCCAGGTGACGAAGTGGCTTACATCAACAAGCGCCTGACCATCAACGGCAAAGCGTTGGA
This sequence comes from Rhodoferax sp., assembly GCF_025354435.1. Taxonomy (GTDB): domain Bacteria; phylum Pseudomonadota; class Gammaproteobacteria; order Burkholderiales; family Burkholderiaceae_C; genus Rhodoferax_B. Next base: position 92,636 of record NZ_JANXMU010000036.1, read on the forward strand.
CACCAAGGAGATTCCAGACTTCTTTGACGAAGACCAGATGCGTTACTTCAAGCAGTTTGAAGAAACCCTGGGCGATAAGCCGCACCGCTTGCTCAACGACGAGAGCCGCCCTGCCTTTGTGCAGGGTGCCGATGACTTCGCGTTTCGGCAAAACTGCCAGTACAGCGTCGAAGGCGTGGTCTGCAAAGTTCCCGAAGGCCAGTACTTCATGATGGGCGACAACCGCGACAACTCGCTGGATTCGCGCTACTGGGGCTTTGTGCCCGACAAAAACATCGTCGGCAAGGCCTTCTTTGTGTGGATGAATTTTGGCAACATCAAGCGCATCGGTGCGTTCCACTAGGTTTAAAAAGGCAAGCTATGAAACATGCATCGAAATCCAAGCAGCGCGGCCTGTCTTTTTTCGGCGTCGTCTTTTTGGGCGTGCTGATCTTCTCGGTATTTGTGGTGGGTGCCAAGGTGGTGCCGACCGTGATCGAGCACCAGGCGATTCTGAAAGCGCTTGAAAAATCCAAGGCCGGTAACACCGTGCCCGAAGTGCGCACTATTTTTGACAAAGCTGCCACCATCGATGACATCTCGTCCGTGTCCGGCAAGGATTTGGAAGTGACCAAGAACGGCGACAAGGTAGTGGTGTCCATTGCTTACAACAAAGAAATTGAGCTGGTAGGTCCTGCGTATTTGCTCATCAAGTACACCGGAACCAGCAAATAGCGTGAACGATGGCCTTCTAGCGCTGCAGCAACGGCTGCAGCATGTTTTTTCCGATAGCAAATTGCTGGTGCGTGCCACTACCCACCGTAGCTTTTCGGCCGACCACAACGAGCGGCTCGAGTTTCTGGGCGACTCGGTCCTGAACCTGTCGGTGGCGGGCCTGCTCTACACCCGCCTCAAAGACTTGCCCGAGGGCGATCTGTCCCGGGTGCGGGCCAATATGGTCAAGCAGGACACCTTGCACCAACTGGCTGTGGTGCTAGATTTGCCCAGCGTGCTGCGCTTGGGTGAGGGCGAAGCCCGCTCGGGTGGGCAAAAACGCCCGTCCATTCTGGCCGATGCCCTGGAAGCCGTGATTGGTGCGGTGTACCTGGATGCAGGCTACGTGTCTGCCGAAGCCCTGGTCCACCGATTGTTCAAAGAGGTTGAAATCAACCCCCAGATGCAAGCCATCGGCAAAGACCCGAAGACCGAGTTGCAGGAGTGGCTGCAGGGCCGCAAAATGAAAGTACCCGCCTACCGCGTGGTCAGCACCTTGGGGGCTGCCCATCGGCAAACCTTCGATGTGGAATGTGAAATTGTTGAGCTCGGCCAAACCGAGCGCGGCATTGGCGGTTCGCGCCGCGCTGGTGAACAGGCTGCGGCGGCTGCCATGCTGGTCAAACTTCAAACTAAAGCCGTCGCCGTGAAAGTCTCCAAATGACCGCAACCCAAAATCCCGAATCTGCTCCCGTTCCCGAATCCGTCGACACCCCGGAAGATGCCCTGTCCTCGCTGGAAGGCATGCTGGCCGGGCTAAAAAGAATAGCTCCTGGTGGCGACACCACGGGCCAGCGCTGTGGCTTGGTGGCCATCGTTGGCAAGCCCAACGTGGGCAAGTCCACCCTGCTTAACGCCGTGGTCGGCCAGAAGATCAGCATCACCTCGCGCAAGGCGCAAACTACGCGCCACCGCATCACCGGCATCCGCACCCGCGAAAACACCCAGTTTGTGTTTGTCGACACTCCCGGTTTCCAGACCCACCACAACAACGCGCTGAACCGCTCGCTGAACAAAACCGTGCTGGGCGCGGTGGGCGATGTGGACCTGATTCTGTTTGTGGTGGAAGCTGGTAGCTTCACCCTGGCCGATGCCAAGGTGCTGTCGCTGCTCAAGCAAGACATCCCCGTGCTACTGATCGCCAACAAGCTGGACAACGTGCACCGCCGGGCTGAAATCGCCCCCTGGCTGCAAACCATGCAAGAGCGCCACGCCTTTGCCGAATTTGTGCCCATGTCGGCCAAGAACGCCAAGGACATCGAGCGCCTGTTCGCTATCTGCGCCAAGTACCTGCCCGAGCAGGGCTGGTGGTACGGCGAAGACGAGCTTACCGATCGCAGCGAGAAGTTCCAGGCCGCCGAGACCGTGCGCGAAAAGCTGTTTCGCCTGACCGGTGACGAGCTGCCCTACACCTCTACCGTCATCATCGACAAGTTCGAAGAAGAGCCGCCCGCCCGCAAAGGCCAGAAGCGCCTGCTGAAAATCGCCGCCACCATCGTGGTCGAGCGCGATGGCCACAAAGCCATGGTGATCGGCGACAAGGGCGAACGCATCAAGCGCATCGGCATGGAAACCCGTGTCGAGCTGGAAAAGCTCATGGATGCCAAGGTGTTCATCGAGGTCTGGGTCAAGGTCCGCTCCGGCTGGGCCGACGACGAAGCCCGCGTGCGCTCTTTCGGCTACGGAGACTGACCCACCACACCCCAGGCTGGCGATCGGCCTACGCGTGCATTTTGTCTGACCATGGCCACCAAACGCACGCTTGATGAACCGGCTTATGTGCTGCACCGCTACGACTGGAGCGAGTCCAGCCTGATCCTGGAGGTGTTCACCCGCCACCAGGGCCGCATGGCCATCGTGGCCAAGGGGGTGAAGAAGCCCACCTCCAACTTCCGCCCCATCCTGCTGCCCTTGCAGCCCCTGCGGCTGTCGTTTGGTGGCGATGCCGAGATCCGCACCCTCAAGGCCGCGGAGTGGGTGGGCGGGCATGTGATGCCGACCGGCGACGCGCTGCTCTCAGGCTACTACCTCAACGAATTGCTGATGCGCCTGCTGGCCCGCGACGACCCGCACGCTGTGCTGTTCGATGCCTATGCCATTGCGGTGCAGGTACTGGCTTCTGAACACGGCGAAGCGCTGCAACCCGCGCTACGGGCTTTCGAGCTGCTGCTGCTGCGCGAAATCGGCCTGCTGCCCTCGCTGGACGTGCAAACCATGACGCTGGAGCCGCTGGACCCCGCAGGCCGCTACAGCCTGGTGGCCGAAGGCGGCCTGCGCCAAAGCCAGACCGACCACCGCGCCAGCCTCAGCGGCGCGCAGTGGCTGGCGCTGCAGCAGTCGCTGCAGCCTGGCGCACCGTTCACCGCCACTTTGCGCGCCTGCGCTGAGGTGTTGAATGGCCTGAAGCCCCAATTGCGGGCGGTGCTGCACTACCATTGCGGCATGGCAACGCTGCATACGCGGCAACTGATGATGGACCTCCAAGCCCTATGACACATTCCCCCGCACGCACTGCGCTTTCCGTCAACGTCAACAAGGTCGCCCTGGTACGCAACACCCGGCACCTGGGCATCCCCAGCGTCGCCCGCGCGGCCACGCTGTGCCTGCAGGCGGGAGCCCAGGGCATCACCGTGCACCCGCGGCCTGACGCGCGGCACATCCGCCCGGAAGACGTGACCGAGCTGTCGGCCCTGCTCAAGGCCTGGCCCGGTCGCGAATTCAACATCGAAGGCAACCCGTTCCAGAACCTGATGGACTTCGTGCGCCAGTGCCGCCCCCAGCAGTGCACCTTTGTGCCCGACGGCGAAGACCAGTTCACCAGCGACCACGGCTGGAACCTGGTGCAAGACGGCGAGCGCCTGCGCCCCCTGATTGCCGAGGCCCAAAGCCTGGGTGTGCGCGTTAGCCTGTTCATGGACCCCGTGCCCGCCGCCATGGCGCAGGCCAAAGCCGTGGGGGCGGACCGCGTCGAGCTCTACACCGAGACCTTTGCCAGCGCCTTTGGCCAACCCAATTTTCAAGAGGTTTTTAGGCAGTTTGTGCAGACAGGAAGTGCGGCAGCAGCTATCAATCTAGGAGTTAACGCCGGCCACGACCTGAACCGCGACAACCTCACCACCTTTCTGCGCGGCTGCCCCATGGTGCAAGAAGTGTCCATCGGCCACGCCCTGGTGGCCGACGCGCTGGAGCTGGGCTACGCCGCCACGGTGCAAGACTACCTGCGCTGCATAGCCGCAGCCTTCAACCCCGAGGTTTGAGGTGATCTACGGCATCGGCACCGACATCTGCGACGTGCGCCGCATCCGGGCCAGCCTGGGGCGGCACGGCGACCGGTTTGCCGAAAAGGTGCTCAGCGATGCCGAGCTGGCGGTCTGGCGCCGCCGCAGTGAACGCAATGTCGAGCGCGGTGTGCGCTATCTGGCCACCCGTTTCAGCGCCAAGGAATCCTTCAGCAAAGCCATCGGCATGGGCATGCGCATGCCCATGACCTGGCGGCTGTGCGAGATCGGCAACCTGCCCAGCGGCCAGCCGGTGATCGTGCTGCACGGCGTGCTGAAAACCTGGTTCGAGGAGCGCCAGCTGAGCGCGCATGTGACCGTGACCGACGAGACGGACTACGCTGCGAGTTTTGTGGTGGTGGAACAGGCTTCCGCCTGAGAGTAATTGGTTATCGATTTGCTATAGTGTTGATAGCTACTAGCGTAAGCTCTACCTGCACTAGAGCCCTTTTTTTATAAATTATTGCCATGTCCCAACACGCACCCCTCATTATTGATATTGCCGGCACCAGCCTGACCAAGGCCGACCGCCAGCGCCTTAAGCACCCGCTGGTCGGCGGCCTGATTCTGTTTGCCCGCAACTGGCAAGACCGGGCGCAACTCACCGCCCTGTGCCGCGTCATCAAAAAGGCCCGCCCCGACGTGCTGGTCTGCGTGGACCACGAGGGCGGCAGGGTGCAGCGCTTCAAGACCGACGGCTTCACCCACCTGCCGCCCATGCATGTGCTGGGCGAGCTGTGGATGCGCGATGCCTTGCAGGCCACCAACATCGCCACCGCCTGCGGCTACGTGCTGGCCTCCGAGCTGCGCGCCTGTGGGGTCGATTTCAGCTTCACCCCGGTGCTGGACCTGGATTTTGGTGAAAGCAGCGTGATCGGCAACCGCGCCTTCCACCGCGACCCGCGTGTGGTCAGCATGCTGGCCAAGAGCCTCATGCACGGCCTGCTGCGGGCGGGCATGGGCAATTGCGGCAAGCATTTTCCCGGCCACGGCTTCGTCACCGCCGATTCGCACACCGCCATACCGGTGGACAAGCGCGGCCTGAAAGCCATCCTGACCGACGATGCCGCGCCCTATGGCTGGCTCAATACCAGCCTGAGCAGCGTGATGCCCGCGCACGTAATCTACCCCAAGGTGGACAAACGCCCTGCAGGCTTTTCCGCCAAGTGGCTGCAAGAGATTTTGCGCGGCAAGCTGGACTTCCAGGGCGCGATTTTCAGCGACGACCTGAGCATGGCCGGGGCCCGCAAGATTGATGACCAGGACGTGGGCTACACCGAAGCCGCCATCGTCGCGCTGCAAGCCGGTTGCGACCTGGTGCTGCTGTGCAACCAAAGCCTGGGCGATGGCCAGGAGGTCGATGCCTTGCTCAACGGCCTGGCCGAGGCCCAGCTCAAGGGCCAATGGCACCCCGATGAAGCCAGCGAAGCCCGCCGACAGGCCCTGCTGCCCGTAGGCCCGGCACCCGAGTGGGACGCTTTGATGACCCAGCCCGCCTACATGCAAGCGCTGTGGCTGGTGCCTTAGCAGGCGCTGCGATTTTTGTAGCTGCTAACGCTTAATGAATAAGCGCTAGCAGTCTAAAAGGCATGTAAATTACTCTTTTCGGAGTGCCGGGAACAGGATCACATCCCGGATGCTGGCGCTGTCGGTCAGCAGCATCATCAGGCGGTCGATGCCGATGCCGCAGCCGCCGGTGGGGGGCATGCCGTACTCCAGGGCGCGCACGAAGTCGTGGTCGAAGTGCATGGCTTCGTCGTCGCCGCTGTCCTTGGCGTTCACCTGGGCCTGGAAGCGGGCGGCCTGGTCTTCGGCATCGTTCAACTCGCTAAAGCCGTTGCCGAACTCGCGGCCGGTGATGTAGAGCTCGAAGCGCTCGGTCACCTCGGGGCGGTCGTCGTTGGCGCGGGCCAGGGGCGATATTTCGGTGGGGTGCTCCATGATGAAGGTGGGCTGCCAGAGCTTGTCTTCCACGGTTTCCTCAAAGTACAGCACCTGCAGGCTGGCCAGGCTGCGGCCGGCGAGCTTGTTCTTGGCCTCGGTCAGGCCGAGCTTTTTCACTGCATTGGTCAGCCATACGGGGTCGAACACGTTGTCACCGGCTTCGGTGTACTTCTGGATGGCTTCCACAATCGTCAGGCGCTCGAAGGGTTGGCTCAGATCGACCGGCTTGCCCGCGTAGGTCAGCTGCAGCGAGCCGGTGGCGCGCTGGGCGGCATCGCGGATCAGCTTTTCGGTGTAGTCCATCAGGTCCTGGTAGTTCCAGTAGGCCGCGTAGAACTCCATCATGGTGAACTCGGGGTTATGGCGCACCGAGATGCCTTCGTTGCGGTAGCTGCGATTGATTTCGAACACGCGCTCGAAGCCGCCGACGATCAGGCGCTTCAGGTACAGCTCGGGCGCGATGCGCAAAAACATCTCTTGGTCCAGCGCGTTGTGGTGCGTCTTGAACGGCTTGGCGTTGGCACCGCCGGGGATGGGGTGCAGCATGGGCGTTTCGACTTCCAGGAAGTCGTGGCCCACCATGAATTCGCGCAGGGCGCTGACGGCCTTGCTGCGGGCCAGGAAGCGTTTGCGGGCCTCCACGTCGGTCATCAGATCGACATAGCGCTGGCGGTACTTGGTTTCCTGGTCGGCCATGCCGTGAAACTTGTCGGGCATGGGGCGCAGGCTCTTGGTGAGCAGGCGCACGCTGGTGGCGTGCAGCGAGAGCTCGCCGGTGCGGGTTTTGAACACGGTGCCCTCGGCGGCCACGATGTCGCCCAGGTCCCAGTGCTTGAAGCTGGTGTACAGCTCCGCGCCCACGTCTTCGCCCTTGATGTAGATCTGGATGCGGCCGCCAGTGTCGCCAAATGACGCGTCTTGCAGCGTACAAAAGCTGGCCTTGCCCATCACGCGCTTGAGCATCATGCGGCCTGCGACCTTGGCCGTCGCGCCCAGGGCAGTGAGCTCTTCGGTGGACTGGCCGTTGAAGCGTTCAAACAGGCTGGCGGCGTGGTCTGTGGGTTTGAAATCGTTGGGAAACGCGACACCCTTGCCCTCGGCTTGCTGCTGGCGGATGGCTTTGAGCTTTTCGCGGCGCTCCAGAATCAGCTGGTTTTCGTCTTGGACGGGTGCGGGGGGGAGGGTGTTTTCAGACATGGAGGCGTTTTGGATGGAGAAAGGGCGGGTTGCGCCGAACCTGCCATTCTAAAACGCCGTCAGTGGGTGATTCCGTCGCGGCGCAATACCTTGAAGAAGGTCAGCACCAGAATCCGCACATCCAGCCCGAAAGAGCGGTGGTGCAGGTAGTAGGCATCGAGTGCCACTTTGGCCGGAATCGGCAATTCGTCGCGCCCGTGGATCTGTGCCCAGCCCGTCAGGCCCGGCACCAGGGTGTGCACGCCCTGGGAGGTGCGCAGGGCCACCAGGTCGTGCTGGTTGAACAGCGCAGGGCGCGGCCCGACAAAGCCCATGTCGCCTTTCAAAATACTCCACAACTGGGGTAACTCGTCCAAGCTGCTCTTGCGCAGAAAGTTGCCGATGGGGGTCAGGTAATTTGCAGGATCTGCTAGTAAATGTGTAGCTACTGCCGGAGTACCTATCTGCATGGAGCGGAACTTTGGCATAGAGAAAATGCTATTATTTTTGCCAACACGGTCCGACCAGTACAGCACCGGGCCTGGCGAAGTCAACCGTACCGCCAAAGCAACCAGCAGCATGGGGAGTGCCAGGACGCACAGCGCGGCCAAGCCTAAAACCAAATCGCAAAATCGTTTCATGGCTGTATGGCTGCCACCGTACGGCGCAGTCCTTCGTTGAGGGTGACGGGCGGTGTCCAGCCCAAAACATCGCGCGTGTGCTGGATATCCACTTGCAGGTGGCCACACAGGCGCTGCGCTGCCGCCCCTTGCCCGACCAAGCTGGCCCCGGCTTGCAGCAGCCACGCGGGCACGGGCAGCAAGCGGCTCGGCTGGTCCATGGCGCGGGCCATGCAGCGCACCAGTTCGGTGGTGGACAGGTCTTCGCCATCGCTGACCAAGAAGGTCTGCTGGGCCGCGGCGGGATGGGTGGTGCAGGTCAGGATCAAATCCACCAGATTGTCCAGACCCACCAGGCTGCGCAGGTTGTGGATGGCCCCCAGCGGCAGTGGCAGCTTGTTGGAGACAGCCCGCAGCAGTGCGGCAAAGTTGGCCTTGACCCCCGGACCATAGACCAAGGGTGGACGGATGGTGACCACCTCCATGCCGGTGTCTTGTGCAATGCGCTGCAAGCCAAGTTCTGCCTCCCATTTGCTGGTGCCGTAGGGGTCTAGGGGATGGGGGGTGTCGCTGGCCCGGAATGCCCGGCCCAGTGTTGTCGCTTCGCCGTTGACTTTGATCGAGCTTAAAAAAATGAAGCGCCGTACGCCCTCTGAGGCTGCCTGCCGTGCTAAATGCAGGGTGCCATCGGTGTTAACGCTGCGGTAGGCTGCCAAGGGATCAATAGCATCTTCGCGCATCACGTGGGCGCGGGCGGCGAGGTGGACGACGGTATCGCAACCTTGCAGCGCATCGGCCCACAGGGTCTGCGGCCCGATGGAGTCGATAGCCGCCACTTCCACGCCGGGTAAGGCCGCCACCGGATGCCGCACGGCAACCCGCACGCGCACGTGCACGCGCGCCAGGGCGGCGCACAGTGCCGACCCGACAAAGCCATTGGCACCGGTGACCAGGACCGTCATGGCCGATGCAGCCATAGTGCGCGGATAAACACCCGCGAACAAAAAAATCGCAGCATGCTGGAGAGGTGCCACCGCAGATATTTGCGCTGGGTGTGGCTGCTGCGCTGGGCATCGTGGGTCACACCGTGGTGCGGCAGCAGTGCAATTTGTAGGCTCTGCAAGCGGATCCGTGCACACAGGTCCACATCTTCGTAGTACAGAAAAAACTTCTCATCAAAACCGCCCATGCTGCGGTACAGCGCGGTGGACAACACCATGAACATGCCACCTACCCAATCGGGGTAGAACACCGTTTCTGGGTGGGTGGAGGCACGGCTTAGTTGACGTTTTCGCAGGATGGCTTTGGCTGTGATGCCCCAAGGGGTTGGAAAACGGCGCGCGCTGTCTTCCAGTTGCCCCGCGGGGCTGTAAATAGCTGGTGCCACCAGACCTACCAAGGGATCTTCAAGCACCGCGAGCAAGCCTGGAAACGGGTTTTGCGTTAGCCGAATGTCCGGATTCAGAATGCACACCGTGGCGCATCGGGCCTGGGCCAAAGCTTGGTTGTGGTTGGCACCAAAGCCCATAGGCAGGAGGTTGCGCACGACGCGCAAGGAGAACCCAAAATCATCGGCTGTACATGGCATGTCTTCGGGAATATTCAGCGTCAGAATCACTTCCAGCGGCGTTTGCAGGTGCAGGCGGTCCAGGTCACGCAGCAACGGCAGCACCAGTGCCATTTGTCCGTGGCTGACGATGGAGATGGAGAGGTTGGGCCGAGTGTCGCGGGCCATTGGCGAAGTGGGGGCTTTCACTGGTAGGGCCCCGTGCGGCCTCTCAGCCCGTCGACCACGCCGCGCACCATCATGCGCAGGCGCAGGAAACGTTGGGGCGTGAATGGCAGGAAGTAGCCTGCAAACTGTACCAGCCGGGCTAAAAAGTGGAGTTTCCAGCGCCAGGGCGTGTAGGGCCTGGCACTGAGCAAGATTGAATTTCTGAACATGTAGTCGCTAGTCATCATTCGGTCGCCGAAATTGCTGTATCAACGGCAAGTTTTGGTGTGCTTGCGCAATACCACTAGAAACTTGCGGCGAATGAACTTCAGCTTGACGTAAAAACCCAGCGCGTAGCGGGTCCACTGGGAGATATCGCCAGCTTGTTGAAGCTTGCGCAAATTTTCAAGTTCTGCTCGGTGCATGGCGTTCATGTTCGAACTTAGGCCTGCTTGCCCGTATTGGTGCTTGTGGATAGCCGCCAAAGGCCGATCAATTCCCGACATTGAAACCCCGCGCAAAGCCAGTTGCATCAAAAAAAAGTGATCTTCCATGTGGCGCTGCCCGGTGGGAAAGCGTAGCGGAGCATCCGCTCTAACCATGATGGATGGCGTAATGAATGGGTTCTTTAGTAGCACTTTCCATGGTTTTACTGTCCGACCTTGAACGCCTTCGGTTGTAAATGGAAGCCACGGCACACGGTCGCCATCGGCTCTAATGAACCCATGGCCCGTCAACATCAATGCGGGGCGCGCGCGCATGTAGTTGTATTGCAGGGCAAGCTTCTCAGGATGCCAGGTATCGTCGGCATCCAAAAAAGCGACATAGCGGCCTTTCGCCGCCGCCCAGCCTGCGTTGCGCGCCGTGGCGGCACCGTGATTGACCGCAATTGTGACCACCGAAATCCAACCGGCAGGGTACGCGGCGAGCAGTCGTTGAAGTACCAAGGGAGTATCGTCGTCGTTTCCGTCGTCTACCAAAATAACTTCTTGCGGCCGCATGGACTGCCCTGCAATCGACGCGACCGCACGTTTGATGGTTTTGGCACAACGAAAGCAGGGGACGACAATCGAAACAGGCAGGTGGGAGCTCATACCGATTGAAGCCCTCGTAACACTGCTCGCACATGGTGCCAGTGGCCTAGAAAAAGGCGCTTCACCAGCATTGAGGTCAGCAAACTGACCGTTGGCAGTATGGGCAGTGATGTGTGTCGACGGAAAAAACGTACCGCAGAGCAAACAAAGTACTCGTCGATCTTGGGACTGCCTCGGCCCAAGCTGCCTGAGCCTCGGTGCCAAACGTGCGAGTCGTCGGCCGTTCCAATCTGCCAACCGTGGCGACGCAGCCGAAAACCCAAGTCTGTATCTTCCCAGTACATGAAAAATGTCTCTTCGTCGAAAAGGCCTATTTCATGCAAGGCGCTGCTGCGCAGGAGCATTGATGCACCGGAAACAAACGCCAGTTCGCCTGGCGCGCGCAATGGTTGCGATCGGCCCAGCCATGGGTTGACTCGGCCACCGCCCCAAAGCTGGATAAGGTCCGTGGACCCCAGTTCATAGATCACAGAGCCAACGGCCCCTAGCCGGGGGGTGGATTCCGCCATGCGCACCATCGCAGACAAAGTCTGCGGTTCAACAGTGGCGTCACTGTTGATGAGCCAAATGTAGTCGGACGATCGTGCCAAAGCCTCGCGCATCCCTACATTGCAACCGCCACCAAAGCCACGGTTTTCGTTGGTGATCAACACCTCCAGTGCGGGATAGGCCTGCGTTATTCGTTCGACCGAATCGTCGGTGGAGTGGTTGTCGATCAACAAGATTGCGGGCGCTGGGGCCACAAGCTTGTGCAGCGATGCCAAGCATTTCAAGGTGTCAGCCCAACCGTTCCAATTGAGGACAATAACCGTAACTTTAGGAGCCACCAATTTAGTCCAATGTGGTTAATTTTTTCTTCGCGCTCAGTAGGTACTGGGGTGTGATGAGACCCTCAAAAATTCTGAGGGTGGCTTGGTTTACTGCATGTTTCAAGCGGTTTTCTGCAAAGCTGAGCGCTGTGCATTGCGCAGACTCCAAGTCTGCATGGTTCAGTAGAGCTATAGCAGAGTGCTTGGAGAAGAATCGGAGATGTGTTCGGTCCATGATGCCGTCCTCCTCATATTGCCATCGGCCTTTCAGCAACAATGGTAGAACGACGGTGTGATGCCTGATGTTGGGTAGCGTTACAACGATGGTTCCGCCCGGTTTGAGGTGCAGTGTCACCAGCCGATGTAAGGTTCTCCAAGGGTTGACCATGTGTTCTAGAACATCCAGGCACAGGATTGTGTTAAACATGGAAATACCATCCGGCAGCACTGCATGCTCGATGTCGAGGCAGTAAATTTCATCCGCTTTACTGCGGGCCAGTGTGGCGGCATCTTCGAAAATTTCGATGCCCGTGGTGTGGGTGGTGCCAGGACGCTTGCGTAGCCACTCTAGGGTCACGCCTGCACCGCAGCCAACTTCTAGAACGCTACCACAGCGCTCAGGCAATGCTGGAGCGATTTCATGCCGTACGTGGCCGAAGTAGGGTGGAGATTTGTCGGTGTAGGTCTGCATGGTTTACATGGTTTCTTTGGTTTTTGGACTCTGCACTCCGTATCGGCATGCCAGCGTCATGAGTACGAAATCTACGAGTCCTCGTCCAACAGATGCCAATGCAGCACCCCAAAGGCCCAATGTGGATACGGCCCACCACAAGCAGACCAGATACGGCACGATCTCAAGTAAATGGATCGTAGCAATGATTCTGGTTTGTCGATTTGCTAGCAATGCGAGGTACGGAATCTGGGTCAAAGCGTTAATGGCAAAAGCGATGAGTAGTACTTGCGCTAGACGTGCAGCATCGGCGGCGAAGGCTGCTCCCATCCACCACGCGATGAAGTCTGGAAGTACGAACCAACCGGTTACAGCACACGTCGACACAAGTCCACCTGCAAGCCAGTGCGCATGATTCAAGATGTCTCGCCATTCGCTGCCGTGATCCTGTTCGTTTTTTGAGAAGTGGGAGGCCCGAACCAGCTCGGGCAACAACACGCTGCAGGCAGAGGCAATTAAAACTGGAAAACGTGAAACGACATCGAATGGAATGGTGTACAGACTGACTATGCTGGCACCAACCATTAAGCCAATAACAAACCGGTCTGCATACAAGATCACCGGACCGAGAACGCTACTGAGCGTCATCCATCCACCAAACGACAGTAGTGTTTTAAGTTGCTGCCATCCGCTCAGAAAGTACATTTTCTTCAGTGACTCACTGACGGAAAGTCTCTGTTGGTGTGCTAGTAATTTCAGCAACGCAAGCATTTGGAACAAACGCACCAGTAGTATGCTGATCGCGGCCCAAGATAGATCCGGAGTCCATTGCGCGGTGAGAAACGGACCAACAATCAACATCACACCAGCGGGAATGCGGACCATGTTTAGATTTCGAAATGCACCCTTGCCTTCAAAATGACCACGCAGAGCCGATGTCACTAACAACAGTGGCAGGCTGGGTAGGATCCAGTTAGTGGCGGTCCGTACCTCTTCTTCTAAAGCGGGTGAGGACAAGTGAAACGGGATAGTAAAAACATGCAGTACGCCAGCCAGCACCAAGGCGCTAATGCTACCCAGAAAAAGTAGCGCGAAGAGAGCCGATCCGGTGACTTTGAGTTCGGCCCGCTCCGGTGATAGTCCTGATGGAACTGCTGCAACCGCAACTGTCACGGCGCGCCCTAGTCCAAGATCCAAAAAACTGAGGTAACCAACAAACACCCAAATGAGCGACAACACTCCCATGCGCTCAGCACCCAGTGTTCTGAGTAGCGCAGGGGCCACCACCATGGCGGCAAACATGGGTAGTACATCCCCCATCAATGCCCAGAATGCTGACGACTGCAGCGCGTGAAAACGAAGCCGAGCAGCGGTCATATCGTCGCGGCAGTTTGTGTCTGTGATAGGCGTAAGCTGGCATCTGGAACGAGTTGGCCCAACAGCCTCAGAATCTGCGGAACGTCGTTTGATAAAAGTACAGTCTTGAGGTCTGCCAAGGCCAAAGTAAGACCATCCCATTGGATAAATTTTTCGCGGGCCTGCATGATGCGCGGGTGTGCAGTAGTCTGGGGATTGTCACCGGTCAAGAGCTCCTCGTAGAGTTTTTCACCAGGACGTAACCCGGTAATGGCAATTTCGATATCGCCGTCGGGATGGGTTGCGTTACGAACTGTGAGGCCGGAGAGTGCGACCATTCGGAGGGCCAAATCGATAATTTTGATCGGCTCGCCCATATCCAGCACAAACACATCCCCGCCATACGCCATGGCACCGGCTTGTAACACCAACTGTGCGGCCTCGGGGATGGTCATGAAGTAGCGGGTCACCTCGGGGTGGGTCACGGTCAGTGGCCCGCCGTGCACCAATTGCTTGCGGAACAAGGGCACGACACTGCCGCTGGAGCCCAGGACGTTGCCAAACCGCACCATGGCAAAAAGGGTATTGTTGGCGGTGGTGTTGGGGCTGCTGGTGTCCTCATTCCACTGCACCACCGGGCTGGCGGCCAGGGCTTGCAATATCAGCTCGGCAATCCGTTTGGTGGCCCCCATCACATTAGTGGGCCGCACGGCTTTGTCGGTAGACACCAGCACGAAATGCGCCACCGAGGTGGTGACGGCGGCGCGCGCCATGTTCAGCGTGCCAAACACGTTGTTCAAGATGCCTTCGGCCGGATTGCTTTCGACCAGCGGCACATGCTTGTAGGCAGCGGCGTGGTAGACGGTTGCGGGCCGGTACTGGGTACAGATGGCCAGCATGCGCGCGTAGTGGCCCACACTGCCCAGCAGCGGCACCAGTTCCACGTCCAGACTGCATTGGCTGCACAGGGTTTGGAGCTCCGCATGGATGGTGTAAAGCCCGAACTCGTTGTGGTCTACCAGCACCAGCCGCAGGGGGCGCTCTGCCACGATCTGTCGGCACAGCTCGCCACCGATACTGCCCCCGGCACCGGTCACCAGCACGGTTTTGTCGGTGAGGTTGCGGGCCAGCAGCTCGGGGTGGGGCGGAATGGGTTCGCGGCCCAGCAGGTCTTCGATGTCGAGTTCGCGGATGTCTTGCACCGTGACGCGGCCGCTGGCCAGATCTGACAGGCCGGGCAGGGTACGCACGTGCACCGGCAGGGTTTGCAGGGTTTGCAGAATTTCGTTGCGGCGCTCCCGGCTGACGCTGGGGATGGCCAGCAAGATGTCGGTGACATTCTCCCGATGGACAATACCGGGGATATCCTGCGGCCCGTACACCGGCACGCCGTTGATGCTGCGGCCTGTCTTGGCTGCATCGTCGTCCACAAAGCCCAGGAGGGTGTAGGTGCGCGTGCTGCCCAGGGCAGCGGCCGTTTGTACGCCTGCATTGCCCGCGCCATAAATCAGCAAGCGCGCGTCGGTGCGACGGGCCCCGCCATCCAGACCGGCCAGCCAGTAACGGGCTACTGACCGGCTGGCACCCACCAGCAGCAAGAAAATGAGTGGCTGCAGAATACCAATGCTGCGTGGGATCACTTCCCACTGCATCCATTGCAACCACTGTAGTAAGACAATTAGCCAGAGGGTGTATATCCCTACGGCCTGGGCGGTGGCAGTAAGAGCCGCCATGCCGGTGTAGCGAAAAATCGCCCGGTACAGGCCAAAGCGCACAAAAATGGGTACCGACAGCACCGGCCCAAGTGCATACACCGCCCATTGCGCACCGGTTGGCCAATGCGGCCGGTCCAGCCGCAGGGTGAACGCCAGCCACATGGCAAACAGCCCCAGGATCACATCCAGCGTCACCACCACCAGCCGCTTGGTGGAGCGGGACCATTGCAGAATGGCGTGCTGGTTGGAAAGAAATGCCCGCATCATTCGGGACGCTGTGGGGACGGGTGTGCCTTGGCCAGCACGTCCGACACCAGTTCCAACCGTACCAGCGGGCTGTCCAGGGCCAGTAGATTGTGTTTGAGCTGCACCGACAGCGGCAGCATTTCACACCAGCGGTTGGCCACCCAGCCGCAATCGTCCAGCTGCATGGGTAGCAGGATGGGGAAGCGGTTTTCTGCCACATGCTGTTCACGCAGCGTCTGGACCAGTTGCCCCAGGATATGGGATGCGTGGGCCAGGTCGCTGGGAATAGGAGTGGCGACATCGTCGTTCAGCAGCTCCACATCTGCCACCCATTGGCCGTGGGCCAGCTGGCGACTCGAGTTGATCCGAAAGCGCTCGGTGCCCAGGCAGTCAATCTCCATCAAACCGGGTTGGGGTGCCTCGAAATGGGTGATACGGGCCAGCGTACCCACCGGATGGAACAGCCCACTCTGGGCTCCAGGGCGGCGTACTTCGGAGCCCTGCATCAGCGAGACGATACCGAAGGGGGTTCCATCCTTGCGGCATTGCTCCACCATGTGGAGGTAGCGCACTTCAAAAATACGCAAGGGCAGCAGACCACCGGGGAACAGCACGGTCTCCAGGGGGAACAAGGGCAGGTTGGCGTGGGCGCGGGGTGTGGACAAAGGGGGCTCTGGGCAAACGGTTACAGGCGCTATCATCCCACGACCCGAATAGGCGTTTGCATGTTGTACCAAATCATCTCGTTTTTGTTGGAAGTCGCCACCGGTCTGGTCGGCAGTGCTTGCCTGTTGCGCCTGTATATGCAGTACCAGCGCATTTCATTTCGTAATCCTGTCGGGAACCTGGTGTTTGCGCTCAGCGACTGGCTGGTGCTGCCACTGCGGCGGCTGGTGCCTGCGGTGGGTCGCTGGGATCTGGCCAGTGTGATCGCCCCGTTTTTGCTGAAGCTGCTGCAGTTCTTCTTGCTGTGGTTGTGGGCGGGCGGCGTGGCGGGTGTGCAGGCGGTGCCGGTGCTGGCGGTGTTTGGCGTGGTGTCGATGGTCATTACCGGCCTGATCGGCATGCTGCTTATCTACAGCGTGCTGTCGTGGATGCAGGCCCGCTCACCGCTGTCCGATGTGCTGGAGCGCCTATGTGCCCCTTTGCTGCAACCCGTTCGGCGTATCGTGCCGCCGGTGGGTGGCTTTGATCTATCGGCGCTGGTGCTGTTGGTGCTGTTGCAGGTTGCATCCATCGTGATGAACTACGCACTGCCAGCGGTGTTGGTGATGCTATAAACCCGCACGCTGCTATCTATTTTAAATATATTTTTAGTAGCAGATAGTGCAGGTGGAACCTACGCTATCTGCCATTTTTACTTACTAAAAAGGGCCTAAAAACCTAAACAACCGCATCGACTGGCTGCTTGAGCAGCATAGCTAGCGTGTGGGCGATGGTTTTGCGCAACTCTTTGCGGTTGCAGATCAGGTCGATGGCACCCTTTTGCTGCAGGAACTCGGCCCGCTGGAAGCCTTCGGGCAAGGTCACGCGCACGGTGGATTCGATCACGCGGGGGCCGGCAAAGCCGATCAACGCCTTGGGCTCGGCAATCACCACGTCGCCCACAAACGCAAAACCTGCGCTCACGCCGCCCATGGTCGGGTCGGTCAGCACGCTGATGTAAGGCAGGCCTTTTTTGGCCAGGCGGGTTAAAGACGCATTGGTTTTGGCCATTTGCATCAGGCTCAGTAAGCCTTCTTGCATGCGCGCGCCGCCGGTGGCGGTAAAGCAAATGAAGGGCACTTTTTGCTCAATGGCGGCGTGCACGGCGCGCACAAAGCGCTCGCCCACCACGCTGCCCATGCTGCCGCCCATGAATTCAAATTCAAAGCAGGCCACCACCACGTTGATACCGTGGACCGAGCCGCCCATCACCACCAGTGCATCGGTTTCACCGGTGTTTTCCATAGCCTCTTTGATGCGCTCGGGGTACTTGCGGCTGTCCTTGAACTTCAGCGGATCGACCGGCACCACCTCCTGGCCCAGTTCGTAGCGGCCTTCGGCATCCAGAAATACATTCAGCCGCGCGCGGGCGCTGATGCGGTGGTGGTGGCCGCAGGTGGGGCAGACGTTCTGGTTCTGCTCCAGGTCGGTCTTGTACAGCACGGTTTCGCAGCTTGGGCATTTGATCCACAGCCCCTCGGGCACGCTGCGCCGGTCGGCCGGGTCGGAGCGCTGGATTTTGGTGGGGAGCAGTTTTTCAAGCCAAGACATGTGGGTTCCTCTGTACTGTGGGCGCGCCCTGGCCATCCAGGGGCGCGCCGGGGATTATGCGTCTAGCGCTGTGCGGATGCCGCGCAAGAAGTCGGCGGCGGTGGCCACTACCTGGTCGTGCGGCTGGTTTTCGATCAGCTGGATGATCTTGCTGCCGATCACCACCGCGTCAGCCACCTGGCCGATGGCGCGGGCGGTTTCGGCATCGCGGATGCCAAAACCCACGCCCACGGGGATGTGCACGTGCTGGCGGATGCGTGGCAGCATGGCCCCGACCGCGCCGGTGTCCAGCGTGCCCGCACCCGTCACGCCCTTGAGCGACACGTAGTACACGTAGCCGCTGGCCACTTTGGCCACCTGTTGCATGCGTTTTTCGGTGGAGGTGGGGGCCAGCAGAAAGATCAGGTCCATGTTGTGGGCCTTGAGCTTGGCGGCAAAGTCCACGCATTCTTCGGGCGGGTAGTCCACCACCAGCACGCCGTCCACACCGGCTTTCGAGGCGTTCTGGATGAAGGCATCGGCACCATGCGTCTGGTCGTAGCGCTCCACCGGGTTGGCGTAGCCCATCAGCACCACGGGCGTATGCGCGTCTTGCAGGCGGAACTGGCGCACCATCTCCAGCACGTCGGCCATGCCGATGCCAAAAGCCAGGGCCTTGTCGCCCGACTTCTGGATCACCGGGCCGTCGGCCATGGGGTCGCTGAACGGTATGCCCAGCTCGATCACGTCGGCCCCGGCGGCCACCATGCCGTGCATCAGCGCGGGCGTGATGTCGGCGAAGGGGTAGCCAGCGGTGACATACGGAATCAAGGCCTTACGGCCTGCTTTCTGGAGCTGGGCGAAGGTGGTCGTGATGCGGCTCATACAGCCTCCTTGAGGGTGTTGCCTGCACCTTTGACGGTCAGGCCGCGCATGGAAGGGCGGTCATAGAAATCGCTGCCCGACAAATCGGCCACCGTGCCAATGTCCTTGTCGCCCCGGCCCGACAGGTTCACCAGAATCGACTGGTCGGGCCGCATGATTTTAGCCAGCTTCATGGCGTAAGCAAAGGCGTGGCTGGATTCCAGCGCAGGGATGATGCCCTCGGTGCGGCACAGGTAATGGAAGGCGGTCAAAGCTTCCGCGTCGGTAATCCCCACGTACTCGGCGCGGCCAATGTCCTTCAGGAACGCATGCTCGGGGCCGACGCCGGGGTAGTCCAGCCCGGCGCTGATGCTGTGGGTTTCGGTGACCTGGCCGTTCGCGTCTTGCAGCAAATAGGTGCGGTTGCCGTGGAGCACGCCCGGGCTACCCTTTTGCAGCGATGCCGAGTGTTTGCCCGATTCCAGGCCTTCGCCCGCCGCTTCCACGCCAATCAGCCGGGTGGCCGCCACATCGATGTAGGGGTAGAAAATGCCCATGGCATTGCTGCCACCGCCCACGCAGGCCACCACGGCATCGGGTTGGGGACTGGTACAGCCCGCAGCCGCCAGCATTTCGGGCATTTGCACCAGGCATTCGTTGCCGATCACGCTCTGGAAGTCGCGCACCATCATCGGGTAGGGGTGCGGGCCCGCCACCGTGCCGATGATGTAGAAAGTGTTGTCCACATTGGCCACCCAGTCGCGCATGGCCTCGTTCAGCGCGTCTTTCAGGGTTTTACTGCCCGACTCCACCGGCACCACGGTGGCACCCAGCAGCTTCATGCGGTAGACGTTGGGGCTTTGGCGCTTCACGTCTTCGCTGCCCATGTAGACCACGCACTCCAGGCCGTAGCGGGCGCAGATGGTGGCCGTGGCTACGCCGTGCTGGCCCGCGCCCGTCTCGGCAATGATGCGCGGCTTGCCCATGCGCTTGGCCAGCATGGCCTGGCCGATGGTGTTGTTGATCTTGTGCGCGCCGGTGTGGTTCAGGTCTTCGCGCTTGAGGAAGATCTGCGCGCCGCCCATTTCACGGCTGGTGCGGGCCGCGTGGTAGACCGGCGATGGGCGGCCGACAAAGTGGGCCAGTTCCGATTCAAACTCGGCCAGAAAGGCCGGGTCATGCTGGTACTGGGCGTAAGCGTCTTTCAGCTCTTCAATGGCGTGGGTCAGCGTCTCGGAAACGAAACTGCCGCCATAAATGCCGAAGTGGCCTGAGACATCAGGCTGTTGGTAGGTTGTCATGGTTTAACTTTGCAAGTTGGTCGTCTGCCGCGCGCACAGCGGCGACAAACTGGTGGATTTTTGCGGCGTCTTTAATCCCCTTGGAGATTTCGACACCGGAGCTCACATCAACGGACAGCGACAAAGCGCGTGGCCGAACCTGCAAAATGCCATCGGTCACGTTTGCAGGCGTGAGTCCACCACTTAAGACGAGGTGAGAGCTGACGCTTGGAGGAAGACGTGACCAATTGAATGTTTTTCCGCCGCCACCAAAACCTTCGACGTGTGCGTCGAGCAGGATGGCTTGGGCTGTTGCGTAATCGGAAGCAAATTTTAGCAAGTCGAACGGCTGACTGTCATCCAGGGGAATTCGGGCTGCCCGTAAAAAGGGCCGCGTGCCGTTGGCACTGGCCGCCCAGCACTCCGCAGGCGACTCTTCACCATGAAATTGCACTGTAGCGCTTGGTATATATGCACATGCAGCTATTACATTGATAGCGAACTCGTTGACGAACAATAAAACTGGTGTAACGAAGGGCGGCAAGCGCTTGGCCAGCTCGGCCGCGCGCTGGGGCGTCACGTAGCGCGGGCTGGGCGGGTACAGCACAAAGCCGACGGCATCGGCCCCGGCGGCGACGGCTGCGTCCACGTCTTGCTCGCGGGTCAAGCCGCAAATTTTGATGCGGGTGCGCTGGTGAAAAATTTTGGGTGTCATGGCAACCAATCATAGGCTGGCGTGCGGTCGGGCAAGCCCCAGTGTTCTGGATACACCGGCCCCATGAAGTACAAACCGTCGGGAGAGAAGGTGGGGGCGGCGGCTTTGCGGTCACGCGCGGCCAGTACGTCCAAAATCCACTCTGGCGGCTGGAAGCCCTGGCCTATCACCACCAGGCAGCCCATCAGGTTGCGGATCATGTGGTGCAAAAAGGCATTGGCTTCAAACTCAAAGCGCCAGTACACGCCGCGTTGGGAGATATCGATGCGGCTCAGGGTTTTGATTGGCGACAAGGCCTGGCAGCGCGCCGCCCTGAACGATGAAAAGTCATGCTCGCCCAGCAAATGGGCGGCTGCCTGTTGCATGGCGGCCTGGTCCAGCGGACGGTAGACCCAGCCCACGCGCCCGCCTTCCACGCTGGGGCGCACCGGCGACTCCAGCAGCGCGTACACATAGCGGCGGGCCACGGCGCTGGCGCGGCAGTGGAAGCTGTTGGGCATTTCCTGGGCCCACTGCACGGCGATATCGCGGGGTAAAAAGGCATTCACGCCGCGCACCCACGAGGCGGTGGGGCGCTGCAGGGGCGTGTCGAAGTGCACCACCTGCATCAGGCCGTGCACACCGGCATCGGTGCGGCCTGCGCACAGGGTGGACACCTTGCGCTGGCTGAACGCGGCCAGCGCGGCCTCCAGCTTGTCTTGCACGGTGTTGCCAGACAGCTGGCTCTGCCATCCCTCGTAGCCCTGGCCGTTGTAGCTAACGCCCAGGGCTATCCGCACAGCGCATTTCCCCGGTGCAGAGGCATCAGGACAGGCTGTCCAGGAACTTCTGTGCCTTGGCGCGCAGCGCGCCGGTGGCTTCTTCCAGCACTTCTTCGGCCAAGGCACGGGCACCGTCTTCGTCGCCGATGGAGCTGAATTCTTCGGCCAGCGACAGCTTGGTAGCCAAGGGGTCGTTTTCGTCGATATCTGCTTCGCCTACTTCGGGCGCCAGTTCAGCGGCAGCGGCGGGCAGCGGGTCTTCCAGGTCGAGCGATAAGGAGCTCAGGTCGAATGCAATGGCCCCAGGCGCATCGTTTGCCAATGGTGGCTGGGCCGCATCCGCAGCAGCTACCGAGAGGGGGCTGGATGCCGTGCTCAGGTCCAGGTCAAAGTCCAGGCCGTCAAACGGTGCATCTTCGGGCGCGTTGGGCAAGTCCAGTGCGGCCGGTACGGTGAGCGACGAGGCCAAGGGGTCCGACACGCGCGGTGCAACGGGGGCCTCGGTGGTGGCGTGCAGATCGCTGTCCAGAAAGTCCAGGTCCAGATCGAGGTCCAGGCCTTCGAGTCCGGCGGGTGGATCCATTGCGGGCTGGGGCGTAAAGCCGGACATGGGCGCTTCGGCCGGGGGCTCGACGCGCAGGCTGTTCATCCAGTCGGGGCTATCGGTGGCGGTGGCCACGCCGGTGTGCTCGGCCGACTGGTACAGGCTGTTGGCGGGCTCCAGGCCGTGGCCCATGGCGGCAATGCGCTCCCATTCGGGGCCTTGTCCGCTGGTGAGTGCATGGGCTACCGCGGCCAGGCCTGCAAAGTTGGCGGCATCGCGGCGCTTGGCGTAAATCTCCAGCAGCTTGCTGTGGATGGCGATGCGCTCGGGCGTGGCACGCAACGCTTCCTTGAGTATTTCTTCGGCCTGCAGGTCCCGGCCATAGGCTAGGTAGACATCGGCTTCGGCCACTGGATCGACATCGCTGGCGGCATCGAGTTGGCTGGGCGAATACGACATGCTGGACGCGGGCGCATCTTCTGCATGGGTGTCCACGCGCTGACCGCCGCTGGCACCAAAGAAAGAGTCGGCCTGCAGGCGGCTTTCCAGGAACGAGCTGTCGGCGCTGGCCAACTGCTTGCGCCGCCGGGCGCTGTACACGCCGTAGCCGCCCAGCAAGGCAATCAAACCGGCACCAGCCAACGCCAGGGGATTGTCGCGCAGCGTGTCGATCCAGCTGCCGGACTCTTCAACGGCAGGTGCGGGCGCGGGCGCACTGGCGGCGGATGCCGGAGCAGAGGCTGGCGCGGCAACCGGTGCAGCGGGTTCAGAGGCAGGCGTGGATGCCGCCGAGGCCGCAGCCACGGGCGCGGATACGGGGGCTGCAGGTTCTGTGGCTGCCGATGCCACAAGGGGCGCAGGTACGGGTACGGCCACGGGAATCGCGGGCAGCTCCACTGCTGGTGCTTTGGCCACACTGGCGACCGGCGCGGGTGGCACTACGGTGGACGCCCCCAGCTTGTTCAACTCGGTGATGTTCTTGGCGAGTTCGGCGACACGGGCCGTAGCCTCTTTGTCGGCTTTGTCGCGGGCAATTTTGTCTTCGTCGGTTTTGCTCTTGAGCGCGCCTTTGGACAGAGTCAGCTTGTCGGGTGCAGCGGTGGATGGCTTTTTCTCATCGACCTGGGCTTGCACTTTGCCGCTGGCTTTGCGGTCGGCCTCAGCCACCTGTACTGCGGGTGCACCACCGGCCAGTTTGCTGCGGAAGGCGTTGAAGTCGCGGCTTTGCGCGGTGATGATTTGGGTGGCTTCCACCGGTGCGGTGCTGCTGGCCTGGCTGGCATCGGGCAGGTTCAGCACGGAACCGGCCTTGACCCGGTTCACGTTGCCGTTGATGAAGGCATTTGGGTTGGCGCGCAGCATGGCCACCAGCATTTGGTCCAGCGACACGCTGGTGGGCTTGCTGGCACTGGCAATCTTGCTGGCCGTGTCGCCGGCTTTCACCGTGACCTGTTTGGCATCGCTGGCGGCAGGTTTGGCGGCTACGCTGGGGGCGCTGGGTTTAGGGGGCACGATGCGCGCCGGGGCGGCTGCAGCTGGGGTAGTGGCCGGTACCACGGCTGGGGCCGGTGCTACGGCGGCGGGGGCGGTAATTTGCGGTGCGGTGGCCGTGGCTGTCGGGGCCTGGCGCGTTGAGGGCGGGTCTAGCAGGATGGTGTAGTCGCGGACGATCCGGCCCGAGGCCCAATTGACCTGCAGAATCAGGTCGATAAACGGGTCGGTGACTGTGCGGCTGCTGCTCAGGTGCAAAAAGGATTTGCCATCGGCCCGGCGCTGCAGCACGATGCGCAGGTCGGCCAGTGCCGAGTTGTATTCCAGCCCGGCCGCGCGAAAAGCTTCGGCCGGAGCTACCTCGGGTTTGAGGCTGCTGGCTTCGTCGGTGGTGATATCGGGGAGCTCGATGTCAGCGCGTAGAGGCTCACCCAGACCGGACAACACCGTCATGCGGCCCAATGACAGCGCCATGGCATTGCCACTGGCCAGCCCTATCAGCGTCGCCACAACGGCCGCTGTGACAGCCGATGTCTTCCAGCGGGGTGCAGAAACAGGGCTTCTGGCGCTATCAACCGGGCAATTTTTGTTCATCATTCGGGCATGCACTACGACACTGAAATAGGGAAAATCACCATAACATCAATGTCTTAGGCTGACAAGGTGATGTAAGGCGCTGGCGGCGCAACACTGGTTTTCACCAGTGTTGCATTAGGTTACATACTACCAAATGTCAGTTAACAGTCGGTAGCTGTGTTATGCACCAAGCAAGATCCGTAGCATGCGGCGCAAAGGTTCGGCCGCGCCCCACAGCAACTGGTCGCCAATGGTGAACGCACCCAGGTACTCGGGCCCCATGGCCAGCTTGCGGATGCGGCCCACCGGGATGCCCATGGTGCCGGTCACCGTCACGGGGGTCAGGTCTTTGACCGTGGCCTCGCGGGTGTTGGGCACCACGCGGACCCAGTCGTTGTCCTGGGCGATCAGGGCTTCGATGTCGGCCACAGGCACGTTCTTTTTCAGCTTGAAGGTCAGCGCCTGGCTGTGGCAGCGCATGGCACCCACGCGCACGCAGAAGCCGTCCACCGGGGTGATGGCCGTGCCAAAGCTGGGGCCTTGGCCGAGGATCTTGTTGGTTTCGGCACCGGCTTTCCATTCTTCCTTGCTGGAGCCGTCGCCCAGGTCTTTGTCGATCCAGGGGATCAGCGAGCCACCCAAGGGGGCGCCAAAGTTGGCGATTTCTGCCGCGCTCAGGTTTTGCTGTTTGGCCAGCACCTTGCGGTCGATTTCCAGGATGGCGGATTTGGGGTCGTCCAGCAGGGTGCGGACTTCAGCGTTCAGCGTGCCGAACTGCGTCAACAGTTCGCGCATGTGCTGGGCACCGCCGCCGGATGCAGCCTGGTAGGTCATGCTGGTCATCCATTCGACCAGGCCGGCCTTGTACAGCGCGCCCACGCCCATCAGCATGCAGCTGACGGTGCAATTGCCGCCGATCCAGTTCTTGCCGCCTTGGGTGAGGGCGTTCTTGATCACCGGCAGATTGACCGGATCGAGCACGATGACGGCGTTGTCTTCCATGCGCAGGGTGCTGGCAGCGTCGATCCAGTGGCCGTTCCAGCCGGCAGCGCGCAACTTGGGGAAGACTTCGCTGGTGTAGTCGCCGCCCTGGGCGGTCAGGATGATGTCGCAGCGCTTGAGCGCGTCGATGTTGTACGCGTCTTGCAGCTTGGTTTCGTTCTTGGCCTGTGCCGGGGCCGGGCCACCGGCGTTGGAGGTGGAGAAGAACATCGGCTCGATCAGCGCAAAGTCGCCCTCGGCCTGCATGCGGTCCATCAACACCGAGCCGACCATGCCGCGCCAGCCCACCAAACCTACTAAGTTACCTACTTTCATACCATCGCCCTTTTAAAAAATGAGTTTTTTAGCCCCGGCTCGTCGAGCCGGGGGAGGGCGTGACGAACCGGGCTGGATCAGCCTTTGGTTGTCTTGGTAATTGCGGCAACGACAGCGTCGCCCATTTCCCGCGTACCCACCTTGGTTGTGCCTGCGGAATAGATGTCCACGGTGCGCAAACCCTGGGCAAGCACGGATTGCACCGCAGACTCGATACGGTCGGCAGCGTCGGCTTGTTGGAGTGAGAAACGTAACATCATGGCAGCAGACAATATTGTAGCCAATGGATTGGCGATGCCCTTGCCCGCGATGTCCGGCGCGCTACCGTGGCTGGGCTCGTACAGGCCCTGATTCTGCGCATTCAGGCTGGCCGAGGGCAGCATGCCGATGGAGCCGGTGAGCATGGCCGCCGCGTCGCTGAGGATGTCGCCAAACATGTTGCCGGTGACGATCACGTCGAACTTCTTTGGGGCTTTGACCAATTGCATGGCCGCGTTGTCCACGTACATGTGATCCAGCGCCACGTCGGGGTATTCCTTACCCACCTCGGTGACCACGTCTTTCCAGAACTGGAAGGTTTCCAGCACATTGGCTTTGTCCACGCTGGTGACGCGTTTGTCACGTTTGCGGGCGGCCTGGAAGGCGACGTGGGCGATGCGCTCGATCTCCGGGCGGCTGTAGCGCATGGTGTCGAAGGCTTCTTCGGAACCAGGAAAGTGACCGTCCACCGCAGTGCGACGGCCGCGTGGCTGGCCGAAGTAGATGTCGCCGGTGAGCTCGCGGATGATCAGGATGTCCAGACCGGCCACCAACTCGGGCTTCAGGCTGGACGCATCCACCAGCTGCTCGTAGCAGATGGCGGGGCGGAAGTTGGCGAACAGGCCCAGGTTCTTGCGCAGGCCCAGAATGGCTTGCTCGGGGCGCAGCGGGCGGTCCAGGGTGTCGTACTTCCAGTCGCCCACGGCACCGAACAGCACGGCATCGGATTCTTTGGCCAGCTTTAACGTGGCATCGGGCAGCGGGTGGCCGAACGCGTCGTACGCGGCACCGCCGACCAAAGCGGATTCCATCTCGAACGGCAGGTCCAGTACGTTCAGCACCTTGATGGCCTCGGCCATGATTTCCGGGCCGATACCGTCGCCGGGCAAGACGGCAATTTTGAGAGAAGTCATGTTCAAAAATTTATAAGAAATAAGCCTGTAGCGTAGGTTCTATATACGCTAGTAGTTATGAAAAGTATAGTTAAACGCCAGCGACCATGGTGTGCGCCAACCAGGGCTTGGTGGCCAGACGCTCGGCTTCAAAGGCCTTGATCTTGTCGGACTGCAGCAGCGTCAGGCCGATGTCGTCAAAACCGTTGAGCAGGCAGTATTTGCGGAAAGCCTGCACCTCGAACGGCAGCTCTTCGCCCTGTGGCATCACGACCACCTGGCGTTCCAGGTCGATGGTCAGCGTATAGCCGGGGAAGGCCAGGCAGGCATCGAACAGCGCGGAGACTTGCGCCTCCGGCAGCACGATCGGCAGCAAGCCATTCTTGAAGCTGTTGTTGAAGAAGATGTCGGCGTAGCTGGGCGCGATGATGGCACGAAAGCCGTACTGGTCGAGCGCCCAAGGCGCGTGCTCGCGCGACGAGCCGCAGCCGAAGTTCTTGCGCGCCAGCAGCACCGAAGCGCCCTTGTAGCGCGGCTGGTTCAGCACGAAGTCGGGGTTGGGTTTGCGCGTGGCCGGGTCCTGGCCGGGGAAGCCCGCGTCCAGGTAGCGCCATTCGTCGAACAGATTCGGGCCAAAGCCGGTCTTGCGGATCGACTTCAGAAACTGCTTGGGGATGATGGCGTCGGTGTCCACGTTTTCACGGTCCATCGGGGCCACCAGGCCCTGCACAACGGTAAATTTTTGCATTATTTGTTCGCCGCGCCTTCGATTTTCTCGCCTGCCTTCTGCACGTCCTGGCCCATGCCACGCATGGTGTTGCAACCGGCCAGGGTCAGGGCAAATGCGATGGCGATCAGGGTGGTGATTTTTTTCATGGGAGTCTTCCTGCAGGGGTTAAGAAAATTGGCGGATATCGACGAAATGGCCGTGCACGGCGGCGGCGGCGGCCATGGCGGGACTGACCAGGTGGGTGCGGCCACCCGCGCCCTGGCGGCCTTCAAAGTTGCGGTTGCTGGTGGAGGCGCAGCGTTCGCCGGGCTCCAGCTTGTCGGAATTCATGGCCAGGCACATCGAGCAGCCGGGTTCGCGCCACTCAAAACCGGCGGCGATGAAGATCTTGTCCAGGCCTTCGCGCTCGGCCTGTTCCTTGACCAGACCGGAGCCGGGCACCACCAACGCCAGCTTGATGTTCTTGGCGATTTTTTGGCCCAGGTTTTTGACCACGGCGGCGGCTTCACGCATGTCTTCGATGCGGCTGTTGGTGCAGGAGCCGATGAACACTTTGTCTACGAAGATATCGTTCAGCGCCTTGCCGGGTGCTAAGTTCATGTAGGTCAGCGCGCGCTCGATGGCCAGGCGCTTGTTGCTGTCTTTTTCTTTCTCGGGATCGGGCACGCGGCCGTCGATGCCCAGCACCATCTCGGGCGAGGTCCCCCAGGTGACTTGCGGAATGATCTGGCTGGCATCGAGATCGACCACCGCGTCGAAATGCGCGCCGGGGTCGCTGTGCAGCGTGCGCCAGTAGGCCGCAGCCGCATCGAACTCGGCTCCCTTAGGTGCCAGCAGACGGCCTTTGACGTAGTGCACGGTTTTTTCGTCCACCGCCACCAGGCCGGCGCGGGCACCGGCTTCGATGGCCATGTTGCAGACCGTCATGCGGCCTTCCATGCTCAAGGCACGGATGGCCGAGCCGCCGAACTCGATGGTGTAGCCGGTGCCGCCCGCGGTGCCGATCTTGCCGATGATGGCCAGCACGATGTCCTTGCCGCTGCAGCCTTTGGGCAGCGTGCCTTCGACGCGCACCAGCATGTTCTTGGCCTTTTTGGCCAGCAGGGTTTGCGTGGCCATGACGTGTTCGACCTCGCTGGTGCCGATGCCGTGCGCCAGCGCGCCAAATGCGCCGTGGGTGGAGGTGTGCGAATCGCCGCAGACCACGGTCATGCCGGGCAGGGTGGCGCCGTTTTCCGGGCCGATGACGTGGACGATACCTTGGCGTTTGGACAGGAACGGAAAGTACGCCGCCGCGCCGGACTCCTTGATGTTCGCATCCAGCGTCGTGATTTGCTCTTTGCTCACCTGGTCGGTAATGCCGTCGTAGCCCAGTTCCCAGCCGGTGGTGGGCGTGTTGTGGTCGGCGGTGGCGACGATGGAGCTGATGCGCCAGACCTTGCGGCCCGCTTGGCGCAGACCTTCAAAGGCCTGCGGGCTGGTGACCTCGTGGACCAGGTGGCGGTCGATGTAGAGGATGGCAGTGCCGTCTTCTTCGGAGTGGACGACGTGTTCGTCCCAGATTTTGTCGTACAGGGTGCGTGCCATTTTTGCTTCTTTCGTGGAATTCAATTTTATGCTTCTGGACGGGCGCTGAGGTGGTCTAGTAGCAGCCGGGCGGTGACGGGCAGGGTCGAGAAATCGCGGGCCACCAGCCCAAACTGGCGGGTGGCCCAGGGGTCTTGCAGTGGCACGGCGGTGAGCTGGGGAATGTGCGTCAGTTCAAAGGCCCGTTGTGGCATCACGCCGATGCCCAGGCCGTTGGCAATCATGCGACACATGGAGTCCAGCCCAGCCACGTGGATGCGCAGTTTGATGCTGCGGCCCTGGGCGGCGGCGGCCTGGTGCATGGCCCGGTAGATCGAGCTGTTGGCCTGCAGGCCCACATGGTCGAAATCCAGGCTTTCTTCAAAAAGAATAGCTGCTCGTGCAGAAAGGACGTGCGTAGATGGCACAACCAATACCAAATTGTCTTGCCGGTAGGGCCGGGTTTGCAGTGCGCCCACGCCGCCTTCGAGGTTGCAGATGCCCAGATCGGCCGCGCCTTCTTGCACCGCGCGGACGACTTCGGAGCTGAGGTGTTCTTCCAGGTCGATCTTGATCTGCGGGTGTTCGCGGCAGAACGCACCCAGGTCTTCGGGCAAAAACTGTACCACGGCGGAAATGCTGGCGTGGATGCGCACATGGCCGCGCACGCCAAAGGCGTATTCGCTGAGCTCGCCCTGCATTTTCTCCAGGCTGTAAAGCATGCTGCGCGCGTGGTGTAGCAGGCTTTCGCCCGCCGGGGTCAAATCCACGCCGCGGGTGTGGCGCACCAGCAGCGGCGTGCCCAGGGTGGCTTCCAGGTCGCTGAGGCGCTTGCTGACGGCGCTGGCCGCGATGAACTCGCGCTCCGCCGCGCGGCCAATGCTGCCCAGCTCGCACACGGCTACGAAGAGCTGGAGCGAAGTGAGGTCCATGCGGCGGGCGAAGTTGCGTTCGGTGGGTTGCATCGTGGTGGGCATCGCGGTGTGCGATGGATAACTATTTTCCCGCCTTTAGAGGGTCTGTGTCGTCTTGATTCGCGATGACTGCCATCGCTCACGTGTACGCGTAGATTTATATGTTTTAGGCTTCTAGCGCATATTTTACTTACACTAGTAGCTATTAAACTAATAGCATTTGCGCACAGATATGCAAAAACCCGCCGACATGGCTGTCCGGCGGGTTTTTGGGGGGCGGTCTAGCGAACTAGATCAGCGTGTGGCTTAACGCGTAGCGATAGGCAGCACGTCACGCTTTTCCGAGCCGGTGAAAAGCTGGCGAGGGCGACCGATTTTGTATTCGGGGTCGCCAATCATTTCGTTCAGCTGGGCGATCCAGCCGGAGGTGCGGGCCAGGGCGAACACGGCGGTGAACAGCGGCGTGGGGATGCCAATGGCGCGCTGCACGATGCCGGAGTAAAAATCGACGTTGGGGTAGAGCTTGCGCGAGACGAAGTAATCGTCTTCCAGGGCAATCTTTTCCAGGGCCATGGCCAGCTTGAACAGCGGGTCGTTCTCTAAGCCCAGCTCGGCCAGAACTTCCTTGCAGGTCTCTTGCATGAGCTTGGCGCGCGGGTCGTAGTTTTTGTACACACGGTGGCCAAAACCCATCAGCTTCACGCCGGAGTTCTTGTCCTTGACCTTTTCCATGAACTCGCCGACCTTGGACACGCCGCCCATTTTCTGGATGTCGGTCAGCATGTTCAGGCAGGCTTCGTTCGCGCCGCCGTGGGCAGGACCCCACAGGCAGGCCACACCGGCAGCGATGGCCGCAAACGGGTTGGTGCCCGACGAGCCGCACAGGCGCACGGTGGAGGTGGAAGCGTTTTGCTCGTGGTCGGCGTGCAGAATGAAGATGCGGTCCAGGGCGCGTTCCAGCACCGGGCTGACCACATATTCCTCGCACGGCGTGGCGAACATCATGTGCAAGAAGTTGCCTGCGTAGCTCAGGTTGTTCTTGGGGTACATGTACGGCTGGCCGATGGTGTACTTGTAAGCCATGGCCACCAGCGTGGGCATCTTGGCGATCAGGCGGATGGCGGCGATTTCGCGGTGCTGCGGGTTCGTGATGTCGGTGCTGTCGTGGTAGAAGGCCGACAGCGCACCGACCAGCCCGGTCATGATGGCCATGGGGTGGGCATCCCGGCGGAAACCGCGCAGGAAGAACTGCATTTGCTCATTGACCATGGTGTGGTTGGTCACGAGCTTGGTGAAGTCGGCTTTCTGCGTGGGGTTGGGCAGCTCGCCGTACAGCAGCAGGTGACAGGTTTCCATGAAGTCGCAGCCGGTGGCCAGTTGCTCGATGGGGTAGCCGCGGTAGAGCAGTTCGCCCTTGTCGCCGTCGATGTAGGTGATGGCCGACTGGCACGAAGCGGTGGACAAAAAGCCCGGATCGTAGGTGAACATGCCGGTCTGGGCGTAGAGCTTGCGGATGTCGACGACATCCGGCCCCACGTTGCCCTGGTACACCGGTAGGTCCACACTCGGGCTGCCGTTACTAAACGACAGAGTGGCTTTGTTATCTGCTAACTTCATTTCATTGCCCTTTCAGCGGTTTCTCAACATACTTAAAACTTCGTGCACGTCACTGCGGTCCAGCGCGGGTTCGACATCGGCAAGCGGCTTTCGTGCCAAGTGCAGGTCCAGCAGATCGTTATCACTCAAATCCATTAGATCCAACATGGCTTGCCCCTGGCTGACAGTCAGCGTGTCGGCAAACTTTTGGAAGAAGCGTTCGATGTACAAGTCGTTTTCCAGCAAACCCCGGCGGCAGCGCCAGCGCAGTTTGCTGAGAGCCCGCTCACCGAGCAAGTCCGAACCGGCAGCAGCGACAGGAGCGGCCGGTTCGGTAGAGGGGGAAAGTGGTTGCACCAATAGCCCTTATATGGCGCGACGCACCATCAGCTCTTTGATCTTGCCAATCGCCTTGGTGGGGTTCAGGCCCTTGGGGCACACGTCCACGCAGTTCATGATGGTGTGGCAGCGGAACAGGCGGTACGGGTCTTCCAGGTTGTCTAGGCGTGCAGCGGTGCTGTCGTCACGGCTGTCGGCGATGAAGCGGTAGGCTTGCAGCAGACCGGCGGGGCCGACGAACTTGTCCGGGTTCCACCAGAAGCTGGGGCAGCTGGTGGAGCAGCTGGCGCACAGAATGCATTCGTACAGGCCGTTTAGCTCGTCGCGCTCTTCCGGGCTTTGCAGGCGTTCGCGCTCGGGCGGCAGGCTCTCATTCACCAAGTAGGGTTTGATCGAGTTGTACTGCTTGAAAAAGTCGGTCATGTCCACGATCAGATCGCGGATCACCGGCAGGCCAGGTAGCGGCTTGAGGACGATGTCGCCCTTGAGCGTGAGCATATTGGTCAAGCAGGCCAGACCGTTTTTGCCGTTGATGTTCATGGCGTCCGAGCCGCAAACACCTTCGCGGCACGAGCGGCGAAACGACAGTGTGGGGTCTTGTTGCTTGAGCTTGATCAGCGCGTCCAGTAGCATGCGCTCGCCGCCGTCGAGGTCAATCGACAGGGTCTGCATGTACGGCTTGGCATCGGTATCTGGGTCGTAACGGTAGATTTTGAAAGTGCGTTGGGTCATGGAATTTCCTAATCGTGCTGTCGGGTGGTGGGGATTTACACGGCCTCTGCTGGGTCGCCGTTTGGGCGCACAAAAGAAGTTGCGTAAATCCAGGTTTGTTTAAAACGTGCGCACTTTGGGTGGAATGCTTTCAACCGTCAACGGCTTGAGATTGACGGGCTTGTAGCTCAACCGGTTGTCGGCGCTGTACCACAGGGTGTGCTTCATCCACTCCTTGTCGTTACGGCCCAGCGGAAACTGGTCGTGGTCGGCTGGGTGCTCGTAGTCGTAGACCGTGTGGGCACCACGGCACTCATGGCGCGCAGCGGCAGAGACCATGGTGGCCTCGGCAGCTTCGATCAGATTGCCGACTTCCAGTGCTTCAATCCGGGCGGTATTGAAGATTTTGGACTTGTCTTTCAATGTGATGCCGGCAACACGCTTGCGCAGAGCAGCAATCTTTGCTACCCCTTCGTCCAGGCTGGCCTGGGTGCGAAACACGGCTGCGTGCAATTGCATGGTGGTGCGGATGTCGGCTGCAACGTCTTGGCAGTAGCTGCCTTCGGTAGAGTTTTCCAGTAGATTCAGACGCTCCAAAGTGCGGTCCGCTGCGTCGGCGGGCAGCGGTTTGTGCTCTTTGTTTTTCTGGTTGAATTCGACGATGTGGCGGCCCGCGGCCTTGCCAAACACCAGCAAATCCAGCAGCGAGTTGGTGCCCAGTCGGTTGGCACCGTGGACGCTGACGCAAGCGCATTCGCCCACCGCATACAACCCGTTGACCACTGAGCTGTTGAGCTCGCCCTTTTGCTCCACGACCTGGCCGTTGATATTGGTGGGAACACCGCCCATTTGGTAATGGATAGTGGGCACCACAGGAATCGGCTCTTTGGTAATGTCCACGTTGGCGAAATTCACGCCAATCTCGTACACCGAAGGCAGGCGCTTATGGATGGTGTCCGCACCCAGGTGGTCAAGCTTGAGCAGAATGTAGTCTTTGTTGGGTCCGCAACCACGGCCTTCCTTGATTTCCTGGTCCATGCAGCGGGAGACAAAGTCACGCGGAGCCAAGTCTTTCATGGTGGGCGCATAACGCTCCATGAAGCGTTCGCCATTGCTATTGAGCAAAATTGCGCCTTCGCCGCGACAGCCTTCGGTCAGCAGCACGCCCGCGCCGGCTACGCCGGTTGGGTGAAACTGCCAGAACTCCATGTCTTGCAACGCGATACCCGAGCGGGCCGCCATACCCAGGCCGTCGCCGGTGTTGATGTAAGCGTTGGTGGAGGCATCAAAAATCCGGCCAGCGCCGCCAGTGGCCAGCAGCACGGTTTTGGCTTGCAGAATATGCAAATCGCCGGTTTCCATCTCCAGTGCCGTCACGCCGACCACATCGCCCGCTTCGTCACGGATCAGGTCCAGCGCCATCCATTCCACGAAGAAGTTGGTCTTGGCCTTGACGTTTTGCTGGTACAGCGTGTGCAGCATGGCGTGTCCGGTGCGGTCGGCCGCAGCGCAAGCCCGTTGCACCGGCTTTTCGCCGTAGTTGGCGGTGTGGCCACCGAACGGACGCTGGTAAATCGTGCCGTCAGGGTTGCGGTCAAACGGCATGCCGAAGTGTTCTAGTTCATAGACCACTTTGGGGGCTTCGCGGCACATAAACTCAATGGCATCCTGGTCGCCGAGCCAGTCGGATCCCTTGATGGTGTCATAGAAGTGGAAGTGCCAGTTGTCTTCGCTCATGTTGCCCAGCGAAGCGCTCACACCGCCCTGTGCTGCCACCGTGTGGCTGCGGGTGGGGAACACTTTGGACAGCGAGGCCACGTTCAGGCCGGCTTTGGACAGTTCGAGTGCGGCGCGCATGCCCGAGCCACCGGCTCCGACGATCACGACATCAAATTTACGCTTGGAAATGTGGGCTTTGGTATAGGTCATTTTTATGTTGCTTTTGTCGAGTGTGCTTTAGAGGCGCCAGAGGACCTGGATGGCCCAGCCAGCGCAGCCGATCAGCCAAACCATCGTGAAAATTTGGAGCAGCAGACGCAGCCAGACCAGCGAGGTCACGTAGTCCATCCAGATGTCGCGCATGCCCACCCAGACGTGGTAGAGCAGGGCGATGATGACCGCGAAGGTGACGATCTTCATCCACTGCGCGGCGAAGATACCTGCCCACAGGTCGTAGCCGATGGGGCCTTTGGACAGCAGCAGCTGCGCCAACACCACCACCGTGAACAAGGCCAGGATGCCCGCCGTGACGCGTTGCGCCAACCAGTCGCGCAAGCCGTAATGTGCGCCGACGACGACGCGCTTGGATCCGTAATTAACCGACATGTTGATGTGCTCCGGGGGAATTTAGTACAGGCCGAACAGCTTGGCTGCCAGCACGATGGTCAAGCCGATGCTGAGTGCCAGGGTGAATTTGGCCGACGATGCGCCGAATTCCTTGGTCACTGCGTCGTGGCTGGTGTCCATCCACAAGTGGCGCAGACCTGCAATAAAGTGGTGCAAATAAGCCCAAATGAGTGCCAATGCGACCAGCTTGAAGAAAAAGCCGGGGACAAAACCTGCACCATGGTTGAACACATTTTTGAACTTGGCAAACGAGATTTCGCTGGACACCGAGGTGTCAAACATCCAGATGATGAAAGGCATCAGCAAAAACATGATGAAGCCACTGATGCGGTGCAGGATGGACACCCAGGCCGCCGGGGCCATACGGTAGGTGGGCAGGTCTTTTAACGCGTGGATGTTGCGAAATTCGGGCCGTTTGGGGCGGGCGCTAGAGGCAATCTCTGTCATGGATAGGCTTTCGTGGTTGGTAACTGCGTTGTAATTTTTAAGGATCCTGCCTGCAAAATTCTATTGCAATGCAGCATAAGGAAATAAGTCACAGCAAAATTGGCCCTGGCTCTGGTTCAACTAAGTTCGTTGTGATAGTGGTGCGTAAGGGTTGTATACAGCCCTCGGCGCAGCTCCATGGGCACGTCGTTGTAGGTGTAGGCCACGCGTTCCACGCTCAATAATGGGGCGGTGGCGGCGACCTTGAGCAGGCGAGCCTGCTCGGCATCGGGGTGTACGGCGCGGATTTTTTCCTCGGCCCGCACCATATGCACATTGAATTCGATTTCGAATAGCGCATACATCGCGCCCTGGTAGCCCGCCAGCCGCTCGGCGGTCAGGCCCTTGAAGGGGCCGCCGGGCAGCCACAGGTCTTCCAGAATCGTCGGAACATACACGCCGTTGAGTCCGCTCTCCTGGAACGACAGCACGCGGCGCACCTGCAAAACGGCATCGCCAGGCCGCAAGGCCAGGGCGCGGGCCACATCGGCACTGGCGCGCTGGCGCTTGCAGTCGATGATGTCGCGCTGGGCCGGGCCTTCATCGGTGGCGTTGCCCACATCGGGCTTGAGCTTCAAAAACCGGTAGGGCATGTGCTGTGCAGCGTGGGTGGCCACAAAGGTGCCCTTGCCCTGGCGGCGCACCAGCATGTTGTCGGCAGCCAGCGCGTCAATGGCTTTGCGCACCGTGCCCTGACTGACGCGAAAGCGCACGGCCAAGTCCATCTCGCTGGGAATCGCTTCACTGGGCTTCCATTCGCCCGCTTGCAGGCTCTGCAAGATCAGCCCCTTGATCTGCTGGTACAGCGGGCTGAAGGCCGGAGTCGTCGATGCAGCGGCTGCACCGGGCTCGGTGCTGGCGTGCAGGGAATCAGCAGGGGAAGGGGCAATGTGGGCCATGGGCAAGCGTGGTGAATGGCATAAAAACTACATCTTGAAACCTTCCGAATCATATCTTATATAAGACATAAGACAAATTGGCGCATACGGGTTTTCGAGAGTAAACTCTGCGCTGATTTCCAGTGCCCAGGCCCAGGCTTGGCACATGTCAACCTCCTTTTTCACAACTTTCTGGAGTTTTTCCCATGAGCAAGAAGCCTGTTCGCGTTGCCGTTACCGGTGCCGCTGGTCAAATTGGTTACGCCATCCTGTTCCGTATCGCCTCCGGCGAAATGCTGGGCAAAGACCAGCCAGTGACTCTGCAATTGCTCGAAGTGCCGATGGAAAAGCCCCAGCAAGCCCTGCAGGGCGTGATGATGGAGTTGCAAGACTGCGCTTTCCCACTGCTGGTCGGCATGGAAGCCCACGGCGACCCGATGACCGCATTCAAGGATGTGGACTACGCACTGCTGATCGGTTCGCGCCCCCGTGGCCCGGGCATGGAACGCGCCGAACTGCTGGCCGTGAATGCCGAGATTTTCACCGCCCAAGGCAAGGCCCTGAACGCTGTGGCCAGCCGCAATGTCAAGGTACTGGTGGTCGGCAACCCCGCCAACACCAATGCCTACATCGCGATGAAGAGCGCGCCCGGCCTGGCGCGCGAGAATTTCACCGCCATGCTGCGGCTGGACCACAACCGCGCGCTGTCGCAGATCGCGGCCAAGACCGGCGCCAGGGTCGGCGAGATCGAGAAGCTGACCGTGTGGGGCAACCATTCACCGACGATGTACGCCGACTACCGCTTCGCGACGGTGAACGGCAAGCCTGTCAAGGACTTGATCAACGACCAGGCCTGGAACGCCGACACCTTCCTGCCGACGGTGGGCAAGCGCGGCGCCGCGATCATCGAGGCGCGCGGCCTGTCGTCCGCGGCATCGGCTGCCAATGCCGCGATCGACCACATGCGCGACTGGGCGCTGGGCTCGAACGGCAAATGGGTGACGATGGGCGTCGCCTCCAACGGCGAC
>NZ_JANXMU010000035.1 GCF_025354435.1 Rhodoferax sp.
CCACACTGTTCGGCTGGGCGGCCTGCAGGGCGGCCTGGGTGGCGGCGATCACGTCGTAAACCTGGGCGCTGAGCATGCGGCGGATAGATTCATACAGCACGCGGCGGCCCTGCAAATGCGGGTGCTCGGCCAAGGTTTGCTGGTGAAAATGGGCTACCAGCGGCACGTCTTGCAACTGGTCGAGCGTGATCAGGCCGGAGCGCACGCCGTCGTCGATGTCGTGGGCGTTGTAAGCGATCTCGTCGGCCAAGTTGCAGAGCTGGGCTTCCAGGCTGGGCTGGGTGCGGTCCAGAAAACGCTGGCCGACATCGCCCAGGTTCTCCGCATTGGTGCGGGAGCAGTGCTTGAGGATGCCCTCGCGGGTTTCGAAAGTGAGGTTCAGGCCGTCAAACAGCGGGTAGCGCTCTTCCAGCGCATCCACCACACGCAGACTTTGCAGGTTGTGCTCGAAGCCACCGTGCTCGGCCATGCAAGCGTTCAGCGCATCTTGCCCGGCGTGGCCAAACGGTGTGTGGCCCAGGTCGTGGGCCAAGGCAATCGCCTCGACCAGGTCTTCGTTCAGGTCCAGAGCCCGGGCGATGGAGCGGCCCAGCTGCGCCACCTCCAGCGAATGGGTGAGCCGGGTGCGGAACAGGTCGCCCTCGTGGTTCAAAAACACCTGGGTTTTGTAGACCAGGCGGCGGAACGCGGTGGAATGGACGATGCGGTCGCGGTCGCGCTGGAACTCGGTACGGGTGGGCGCAGCGGCCTCAAAGAAGCGGCGGCCCCGGGTTTGCGCCGGGTCGCAGGCGTAGGAAGCTAACGGCATGGGCTAGGATTCGCCCTTAGGCTGCGCTGCGTGTGTTCTGGCTGAAGCAGCGAAGTAGGCAATTGCATTTTTTATAAAAAATAGGGCTCTAGCGTATATTGCGCCTGCGCTAGTGGCTATTACTTCAATAGCAAACATCAAAATGGCTTATGCGCAGCAGGCATCGACCACCGCCCGCACCAGGGCATCGGGTGCGCCGCGCATGGTGGCGCTGCCAGGTGGGCCAATCAACACGAACTTGATTTCGCCCGCCTCGGCTTTTTTGTCCATGCACATCAGTTGCAGGTAGCGGCCAGCGTTGTCGGTCGTCTCCAGCACCGCACCCACGGTGGGCAAGCCCGCGCGCTGGATAAGTTGTGTCAGGCGCTGCACCAAGGCCATGTCGATCAGGCCCAGCCGCTGCGACAAATGCGCGGCCATCACCATGCCGCTACCCACGCCTTCGCCATGCAGCCAGGCGCCGTAGCCCATACCTGCCTCGATGGCGTGGCCAAAGGTGTGGCCAAAGTTCAAAATGGCGCGCAGCCCGGCTTCGCGCTCGTCATGGCCCACCACGTAGGCTTTGATCTCGCAGCTGCGCCGCACCGCATGGGCCAGAGCGGCCACATCGCCCGCGCGCAGGGCATCCACATTCGCATCCAGCCAGTCGAGCAAAGCCATATCGGCAATGGGCCCGTATTTGATGATTTCCGCCAACCCGGCGCTGAGTTCACGCGGCGGCAGTGTGGCCAGCGTGCCCAAGTCGCAGACCACTTTGCAGGGCTGGTAGAACGCGCCCACCATATTCTTGCCCAGTGGATGGTTGATGGCGGTTTTGCCGCCCACGCTGGAGTCCACCTGCGCCAGCAGCGTGGTCGGCACCTGCACAAAAGGCACGCCACGCATGTAACTGGCAGCGGCAAAGCCAGTCATGTCGCCCACCACGCCACCGCCCAGCGCAAACAGCACGGTTTTGCGGTCGCAGCCGTGGCCCAGCAGCGCATCAAAAATCAGGTTCAGGGTTTCCCAGGTTTTATACACCTCGCCATCCGGCAGCACCACGGTGTGGATGGTGGGGTAATGGCTTTGCAGTGCAGTCTGCAGCCGCTGGGCGTACAGCGGGCCGACAGTGGTGTTGGTGACGATCAGCGCCGTCGCCGCACGCGGCAGGTCCGCCCAGGTGGCCGGGTTGTCCAGCAACTGGGTGCCGATGGCGATAGGGTAACTACGGTCGCCCAGAGAGATGTGGACGGTTTGGGGCGCGATGGCCTGGAAAGGCTGAGAGGGCTGAATAGGGGCGGACATAGCCGCACAGTTTAAGGCGAAGCCCACGTTCTTGCGTGCCCCGCCTACTCAAGATGGTGGAGCGCTGCCGCCAAGCTCCAACTGCATGATGATCATGTTGACCAGCGTGGAAACCGAGGGCCGCCCGGTCTCAATCACAAAGTGCGAGGTTTCGCGGTACAGCGGGTCACGGATAGCGAACAGGTCACGCAGGCGGTTCAAAGGGTCTGCCACCTGCAGCAAGGGCCGGTTCACGTCATGGCGCACCCGGCGAAAGACTTCTTCAGGAGTCGACCGCAGATACACCACCTGGCCCCGCGCATGCAAAGCTTCGCGGTTGGCAGGCCGCAACACGGTGCCGCCGCCGGTAGCCAGCACACCCGGACCGTCTTGGGTCAGGGCGTCAATTACTTCGGCC
>NZ_JANXMU010000066.1 GCF_025354435.1 Rhodoferax sp.
CATTGCCGACTACATCGTCGGCTTCTACAACAGTGTGCGGCTGCACTCCACACTGGGCAACTTGCCACCCAATGCCTTCGAGCAGAAATCGGCAATCAATCAACCTATCGATGTGTCCGAAATAACTTGACCAGGACACTGCAGGGCATCCAGGAAGCGGGCCCCGGCTTCGCGCCCCCCCCCCCACGCCAAAGGTCAGAATGCCCGAAGCCTTGCCGCTGAGGTATTTCTTGGCCAACGCGTGGTCGGGGTGGTCTTCCAGGCCCGTGTAGTTGACCCACTGCACCTTGGCCGCCTTTTGCAGATGCTGGGCGATGGCCAGCGTGTTGCTGTTGATGCGGTCCATGCGCAGGGCCAGGGTCTCGATGCCTTGCAGGATCAGGAAGGCGTTGAACGGCGAGATGGCCGCGCCGGTATTGCGCAGCGGCACCACGCGGGCGCGACCAATGTAGGCGGCAGCGCCCAGGGCTTCGGTGTAGACCACGCCGTGGTAGCTGGGGTCGGGCTCGTTCAGGCGTTTGAAGCGGGCCTTGTGCTCGGCCCACGGGAACTTGCCCGAATCCACAATCGCCCCGCCCAGGCTGGTGCCGTGGCCGCCCAGGTACTTGGTGAGCGAATGCACCACGATATCGGCACCGTGCTCGATGGGGCGGCTCAGGTAGGGTGTGGGCACGGTGTTGTCCACAATCAGCGGCACGCCATGGCGGTGGGCGATTTCGGCAATCGCGGCGATGTCGGTCACGTTGCCTGCGGGGTTGCCCAGCGACTCGACAAACACGGCCTTGGTCTTGTCGTCAAACAGGCCTTCAAAGCTTTTCGGGTCGCGGTGGTCGGCAAAGCGGGTGGTGATGCCGTACTGCGGCAGCGTGTGGGCAAACAGGTTGTAGGTGCCGCCGTACAGCGCGGTGCTGCTGATGATGTTGTCGCCGGCCTCGGCAATGGTCTGGATGGCGTAGGTCACCGCCGCCTGGCCTGAGGCCAGGGCCAGCGCAGCAATGCCGCCCTCCAGGGCCGCCACGCGCTGCTCCAGGATGTACTGCGTGGGATTCATGATCCGTGTGTAGATGTTGCCCGGCACCTTTAGGTCGAACAGGTCGGCCCCGTGCTGCGCGCTGTCGAACGCATAGGCCACGGTTTGGTAGATGGGCGGCGCCACGGCGCGGGTGGTCGGGTCGGGTGAATAGCCTGCGTGGACCGACTTGGTTTCAAACTTCCAATGGGTGGTGTCTCTGGCCATGGTATGTCTCTCTTTTTAAACTCAGATAGCCCAGTTCAGGCCAAAAATTGGAGCCAAATCGCCTCCTCGCACAGGCGGTGCCTGCACAGACCGCTCTGATTTCTGTAGCACGCGGTCGAGAATACGTTTTTCGATGCGGGCGAACTCGGCATCGCCATGCCAGCGCGGACGGGCCAGGGCGATGTTTTCGTCCAGGGCGATGCGGCCGTCTTCGATCAGGATCACCCTGTCCGCCAGGGCCACGGCCTCTTGCACGTCGTGGGTGACCAGCAGCGCGGTGAAGCGGTGCTTCTCCCACAGGCCTTCGATCAGGCGGTGCATCTCGATGCGGGTCAGCGCGTCCAGTGCGCCCAGGGGTTCGTCCAGCAGCAGCAGGCGCGGGTTATGCACCAGGGCGCGCGCCAAAGCCACGCGCTGGCGCTGGCCGCCAGAAAGCTTGGCGGGCCAGTCCTTCTGACGGTCGGCCAGACCCACCTGGGCCAGCACTTTTTGGCCCAGCTCCCGGGCCGATTTGGGCAGGCCGATCAGCACGTTGTCGATCACCTTGCGCCAGGGCAGCAGGCGCGCGTCCTGGAACAGGATGCGGGTGTCTTCGCGGATGCCGTCGATGGCCTCTGCGTCCAGTTGCAGGCTGCCACTGCTGGCCGCCTCCAGCCCTGCCACCAGCCGCAGCAAGGTACTTTTGCCGCAGCCGCTGCGCCCCACGATGGCCACAAACTGGCCGGGTTCAATCGTGAGCTGGGTGTTGTGCAGCACCGTGCGATCGCCGTAGCGTTTGCTCAAATGTTGCAGCTGCAGGCGCACGCCTTTGGGCGATGTGGAATCAGACATGGTTCTCTTTCAGTGCGTTGTGGCTTGGTAGCCGGGATGCCAACGTAAAAAGTAGCGCTCTAAACCGCGTGCAAACACGTCGGCCAGCTTGCCCAGCAAGGCGTAGAGCAGGATGCCGACCAGCACGATGTCGGTCTGCAAAAATTCGCGGGCGTTCATGGTCAGGTAGCCGATACCGGCCTGGGCCGAGATGGTTTCGGCCACGATCAAGATCACCCACATCAACCCCAGCGAGAAGCGCAGGCCCACCAGGATGCTGGACAGCGCGCCCGGAAAAATGATGTCGCGGTACAGCTGCCAGCGCGTGAGGCCGTAGCTGCGCCCCATCTCGATCAGGGCCGGGTCCACGTTGCGGATGCCGTGGAAGGTGTTGAGGTAGATCGGGAAGAACACCGACACCGAGATCAGAAACAACTTGGCCGTCTCGTCAATGCCAAACCACAGAATCACCAGCGGAATCAGCGACAGCGCCGGGATGTTGCGCACCATCTGCAGGCTGGAATCGAGCAGGGTCTCGAAGAACTTCACCGAGCCGGTCAGCAGACCCAGCACCAGGCCCAGCCCGCCGCCGATGGCCAGGCCGGTCAGCGCACGCCAGGCGCTCACGCTCACATGCTTGGCCAACTCACCGGATGCCGCCAAAGTCCAAGCGGCCTTGAACACATCCACCGGCGCAGGCAGGATGCGCGTGGCCAGCCAGCCCACGCTGCTGGCGATTTGCCAGGCCGCCACCAGCACGATGGGCAGCAGCCAGGGCAGCAGGCCTTGGCCTACGCTGGCAGCAAACGCCTTGTACGGAAAAGGGCTGGCGTCCGAATCCAGCGCATCCGGTGCGTCGGCCACGGTGGTGGGGAATGGCGTGATTTGCAGCTCACGCTCGTAGGTCAGGGGGCCGCTCATACCGTGCTCGCCTGCGATGCGTCGGGTTCCAGAAACTCCAGCTGGTTGCCCGCCGGGTCTTTGACGTAGAAGCGCAGGTAACCCACCAGCGGGCGGCTTTCTTCCAGCGCCACATCGGCCGACAGCAGGCGGTTGCGCAGCGTAGGCAGACCTTGCACCTCGAACGCCAAATGGCTGGGGATGGGGTTGGGCTGCCAGTTGTCGGTGGGCACCAGGTCGATGCGCTGGTGGCCCGCCACGAAGCGCAGCGGCGCATTGGTGGCCACGTGCTCGCCGTAGTGGAACTCGGTCAGGCCGATGAGCTGGTTATAGAAGCGCCGGATCTGCGCCTCGTCGCCCGCGCGGAATGGCAGCTGGGCGTGGTGGATGGAGTGGATGTTCATAAATTTCCTTTCGCTTTGACACTAACTTTGCGAGACGCGCGGTAGGTATTCGTTGGCCACCACCTCGCCAAACGGTCCGGTCAAACGCTGGCCGGGCAACTGGTCTTGCAACTTGCGCGGCAGCAGCGGGAACACCAGTTCGGCGAAGCGGTAGGCCTCCTCCAGGTGCGGGTAGCCGGACAGCACAAAGGTGTCCAGCCCGATGTCGGCGTACTCCTGCATGCGGGCGGCCACCGTCTGCGGGTCGCCCACCAGGGCCGTGCCCGCGCCACCGCGCACCAGGCCCACGCCCGCCCACAGGTTGGGGCTGATTTCCAGGTCGGCGCGGGTGCGCTTCGTGCCCCCAGCGTGCAGGGCGGCCATGCGGCGCTGGCCGGCCGAATCCATCTTGGCGAACGCGGCCTGGGCGCGGATCACGGTGTCGTCGTCCAGCTTGCTGATCAGGCTGTCGGCGGCGGCCCAGGCCTCGGCATCGGTTTCGCGCACGATGACGTGCAGGCGGATACCGAACTTCACCGTGCGGCCATGTTGGGCGGCGCGGGCGCGCACGTCGGCCACTTTCTTGGCCACGTAGGCCGGTGGCTCGCCCCAGGTCAGGTAGGTATCGACCTGCTCGGCTGCCAAGTCGTGCGCTGCGTCGGACGAGCCGCCGAAGTACACGGGGGGATACGGTTTTTGCACCGGGGGGTACAGCAGCTTGGCCCCCTTGACGCTAAGGTGTTCGCCCTCGAAGCTAAAGGGCTGGCCGCTGTGGCTGTGGGCCAGAATCTCGCGCCAGATGCGGATGAACTCGGCCGACTGCTGGTAGCGCTGGGCGTGGTCGAGGTAGACACCGTCGCCTTCCAGTTCGGTCTGGTCGCCGCCGGTCACCAGGTTGATCATCAGCCGCCCGCCAGACAGCCGGTCGAAGGTGGCGGCCATGCGCGCCGCCAGGCTGGGCTGGTGCAGGCCGGGGCGCACCGCGACCAGGAACTTCAGACGTTTGGTCACCGGCAACAGGCTGGCCGCCACCACCCAGGGGTCTTCACACGAGCGGCCGGTGGGCAGCAAGACGCCTTCGTAACCCAGGCTGTCGGCCGCCTGGGCGATCTGCTTCAGGTAGTCGTGGTCGATCTCGCGCGCGCCCTGCGCGGTGCCGAGGTAGCGGCTGTCGCCGTGGGTGGGGATGAACCAGAAAACTTGCATGGAAACCTCGGTAAAACTAGAGCTTCAACAGGGCGTCGGCCACGTTGAGGGGTTTGGGGATCAGGCCGATCTTGAAAAATGCCTGCGCCACGCGCTGCTGGTCGGCCACGGTCTGGCTGGCCAGCGCGGCCACCGGGGAGCGCGGGCGGCGGGTCAAAAAAAGGCTGACCACGCCCGCGTCCAGGCCGCTGAAGTCGGTAATCAGCTGGATGGCCTGCTTGCGGTCGTCCTGCGCCAGGCGGTCGGCGCGGGTGAGCTCTTCAAACAGCACGGCAATCGCCTGCGGGTGCTGGGTGGCAAAGTCGCGCGAGGCCAGGTAGAACGAGTTGTTGTTCGACAGGCCGCGGCCATTGGCCAGCACGCGGGGTTGCACGGCCAGCTCGGTGGCGGCGTAGAAGGGGTCCCAGATGGCCCAGGCATCCACGCTTTTGCGCTCGAACGCGGCCCGTGCATCGGCGGGCGTAAGGTAGATGGGCTGGATGTCGCCCCACTGCAGACCGGCCTTTTCCACCGCCCGCACCAGCAGGTAATGGGCGCTCGACCCCTTTTGCAGCGCCACTTTGCGGCCCT
This sequence comes from Rhodoferax sp., assembly GCF_025354435.1. Classification (GTDB taxonomy): domain Bacteria; phylum Pseudomonadota; class Gammaproteobacteria; order Burkholderiales; family Burkholderiaceae_C; genus Rhodoferax_B. Next base: position 5,107 of record NZ_JANXMU010000066.1, read on the forward strand.
TCAGGTCGGCCAGGGTACGCAACGGCGAATCGGCCTGCGTCAGGATGGCCGAACTGTCGGGCTTGGGCGGCTCGGCCCCCACGTAGACCAGGTCCTTGCCTGCGGCCTGGGCGAACACCGGGGGTGCGTCGCCGGTCAGGCCAAATTCCAGGCTGCCAACCGACAAGGCCTCCAGCAGTTGCGGCCCGGCGGGGAATTCCAGCCAGCTGATCTTGGTGGCGGGCAGGCGCTTTTCCAACCAACCCAATTGCTTGGTGATCACCAGATTGACGGCGGATTTCTGGTAGCCAATCCGTAATTGCTGCAAAGGTGCGTATGCTGCGTTTTTTGTAGCTGCTTGTGCAGGTGGAATAAGCGCTAGAGGGCTAAAAATACCAAAACTTGCGGCCCCAGTGGCGAGTACCCGCAGCAGGGTGCGTTTGTCGATGTCGGCAGTCATGGGCGGTCTCGTCAGGCCACGCCCGCCTGGGCGGCTTCCAGAATGCTGATCTTGCGGGGCAGCAGCTTCAACTCAAAGAAGGTGTCGGCAATGACCTGCTGCTCGGCCAGGATGGCTTTGGTGATGGGCACGGTGCCGATGGGACGGCGCTGCAAGGTCAACTCGGCCACGCTGCGGTCCAGCCCCAGGATGGCCGCATATTCCGCCGCAGCGGCAGCGCGGTCGGTGCCAAACCATTTATCGATGGCGGTTACCTCTTCCACCGCAATGCGCAGGATGTCGGGGTTCTTGTCGGAAAAGCTGCGCGAGCTGAAGTAGTAGCCCCGGTTGTTGACCACACCAGTGGCATCGGCCAGCAGGCGCGCGTCCAGCGTTTTTTGCGCCGCGGCGAAGAACGGGTCCCAGATCACCCAGGCATCCACCGCACCCTGTGTGAAAGCGGCACGGGCATCGGCGGGTGCCAGGTGCACGTGCTGCACGTCGTTATAGGCCAGGCCGTTTTTCTCCAGCAGTTTGGCCAAAAAGAACTGTACGTTCGAGCCCTTGTTGTAGGCCACTTTCTTGCCTTTGAGATCGGCAATCTTCTGGACCGCCGAGCCTTTGGGCACGATCACCGCCTCGCTGCCAACCAGGGGCGCGGTGGCGGCTACATAGACCAGCGGCGCACCGGCGGCCTGGGCGAAGATGGGCGGGGCTTCGCCCACGTCACCGAAGTCGATGGCGCCGACATTGAGCGCTTCGAGTTGCACCGGCCCGGCGTTGAACTCGGTCCAGGTGACGCTGGCACCCAGCGGAGCCAGGCGCTTTTCCAGCGTGCCACGGGCTTTCAAAAAGCTCAAAACGCCTTTCTGGTTACCGATGCGCAGCACGCGTGGGGCCTGGGCGAAGCTGCTGAAAGCGGGCACGGCCAGCGTGGCGGCGGCCAGCACGTGGCGGCGGGAAATCAGGCGGGATGCAGTCATAAAAAATCCTTGGGGTGGTGCGCAGGCAAGGCTCCGCCCTGCCGCGCTGCAGCCATGTCAAAAAACGGGGAAACGGGAAGGTGCGTTAAACGCTACAGCGCACGCGCGAGAAATGGATGGGCGCGTTGGCCGCGTGCTTGCCCCAGTCCTTGGACACCGGCAGCAGGCCGGCGGCACGGTGCAGGCGCTGCGCCAGGTCGTCGTCCAGCTGGTGGCCGTCGGGCGGCAACAAAACCACCTGTCCGTCGGTGGCAAACACCCCCGGCAGGATGTGGTCGGCCCCCAGCGACTGCAGCACGGGGCGCAGCGCGTAGTCCAGTGCCAGCATGTGGTTCGGGCTGCCGCCGGTGGCCATGGGCAATACCGTTTTGCCCTTGAAGGCGGTCTGCGGCAGCAGGTCTATAAACAGCTTGAGCACACCGCTGTAGGCCGCCTTGTAGATAGGCGTGGCCACCACGATCGCCTGCGCCCGCGCCACCTTGGCCACCGCTTGCGCAATGCTGGGGTGGGCCACATCGGCCAGCACTAGCGCCTGGGGCGAGAGGTCACGGATCAGCACCCGCTCCACCTCGGCTCCGCGCAGCGCCAGGTGCAATTGCACGGCATCCAGCAAAGCGGCAGAGCGCGAGCGCTCGGACGGGCTACCGGCAATCAGAAGAATGGACATGCCGGATTCCTTACTTTTTGCCGTAGATTTGGTCGAACACACCGCCATCGGCGAAGTGGGTCTTTTGGGCTTTGGTCCAGCCGCCGAAGAGGTCGTCGATGGTGAACAGGTTCACATTGCCGAACTGCTTGGCGTACTTGGCGGCAGCGGCCTTGTCGCGGGGGCGGTAAAAGTTCTTGCCCGCCAGGTCCTGTCCCACCGGGCTGTACAGGTACTGCAGATAGGCTTCGGCCACTTTGCGGGTGCCGCGCTTGTCGACCACTTTGTCTACCACGCTCACGGGCGGCTCGGCCAAGATGGACAGGCTGGGGGTGATGATTTCAAACTTGTCTTTACCGAACTCTTGTAGCGCCAAATAGGCCTCGTTTTCCCAGGCGATCAGCACGTCGCCTTGGCCACGTTCGGTGAAGCTGGTGGTGGCACCGCGGGCGCCGGAATCCAGCGTTACGGCGTTGCTGTACAGCGCCTTCACAAAGTCACGGGCATGGGTTTCGTCGGCACCGTTTTTCTTGACGGCGTAGCCCCAGGCGGCCAGGTAGTTCCAGCGTGCACCGCCCGAGGTCTTGGGGTTGGGCGTGACGATGCCAACGCCGGGGCGCACCAGGTCGGACCAGTCGGCAATCTTCTTCGGGTTGCCCTTGCGCACCAGGAACACGATGGTGCTGGTGTAGGGCGAGGCGTTTTGCGGCAGGCGTTTTTGCCAGTCGGCGGGGATCAGTTTGCCGTATTCATTCAGCGCGTCCACGTCGTAGGCCAGGGCCAGGGTGACCACATCGGCTTCCAGCCCGTCAATCACCGAGCGTGCCTGCTTGCCCGAGCCACCGTGCGACTGCTTGATGGTGACCTCTTGCTTGTTTTTGGCCAGCCAGTCTTTGGCAAAGGCGGCGTTGAAGTCCTTGTAGAACTCGCGGGTCGGGTCATAAGACACGTTGAGCAAGGTTACCGGGGCGGGTGCCTGGGCGTGGACAGAGAGACCTGCGGCAGCTGCGGCGATGGCGACAAGGGCTTTGGAGAGGTGGCGGCGGGTCAACATAGAGGATTACAGTTCCAGATAAAGTGCGATGGGTTGGATTCTGGAAGCGAACCATCCAAACTGGAACGAATGAATTCTCAGTTGTTTATTACTTAAACGTCTCAAGAGCGTAAGCTTGCCCACCCCGACCCCAAAATTAGCCCCATTGACCGGAAATAGTTGGCACGCAGCGTGCTAAGCATGCTTGTAGTTTGGTGGCTGCAAGCTACATTCATTTACATGTCGGTGCCGGGGCGCGTCACCCCCGGCGAGCAAAGCGCCAGTGTCCAAGAGTCTGTTTACGATGTGTTGGGGTGGTGGAACAAATCGTAAACAGCCTCTGCGAGCGTGGTGCCACCGGTGCCATATTTGACGTGACGGACCTTGATTTGCCACACCGTCACCAGCCACCGATCCAAAGGCCTATTTGATGCAGTTTTTCTCCCGCCACAGCGCGTACCGTCTGGTGGCTGCGACAGGTTGTCTATGCTTGGTGGCCAGTACGGCATGGGCACAAGCGCATTTCAAGCCCGATGTGGTGCGCAAGTACGGTGGCACCTACGCCAGCGATTGCAGCAACCCTGATGCACCCAGGCTGCGGGTCCTACGCGACGCGCTGGTGGTCGAGCAAGGCGACAAACGCGTCGTGGGTCGGAAGGTACAGGCCGCCTTCACATACTTTGGCCCATCCGCTCCACCCTCCTTCAAGATGGCACTGGTCAGCGAAGTACATTCTGGGTCGGCATTGGACTTTATGGTGTTTGAGGACAAAAACGGTACCAGCATCCATCTGCAGGCCGATGCCTCGCTGCAAGCCGCGCTGGGCAAAACCCTGCTCAGCCCCCGATACCACCGCTGTGACGATGCTTTATCGCCCAACGCTGGCACCATCACACAGAACGAGCCCATGAGTGATGCCGAAAAAATGCTGCTCGACCCGGCATTCAAAGCCACTTATCTGCGGGTCCTGGGGCCGTTGGCGCGCGAGGCTTGGCTGGCCAAATTCAACGGCCCGCGCCCACCGGCACGGCGCGTACGGGTAGCAGGCATGGATTACCTGCTGCTGGCGGTGTGCAAACCCCATAGCTGCGCTGACTTCAACGCCGCCCTGCTCTACGCAGAAGACCGCGATCGGCTGTTTGGCAAGGTCTACCAGCAAGGCCGCATCGGCTACCTGGGCGAGCCGTCGCCCGACATCGCCGATGCATTAGACACACTGTGGGCCAACCAATGGCAGCAAAAATAGCCGGCCATTGATTCGCTATTTAAATGATAGCTACTGGTGCATATCGAACATGCGCTAACTGCCCAAACTCTATAAAAATATCGGCTAACCCGGGTGATGCATGGCTTGCAGCGCCTTTGCAGCCCAGCCGGGTATCCTCAAACCATCTTGTATCCTGATATTTACAAACGATATGGTAAAGTTCATTACGAATCAACAGCTTACGCAGCCCTCCAGACTTGACTAATCTCGCCACAGCCTCTAACCTTCGGCCGATGCATAAATGGCTCGCTGTTTTATCTCTTGTATGCGCCTCTGTACACGCTGCGCCCCAATCCACCATCCAGGAAGACATGGACAAGTTACTGGTCGATCGCGGCCTGCTAACCCACACCATCGACCAGCTTGAACAGGTACGGCAAACCGTGAGCACCCGGGCTTCGGACTTGGTGGTCAACGCCATGGGATTCCTGGGCGTACCGTACAAATTTGGCGGTACCTCGGCCGAAACCGGCTTTGATTGCAGCGGCTTTGTCCGCGCCATGTACGAGCAAACTATCGGCCTGGTCTTGCCACGCCGCGCCAACGAGCAGGCCGCGGCTACCGACCGCATCGATAAAAACGATTTGCGTCCTGGCGATCTGGTGTTCTTCAACACCATGCGCAAAGCCTTCAGCCATGTGGGCATTTATGTGGGCGACGGCAAGTTCATCCACGCCCCCCGCAGTGGCTCCGAAGTCCGCGTAGAAGACATGCGTGCCGCCTACTGGCAACGCCGCTTTGACGGTGCCCGCCGGGTTACCCCCAGCGCCGAAGCCGACATCAAGCCCGCTAACTAACTTGCTCGGTAAAACCCGCCAGTTCTGACGGTCTTTGAGGAAATCGGCCAAGCCGATAAGCTGCAGTCTTTTGGAGACAGCCCATGCAGCGCAAAACCGCCCAGGATTTCGACCAAGAACTACTGATACTGTTCGATGCCTATGTGCACGGCACCCTGGACCGGCGCGGTTTTCTGGAAAAGGCCCAAAAGTTTGCCGTAGGTGGCGTCACCGCCACCATGCTGCTCGGTGCACTCAGTCCCAATTTCGCGCTGGGCCAGCAGGTCACCCCCACCGACCCGCGTATCGTGACCGAAACGCTGTCTTTTCCCTCTCCCAACGGCTATGGCACGGTCAAGGGCTACCTTGCCCGCCCCGCCAACGCCACCGGCCCCCTGCCCGCCATTCTGGTGGTGCATGAAAACCGTGGCCTGAACCCCCACATCGAAGACATCGCCCGCCGCCTGGCGCTGGACAACTTTGTGGCCTTCGCGCCCGATGCGTTGACCCCGCTGGGTGGCTATCCCGGTGACGAACAAAAGGCCGTGGCCCTGTTTGCCCAGCTCGACCAAACCAAAACCGCCGAAGACTTCGTCGCTGCGGCCAACTTCCTCAAAGCCCGCCCCGAAGTGGTGGGCAAGATCGGCGTGGTGGGTTTCTGCTACGGCGGTGGTGTGGCCCATATGCTATCGACCCGCCTGCCCGACCTGGGTGCCGCCGTGCCCTTCTACGGCAACCAGCCCGCCGCTAGCGCCGCCAGCCAAGTCAAGGCACCATTGCTGATCCAATTCGCTGCCGTGGACGAGCGCATCAACGCTTCCTGGCCGGTGTACGAAGCCGCCCTGAAAGCCGCCGCCGTGCGCTACACCGCCTACCAGTACCCTGGCACCCAACACGGCTTCAACAACGACACCACCCCCCGCTACGACGCGGCAGCCGCAAAACTGGCCTGGGAGCGCACGCTGGCATTTTTTAACCAGAACCTGCGCAGCTGAGGGCCCCGGATACCTAAGGCTATTTTGTTTCGCCCATGAAAAAACCCTCTAAGACACACGTTCTTAGAGGGTTTTTTGGAATTAAATGTGTGAAAGGATTCGAACCTTCTACCCCTTGCACCCCATGCAAGTTTTAGTGAATTCAAGAAAACCCAATAAAAGCCAAAAATCAACCTAACCATTTGAATTTAAACAGATTTTTAGAAGTCCTAACAAAATCCATTATCCAACAACGTCCACTAAGATACACTCAAAGCCTGCGTTGCAGTTGGGACAATAGTTGGGACAACGGAAACGGCGCAGTCAACCGGGGTTTGCTATGGCACTGACGATGTTGGAACTCAAAGCGCTGGGTGCTGCGGACCATGGACGCCGGTTAACTGACGGTGGATCGCTCAAAGGCAAGGTCTATGTGGCGCGCGACGGTGCCGTGTCGGTTCAATTCCGGTTCGCCTACAAGTTTGGCGGCAAATTCCGCGAGGTGCTGGTCGGCACCTGGCCCAAATCTGACATCACCGCCATCCGCAAAGACCGTGACGCATTGCGCGTGAAGATTCAAAACGGCATTGACCCGGTGGAACAAAGCCAACTTGTGCGCGAACAAGTGCAATCCGACCGCGAAGCCGACCACCTGCGCCTGGCGGCCGAGCGTGAGACCGAACTCCTCAAAATCGAAGCTGACCGGCAAGAAGCCGTGCACCAGCAGCAATTGCGGCTGCGAGCATTGGCCGAAAAGACCGCCCGCATGACTGTTCGCAGCCTTTTTGACCAGTGGCAACGGCTGGAGCTGGTCCAGCGCGCCGACAAAGGCAGCGAGGCGCAGCGCTCTTTTGAGCGCGATGTCTTCCCGCTCATCGGCGATGTGGCGGCGGCGGACGTGAGCAAAGCGCACATCCAGGAGATTGTGGACACCATCAAATCACGCGCCACGCCTACACAGAACATGGTGCGCACCGCCAAAAAGACGCTGGCCGACATGCGCCAAATGTTTGGCTTTGCGCTCGATCGGGATTATGTGGATGCCGACCCTACTGCGCGCGTGAAAAAAGCCCGCATCGGTGCCGACGTGGAGCGCGACCGCGTATTGAGCGAAGCTGAATTGATCCTGCTGTTTCAGAAACTGCCTAAGGCGGGGCTTGCAGCCACCAGCCAACTGGCCCTGCTGATTCAACTGACAACCGCCGCCCGCATCGGCGAAGTGCTGGCTGCGCGCTGGGAGCATGTGGACTTTGAGCGGCGCAATCTAACCCTGCCCGAGACCAAGAACGGCAAGCGGCATGAAATTTGGCTTAGTGACTTTGCGCTGTGCCAACTGAAGAGCCTGCACGAAAGCACCGGCCTAACCCCTTGGCTGTTCCCGGCTACGCAGCCCAAAAAAGATCAACCTGACTTTGCCGACCATGTATGCGTCAAGACCGTAACCAAGCAAGTGGGCGACCGGCAACGCCCCGGTGATGTTCCCATGAGCGGCCGCTCTAAGGACGTGGATGCGCTGGCACTACCCGGCGGCAAGTGGACGCCGCATGACCTGCGCCGTACAGCGGCCACCACCATGGCAGAACTTGGTGCCCTCCCCGATGTGGTTGAAAAATGCCTGAACCACGCCGAGGTGGGCAAGGTCAAGCGCATCTACCAACGCGCTCAGTACGAAGGCCCGATGCGCGAAGCATGGAAACTGCTGGGTAGCCGTCTGGCGCTACTGCAAGACATGGCCCAAGGCCGGGTAACCAATGTCGTGCCATTGCAGCGGAGTCGTTGACCTGCCACGCCGCCCATCGGCAGTGGCCTGACTACAATCCGACTTTCGAGCGACAAAATTCGGCTTTCACGCCGTGAGGTGATTCGGTTCATCCTATATCTCTCGATCCATCTTCCCGACACCCGCTCTACTTTCCAAAGTCAACGGGTGGTTTTTAGTGACGATGCCGCTTTGCAAGGGGGTCAACTTGTCCCTCCCTTTGCGCCGCCCAAACTCAAATCACCATCCCTGCGACAGCATCTCCCGCATGCTCAGCCCGTTCAACACAGACGCACAGGTTTCCCAGTCCGCATCCTCCACCTTGCTATATTTGGCATCAAACGGGTTCCGCGTCGCCGTGCTGCGGTCGATCAGTTGATTAGCGGCGGCCTCGTCATTCAGCGCCACTTGCACCCACACATCTTCCAGGGTGTCGGGTATCTGACCGAACAGACCGTGGATCGCTTCGAGCCGGTCGGCTAACACCTGGTGAACGCGGTCTTCTACCGAGTCGCGGTAACGCAGGTTGGCAATCCAGATTTCATTGCGCGCCTGGCCTATGCGCTGGATACGGCCCTTGCGTTGCTCCAGCCGGGTCGGATTCCACGGCAAGTCGATATTGATGAGTGTGCCCAGGCGTTGCAGGTTCAAGCCCTCCGATGCAGCATCGGTGCCCAGCATCAGCTTGAGGTCGCCAGCACGCACACGGCCTTTGAGCACATTGCGGTCGCAGCGCTGAAACCGACCATCACGCCAAAAGCCGGAACGGTTGCTACCCGCGTATAGCCCTATATCCATGCCCGCGAACTCTTCGCGCTTTGCCATTTCGTCGCCAATCCAGCGCACCGTGTCGTAATACTGCGAGAACAAGATGCAGCCCCGGTCCAGCCAACTCCCGGATACCCCCGGATAGGTGCCGCACAGATAGCCAATCAGCGCCTCCAGCTTGGGGTCGTTGTTGCCACCTTGCCTGAGTAGGCTTAGGCATCGTCGTAACGACTCAATTTCTTTGTCTGTGAAGTTCTTGAAGTCACTGGCCCCCTGCGATGGCCGCCCCACCTGTACTGGCACCTCTTCTTCGACATCATCTTCGTCTTCATCATCCGGGGCATCCGGTTCCTCGCCCAGAAGCTTGGCCACGGTGCGCCGCCCTGCTTCCATCGAACTACCCATGCGCCGCAGCAGCAGCGTCTTGAAAAAGCCAGCGCCCTTGACACGTTGCTGGAGCAACTGAGAAAACTCCTCAGCCTCTGCATAGGCATCACGCAAGTAACTGCCCAAAACCAGCGCGCCTTCGTTGTCTTCGCCAAACAGCTTGACCGTCACCTTGGGCAAAAAGTAACCACCAGTGGCCGGGTTAATGGTCGCCTCCAGGTAGGCGCGGGTGCGGCGCACGATGCAGCGCAGCAGCGGGTTGAAATTGGCACCGTACTCAGGCAGTAGCCCGTTTTGCAGTTGCACGCGCCGAATCGCGGGGGACAGTTGATCCAAACTCTCGGGCGTGAATTGCCAGCGGGTGTCACTGGCATCCAGGCTGCGGCGTATCCGGTCAAACGCCGGGTTTTCAAACTTGGATGGCAGCGGGTCGCGCACATACTCCCAACCACTGCGCACATCCGCAGTCGGCACCTCCGCATCGCCTGTAGCAATGTCCAGGCAACGGCTGGCCTGAAACCAGGGGCTGGAATGCGTCCAGCCACCCAGCACACCATCATTGCCCTGCGACAAAATGTGCAGCAAATCCCACGCCTCCACCGGGTGCAGCTGCACCGGGGTGGCCGTCGCCAGCAACATGCTCTTAGTCTTGGGGCCGATCTCGCGCAAAAAAGCCATCAGCTTGTTGGGTTCCGCGCGCTCGTTGATTTCATCGGCGTCGGCGTCTACTTTGGGCACCTTGCGGCGCCGGGCACGGTGCGCCTCATCCACGATCACGCAGGTGTAGCGGCGGCTCAGCAACTGTCCAACCGCTTCGGACAGTCCGCGCACTACCAACCCTTGGGAAACCAGCCCGATGCGCCGGGGGCACTTGCCCAGCGATTTGGCTCCGTCAGACGGGTATTCCAGATCGTTCTCATCCACCCACGCCTTGCCATTCCAGCGGGCAGAGGGCAACGACAGCAACTCCATCAACTCGTCTTGCCACTGTTGCAACAATGGCTTGGGCGCGAGCACCAGAATCGGCCCACCATCGGGGTCATCCAGCGCCATCAGCATCGCCGCCATCGCCAACTGCACCGTCTTACCCAAGCCAACTTGGTCGGCCAGTACCAAGCGCGCACCGCCCAGACGGTGGCGCTCCAGCGCCAACCGTGCAAAGTATTTTTGGTGCGGCCACAAGCCCTGATCACGCCGGTACACAGGTGTCTCAACCGCTGCCGCAGCCGCTACAAGTGTCGGGTCGGCAATCGTTGTCAATTCAATTGGCTCAATGACGATGCGGGAAATAATGCGCTGCACGTCTTGCACGATGAACGGGCAAACGCTCAAATCCACAGCACGCGGGTCATTCCACAGCGCATCAAACTCCGCCTGCACCCAGGCTATGGTGTCGGGATCGTTGTCTTCCCACAGTAGCTCGTAGTTCAGCTTCCAGGCCGACAGGCTCTCATTCACACTGCCCATGAACGAGGTTGCAGTACCGTCGGCATAACGCAGCACCCCCGCTTTGCCGTGGATCAGGCCAAATGCCGAATCGGGCAGTACCCGCACCTCCAGCTTTTTGCTGGTCAGCGCCTCGTACAACTTCCGGTAGCGCGACAGCGCGGCGGGTGGGGCGTCCTCTGGCTTGCCCGCGCACCAGGAGCGGCGCAGCGCCGCTTGTGCGGCGGCAGCGGTCACCAGGTCTTGTGGGTCTAGGTCCGAATTGCAGATGATGCGTACCGGCCCGGCCACGCTGGTAAGGGCCTCGCCCGCCACCTCAAACAAGCTAGAGCGAAAGTACCCCGCAATTCGGTCGTAGCTGACGGCCCCGCTCAGGCGCTGGGCGAGCACCGACTGATCAAGGCGATTGAGCCGACTGGAATGGCGTTGGAGCATGCGGCGTTTGCGTTAAGCGTGATCGTTGCGCAGCCGCCCAGCCAACATGCGTGCAGCCTCGGAGTCGGCGGCCCATTCCTGCATGCCCTCTGCATTGCCCAATGCGGCCAGCCATTCCAGCAGATTGACAAAGCCTTCGCGCTTGGCCCAGTAGCCCTGGCCAAAGGTGTCGCGCAGATACTGGCGACCCGGTTCGGGACTGTTGTCGGCAGCGGCGGTTTCGCGCACGGCAAACATCAGGTGACGCAGCGGCGACGCGGCAAATGGATGCGGACCAGACGCAGCCGCACGGCCACGGGCGGCAGGTAGCCCGGCGTTGGCAGCTTGTACGCCGTCCACCTGTCCCATCACGCTGGCAGCCAAACCCGTGGGCGTGAACATGCGGGTGCCATTGGCCTTGTCACTTTTTAGCAGAGGTTTGATGTCCAGCACACCAAAGCCACGCGCCAGCTCTTCATACATACCCTTGCGGCGCTCGCCCCGGCTCTCAATGTCCAGCGAGCGCAGGTAGTAGCGCTCCACCAGCGAGAGGTCGCGCCAGGCACTGTCCAGCCCACGGGGAATGAGCGTGTCGCAGGCGATGCCCAACGCGCGCTCAATCACGGTCTGAAAGTCGCTTTTCTCGCCCTTGCCGCGCACGGCAAACACCTCATGCTCCACGTCCTTACCATCCAGGTTGCCGTATTGCGTCAGCACCTTCAGCGCGGCGGCGTAGGCGGCCAATTGGTAATCGGCATCGTTGAAGTTTGGTTCACCACCTTCGTCCAGCGCCTGCATGCTGGCAATCTGGCGCTTCACTTCGTCTTCCACCAGCGGATACACCTCGTCCAGAAAACCGGGTTCGTTGACGGTGCGCTTGCGCAGCACCAAGCAAACGGTGCCTTGCACGTAGTTGCCTTTCTTAATGCCGGCTGCTTCGGTTTCGGTGCTGATGGTCCAGGCGGCTGTTGCCTTGAGCCCAGCAGCCCAGAGAATCATGCCCAGGTCGGCCCAAACTGCCGGGTCTTGATGGGTGAACATGACCATCTGCAAGCCGTTGTCGGGCATATGGCGGGCCAGGTTTTTGTAAATCTCGACCATAGCGCGGCGGAAGTCTTCGCCATCGCCACGCACCGCCAGTTCGGCGCGGGCATCGGGAGTCCATTCGGGAAACGCGTTGGTAAGCAGTTTGTCGTACCAAGCAAGAAAGAAGTCGCCTAGTTCGTGGTAGTTGACCGCGTCGGCATAGGGTGGGTCTGTGATCCAAAGGTCGCAAGTTTCACGCAGATCGCGGGCATCTGCTTGCACCAATTTCCCACGTTGTCCAAAGTTAGCTTCGCTGATGTTCGCAAAAATTGAATAGGTATCGCCTAGCTTACTGAACGCTCTCGTTGCGTAGTTGAAGTGGCAGTTCAAGGCTTGGTTGTAGAAGACTTGGTTGCCCTTTTCATTGCCCGCATGAAACATCCAAGCACTTAGACGCGAGTTCCAGTCGGCCATTCTGCCAAGCCCAAGCAGGCAACCGACTTTGGCTGCTTTGGACAATGCCAAGCTGGATGACAGTTCCGCTAGCAAGCCGTGAGTCAACAACTGACGTGGCGTAAAAAGATGATGCCATCGAGTCCAGCCTCGATTGCGAATCGGCTCTTCAGTTTTTTCGCCGTCTTCAGGAATCGCCTTCGACGGAATGAACCCCTCCCGCTGCCAACCATCAAAGCGCGCGCGCAGCAGGCTCAGCACCTTCGCCTCTCGCGCCAAGTCAGCAGCATCAGGCGCGGCATAACGACGTATCTCCTTGGGCTTGCCATTTTTGATCACCGTTTTTACCCAGCGAATGCAATACAACCGCTCCTGAAACACATCGCCCTCTTGGGGCACGATGTCGTCATTGCTCCAACGGCGCAATCCATCGGGACCGCGCAAGGCTTCCACCGACCATGACCGATTGGCATCGAAGGGGTCAATGACGCGGCTTTCGGCCACTGTTGCGCCCTTCTTTTCCTTATAGAGCTTGAGTTCAGCATCCGATACTACTGCGATATCAGGAAGGAGCCGATCTGAAGCTGCCACCCGCTGCCAGCGAGCAACCACCTTGGATTTTTCGCCGATCAGCCAGCTTGGAGCCAGCGGGATGAAATAGTCGGAGCCTTCAGGCTTAACTTCCACGCAATACAGGTAGGCGTCGGCGCGCTCGCCTTGGTCGTTGTGTTCAATGCCCCATTCCGTGACTTGCTGGTCTGCGGCGGCCAAAGCGGCGGCCTGCACACGCATTACTTCTTCTTGCACAGCTTGCCCGCCGCCCAGCAGATTCAGGCTGGCCCAGGTTAATAGCCCGGCCACCGGATTTAGGTCAGCGCCAAATGCCTCGCAACCAATGCGCGCCGCCTCAAACGGAATGGAGCCTCCGCCGCAAAAGCTATCACCCACACGGGGCGTATGGCCGAAAGTACGCTGGCCCAGTTGTTCGATCAATTCGGTCAGGTTGGTGGCCGTGGTGCCCAGGTGGAGGTTAATTTCTGCCCACGTTGCCACGCTGGGGCCTTCGACGTTTTCCGGCCTTTCGCAGTAGGCAATGCGCTCTGCGTAGGTCAAAGCGTCAAACATCTCGCGGCTGGGGCCATCCACCGTGCGCCACGGCACCGATGACGAAAAGTCTTTGCAGCGGTCCCAAGTGCCCTGGTCGTCCATAGTCAAGACTTTGAGAAAAATCTCGCGGTCTTTTTTGGCGTCGTTGCTGGCGGGCATGATCATGCCCAAAATGCTGGCACGCACCAAAATCAATGGCTTGCGGCCCCACCATTTGCCCAGTCGGGTGAGCGTTTGCCCGTTGTTGGCTTTGCGCTCTTTGTACGCCTCAGCCGATAGGCGGGCAATGGGAAACTGGGTTTCGATGAAGGTAGGCATAGACTTTATTCAAAACTGATAGCTGCCCGCGCACTATTTACCAGGACTAGCGCTGTATTCGGCATAAATTCAAAGGGAAAGCGAGAGTTGCGAATGCCCCAGCAGCTCGCGCCGCGCCCTGGGCGACAGGCCCTCGCCTTTGACAAAGGGGTTGTCGGCCAGGGCTGCACGCAGTGCCTTGCGCCAGCCAATGCCCTTTTGCATGGCTTGCCCGGTGGTGGCGACCGTCATGGTGTAAAGCCACCAGCGCTCTTCGGGGGCCAGTGTTTCCCAGTTGTGCAGTGCATTGGGAATATCGTCTGGTGAGGCATCTTCTACCGCCCAGCACAGGATGCACAGCTCTTTGCCCAGCGACGGATGTACCGGTACGGGTTTGCCAGGGTTCTTTTGAAACTTGGCCACCGGCAGGCCGTTGGCACGCAGGCGGCGATTGGCCTCGTCCCAAAAGGCGGGGGCCAGGGCCAGCCAGCGGGCGCGGTCGACCACAACGCGCAAGGCGGGGTCGTTGGGTTGGGGGGCATCGACTGCACGGGCACCCAGGTGGTCTAGGTCGTTGCCCCGGTGCTCGGTGATGCAAATCATTTCGCTGGCCGCGCTGCCCCGGGGCACGTCGATCAAAAAACCGTGACGGGCTTCTTCCGGTAGGAAGCCTAAGCCCACAACTTTGCGGGTGGCAGAAGCAGGTGCGCGGGCCATGCTTATTTACCTGCTGTCAGGCCGACAGCCGCGCTGGCGGCTTGGCTGACCTTGGCGACGTTGAACGGCTGGTTGGTGGCCTTGAGCCAGTCCAGCAGTGCCTGCCCGGTGGGGAAGGCCAGGCTGCCGATGGTCATGCGCAGGCCACCACCGCTGACGATGTCTTGCAGCTTTTGCGCAATGGCTTTCACCGCCACAGGGTCGTAGCCGCTGTCCAGCGCGCCCGAATATTCCACGTTTTGCTGTCCGTCGGTGCTTTCGGCGGTGAGACTGATGTCGTGGGCCATGACCGCACCCGCCTGCTCAAGCCGCACGATGGTGTCCCACACTGCGCTGGCGTCGTCCAGCTTGGTTTGTTGCGTCCAGCGGGCTGGCGTGGCAAGGTCAATCGGTGGGCGCTCTGTTCCACCCTTTTGCGGGATGGTGATGCGGATGGTTTCGGAGCTGAGGCCATATTCGGTGGAAACTGCTATGGCACAGACCACGCGGCAGGTTGCTGGCACACGGAATGGCCCGTCATAGGTGGCGGTGCCCACGCTGGTGGGGGATGAGCCGTCGGTAGTGTAGCGAAGCGTGATGCTGTTGGCCTTGGGCAGCGCAAGCAGTTCGACTTCATAGTGGTCGCCCCGGTGGTGCAACTGGTATTTGAGGCGCAGCTTAGCTGTCCAATCCTTGACTGCACTGTCGCGCACCATATCCGCCCGGTCAAAGGCCAAGAAACGGTAGCGCAGCGCGGTCGCCTCAAAGCGCATGGGGGTGGGCACGGGGGTGGATGCCCTGGTAGGTTCTGCATCGCCCGTTTCAAACACGACCAACGGCGCGTGCAGGGGTTCAATCTTCAAATAGGTGGTGCCGTCGCCGTCTTCTTGCACGGAGAGTTCTCGCACCACGACTTCGGGCACGGGCGGGGGAAACGGGCCACGGCGAATGTGGTTGCCCTCTTCGCGCCACAGGCCACGGCGCAGGCAGTCGGCTTTCAGGTCATCGTGTGCCGAGAGCTTGTGCAACGGCCAATTGGTGTTGACCGCAGCTGCGCGCTTGAAGTCGGACCAGAGCACGACCTTGGCTTCCGCCGAGCCAAACAAGCGGGCCTCGGCACGGGTGCGAAAGCTGTCGTCGTCGATCTTGGTTGTGAACTTTTGCGCACCTTCCAGAGTGTGGCGCAGCGTGGCTTCGCCACTCTGGTTGCCTGCAAAGGCCAAGTCGGTGCCAGTCGCGCGCAGTGCGGAGTTGATGGACGGATAGACGATTTGGTCGAACGCCTCTTTCAGCGCGGCGGTGAACTGCAAGCCCACGCGGTCGCGCAGGGCATCGAGGGCGCGCCACTGCGGGTCGTCAGACGGGGTGTTTTCAGAGCGTAGTTCGTCTTCAATGCTTTGAAGGGCACGGGTCTGGCGGGCGGAGTCGAGCACCTTTTGAAAGGTGTCGCGCGAGCCAGTGAGAAACAGCACGCGGTTTTTGTACTGCTGCTGTGCCCACCAGGCTTGCCAGTCAGCGGAAATGGGCAATTGGTTGGACTGAACCGCCCCGTGTTTTGAGGAGGCTCAAATCTCTGAGAGGATTGAGCCATGAAGTCGAACAAGTTTTCCCCTGAGGTGCGTAAGCGCGCAGTGCGCATGGTGCAGGAGCACCGAGGCGAGTACCCGTCACTGTGGGC
>NZ_JANXMU010000070.1 GCF_025354435.1 Rhodoferax sp.
TTGGTATAACCGGACTCGACTGCATTCGACGCTGGACTATGTCAGCCCGGTGCAGTTCGAGCAGAACTGGCTTGCGAATCAGCCCAAGCAAGCCAACTCATGAGCTCGGTTATGGGATACGGATTCCAGGGGCAAGGTCAGGTATCCCGTTGTGTATTCGTAAAGGGATGCACCAAAAACGTCGCACGAGGTCCTCCCTTTGGGGACGCCAGCGTGTGCTCGACGGCGATATCAGTTAACAGCATGTTGTTTTCCTTGTGATTCGATAACCCCCAGGTGGTCCTGCCACATGGGCCTCCATCACCCCCCGAAGTTCCCTACTCCGCCCCGTGCATCTGCCCGTCAATGTAGAACCAACGCCCGTCCTGCCGCACAAAGCGGCTGGTTTCGTGCATGCGCTGGGCTTTACCGCCGTCGCGGCAGCGGGCTACGAATTCGACGATGCCGGCATCGCCCGCCTCTACCGCGCTGCGCACTTCCAGGCCCAGCCATTTCACCGGCGGTAGCTCCAGGTCGCCCGGCGCGGTGGACGGGTGCCAGGTGAACAGCAGGTAGTCCAGCAGGCCCAGCACGTAGCCGCTGTAGCGCGAGCGCATCAGGGCTTCGGGCGTGGGGGCGTAGATGCCTGCATCCATACCCTTGTGCCACGGGCCGCAGCAGTCGGCGTAAGTCTGGCCGCTGTCACAGGGGCACGGGGCGTGGGCGGGGTGCAGGTTTTTCTTCATGCTCTGACTACTTGCTTATTTCTTTCGGGCAGCGATGGATTTTTCAGCGGTGGCGACCAGATCTGCACCAATCGTCTTCTTCCACTTTTCAAACACCGGGCGGGTGGCGGTGACGAACGCCGCGCGCTCTTCGGGCGTGAGCTTGGTGACGGTGGTGCCCAGGGCGGCCAGGTCTTTGAGCAGGGGCTGGTCGGCCTCGACCAGGCCTTTGCGGGAGATGGCGATTTGCTCGCGGGCGGCATCCAGGGCAGCCTGTTGGACGATGGCGCGGTCGGCCACGGTCCAGCTGGCCCAGATGTCTTTGTTGACCACAAACACCAGCGGGTCGGCCACGTAGCCCCACAGGGTGATGTGCTTTTGCGCCACGTTGTGCAGCTTGGCGGCGGTGTAGATGGAGAGCGGGTTTTCCTGCCCGTCTACCGCCCCGGTGGCCAGGGCGGGCTGGGCATCGGCCCAGCTCATTTGCGTGGGATTTGCGCCCAAGGCGGTGAAGGTGTCTTGGAACAGCGGCGAGCCGACGACGCGGATTTTCATGCCTTTGAGGTCGGCAGGCGTGTGGATGGCGCGCTTGGAGTTGCTGATTTCGCGGTAGCCGTTTTCACCGTACGCCAGGGGCTGCACACCGGCTTTGTCGATGATCTTGAAGATGTCTTTGCCCACCTGGCCCTGGGTGAGCGAGTCGATGGCGGCGTAGTCGGGCATCAGGAACGGCAGCGAAAACAGGTTCAGCTCTTTGACCTGCGGCGACCAGTTGATGGTGGAGCCGATGGCCAGGTCAATCACGCCCTGGCGCAGCGCCGAGAACTCGCGCGTCTGGTCGCCCTGGATCAGCGACACGCCCGGGTACAGCTTGATGTTGATGCGGCCCTGGGTGCGCTCGCGGACCATATTGGCCCAGATCTCGCCGCCCTTGCCCCAGGGGAAGGCGGTGCCCAGCACCAGCGACATCTTGTACTCGGGCTTGTAAGCGGCGGTCTGGGCGATGCTGCCGTTGGTGGCCAGCATGGCGGCAGTAGCAACAGCCAAAGCGAGGAAGGAACGAACTTTCATTTTTGTCTCCTGAAAAAATCAATAACCCAAATAGTGCGGCAGCCACAGAGCGAGTTGCGGGAACGCAATCACCAGCACCATCACCACGAACATCGAAAATAGCATCCAGCCGACCCAGGGCACGGTCTCTTCCATGCGCACCTTGGCGATGCGACACGACACCATCAAATTCACCGCCAGCGGTGGCGTGAACTGGCCCAAAGCCACCTTCAGGGTCAGGATCACACCGAACCACACCAGATCCCAGTGGTAGAAGGTGGCAATCGGCAGCAAGAGCGGTACGAAGATCAAAAATATCGACACGCCATCCAAGAACATGCCCACGGTGACCAGCATCACGATCAGCAGCGCCAGCACGCCGTACTCGCCCAGGCCGGAGTTGACGATGGCATTGGTGATTGGGTCGATCACGCCCAGCGTCGACAGCGAATAGTCAAAGATGCCCGCCAACGACACCACCAGCAGAATCACCGCCGACAATTCGCCCGACTCGCGCAGGATGGGAAACAGGTCACGCACGGTCATCGTGCGGTGGATAAACATGCCGACGAACAGGCCATAAAACACCGCCACCACGGCCGCCTCGGTAGGCGTAAACCAGCCAGCGCGCATGCCGCCCAAGATCAGCACCGGCGCGGCCAAGCCCCAAATGGCATCACGCAGACTGGCCCAGAACGGGGGCCTTGGCATGCTGGATTCCAGCGCACCCATCTTGTGTTTGCGCGACAGCCACACGGCGGGCACGATCAGCGCCAGCCCAGCCAGCACGCCAGGAATCATGCCCGCGGCAAACAGCGCGGGCACCGACGCGCCGGGCACCAGAATCGAATAGACGATGAATGCAATCGACGGCGGAATCAAAATATCGGTGGCCGCCGCAGCACCCACCACGCTGGCCGAAAACGCAGGCGGGTAGCCCGCCTTGTTCATGGCGCTGATCATCACCGCGCCCACGGCGGCGGCGCAGGCCGGGCCGGAACCCGAAATTCCGCCCAAGAACATGGCTACCGCAATGGCGACCAGCGGCAGCATGCCGGGGCCACGCCCCACCACGGCCACCGCAAAGTTCACCAGCCGCGCGGCCACACCAGAGCGGTCAAATATCGAGCCGACCAGCACAAACATGGGGATGGCCAGCAGCGGGTACTTGCCCAGCCCAGCGTAGAAGTTTTGCGGCACGGCCAGCAGGCCAAACCACTGGCTGCTGCTGTTGGCAATGGCAATCGCCGCAGCGCCCGCCAGGCCCAGGGCCACGCCAATCGGCACGCCCATCAGCATCATCACGATGAAGGTCAGAAACAGCAGGGTGGTGATCATGCTTCGCGCCCCCGGCGGATGAACAGACCCACGGCGCGCAGCGCAATACCCAGCGACAAAATCGGCAGCTATATCGAATACCACCAGGCCGGTACCCCAATACCGGACGTGGTCTCGTCAAAGCGAAAGTCGTCCCACACCATGCGGATGCTCAGCGTGCCAATCAGCGTGAACAAAATCGCCACCATCACCGCGCCAAAGCGCGACAAGCCCTTGCGTCGCGCCATGCTGCCGCTGTCCGAGAAGTATTCAATGCGGATGTGCCGATCCCGCGCCACGGCGGCCGACGCGGCCACCAGGGTCAGTGCGATCATCAAAAACACCGAGATTTCCTCCGTCCAGGCAAAGGACTCGTTGGTGAAATAGCGCGCCAGCACATTGGCAAAAGTGATCAGCGCCAGCGCGCCCATCACCAGTACGGTGAGCCAGTCTTCGATCTTCAGAGGGACGGTGGTGGCGGGGTCGGCTTCGGAAGCCTCTAACTCGGGCTGGGGATCGGTGGACATACAGGTAGGGTGTGAGGGAGCGGCCAAAGGCGGCCGACCGGGCGCGTACGAAAAGCACGGCACGGTAAAAACCAGCGGGCATCATAACCACGCGGCACCACCCCAACCCCAGAAAATCGGCCTCAGCCCGGCTGGGTACTTTCGCGCAGAATCAGGCTGAAACCCAGGTCTACCCGGTGCTCGACCAGCGGCTCCTGCAGGACCCGCTGCAGCAGCAATTGCGCCGCACGCTGGCCCACTTCCACACGCGGGGTTTTGACGGTGGTCAGCGAGGGCACCATGTAGGCGCTGGCAGGCAGGTCGTTGAAGCCACAAATGGCCAGCTGGCCTGGCACCCGCAGGCCGCTGCGCTGGGCGGCCAGCAAAGCCCCCTGGGCCAAGTCGTCGTTGCAAAAAAACACGGCTTGCACCGCATGCGGCGAGGCCAGAATTTGCGCCAGCAGCTGCCCGCCCACGCCGATGGACGAAGGTGCGGGGTCCAGCCACTCCAGATTGGCATCGTGCAAGCCTGCGTCCTGCATGGTTTTGCGCCAGCCCTGCAAGCGCTGCAGGGTGCGTGGGTCAAGCTGCGCCGCGGCGAAAGCGATGCGCTGGTGGCCACAGTCCAGCAAGTGGCGGGTCATTTGCCCGGCGGCGTCAAACTGCGAAAAGCCCACGCTCACCACATCGGCCGCATCGGAGTTCTCCATCATGTAGACCACCGGGACCCCACTGGCCGCCACCAGCGCCTGGGTGCGGGCGGTTTGCTGCAGCCCGGTAAGCAGCAAGCCTGCGGGGCGGTGCAGCAACTGCTCGCGCACCAGCTGCTCTTCTTCCAGCGGGTCGTAGTGCGTCACACCCACCAGCGTCTGGAAGCCCGCTGCCCGCAGCACGCTCTGCACGGCCTCCAGCAGGTCCACAAACAAGGTGTTGGTCAGTGACGGAATCATCACCGCGATGTGGCTGCTGCGCTGCGAGGCCAGGGCACGGGCCGCCGGGTCGGGCACATAGCCCAGCTTTTCTGAAGCATCGGCCACGCGTTGCGCCATCTCGGCATCGACCCGGCTGTTGCTGCGCAAGGCACGGGATGCCGTCATCTGGCTGACACCGGCCAACCGGGCCACATCGGCCAGCGTGGCACGCCCGGTAGAGCGGCTGGAACGGGTCGTGGTTTTGATCATGAAATGAGTGTAAACCCTGAAAAGATTTTTCCTGGAAACCCATAAGATAGCGCTATCTCAAAATAATAAAACACTGGTAGCAATAAAGCTAAAAAATTTTACCCAATTAAGTTAGCGCTATCTAAAAACCAAACCCGCACCATGACCGCCCCTACCCGCCCCGTCTCCGCCGAAATCCCCGCGCAGCACAGCCCCTTCCCAGCCCGCAAACTGGTGGTGATGGGCGTCTCTGGTTGCGGCAAAAGCAGCGTCGCCGAAGCCCTGTGCCAGCAACTGGGCTGGGCCATGTTGGAAGGTGACGCCTTCCACAGCCCGGCCAACAAAGCCAAGATGCACGACGGTGTGCCGCTGACCGACGAAGACCGTGCGGGCTGGCTGGATGCCGTCGGGCTGGCCCTGCAAACCCAGCATGGCGGCGCGGTGGCCAGCTGCTCCGCCCTGAAGCGCCTGTACCGCGAACGCCTGCGCGCCTGCGTGCCCGGCCTGCGCTTCGTGTTTTTAGCCATCGATCCGGCCAGCGCCGTGGCCCGCGTGGGCCAGCGCATGGGTAGCCACTTCTTTCCGTCCACCCTGGTGGACAACCAGTTCCAGACCCTGCAATCCCCCGAAGGCGAGCCCCTGGTGCTGTGCCTGGATGCCACCCGGCCGCTAGCCGAGTTGTGCGAAGCCACGGTCGCGTGGCTGGCCACGGCCGCCTGACCCCTTTTTTTCGCCCCCACTTTTAGGAGACATTTCCATGACCCCCCCCTCGGCATCCCGCATTCCCAAACTGCGATGGCGCATTGGCGGCCTGATCGGCGCAGGCGTACTGATCAACTACTTTGACCGCATCAGCCTGTCGGTGGCCGCGCCGCAACTGCAAGCCGAGTTCGGCCTCACCTCCGCCGATATGGGCATCCTGTTCAGCGCGTTCTTCTGGAGCTACGCCATGCTGCAGATCCCGGCCGGGCTGATCCTGGACCGGCTGGGCGTGACCCGCATTGGCCGCTGGGGCGCATTTTTGTGGGGCATTGCCACGGCGCTGACCGCCTGCGCGGGCGGGTTTGCAGGCATCTTCATGGCGCGGGTGCTGCTGGGTATTGCCGAAGCACCCAGCTTCCCGGCCAACTCCAAAGCCACGGGCTACTGGTTTCCGCGCACCGAGCGGGCCATGTCCACCGCTTTGTTCGATGCCGCCGCGAAGTTTTCCAATGTGATTGGCGTGCCGCTGGTGGCCTTTGCGGTGGTCACGCTGGGCTGGCGCTGGGGCTTTGCCATCGTCTCGGGCCTGAGCTTTGCGTACTTTGTGGCCTTCTACTTCATTTACCGCGACCCCAGCGCACACCCTGGGCTGAGCCAACAAGAGCACCAGTTCATCAAAGACAACGGTGCCACACCGGAAGGCCATTTGTCGGCCAATCCGGCTGGCATGCTGGCCTACCTGCTGGGCAACCGCAAGATCTGGGGCCTGTCGATTGGCTTCGCGGCCTACGGCTACTGCTTCTACCTGTTCCTGACCTGGCTGCCCGGCTACCTGGTGCAAACCATGCACATGAGCATTCTGAAATCGGCCGGGTACGCCGCCATTCCCTGGGCGTTTGCCACCCTGTCCGACCTGCTGGTGGGCGGCTGGCTGATCGACCACCTGATCGCCAAGGGCCACGACGAAACCCGGGTGCGCAAGTCCGTGCTGCTGGGCGGCATGTTCTGCGGGCTGGCGGTGTTCGGTGCCACCACCACCACCGACCCCACCATCGCCATCATCTGGATTTCCATCGCCCTGAGCGGGCTGGCCGCTGCCGCCCCCGTGGGCTGGTCCCTGCCCTCGCTGATTGCGCCCAAAGGCGGCGTGGGTGCCGTGGGCGGCATCATGAACTTTGCCAACAACATGATGGGGGCCGCCGCGCCCATCGTCACCGGCTACATCGTGGGCAGCACCAACTCCTTCAGCATGGCCTTCATGGTTGCCGGGGTGGTCTTACTGGTCGGCATGGCAGCGTTTGTGTTCTTGCTCGGGCCGATCAAGGCGATACCCGATCTGGCGGAATAAGCCGGAAGCTAATTGCTACATATTAAATAGCTACTAGCGCAGGAAGAACCTATGCTAGATGCCTATTTCTTATAAATTTTTAGCCGCACCGGCCCCCAGCGTACCCAGCATCTGCGCGTACATCGCATCCACCGCAGGCGACGGCTGGGAGCGCTTGCTGCGCAACACCGCCACGTCCATCGCACCGAGTGCGGGCAGCGCGTATTCGGGTGGCAGGTTCTGCAAAATCTGCAGGCTGGGTGGCACGCTGCAGCGCGTCAGTACCGCCACCGCCAGCCCGCTTTCCACCACCGCCAACTGGCCCGCCAAGCTAGAGCTGTGGTACACGATGCGGTAGGCCCGGCCCTTGGCGGCCAGGGCCGACAGCGTGGCAATCCGGGCCATGCTGCCCGCCTCGTACACCGCAATCGGCAAGGGGTCGCGCCGCCAGGCTTCAAATGCAGCGGCTCCCACCCACACCAGCGGCTCCTGGAACACAAACTGCCCGCGCAGTGGCTTGTCGCGCGAGACCAGGGCCAGGTCCAGCTCGCCGCGCAGCACGCGGGGGATCAGCGTGGTCGATTGCTCGCAGGTCAGTTCGATGTCCACCCCCAGGTAGCGGCTAGCGAAGCTGCGCAGCACAGGCGTCAGGTAAGTGGCGGCGTAGTCGTCGGGCACACCCAGCCGCACCCGCCCGGCCAGTTGCGGCCCTAGCAGCGCCGTGTGGGTTTCGGCCTGCAAGGCCAACATGCGGCGCGCAAAACCCAGCAGCTCGGTGCCCGCGGGCGTCAGCGCCATGTGCCGCGGGCCGCGCAGCAGTACGGCGCGGCCCAGGGCCGCCTCCAGCTTCTGTATCTGCATGCTGACCGCCGACTGCGAGCGGTGCACCAGCGGGGCCGCCGCCGACAGCGACCCGGCATCCACCACCGCCACAAAGGCGCGCAACCAGTCAATTTGAAAATCGGGGTAAGGCATAGGAACTCCACCATTCGTTTAACGCATAGTAATCTTTAGAACTATGCGCTTTACTAGCCACAGCCCGCCGCGCACCATGGCGGCATGCACACCTCCACCCTGCCCTCCCCACCCTTGCTACCCACCCCAGCCCAACGTGAAAAGCAGGGCAAGCTGCTGCTCATCGCTGGGGGCGTGCTGCTGGGCACCATCGGCGTGTTTGTGGAAGAAGCCGGGCAGCACCCGCTAGCCACGGTGTGGTTTCGCTGCGTGTTTGGCGCGCTGGCCTTAGGGCTGTGGGGCGCGGCCACCGGGCGGCTAGGCGAGCTGTGCCTGCGGGGCCGCAGCCTGGGGGTGGTGGGCCTGGCGGGTGGGCTGATGCTGCTGAACTGGGCGCTGTTTTTTGCGGCCATTCCCCGCACATCCATCGCCGTGGCCACGGTGGTGTTCCACATCCAGCCGATCTGGGTGATGGTGTGTGGCGCCTGGGTGCTCAAAGAAACCGTGGCCCCGCGCCAGTGGGCGGCCACGCTGGTGGCGCTGTGCGGGCTGGCGCTGACCACCGGACTGCTGGACGGGGGCTCCCACAGCCTGGGCGACGGCTATGGGCTGGGCCTGCTGATGTGCCTGGGCGGGTCGCTCAGCTATGCCGGGGTGACGCTGATCGCCAAAACCGAGCGCCGCGTCACACCCTTTGCCCTGGCCTGGTGGCAGTGCGCGGTGGGCGTGGTGCTGCTGGCCTGGGTGCCTTGGGTCTATGGCTGGCCCGCCGAAGCTGCCAGCTGGGCCTGGCTGGTTGGCCTGGGCGTGTTCCATACCGGCCTGGCCTACGCCATCCTGTTTACCGGTATGGCCCGGTTGGCCACCGGGCAGATTGCGGTGCTGCAATACGTCTACCCGCTGACCGCCATCGGGGTGGACCGCCTGGTCTATGGCCGCACGCTCAGCACGGTGCAGGTAGCGGGCGTGGTGCTGATGGCGCTAGCACTGTGGACGCTGCGCAGGCCGCAGCGTTGAACAGGCTTATTGCTATATTTTTGATGGCAGCTTACGCAGGTGGAATACGCGCTAGAGGCCAATTTTTTATAAATTTCAGGCCTAAGCCTTTGGTGCGCGCAAAGCCTGGCTCAGCTGGTCTACCGGTTCGGCCCAGTCGGAATCCTGCTGCAGGGCCTCGCGCAAAAACGTGGCCTGGGCGGGCGACCAGAAAGGCGCGTCCGGCAGCAGCACATTGCCCGGCAGCGGCGCGTTCATGGCCAGAAAACGGGCAATGGCTGGCGCGTCCGAGGGTAGGCCCAGCTGGACGAACAGGGCATGGAAGGAATGTGTAGGTGTGTCCATGCCTTACCTTACCGCATTTGCCGCGCCAAGGCGATGGCTGGCGGCTGCCTTCAAGACCTCAAACGCCGCCGTGCCGTGCCAGCAACTTGCCCTGCCGCACGGCGACCAGCTCGCCCTCGGCCAGCGGCCGCCAGGCCTCGTCGGTCAACGCCACGCTGGCGATCAGCAGGGCATCGTGCTCCTCGGCATCGGCCTCAATCGCCACGCCGTCCTGGTGCGCCGGTGGCGGTGCGGCCGACATGCACACCCGTTCCAGCAACCACAGCCCGGGCGGTTCGGCGGGTTCGCCATCGGCATGGATGCGCCGGTGGCCGTGGGCAAACAGGGTGTCACCGTCGGAATACAAAAAGTTGGCCGGGCCCAGCGCCCGCATGTCGGCCGCAAAAGCCACCAGCAGCGCCATGCGCGCCTCCAGCGGCGGCGGGCTGGAAGCACCGGCCCACAGCGTGTGCAGGCGGGCCAGCAATGCGCAAAACGCATGCTCCGAATCGGTCTGCCCCACCGGGCTGTACGCAGCCAGCGCCATGGTGGGGCTGGTCTGGAAGTTGACCAGGGTGCCGTTGTGGGCGAACACATGGGTGTGGCCGCCCAGCTCGCGCATGAAGGGCTGGGTGTTGACAAACTGCACCGTGCCCAGCGTGGCATGGCGGATGTGCGAGATGCCCAGGGTGGTGCTGGGGCCCTCGGTTTCCAGATAGCGCACCAGCGCACTGTCGCCCGCCGCCCGTGGCTCCCGGAACAGCGCCACGTCCACGCCCTGGTAAAAAGCCACGCCCCAGCCATCGTGCACCCCGCCCTGGGCGCTGCCGCGCGAGGCCAGGGTGTGCAGCGAAAAGGTCAGCTGCGCGGGCTCGGAGGTCGACAGGGCTAGAAGTTCACACATGATTTTTGAGGCTGGGTTTCCAAAGGAAGTTGGGTCTGCGCCGGGTGGTGCCAGAGCATTGTCCGGCAATGCCGCATGGGGCCAGCAGGCCCAACCCTTCGGCGCGCTAGGAATTCCGCCATGCCCTCGGCACCGCTTGCGTTACCGCTTTACGCTCTCCGTGCATAGTGCCCGAAAGCGCGCTTGAACCCGCTTTACGCCCCCGTTCTGAAGGAAACCCGTGATGCGCCTATTTGTTGCAACCCTTTTTTCATCGCTGCTGCTCGCGCTGGCGGGCTGCGCCACCGTCACGCCAGGCATGACCCGCGAAGAAGTGCTGTCGTCCTTGGGCCGCCCCACGGCCGAACTGGACCGTGACGGCATCCACCGGCTGCAGTATTCGCGCCAACCGATGGGGCAGTCGGTGGTGATGGTGGACCTGGATGCCAGCGGCCACGTCGTGCAGTCGCGTGAGGTGATGAATCCCGCCAACCTCTACAAGATCGATGTGTCGGGTACCACCACCCAGGCCGACATCCTCTGGGCCCTCGGCCCGCCCGCCACGGTGGACGGCGTGATGGCCTGGAATGGCAAGATCTGGGCCTACCGCTGGAGAGACATCGAGGACATGTGGTTCTGGGTGTACTTCGACCCTGCAGGCGTGGTGCGGCGCATCCAGCAAGGGCCGGATATACCGTTGTTTCGGGTGATGCGTTGAATATCTATTTTTATAAAAAAAGTAATTTTTCTATAGCGCCTTGTGTAGATTAAATCTACGCTACCTGCCAATTTGGCTGCTAGAAAATTGTCGTAAATCTATAGCACCCGCCATCGCAATGGCCGGGTACACCCGCAGGCAGCGTCTTCACCAGACTGCAGACGAACGGATGGCGAAACCCTATGTGCGGCTCGCCACGCTGGGCAGGCTTATGGTGCCAACAACCGGTCCTGGGCCAAGAGATCCGCCGCAGCGGCAGTGCGTGCGGTTACCCCAGCGGAACCACGCGCCTGATCGGACCGGGCGACACCAAGATGGGCCGCTCGGTATCGAACCTGGTAGCCATCGAGGTGTTCGCTGCGCCTTAGTCCGCCAGCTGTCCGCGGTCCGCAGACGGGGCACCGGCCGCGGCTTGCTCCGCAGCGGGTGTCCAGCAGGACCAGACCTCCAAGGGCGCGGCGTGGTCTCTGTCGGGCGGTGCTTTCACCACGCTGCCCAGGCTGATAAATCCGGCCAGGAATTCCCCAGGCTGGATACCCAACGCCTCCAACAACACAGGATCAAAGCAGCGTTCGCCACTGAGCACAATCGCGCCAAAGCCCAACTGGTGAGCCGCATTGAGCAGATTCCCCAAGGCCGCACCCGCGGACAGGGTTTGTTCGCGCATCGGCACCATGCTGCGCGCATTGGGAGACACCACAAAGGCCAGCAACACTGGTGCACGGGTGGCATGCTCGCGCGCACGGCGGATATCTTCCGGCGATGCCAAAGGGTCGCGGCGGCGTTTTTCCTGCTCGAACGTATCTGCCAATCCCGCCCGCTGCGCGGCGCGGAACTCGATGACGCGCCAGGGATGCAGATGGCCGTGGTCGGGCGCGTGCAAAGCGGCTTTCAAAATCCAATGGATGTCTTCGGCACTCGGCCCTGGGGTGCTGAGCCGCTTGGGCGAGACGGACCTTCTCTTTAAGAGTGGCGCGACGGCAGCTTCTTTTTTGGAAGTCTGCAAATTTCGGTGCAAGGCCTCCACTTCCAGCAACGCCGTTTCAGCCCAGGCCAGCACCTGCGCACCTTGGGACGTCAGGCCGCCAAGCCCCGTGCCTGGTTGCAGGATGGACGTTTGAAACTCGCTTTCGGCTGCCTGCAAGGCGCGGGCTAAATCCCCATCAGACGCAGGATCGATGCGTGCGGCGGGGTCGGATTGCGGATGCTTGCCGATAGCCACAAGTGAACGAAGTTGGTTGATTTCCACGTGCGGGGGCCTTTAGGGGGATAAAAACTTTGCGCCAGGCGCATCCGGTAGGCGCTACCGGACATGAAGAGGTTAATTGCAGAAGGTGGGTTGGCGCATCTAAATTCAGCATTTATCCAAAAATTCCCACAAATCCATAGCCCCCTAAAGCCGCCCAGCGCTGGCCAGCCGATGTTGCAGCCACGCACAGCGCCAGGCACCCCCCAGTCCCTACGACAAAGACCCTGCATCCCCCCGCATAAACCCGGCAAAAAACTCTGCCAGTTCCCGGTGTGCCCCCAGCGGCAGCACGTGGGCAATGTACTGGTCGGGGCGGACGACGACCAGAGCACCTTGGGCCCGGTCGATGCCGCGCAGAGAGAAGATGTCTTGGCCGCTTTTTACGTCGGCGCAGAAGACTTTTTCATAGTCGCGCAACTGGTAGCGCCCCTTGCGCGGCAGCAGGATGGGCGGCAGGGCTTCAAGATCCATGGCGCGATGGTCTTGCTGGAAGATGGCGCGCAGGTCGAAGACTGCATCGATATCCTGGCCTGCGGGGGTGAACTGGCGCACCGGTGAATCCGGAGATGTTTCCAGGAAGCGGCACAGCGCGCCCAGGCCGGTATCTGCATCGCTTGCTGTACCGGTGGCGGCCGCGAAGGCGTACAGGTGCCAGCGGCCGTCGGCCTGGGCCACGTGGCCGAGCTGCAGCGGCTTGGCATCGAAGGCGCGCAGCACCGGCGCGGAATGGAAGCGCGTGCCGACCACGAAGCCGGTGGCCAGGTGCTGGTGGGTGGCCTGCCCGCAAATAGCGGACGGGCGGTAGTGCGTGCCCATGCCGGCGGTAAAGCGGCCATGCTGCTCGAAGTACTTTTGGAACTCTTTCGGGTCCACGCCCTGGATGGTACCGCTGGCAGCTTGCTGCGGGCGGTCGCTGAACATCTGGGCCCATTCGCGGTCGAAGTCGATCAGTTCTTGGGCCACCACCTGGCGCTCTTGCGAGTAGGTGTGCAGCAGCTCGGGCCCGCATTGGCCGGACAGCACCGCCGCCAGCTTCCAGCCCAGGTTGAAGCTGTCCTGCATAGAGAAGTTCATGCCCTGCCCGGCCTTGGGGCTGTGGGTGTGGCAGGCGTCTCCGGCGATAAACACGTGGGGCTGCGCGGTACCGATGTCTAGGGTCGCCACATCGTCGTATTGGTCGCAAATGCGCTGGCCGATTTCGTACACCGACCACCAGGGCACCTCTTTCACCTCCAGCGTGTAGGGGTGCAGGATGCGCTGCGCGGCGGCGATGAGGTGGTCCACGGTGATACCGCGGTGGGCCACCCGCTCGTCTTCGCCCAGCTTGTCCATCTCAACGTAGAAGCGCACCAGGTAGCCGCCCTCGCGCGGGATCACCAGCAGGTTGCCATGGGCGGACTGCACGGCCACTTTGTTGCGGATGTCGGGGAAATCGGTCACGGCCAGCATGTCCATCACGCCCCAGGCGTGGTTGGCCGAGTCACCCACCAGCTTGCGGCCAATGGATGTGCGCACGCCGCTGCGCGCACCGTCACAGCCGACCACGTAGCGGGCTTTGATGGTTTCGATCTGCCCGTGGTGGGTGGCATCGGTGCGCTCCAGTTGCACGGTGACGGGGTAGTCGGCTGCGCTGCGGTCTACTTTGAGGCCTACGAAGTTGCGGGCGTAGTGCGGCTCCAGCCGGGTGGGGGCGTTGCGCATGTGCTCCAAATAAAAGTCATGCACCCGCGCCTGGTTCAGGATCACGTGGGGAAACTCGGACAGGCCGTCTTCGGTGTCCTGCACCCGGCCATGGCGCACGATGCCGCCCTGCTGCGGGTCGGCAGGTTTCCAGAAGGTCACTTCGTTGACCCAGCAGGCCTCTTTGAGCACCCGGTCGCTGAAGTTGAAGGCCTGGAACATCTCCATGGTGCGGCAGGCAATGCCATCGGCCTGGCCCCGCTCCATGGGGCCGTCTTTCTGCTCCACGATGCAGGTGCGGATGTGGGGAAACGCGGCCAGTTGGGCGGCCAGCGTGAGGCCTGCAGGGCCGCAACCGACGATGAGCACGTCGACCTCTTGGGGCAGCGCATCGGTGTGGGGAATGGCGTGGGCCGACGCGTTCAAAACTTCGGGGGCGCCAGGCTGGAAGCCGTTCAGATGGAATTGCATTTTTAACTCTCTTTGTGGGGATAACGTGAAACAACTGGTCTGGCTCGGGGTGCTCTACCCCTGAGTCCATAAAAGTCAGGTGTGTCACAGGGTGGGGGTGGACGGCGTGTGAGCCTTGGGCACCACCAGCGTCAAGACCGCGCCGAAGAGGGCTAGTGCCGCCAGCACGTAGAAGATGGCGTTAAGCGCAAAGCCGCCGCCGATCAAAAAGCCGCCCAGTAGCGGTCCGCCCACGCCGCCCAGTCGGCCGAAGCCCGCACACCAGGCCACGCCAGCACCGCGCACATGGGTGCGGTAGTAGTTGGCGACAAAGCCGTAGATCAGGGTTTGGGTGCCGCTGGTGCCCATACCCACCACGGCGACGGCGGCCAGCTGCACGGCCAGCGGCAGATCCAGCGTGAGCACCGCAATCGCCACCGCGCCGATGGCAAAGCTGGCGGCCACCACGCGCTTAGGGCCAAAGCGATCAGCAACCCTCGAGCCCAGCAGCGCGCCAATCACCGCGCCGCCATTCAACACCAGCAGAAACGACAGCGAGCCCTTGGCGTTGAAGCCCGCACGCAGCATCAGCTCAGGCAGCCAGGTATTGAGCGAATACACCAGCAGCAGGCCGGTGGCGCTCATGCAGCCCAGCACCAGCGTGGGGAACAGGTAGCTGGAGCCGAAGAGCCCGGAAAATCCGGGTTTTTCCGTGGCCGCAGCCTGGGCCAGCACCACGGGTTCGTCAGCAGGCATCTCCACCCCGGTGCGCAACGAGATCGCACGGGCCTCTTCCAACCTGCCGCGCGACACCAGCCAGGCCACCGACTCCGGCATCTTGCAATACGCTAGCGGCAGCAGCGTGACCAGCGGTAATGCGCCCAGCCAAAACATGCCGCGCCAGCCGATGACGGGCAACAGCACCATCGCCAGACCCGCCGCCAGCAGGCTGCCTAGCGGGATACCCGAGTAGACGATGGCGATGAACAGGTTCTTTTTGCCCTTGGGCGCGTACTCGGCAATCAGCGCGCCGGTGGTGGCCACCAGCGCGCCCACCCCCAGGCCGGTGGTAAAGCGCAGCAGGCCAAACAGCGTGGCGCTGGTGGTCAGCGCCGTGAGGCCCATGCCGATAGAAAACCAGGCATAGGCGAACAACATCACCTTACGGCGGCCCAGGGTGTCGCCCACGCTGCCCGCCAGCAAGGCCCCCACCAGCGCATAGCTACCCAGCGCACCGGCGATGCTGGGCGTAACCAGGCCGATATGCGACGGATCGCGCAGAAATGTCGACACTACCGTGCCATAAACCACCAGGTCATAGCCGTCAAAAACCAAGCCCACCGCGGCCAGTGTCACGATCCAGGCCACCGTGCGGAGGTGGCGGGTGTCGGGTGGGTTGTGCCTGCGTACAGCGGCAATGGAAGGGGGCGCAGAGGATGGGTGCATGGTGGTTAGATCTTCGGTTTTAAATACGTACACTTATCATCAGTGTACTTAATATAAGTGTAGGGTTAAACTTTGGACGAGTGCCTAGTACAAACCCTTGACCGACATTCCCTATGACGACTCCGCTGCCCACCCCTGCCCTTCCGGGCCTGGACGACTTTCCCGGCCACACCATTCGGCGGCTGCAACAAATTGCCGTGGGTATCTTCCTAGACGAGACGGGAGACTTGGGCATCACCCCGGTGCAGTTCGCCCTGCTCTTCGCCGCGGCCCAGCAGACCGGGCTGGACCAGCGCACGCTGGCAGGCAAGATCGGCCTGGACACCTCGACCATCGGTGCCGTGGTGGACCGCCTGGAGGGCCGTGAACTCATAGCGCGCCAAGTCTCACCCGACGACAAACGCGTGCGCCTGCTCAGCGTCACCCCCGCCGGCAGGGACCTGCTAGACACCGCGATGCCCGCCATGCAGCGCGCCCAAGAGCGCATGCTCGCCCCCCTCCCCCCCGCCGACCGCCCCGTCTTCATGGCCATGGTCCAACGCATCGTGGAGCAGAACGGGGCTTGGAGCCGGGGGGCGAAGGAGGCTAGCTGAAGGGGACCAGAAGCAATACCGAGGTGCGCCAAAGCCCGTCGGCACCCCCCCGCACAAACCACATATGCATAGAAAAATTCCGCGCTTCGCGGGCGGAACTCCAGGGCTAGACTGCGCCTCCCTCCACTGCCAGGCTCTTCTTCCATGCCGCACCCGTCACCCGCCCGTAGCCACCGTCTTCACCGGACTGCAGCCGCCCTCGTCGCCATGAGCTTTGTGCCCCAGGGCTGCGGCGGTAGCGATGCGGCACCCTTCAAGCTCACCAAGAAGCCCAACATCGTCTTCATCATGGCCGACGACCTGGGCTATTCCGACATCGGGGCCTTCGGCAGCGATATCGACACGCCCAACCTGAACGCACTGGCCGCCAGCGGCCGGTTGCTGACCAACCACCACACCGGCACCGTCTGCGCCATCACGCGCTCGATGCTGATCTCGGGCACCGACCACCACCTGGTGGGCGAAGGCACCATGGGCGCGCCCAACGACGAGCGCAAAGGCCTGCCGGGCTACGAGGGCTACCTCAACGACCGGTCGCTGTCGGTGGCCCAGCTTTTGAAGGATGCGGGCTACCACACCTACATGGCGGGCAAGTGGCACCTGGGCTCCAACATCGCCACGCCCGCCACACCGGTGGCGCTGGGCAGCACCGGCCAAACACCCGACCAGTGGGGCTTCGAGAAAAGCTACGCACTGATGGGCGGCGCGGCCAGCAACCACTTCGCGCACGAAGCCGCAGGCTCCAAGAACTACACCGAAAACGGTGCCTACGTGCAACCCGGCCAGCCAGGGCAACCCGGTGGTACCGGCGGCGGTGCGTTTTACTCCACCGACTTCTACACCCAGCGCCTGATCAACTACATCGATACCAACAAGGGCGATGGCAAACCCTTCTTCGCCTACGCGGCCTACACCTCGCCGCACTGGCCGCTGCAGGTGCCCGAGCCCTACCTGAGCAAGTACAAGGGCCGCTTCGATGCGGGCTACGACGCCGTGCGCGCCGCGCGTGTGGCCAAGCAAAAGCAGCTGGGCATCCTGCCGCAGGACTTCACCGCCTATGCCGGTGACCCGGAGGCGCTGACATCGTCGCCCGCCAGTGCCAACAACGGCACAACCCGCGCCAAGTACACCAGTGCCGTCAACAGTCCGGCCGACGGCTATGTGGATTACGCCGCGGGCCGCGTGTCGAAAAAATGGACCAGCCTGACCCCGCTGGAGCGCAAGGCCCAGGCGCGCTACATGGAAATCTACGCCGGTATGGTGGACAACCTTGACCACAACATCGGCCTGTTGATCCAGCACCTGAAAGACATCGGCGAATACGACAACACCCTGATCGTGTTCCAGTCGGACAACGGTGCCGAAGGCTGGCCGATTGCCGCTGCCAGCGCCGACCCCAAGGCCACCGACGAGGCCAATGCCACCGAGCCGGTGTACTCCACCCTGGGCACCGACAACGGCCTGGCTTCCGCCAAGCGCCTGCAGTACGGCCTGCGCTGGGCCGAGGTGAGCGCCGCGCCATTCCGCCAGACCAAGGGCCACTTTGGCGAAGGCGGTGTGAGCACGCCGCTGATCGTGCGCATGCCGGGCCAGACCACCGCGCAGCCCACCTTCGTGCCGTTCACCCACATCATCGACCTGACCGCCACCTTCCTCGACGCGGGCCAGGCCAAGCTGCCCACGCAGGCCGCGCCGCCGCTGGTCAGCACGCTGACCGGCGAGGACCAGAACAAGGGCAAGGTGGTGTACGACAACCGCTACGTCTACCCGGTCACCGGCCAGTCCATCCTGCAGGTGCTGCTGGGCAACAGCGATACCTCGGTGCGCAAGGCCCCGTTTGGCGACGAGTCCTATGGCCGCGCCTACCTGACCAGCACCGACGGCAAGTGGAAGGCCCTGTGGACCGAACCACCCATCGGCCCCGCAGACGGCCATTGGCAGCTGTACGACCTGGCCAAAGACCGGGGCGAAAACAACGACCTGGCCGCCAGCAACCCCAGCGTCATCAGCGGCCTGGTCGCCGACTGGAAGGCCTACCTGAAGTCGGTGGGCGGTGTCGAGCCGCTGCGGCCCGCCGGTTACTACTGAGGCCAGCGTGAACCGTTTGCGTTTTCTGACCCGGCCCGCCGCCGGGGTCGCCGCTCTGCTGGCGCTAGTCGGCGCGGGCCTGGCCTTTTATGCCACCGCCGCACGGTCGCCGGTAGCCGCATCAGGTCCGCCACTGGCGGCGCTGGGCTCACCACCGCAATGCGCTGCCTACAGAGGCCTGCCACTGCAATGGCAGGTGGACGCGAAGGCTGGCTTGGTGCCGGTGCCCGGTGGCGACTTCACGTTTGGCAGCACCAAGGGCTACCCGGACGAGCGGCCCGCCGCTGCCGCACCAGTGCATGTTGCACCGTTCTGGATCGACCAGACCGAGGTAACCGTGGCGCAATTCGCCTCGTTCGTCAAAGCCACGGCGTACGTCACCGAGGCCGAACACCAGGGCGGCGCGGTGGTGTTCCATACACCCACCGCGGCCGAGATGGATGCCCGGCCCTACGCCTGGTGGAGCTGCGTCAAAGGGGCCGACTGGCGCCACCCGGGTGGGCCGGGCAGCTCGATCGACGGCATGGACCACCTGCCCGTGACCTTTGTGACTAAAGCCGACGCCCTGGCCTACGCCCACTGGCTGGGCCGCGACCTGCCTACGGAGGTCGAGTGGGAATACGCTGGCAAGGCCGGGCGCAGCGGCGACGACCTCGACACCGCACCCAAGGATGCCACAGGCCAACCCACCGCCAACTACTGGCAGGGCATTTTCCCGGCGTTCAACGCCAAGCAGGACGGCTACGCGGGCCTGGCCCCCGTGGGCTGCTTTGCCGCCAGTCCGTTTGGCCTGCACGACATGATCGGCAACGTGTGGGAATGGACCCGCGACCGCTACACCGGCCCGCACCAGCCCCACATGAACGGCGACACGGCGGCAGTGGCCGCCCCGTTCCATAAACCCAACGAATCCACCGTGATCAAGGGCGGCTCGTTCCTGTGTTCACCCGACTTTTGCGTCCGCTACCGCGCATCGGCCCGCGAATCGCAAGAGGCCGACCTGGCCACCGCGCACATCGGCTTTCGCACCGTGCTGCGGGAGGTGCTGTGAAGCGCCGGGCGCTGCTGGCCTTGGGCTTGGGCACCACCGCCTTTGCGGTAAGGGCGCAGCCCTGCAGCGTGTCGGTCGGCGTAATGCCCGGCCCGCATGCCGAAATCATGACCGTAGTGCAGCAGGTGGCGGCCGATGCGGGGCTGAACCTGCGCCTGCTGGAGCAGGACGCGGGCCGGGGTGTCAACGCCGAGGTGCTGGCAGGCAGGCTGGATGCGGCCTGCTTCCAGGATGCTGTGGCCTTCAACACCGAGGCCGTCCGCCACCCCGGTGCGCTGGCTATCGCCACACCCACGGTGACGCTGCCGTTCGCGCTCTATTCCCGGCGTGTGGCCCACCCACGCCAGTTGGCACATGGCAGCACGCTGGCCATTCCGCGCGAGCGGGCGGCGGCATCGCGCGCCCTGGTGCTATTGCACAACTTTGGCCTGGTCGCGCTGCGCGATGGCTCGGGGCTCACGGCCACCCCACGCGACGTGGTGGGCAACCGCTACGGGTTCAAGCTGCTGTCGCTGCCGCAAGACCAGTTGGCCGGTGCGCTCCCGCGTGTCGATGCCGCCGTGATCGACCGGCCCCACGCAGGGCGCGCCGGGCTGCAACCGGGTCGCGACTCCATCGGCCTGGAAGATGCCCGCAGCCCCTGGACCGATGTGCTGGCGGTGCGTGGTGCAGACCGTAGTGCAGCCTGGGTCAACACCCTGGTCGCGTCGTACCGGTCCGAGCCGGTGAAGCGTTTCATCCTGGAGCACTTCCAGGACTCGGTGCGTCGGCCGTGGTGAGCGGTACCGTGTCGTTTGCCTGCAGCGCTTGCGGCAAGTGCTGCAACTCACCGCCGATGATGACGGTGCCCGAGCTGTTCCACCACGAGGACCTGTTTGTGGGCACCCTGGGCGTGCGGCCGGGTGCCGCCGGAGCCTTCGACCTGGTCACCCAGGGCCTGGACTACCCGGCCAACGGGGTCTGCCCAGCCCGCGGGCCGCAGGGTCTGTGTGGCATCCACAACCAGCACAAACCGGCCATGTGCCGCACCGTGCCGCTCGACCCGTTCCAACCCGATGCCATGCAGCATCGGGTGCTGCTGCACCGCAACACCGGTGCGGGCTATATCGGTGCCGAATGCATCGTGCCCGGCGAGCGCGAGGGTATGGATGTGCTGGTGGCAGACGGTGTGGTGGCAGACCCCGGCTACCGCCAGCAGTTGCATACGCACCGGCAATTGCTGGCCGAGGAACGTGAACTTTGGGGCGCTGCCGTCACGCAGATGCTGCGCGGCCAGATGCCACCTGCCCCGCGGGGTGGTGGTGGCGGGATGCTGACGCTGCCGCTGGTGCCGATTTTGTCGGTGCTGGCCGCGTGGTCCGAGGCCTGCCGCCTGCGCTGCCTGCGCTACATGCAGCAGCAGTGCGCATTGCTAGACCGGCAGATCGGCCTGGCCCTGCAGCGCAAGCGCGAACAAGACCGCACGGTGACGGCGGAGTTCCGCACCTACGCCGCGGCGTACCGGCGCCTGGCCGACGCACTGGCCCGCGGCGGTGTGCCCCCGGCGGGCTCTGCTAGCGAAGCGGCCCGGGCCGAGGCCTACCTAGGTGTATCGACACGGGCCTGAGGCCCTGGGGTTGCGCTACTGGCCGGGCATCCACAGACATGGGCTAAGGGCTCCATTGCACAGTATTTTTACAAAATTACTATCTTTTAAATAGCATCTAGCGTAGTTAGCAACTACGCTATTGGCCAATTTTTCTTATAAAAACTCACCACAAATCTATAGCAACATCACACCAGCGCAGGCTGGCCCAGCGCTGCCGCCGAGCGCAACTGCACGCCGCGGTTCACCCGCCAGGCCATCATTGCTGCCACCACCGTGGACGCAGCCACCACATAGCCCACCACGGGAAAGTGCTGTAGTTTGCCATCGGCCCCGAACGACACGATGTGGCCCGCCACCAGCGAAGCGATGCCGCCCGACAGCTGCTGGGTGGCGGCGCTGATGGCGTTGAACGAGCCACGTTGCGTGGGGTCGGGCACCGAGGTCACCAGCGCCTGGAACGGGATCATGCGGGCGAAGATGCCGACAAACATCACCACGTTGACCACCACCACGGTGGCAAACGGCACGGTGTCCAGGTGCGTATAGACCATTACCATGACGATGGTGAGCGCGCTGCCCGCCATAAACACCGGCAGCTTGCCCCAGGCATCGGCTGCCTTGCCCACCAGCGGGCCGACAAAGATGGTGCACAGGCCGGTGATCAGGTAGATGGTGGGCAGCCGCTCTAGCGCCACACCCAGGTTGTGCACGGTGAAGGCGCTGCCAAAAGGCATCAGCATGAAGCCGCCGGTGGTCAGCAAGGCCGTGGTGGCAAAAGCCGTGAGATAGCGCGGCTCGGTCACGGTGTGCAGCAGGTGCATGAAGGCGCTTTTTTCCTGCTTGATCCGCAGATGGTCGGCCACGGGCTGCATGCGCCAGGCAATCACCAGCCCGCCCACCGCCCCAAAGATGGTCATGGCGATAAACGGGGCGTGCCAGTTCCAGTGGTTCGACAAATACAGGCCCATGGGCAAGCCCAGCACCTGGCTGGCGGCAAAGGCGGTCTGGATCACGCCCATCACCCGCCCGCGCAGCTGGGGCGCAAACAGATCGGTGGCAATGGCCAGCACCACCGAGCCAATCACCCCGCCAAAAATGCCGGTGACCACGCGCGCCAGCAGCAGCATCTCAAAGGTGGGCGCCAGACCGCACCACAGCGTGGCCAGTACAAAGCCGGTGTAGAAAAACAGCAGCAGTTTCTTGCGGTCAAAACGGTCGGCAAAGCCCGCCGTGAGCAGGCCAGACAGGCCCGCGCTGAAGGCGTAGGCCGACACGATCAAGCCGAACTGGCGCGGCGTGATCTGCAGCGCAGGCATGATCAGCGCGCCCAGCGGCGACATGATCATGAAGTCGAGGATGACGGCAAACTGCAAAAACGCCAGCAGCCCGGCCACAAAGGTCTGGTAGCGGGTGAACTTGGCCGGTGCGGTGACGGCGCTGGGAGGAGTGGCTTGCATGGTGCGGAGGTAAAAAAGTAAAAGCAGTGGGGATGCCAGAATTAAGCATAGGCCCCTATTGATATTAATATAGCATCCTATGTATAGTCAAGCCCTATGCACGATCCCCACCTGCCCCCCCACCCCATGAAACTTATGGGCCGCGCCATGCGGGGTTTTAGTCGCATCGCCGACGCGGCCTTGCGTGACCTCGGTTTTGCCACCGGCCAGTTGCCGGTATTGGTGAGCCTGAAACATAGCCAAGCGCTTTCACAGGCCGAGTTGGCCCGCATCGCCCAGGTGGAGCAGCCCAGCATGGCGCAGTTGCTGAACCGCATGGAGCGCGACGGCCTGGTCCAGCGCGTGGCCGACCCGGCCGACAAGCGCAGCCGCCTGATCTCACTCACCCCTGACGCGGGCCAGCGCATGCCCCAGGCGCGGGCGGTGATGCAGTCGCTGACAGAACAAGCGCTGGCGGGTTTTACGCCCAAAGAAGTGGCGCAGCTGACCCAGCTGATGGGCCGCCTGAACGAGAACATCGACCGCATGGGCGATGCGGCAGAGAGCCCTTGATTTTCAACGGCGGCCCACCTGCGGCAACATCGACGCGAGAACGCCGTCTTTCAGCACCACATGGTGGAAGATGGCCGCGGCCGCGTGCACACCGGCAAGCCACATGATCACATCTCCCAGCAGCTGGTGTACGTCGCCCCAGTCGGCCAGCGACGCGATGGCGGAGTTGGCGATGAAAGGCATCTGGTCTACGCGCACACCGCCCAGCAAGGTCAGCGGGTGGCCTTCGCTGCCCAGGGCCAAGAGCCCGGTGGTGGGGAGCGCCAACAGGAGGACCCACAGCACGCCGTGCGCCAGCTTGGATGCCAAGTGCATCCAACCCGCCATGGCAATTTGGGGCGCAGCCGGGCGAAATGCCAGCCAAACCAGGCGCAACACGGTCAACACAAAAACCAAGATGCCCAAAGACTCGTGCCACACGATGTCGCTATGGGTCGCCGGGTCCACGCCCTGCTGCATCAGCCGACCAAAGCCCCCTGGGCCAAGAATGAAAGCGACGGTGACGGCGATGGCGGTCAGCCAATGGAAGGCCCGGCTGAGGACATCGTAGTGGGAGGTGGAATGCGGGTTCATCGGATGTCCTGAAAAAAGAAATGGATTCTGCAAGCCCGCGATGAACGGAACATTAAGACACCACGCCAGCCCTCACACAAACCGCACCACTGCCACCGGCGGCAAATCGTTCGACAAGCCCACCCAACGCTCCCCCGCATCGCTGCTGACCCACAGCCCGCCAGTGGTGGAGGCCATGGCCAGCGTCTGGCCGTCGGCGCTGATGTCCAGACCGTGGCGGTAGACCAGGTGGTAGGCGTGGGCGCTGGGCAGGCCGTGGCCGAAGCTGTGGAAGGTCTGGCCGCCGTCGTCGGTGCGATTGACCAGCATCTGGCCGCCTACCGGGATGCGGCAGCCGTCGCTGTGCGCGGGCACGAACCAGGCGCGCAGCGGGTTGTGCGGGTCGCAGGCCACGGGAAAGCCGAAGTCACTGGGTGTGGGCGCTTGGATGCTCTGCCACTGCTGGCCGCCGTCATTAGAGCGGTACATGCCACCGTGGTGCTGCACCCACAGCGCGTCGGGCTGGGCGGCGCACTGCACCAGGCAATGCGGGTCTTGCACATTGCCGTCTTCCTGTAGACCCTCGGGCATATAGCGGGCCAGCATGCCGCGCGAGGTGAGGCTCCAGCTCTCGCCCCCGTCCCGGCTTTGCCACACGCCGCCGCTGGACACCGCCAGCGTGATGTGCTGCGCATCCCGCGGATCGACCAAGATGGAGTGGATGCCCGCGTAGTCGTAACCGCCGCCGCCCCAGCCCTTGCGCGGCGGCTGGTTCCACAGCGCAGTGTTCAGCGCCCAGCTCTGGCCGCCGTCGTCCGAACGGAACAGGCCCGCAGGCAGGCAGCCCGCCCACAGCGTGCTGGGCTGGTCGGGGCCGCCCGCCGTCAGGCACCACACCATGTCCACGCTCCAGGGCGTAGGGTCGTCGGCATCTGGGCCTGATGTGGGTTTGGGGGGGAATGCAGGAGAAGCGATTTCGGTCCAGCTCGCCCCCTGGTCGCTGCTTTTGCGCAGCTTAGCCCCGAAATGTCCCATGCGCAGCGCCGCCAGCCAGCTGCCATCGCGCGGATCAACCAGCACCTGGGTGACGGGCTCGCCCGCGAAATGGTGGGCGGTGATGTGCCAGTTAGAGGGGGTATCACCCTGCCCTTGCACGGTGAACAGGCTCTTGCGGGTGCCGACGAGGAGTGTGTTCATAACGCGCTTTCTTAAGGAAGTTAGCCGCCTGATACGGCCTGAACCACCAGCACCTTGTCCCCCGCCGCCACCGCCCGGTCCAGCCGCACGCGGTCATGCACCAGGGTCTGGTTGACGAACACCGCCACATGCTTGCGCACCGCGTGCTAGTCGTCAAACACGTAATGCGCCAGGGCCGGGTCGGCCAGCAAAGCCGCCTCCAGCACCTGCCGCAGCGGCCCGGCCGGGACTTGCTGGATGGGCACGTCGATGTGGCGGCGCAGGGCGGGGGCGAATTCGACGGTGACCATGGGGGGCATTGTGCGAAGCAGACAAGGGCTGCGTCAATGGAGGGGAATCCCAGAGGTGTGGGGATTCAATTTTGATGAGTGAACCCCGCGTGCAGAGCACGCCGTTTGCGCAAAAGAAAACCCGCGTCGCGGGTTTCTGTAAAAAATACTGCGCCGCCGGGCGCAACTCCCGGCCGACGATGCTGGCGGGCACCCAGAAAACGTCAACGTCAACCCGCCAATAGGGGTCGGAGCCCAAATGCGGGATACGCCGTGCTCGACCCGCCAGCTTTGATCGCGCAATTGGGATCCGCCCCCCAATGTCTCCACCCGTAGTCGTGCCCCCTTCAATACGTCTTGTACGGCAAAAATTTCCCCGACAACACTACCTTGACTCGGTCGCCTTTCGGGTCCGGCTGGCGCTCGATGTCCATGCTGAAGTCGATGGCGCTCATGATACCGTCGCCGAACTCTTCGTGGATCAACTCCTTGATCGTCGTGCCGTAGACGCTGACGATTTCGTACCAGCGGTAGATCAGCGGATCGGTGGGTACAGGGGTGGGCAGCGAGCCTTTGTAGGGGACCACCTGGAGCCACTTTTGCTCGTCACTGGTCAGGCCGAAGATCTTGCCAATGGCCTTGGCCTGCGCGGCATCACAGGTCATCTGGCCCAGACAGGCTGCTGTGGTCCATTCTTTGGACTGGCCGACCTTCTTGGCCACGTCGGCCCACTGGATGCCTTTGGAGACTTTGACGGTGATGATTTTTTCGGTGATCTCTAAGCGGTTCATACAGACTCCAGGTTTTGAAAAAACGGTATCTTTTTGATAGCCTCTAGCGTAGGTAGTATCTACGCCAGAAGCATAAAAAGTGCTTGAAATTTATCTATAAATCCATAGCACTCAGCGATGCGTGGTCATCTGGGCGGCGACCCAGTGGCCAGTGGAATTTGCGCTCGGCTTCGGTGATCGCCAGGTCGTTGATGCTGGCAAAGCGCCAGGCCATCAGGCCGTGTTCGGTGAACTCCCAGTTCTCGTTGCCGTAGCTGCGAAACCACTGGCCGGCCGCGTCGTGCCATTCGTAAGCAAAGCGCACGGCGATGCGG
Source organism: Rhodoferax sp. (assembly GCF_025354435.1). Classification (GTDB taxonomy): domain Bacteria; phylum Pseudomonadota; class Gammaproteobacteria; order Burkholderiales; family Burkholderiaceae_C; genus Rhodoferax_B. The sequence continues at coordinate 25,919 of NZ_JANXMU010000070.1, forward strand.
TTCCCGGTAAAGGCCCAGAGCTCTTTGACCAGGCGGTAGTCCAGCTCCTTGGCCCATTTGCGGGTCAGGAACTGGTGCACTTCGGCGCGGCCCGTGGGGAATTCGGCGCGGTTGCGCCAGCGGGTGTCTTCGGTGTAAACCTGCACCACGCGGTCGGGGTCGCGGCTGTTCCAGGCATCTTCGGCCATACGGGTTTTTTGGGTGGCCGACTCAAACGTGAACGGGGGCAGTGGGGGCTTGGTTTCCATGGTGTTGTCTCCTCGGGTTAAAGATTGGTGGCGTGGTGGTGAACAGGGTGCAAAAGCGTATCGGCCACCAGGTGCATGCCGCGCTTGCATTCTTCCAGCGTGGTGGGGCCGCCCAGGCAGATGCGCACGGCATCGGGCGGGTCGCCATCGGTAGAAAACGCGGCGCTGGCCACCACGCCCACGCCCTGGCTGCGCAGGTGGGCGGCCAGTTCCACGGGGCTCCAGCCCTCGGCCACGGGCAGCCACAGGTGGAAGGCCTCGGGGTGGCCCAGCATGCCGTACGGCGCGAGATAGCGCTCAGCAATCGCCTGGCGGGCGGCGCATTCGCTGCGGATGGCCTGCAGCATGGCATCGGCCGTGCCGTCTTCCACCCAGAAGGTGGCGAGTGCATTGGTGAACGGCGAGGCCATCACTGTGGTGGCGCGCATGGCCCCGGCCAGCCGCTGCGACTGGCGGTCGCCGGGCGAGCACACGTAGGCGTTGCGCAGGCCCGCACCAAAACATTTGGAGAAGCCGGTGATGTAGTAGGTCAGGCCCGGCGCTAGCGTGGCCATGGCGGGCGGCATCTCCTTGGGCAACATCGCATAGGCATCGTCTTCGATGATCGGAATGGCGTAGCGCAAAGCCACGTCGGCCAGGGCTTCGCGGCGCGAGCGGCTGACGGTGGCGGTGGTGGGGTTGAGCAGCGTGGGGTTGCAGTACAGCGCCTTGGGGTGCAGGGTTTTGCAGGCGTGCTCGAAAGCTTCGGCGCTGAGGCCGTCGTCGTCCAGCGGCAGGGCGTGCAGCTGGATGCCGAACTGGGCGGCAATGGCTTTCACGCCGGGGTAGGTCAGCGCCTCTACACACACCAGCTCGCCAGGGCGGGCCAGTTGCGAAAACAAGGCCGTCAGCACGCTGTGGATGCCGGGGCAGACCAGCACCTGCTCCACCCGGCAGGTGGGCACGCGGCGGCGCAGCCACTGGGCGGCCACCTCGCGGTCGTGCAGGGTGCCGCCAAAGTCCTGGTAGCGCAGCAAGGCGTACAGGTCGGCGCTGGCCATCACACCGGCTGCTGTGTCGTGCATGTGGGCCAGCAGTGACGGGTCTTGCGGCTCGGGCGGCAGGTTCATGGTCATCTCGGCCGCGCTGCCGCCGCGCAGGGGCAGGCTGGGGCTGGAGCCGCGGATGTAGGTGCCCATGCCCGCATGGCTATCGATCAGGCCGCGTTTGCGGGCTTCGCTGTAGCCGCGCGCCACGGTGGTGTAGTTGAGCTCCAGATCCAGCGCCAGCTCGCGCAGCGTGGGCAGGCGGTCGCGGGCCACCAATCGGCCGGTGCGCACGTCGTCGGCAATCAGGTCGGCCATCAAGAGGTAGGCCGGTTTGTCGCTTTTTTGCAGCTTCTTGATCCAGTGGGCGGGGGTTTTGTTCATAGGATGACCGGGTCGTTCAACTTGATCGTATGACTTGATTGCATTTGCATCCAATTATTGATGCAAGTTCCAAGCCCGCTGCACACGCAGATTGTGCATCCTGCTGGTGCACAAAAACGGTTTATCGGGTGCATTGATCGCATGGGAAATGCATTAAACCAGTGCGGATAAACCACCGTCGCCGGGTGGTTTTAGGGCCTGAAAAAAAGTTTTTAAACCGCCGGGGCACATCCAGTGGGTTTGATGGCGACTTGATCGCATGCTGGGGCTGTTTCCGTGGCACGGAGCGTGCGAAATGTGGAGGGCGTTTCCCTTCATTTATCAACCTCTACCGGAGATTCCCCATGCCCAAAGTCACTAAGCCCGCCAACGTCAAAGGCGACTACCTTGTCGATTACGAAGAAAAAGTCTTTGAAGACGTGAAGGCCGCACCGGGCGAGAAAGCTCTGGTCACCTTCCACACGGTGGCATTTGAAGGCTCCATCGGCTTCGTCAACCTGCTGCAGGCCACCCGTCTGCTGCGCAAGGGGTTTGAGACCTCGGTGCTGCTGTACGGCCCCGGTGTCACGCTGGGCGTGCAGCGCGGCTTTCCCAGGCTGGGCGACGAGGCCTTTCCTGGCCACCAGAACTTCAACAACCAGATCACCAAGTTCATGGCCGAGGGCGGCAAGGTCTACGCCTGCCGCTTTGCGCTACAGGCACTGTACGGCCAAGGCGAAGGCGCGTTGATCGAAGGCATCCGCCCGATCAGCCCGCTGGACGTGCTGGACATTGTGCTGATCCACAAAAAGGTCGGTGCCGTCATCCTCGACACCTGGACCCTGTAAATGGCCGCCACACCCACAACCGTACGTGCGGCAGCGGTGCAGATCGCCCCGGACTTTGAACGCCCCGAGGGCACGCTGGAGCGGGTGTGCGCAGCCATCGACGAAGCGGCCGCCAAGGGCGTGCAAATCATGGTCTTCCCCGAGACCTTCATGCCCTACTACCCCTACTTCTCGTTCGTGCTGCCGCCGGTGCTGCAGGGCGCGCCGCACCTGAAACTGTACGAGCGCGCCGTAGTGGTGCCCGGCCCGGTAACGGCCGCGGTGGCCGAGCGGGCCCGGGCCCACGGCATCGTGGTGGTGCTAGGCGTGAACGAGCGCGACCACGGCAGCCTGTACAACACCCAGCTGGTGATCGATGCCGACGGCAGCCTGGCGCTGAAGCGCCGCAAGATCACCCCCACCTACCACGAGCGCATGGTCTGGGGCATGGGCGATGGGGCCGGGCTGAAGGTGGTGGATACGGCGGTGGGCCGCGTGGGCGCGCTGGCCTGCTGGGAGCACTACAACCCGCTGGCCCGCTACAGCCTGATGGCGCAGCATGAAGAAATCCACTGCGCGCAGTTCCCCGGCTCGCTGGTCGGGCCGATCTTTGCCGAGCAGATGGAAGTCACCATCCGCCACCACGCGCTGGAGTCCGGCTGCTTTGTGGTCAACGCCACCGGCTGGCTGACAGATGCGCAAATCATGGCCATCACCCCCGATGCCAGCCTGCAAAAAGCCCTGCGCGGCGGCTGCCACACGGCCATTATTTCGCCCGAAGGCAAGCACCTGGTACCGCCGCTGACCGAGGGCGAAGGGATGGTGATTGCCGACCTGGACATGGCCTTGATCACCAAGCGCAAACGCATGATGGATTCGGTGGGCCACTACGCCCGCCCTGAGCTGCTGGGCCTGGTGCTCAACGACCGCCCCGCCGTGCCCATGCAGCGCATGGCAGCAACACCTTCCACCTCTGAAAGCCTGTATGAACCCCAGCCTCCAGCCCATGAACCGTGAGTTGATGACCGAGCTGCAGTCCTTCGGGCTGCGGCTGGTGGACCCCAGCGCGGGCGTGGCCAGCCGCAAGGGCGGCGCAGGCCCCAGCGACCACAAGGCGGTCACGGTAGACGGCCATACCATCATGGTGCCGGTGCACACCTCCACCGCCTGGAACTCGCCGTTCACCGCGCTGGCCCCCGATGCACAGGGCCGCAGCGTGGTCACACGCGGCAGCATCCCCATTGCCAGCATCAGCTTCCCCAAGCAGCCGCGCTTTTACGCCCTGCAAACGATGGACGGCGTGCCCTACTCGCACATTGCCACGCTGCACGGCGCGGACGTGCTGGCCACCACAGTGCTGCAAACCTGCATACGCTACGAGAGCCGCAAAAAGACCTGCAAGTTCTGCGCAATCGGCCAGTCGCTCGCCGCCGGCCGCACCATTGCCCACAAGACCCCACAGCAGCTGGCCGAAGTGGCCCGCGCCGCCGTGCTGCTGGACGGCATCAAACACATGGTGATGACCACCGGCACACCCAACGCCACCGACCGTGGTGCGCAGGTGCTGTGCGACAGCGCGTTTGCCATCAAGGCCGCCGTCAACATCCCCATCCAGGGCCAGTGCGAGCCGCCAGACAAGAATGTGTGGTTTGAGCGCATGCGGGCCTCGGGCATCGACACGCTGGGCATGCACCTGGAAGTAGTGACGCCAGAGCTGCGCGAAAAGATCATGCCCGGCAAGGCCCAGGTGCCGATCAGCCGCTATATGGAGGCGTTTGAAGCTGCCGTGCGCGTGTTTGGTCGGGGCCAGGTCAGCACCTACATCCTCGCCGGGCTGGGCGATACGTCTGAGGCGATTCTGCAAATCTGCGACCAGCTGCTGGCGCTGGGCGTGTACCCGTTTGTAGTGCCGTTTGTGCCCATCAGCGGCACGCCGCTGGAAGACCACGCCGCGCCGTCGCCCGAGTTCATGCGCTCCATCCTGCAGCCGCTAGGCCGTAGCGTGGCCGAGGCGAATTTGCGCTCCAGCGACATCAAGGCCGGGTGTGGCAAGTGCGGCGCGTGCTCATCGCTTTCCGTCTACGAAACGTAAGGGGAACACCATGCTCTGCATCGACAACATCCTGGAAGCCCCTCCCGTCTGGGCCCCGGTCGAATTCCTGGTGCGCGCCGCCTGCCAGGACTGGGAGCGGCGCGAGGCCCATGCGCTGCGCCGGGCGGTGTTCTGCATTGAGCAAGGCATCTTCACAGGGGACGACCGGGATGCCATCGATGACCACGCACAGCTGCTGGTGGCGATGTCCTGTCGCGGAGGCATGCCCGACCAGGTGGTGGGCACGGTGCGCATCCATGAAAAATCGCCCGGCCTGTGGTGGGGTTCGCGGCTGGCGGTGCATCCGTCTTTTCGCAGCCAGGGCCATCTGGGGGCCACGCTGATCCGGCTGGCGGTCAGCCGTGCCAACGCGCTGGGCTGCCACACCTTTCTGGCCCATGTGCAGGCGCAGAACGCCCCGCTGTTTCGGCGGCTGAAATGGCAGCAGCTGGGCGAGCTCAGCATCCATGGCCGTCCGCACTGCGAGATGCAGGCCGACCTAGCCGCCTACCCGCCCTGCTTCGACCCAGTCAGCGGCTATGTGACCCGCGCACGGGGTTCGCTATGAGCGCCGAGCAGCTTTGCAACTTCCTGCGCGACAGCCGGGGCTTTGCCCACAAGCGCGACATCAGCGACATCGTCACCGCGCTGGGAGCCGCCCTGCCCGGCGGCAGCGCCGCACTGGCCCAGGCCGTGCCGCTGGGCGACGACTGCGCCGCCATCCCCGACGGCCAGGGCGGCTACCTGCTGTTCGCCATCGAGGGCCTGGTGGAAGACTTCATCACCCGCATGCCCTGGTTTGCAGGCTACTGCAGCGTGATGGTGAATGTGAGCGACATCTACGCCATGGGCGGCCGTCCCACGGCGGTGGTCAACGCGCTGTGGAGCCCAGGCATGGACCCGGCGGGCGCGATGCTGCAAGGCATGGCCCGCGCCTCCCAAACCTACGGCGTGCCCATCGTCGGCGGCCACAGCAACAACCGCAGCGAACGGCCTCAGCTGGCCGTGGCCATCCTCGGCCAAGCCCAGGCGCTGCTGACCAGCTTCAACGCCTACCCCGGCGACAAGCTGGTGATGGCGATGGACTTGCGCGGCGCGTTTGAGGAGCCGTTTCCGTACTGGAACGCGTCTACCACCGCCCCGGCGGCCCGGCTGCGCGGCGACCTGGAGCTGCTGCCGCGCCTGGCGGAAGACCGCCTCTGCGATGCCGCCAAAGACATCAGCATGGCAGGCGCAGTAGGCACGGCCATGATGCTGCTGGAGTGCTCGCAGGTGGGTGCCGTCATCGACGTAGATGCCGTCCCCAGGCCCGATGGCGTGCCGCTGCAGCGCTGGCTCACCGCCTTCCCCAGCTACGGCTTTGTGCTGAGCGTGCGGCCCCAGCACCTTGGCGAGGTTCTCACGCGCTTTGCCGTGCGCGACATCGCCTGTGGCGTGGTGGGCGACGTCACCGCCCGCCGCCAGGTACACCTGCGCCACAGTGGTGGCCAGGCCTTGCTGTGGGACTTTGCGGAACAGACTTTCATTGGCGAAGCGGTAGGGGTACCTGCGTGAAAATCGGCCTGCTCACCCATTCGGTGAACCCGCGTGGCGGCGTAGTGCACACGATTGAACTAGCCCATGCCCTGCAGGATGCCGGGCACGATGTGACGGTGATGGCCCCGGCCACGCCCGGCCAGCAGTTCTTCCGCCCGGTGCGCTGCGCTACCCAACTGGTGCCGGTTAGCAGTACACCCACAGACATGGTGGCCATGGTAGGCAGCCGTATCGATGCCTATGTGGCCCACCTCACGCCGCTACTGGAACGCGAACCTTTTGACGTGCTGCACTGCCACGACGGCATTGGCGGCAATGCCCTGGCCACCCTGCAAGAGCGGGGCCTGGTCGACGGCTTTGTGCGCACCGTGCACCACCTGGACAACTTCACCCAGCCGCAGCTCATGGCCTGGCAGCACCGCTCGGTCCACCAGGCCCGCCAGGTGCTGTGCGTCAGCAGGGTGTGGCAGGCCACGCTGGCCGGGCAAGGCATTGCCGCGCTGGAAGTGCCCAACGGCGTGGATGCCGCCCGCTACAGCCCGGTGGCACAAAGCACCGATGCGGCGCTGGCGCAGCGCCTGGGCATCCGCACCGAAGGGCTGGTGCTGCTGTGCGTGGGCGGGGTGGAAGAACGCAAGAACACCGTGCGCGTGCTGCAGGCCTTTGTGCAACTGCGCGCGCAGATGCCGCAATTGCAATTGGTCATAGCCGGTGGTGCCAGCCTGCTGGACCACAGCGGTTATGCCCGTGAATTCCACGCCCTGCTACAGACCAGCGGCGCCAGCCAAGACGTGCTGCTGACCGGTCCGTTGGCCGATACCGATATGCCCGGCCTATTCCGCCTGGCAGATGTGGTCGCCATGCCGTCGCTGAGCGAAGGCTTTGGTCTGGTGGTGCTGGAGGCGCTGTGCAGCGGCGTGCCGGTGGTCGCCTCACACATCGCGCCGTTTACCGAATACCTGCAGGACCAGGATGCCCGTTGGGCCGACCCGCTGGATGCCACCTCCATCGCCCGCGCCATCCAGCAGGCCCTGCTGGGGCGCGACGCACAGCGCATCCAAGCGTCCGCCACCCGGCTGGCGGCGCAGTTCAGTTGGCAACGCAGCGCCGGGCTGCACGCCGAGATTTATTTAAAAATGAGAGCAATAACCCTATGCCCGTAATGCACTTCCACGTCATTTGGCCTGATAAAACGCAAACGCACTGCTACTCCCCATCGCTGGTGGTGCAGGAGTATTTGCAGGTCGGCCAGAGTTACCCGCTCAACGACTTTGTGCAGCGCTGCCGCGAGGCGCTGCATATCGCCTCCGAACGCGTGCGGGCCAAGTACAGCTTTGCCTGTTCACAGGCCCTGGACCAACTGGCAGAGATCGAACACCTGGCCGCCCCCTTTCAAACCCAGGCCGACGCGCAGGTGTTGGTCACCGCCTTCAGCTAACCACCGAGAACCCACCATGCCTACCATTGCCCCCCACACCACCCACTATGCCGTTGCCATCGTCGGCGGCGGCCAGGCCAGTCTGTCATTGAGCTACCACCTGCAGCAGCGCGGCATCAGCCACCTGGTGCTGGAGAAAAACAAGCTGGTCCATAGCTGGCACAGCCAGCGCTGGGACTCGTTTTGCCTGGTCACCCCCAACTGGCAATGCAACCTACCCGGCTGGAGCTATGCGGGCGACGACCCGCACGGCTTCATGGTGAAGGACCAGATCAACGCCTGGCTGGAGGGCTTTGTGGCCCACGTGGATGCGCCCGCGCTGGAGGGGGTGACGGTGCACAAGATCGCCCGGCCCCACGCCCACAAGCCCTTCGCGGTGACCACCAGCCAGGGCGATTTCACGGCCGACCAGGTCGTGGTGGCCTCGGGCGGCTACCACAAGCCCATCGTGCCGCGCCTGGCCGAACGCCTGCCCGCACACATTACGCAGATGCACTCGGCCGAATACCGCAACCCGCAGGCCCTGCCCGAGGGCGCAGTGCTGGTGGTGGGCTGCGGGCAGTCGGGCTCCCAAATTGCCGAAGACCTGCACCTGGCAGGTCGCAAGGTGTTTGTGGCCACCGGCGATGCCCCGCGCTGCGCCCGCTTCTACCGCGGCAAAGACGTGGTGGACTGGCTGGCCGACATGGACTATTACAACCTGCCGGTCACCCAGCACCCGCTGCGCGAAGGCGTGCGCGACAACACCAACCACTACGTGACGGGCCGCGACGGCGGGCGCGACATCGACCTGCGCCGCTTTGCATTGGAGGGCATGGAGCTGTACGGCCTGCTGACCGACCTTCAGGGCGACAAGCTGCAGTTCCAGCCCAATCTGCAGGCCCACCTGGACCACGCCGACGGCATCTACAACGGCATCAACGCCAGCATCGACAAGTACATTGCCGCCCACGGCATTGACGCACCGCCCGGCGGCCCGTATGTGCCCGTGTGGCAGCCCACTGAAGAGCGCACCACCCTGGACCTGGCCGCCAGCGGCATCACCACAGTGGTGTGGTGCATCGGCTTTTTGCCCGACTTCGCCTGGGTGGATGCCCCCGTGTTCAATGGCCGCGGCGAGCCGGTACATGTGCGCGGCGTGACCCATCAGCCCGGCCTGTATTTTCTGGGTCTGCCCTGGCTGCACACCTGGGGTTCGGGCCGCTTCTCGGGGGTGGCGCGCGATGCCCTGTACCTGGCCGAGCAGATCGAGGGATACATCGGCAACCAGGACGCAAGCGCAGAGACCGCCGAGACGGAGCTGTTGCTGTCGTGAGCACCCACCGGCTGCCCACGGCCTTGGTCGGGCACTACACCGCAGGCATGCCGCAGCTGAGCAGTAGCGGCCTGTCGGAAAACTGGCTGCTGAAGGAGTGCGGGCACCGGCACTGGCTGGCCATTGCCCAGCGCCAAGGGCAGGCCGTGCCCGAGTTCCGCGATGCGCAGGGCCGCAAGGTGTACGCCGCCTTCACCCTGGTGCGCATCAGCCAGGCACAACTGGAGCGGGTAGACGAGCACGACGCCTTCGCCATCGCCACCCAGTGCCATCTCGCCGGGCGCACCCAGTACTACAGCCAGCACACGGTGCAACTGCAGAGCCAAAGTGTGGCGCGGGTCGAAATGCTGTCGGTGTTTGTGCTGCGGGCGCAGGCGGGCAACAACCGCAGCATCGTGCGCGCGGTGATGGCCACGCCGCAGGCAACGGCGGCCCCATCGGGTTTGGCCACGGCCGCCGAAGCCTTTGTACTGCGCGGACGCGCATGCCGTGCACAGGCAGGGTCCGGGCAGGCCGAGGCGCACGCCAGCGTCTTCACGCCCTGCCCGCACAACGACTTCAACGGTGCGGACCTGCTGTACTTCAGCAGCTTCCAGTCCATGGTGGACCGCGCCGAATGGGCTTGGATGCGCAGCGCCGATGCCACCAGCCGCCCCGCCGCGCTGCGGGAGCGCAAAATGGTGTTTTACGGCAACCTGGACATGGGTGACGCGGTACACACCGGCTTGCACGGCGAGTTGCTGAACCACCACAGCACGCTCTGCCGCGGCTCGGACGGACTGCGGATTGCCGAGGTGTTCACCCGCAAGCAAGCAGCCCACACGGGCGCAATAGCGCTGGCAGCCTAGCCCCGCGGGTGGTGCGCCGCGTGCAGGTCGTGCAGGCGCTGGCGGGCCACGTGGGTGTAGATGGTGGTGGTGGAAATGTCGGCGTGCCCCAGCAGCATCTGCACGGCGCGCAGGTCGGCCCCGTGGTTGAGCAAATGGGTGGCAAAGGCGTGGCGCAGGGTGTGCGGCGACAGGGCGACGTGGATGTCGGCGGCCAGCGCGTATTTGCGCACCAGCATCCAGAACATCACCCGCGACATCGCACGCCCGGCTTTTTCGCCGCGCGAAGTAATGAACAAATCATCGGTCTGCTTGCCGTCCAGAATGTCCGGGCGGGCCTCGGCCAAGTAGCGCTCCAGCCAGATGCGGGCCACCTCACCAAATGGCACCAGCCGCTCCCTGCTGCCCTTGCCCATGACCCGCAGTACGCCGTCGTTCAGGCTGAGCTGGAAGGTTTTGAGCAGCACCAGCTCGCTGACCCGCAGGCCGCTGGCGTACATCAGCTCCAGCATGGCGCGGTCGCGCAGGCCCAAGGGAGTGTCCACGTCGGGCGCGGTCAGCAGGGCTTCGACCTGGGCTTCGGTCAGGGTCTTGATGGCGCGGGGCTGCTGGCGGGCGGCTTGCAGCTTGAGCGTGGGGTCGGCGTGCACCACCCGCTCGCGCAGGGCCCAGCGGAAGTAGCGCTTGAACACCGTCAGCCGCCGGTTCGCCGAGGTGGCCTTGGTCTGGGCATGGCGGGCGGCAAAGTAGGCCTGGATGTCATGCTCTTGCGTGGCATCCAACACCTTGGACTGCTCGGCCAGCCAGGCACTGAACAGGCTCAGGTCGCGCCGGTAAGCTGCCAGGGTGTTTTTGGACAGGCCTTGTTCCAGCCACAGGGCGTCGATGAAGGCGTCGATTCGGTCGATGGTCACAGGAGAGGATGGGGAAAAAATGGGAGGTAAGCGGCTGGTATTCTCGAACGCATGAACTATGTGCAGCTCTTGTTTCCGGATTTTTCGCTGATTTTGTGCGGCTATCTGGTGTGCCGTTATACCGGGCTGAACCGCACGGTGTGGGAACAGGTGGAGAGTCTGACCTACTATTTTTTGCTGCCGGTGCTGCTGTTCCAATCGATTGTGAAAAACCCGCTGGACCTGCTGGCCGCCTCCAGCCTGATCTTTGCCGGGCTGGGCTTGAGCCTGTGTGCCATCGGCCTGGCTTACGCCCTGCCCTATCTTCCGTGGTTCCGCACCCATATTGACACACGCGAACACGCGGCCAACGCGCAAATCGCCTTCCGCTTCAACTCCTTCATCGCCCTGGCGCTGGCCGAGCGCCTGGCCGGACCGCAGGGGCCGCAGTTGATTGCGGTGCTGATCGGCGTCTGCGTACCGCTAATGAACGTGGCCGCCGTATGGCCCATGGTGCGGCACGCGCAGGGCGGGTTTGGCGCGGCGCTGGTGCGCAACCCGCTGATTTTGGCCATCGCCGCCGGGCTGGCCGCGAACCTGCTGGGCTTGGCGATTCCGCCCTGGCTGGAGCCCACCACCAGCCGCATCGGTGCGTCTTCCATTACCCTGGGTCTGCTGGCTGCGGGTGCTGGCATGCGGTTTGGCCCACTGGCCCGGGCCAAGGTGCTGGCGGTGTCGGTGCTGGGGATTCGGCATTTTGTACTGCCGGTGGTGGCCTTGGGCTTGGCCTGGATACTGGGCCTGAGCCCGATCCACACCACTGTACTGCTGGCGTTTTCGGCCCTGCCCACGGCATCCAGCGCTTACGTGCTGGCGGCCAAGATGGGCTACAACGGCGCACTGACCGCCAGCCTGGTCAGTCTGTCCACGCTGTTGGGCATGGCGAGTTTGCCGTTTGCCCTGGGCGTGCTACGGTAAATATAGCTACTAGCGTAGCAATAGTCTGCGCTAAAGCCCAAAAACATCTATAGATTTCGCAGCCCTGCGCTCTGCTGCACAGGCTTGCCACGCATCCCCAAATCGGCTGCCGGACCTATTGCGCTGCGCGGCAGTACCTTGGGATAGCAGATTCAACCCAAACTGCAGCACGTGGTTTAACAACTGCTGAAAGCTCGCCCTCTCGCGGGGCACACATCCTGCACTTGTCTAATGCGGACTTTTTTGGCTGTCGGTAAAAATTACATTTTAATTGTATGCAATCATTTAAATTTGTATAATATCATGATTTGAATACGATTTTTAATATTTTCACTTTGCATGCAATCCATTAAATAATAGATTGAAGATTACAAACTATAGCGCATCGGCTGTGTACATATAGACGCAAATAATGCAGACCATCCACCTAGAAAAGCTCATATTCACCATGCAAGTCAAGCACACCAAACTCTTTTTCTCCGCCATCGCTGCGGCCCTCACCTGTGCAGCGGCGCGGCATTTGCCAACCCTGTTGTGACCGACTGGAGCTACAACGTCAATACCGTGTTTGATACCGCCACCGTGCAGTACACCGTTAACGGCGGCTGCCAGACCACGACGGGAACGGCACTGACCTGGGGTGGATGCGGTGGTACCACACCAGTGAATACCGGTGATGTCGCCACCAGCCGCAGCGGCCTCACCATTACCAGCAGCCCGGCCATCGGCACCGTCCAAACCAACGGTGCAGCCGTAGCGACCAACACCTTTACCCACTACAACAACCCCATCTCGTCCAGCCTGGCCACCTTGAAATCGGCAACAGTGCAGTCCACTCTGACGCTTAACTCGCTGGCACCGATGACCAGCGTGAACTACCAGGCCACGCTGCCCTTCTTCGTCAATTTTGTGGAAACCCTTAACACTGAGGGCACCTGCGTTGCGGTCAGCCCCGCCCCTTGCAACGACATCTTTGTCATCGCAGGCCTGCTGAACAACAGTTTTGTGCTGGACAACAACACCTACTACGTGAGCCTGTTTGAATCCGCCCAGTCTTTGACCGCCTTGCCTTCCGCCGTGTGCAATGCGGCCAATGCCGATGCAGGCTGCATGGGCTTCACCACGGTGGAAGGCCAGGCCAATGCGTTCAGCTTCAACCTTCTGATCACCAGCAAACCCGTTGCCTTGAACGACGTGCCCGAACCATCCAGCCTGGCCTTGCTGGGCCTGGGCCTGGTCGCTGTCGTGGGAACACGTCGCCGGGTGAAAAAATCCGCCTAACAGGTTCGCGTTAGAGCCATCCGCCGCCCACGATCAGCCCACATGGCTGGTCGTGGGCGGCGGATTTTTTTATGGTCAGGCCACAATCTGTGCCGCCAGCGCCCAGACCACGTGCTCGCGCACCAATACACTCGGATGCCCGGCCTGTAACTGCAGCGCCTGGCGTATCACCCCGTCTTCCTGGGCCGCCAGCGCATTGCCCATCGCTACCGCCACATTGCGCAGCCAACGTTCATGGCCGATGCGGCGGATGGGGCCACCTTCGGTGTAGCGCAAAAACTCGTCCTCGGTCCAGCCCAAAAGTGTGACCAACTGCTGGCCACTGAGGCCCCGGCGCTCGTCGAAGTCGGGCAACGCGCTGCGCTGGGCAAATTTATTCCAGGGGCAGGCCAGTTGGCAGTCGTCGCAGCCGTAAATGCGGTTACCGATCAGCGGACGGAATTCCAACGGAATCGGCCCTGCATGTTCGATGGTCAGGTACGAGATGCAACGGCGTGCATCCAGCCGGTGCGGGGCCACGATGGCCTGGGTAGGGCACACGTCAATGCAGGCGCTGCAACTACCGCAGTGGCCCGTGGTCGGTGCCGTGGGTGGCAAAGCCCGGTCCACATAGATTTCACCCAAGAAGAACATCGACCCCGCCTCGCGGTTCAGCACCAGGGTGTGCTTGCCACGCCAGCCCTGGCCGCTGCGGTGGGCCAGTTCGGCCTCCAGCACCGGGGCTGAGTCGGTAAACACGCGGTAGCCCAGCGGGCCTAGCTCTTGGGCGATGCGGTCGCTGAGCTTTTGCAGCCGCGCGCGCAGCACCTTGTGGTAGTCCCGCCCCCGGGCGTAGACCGACACAATGCCCTCGCCGGGACGGCTCAGCCGGTCAAATTCCAGTGCCTGCCAGCCCTCGGGCGTGCTGCGGGGCAGATAATCCATACGGGTGGTGATGACGCTGACGGTGCCCGGCACCAGCTCTGCCGGGCGGGCCCGTTTGAGGCCATGGCTTTCCATATAAGCCATGCTGCCATGGAACCCTTGGGCCAACCAGGCAGTCAAACCCGCTTCGGCGGAGCTTAAATCCACCGGGGCCACGCCAATTTGGGAAAATCCCAGTTTGCGCGCCCATTCCTGTATCCGCGACACCTGTTGGAGACTTTCGTTCTGAGCACTGTTACACACCATGCACCGATTGTGCCGACTGTAGAAACCCGCCTACTGTGGAAGGATGAGGCTGCCACCGAGGCCTTCGCCCAATCGCTGGCGGCCCAGCCGGACATTCGCCACGCCTTCATCACCCTGCACGGCGACCTGGGCGCGGGCAAAACCACGCTGGTACGCCACCTGCTGCGCGCCTTAGGCGTGCAGGGCCGCATCAAAAGCCCGACCTACGCCGTGGTCGAACCCTATGAACTGCCCGCGCTGAATCCACCGCTGAATATTTGGCACTTTGACTTCTACCGCTTCAGCGACCCGCGCGAATGGGAAGACGCGGGCTTTCGCGACATCTTCGCCGGCCCCGGCCTGAAACTGGCCGAATGGCCCCAAAACGCTGGGGCCCTGCTGCCCACACCTGACATTGCCATTTTTATTGACACCATGCCCGACATCCATTCCAGTGAAAGCCGCACCGCCACCCTCACCGCCGCCACCGCCACCGGCCAGGCCCTGCTGCGCGGGCTGCCCGCATGAAGCGCCGCAGCGTATTGCAAAGCGGCGCAGTGGTGCTACTGCTCGGCATCAACGAGCTAGCCCGTGGTGCCAGCATCGTGGCCGTACGGGTCTGGCCCGCACCCGAATACTCCCGCGTCACCATCGAATCCGATACCGCGTTGGCGGTGAAGCACAGCTTTGTGGCCAGCCCGCCGCGCCTGGCCGTGGACATCGAGGGCATCGACCTGAACCCGGCGCTGCGCGAACTGGTGGGCCGGGTGCAGGCCGACGACCCCAATATCGCGGGCATCCGCGTGGGCCAGAACGCGCCCGGCGTGGTGCGGCTGGTGATTGACCTGAAACGTGCCGCCCGGCCCCAGGTGTTCACCCTGAACCCGGTGGCCGCCTACCAGCACCGGCTGGTGTTCGACCTGTACCCGGCGCAAGAAGAGGACCCGTTGGAGGCGCTGATTGCCGAGCGGCTAACCGACCCTGCCCCCACCGCACTACCATCAACGGCCCCCCCTGCACCACCGGCCGTGGCGATGGACGCGCCCGACCCGCTGGCCGAGCTGATTGCCAAGCAAAACACCAAGCCGGCTCCCCGTCCCTACGGTGCACCCAGCCCGGCCCCCGCCCCCACCGCTGCGCCCAAAGACTATGCTATTGTTTCAATAGCACCTCCCGCACGTTCTGCCAGCGCTAGCAGCCAAAATGATGCAAAAAATACAGCCCAGCGCACCGACCGCCTGATCATCATCGCCCTGGACCCCGGCCACGGCGGCGAGGACCCCGGTGCCATCGGCCCCGGCGGCACGCGCGAAAAAGACATCGTGCTGATGGTCGCCCACCTGCTGCGCGAGCGCATCAATGCCACCACCGTCAACGGCAACCCGATGCGCGCCTTCCTGACCCGCGACGCAGATTTCTTCGTGCCACTGCAAGTGCGGGTACAAAAGGCCCGGCGGGTGCAGGCCGACTTGTTCGTCAGCATCCACGCCGACGCGTTTTTGACCCCGGCCGCGCGCGGGGCCAGCGTGTTTGCTCTCAGCCAGGGCGGGGCTTCCAGCAGCGCCGCCCGCTGGATGGCCAACAAGGAAAATGCCGCCGACGTCATTGGCGGCATCAACGTGCAGGCCAAAGACGTGCAGGTGCAAAAAGCCCTGCTCGACATGAGCACCACCGCCCAGATCAACGACAGCCTGAAACTGGGCAGCGCGGTGCTGGGCGAGGTGGGCCGGGTCGGACGGCTGCACAAGGGCAACGTGGAGCAGGCCGGTTTTGCCGTGCTCAAAGCCCCAGACATCCCCAGCGTGCTGATCGAAACCGCCTTCATCAGCAACCCCGAAGAGGAGGCCAAGCTCAACAGCAGCGACTACCGCGAGCAACTGGCCGATGCCATCCTGCGCGGCATCCGTGGCTACTTCGCCAAGAATCCGCCGCTGGCGCGCAACCGCGAGGTTTAGACACTTACCACCTGGTTGCGGCCCTGCGCCTTGGCGGCATACAGCGCCAAATCGGCGCGGTCGATGGTTTGCTCGATCGAATCGCCCGTCTGGTACTGGGTCACGCCGATCGACACGGTGATGCGGATTTCGATCTCCCCCATAGCCACCACGGCCTGTTCCACCTGGGCCCGTACCCGCTCCAGGCAGGCCAGGGCCAACGCAAAATTGGTGTCGCCCAGCAGGATCAAAAACTCCTCCCCGCCCCAGCGGGCCAGGCGGTCAGTGGTGCGGATGCTGGACTGCACCACTCTGGCAAAGGCCTGCAGGCAGCGGTCACCTGCCTGGTGGCCATAGCTGTCGTTGACGCGTTTGAAGTAGTCGATATCCAGAATCGCCACCATCAGCGTTGCACCGCTGCGGTCAGCCCGCTGGATTTCTTCGCGCATCAACTCCAGCATGAAGCGGCGGTTGGCCGTGCCGGTGAGTTCGTCGCGGGTGGCGATCAGCTGGATTTTCTTCAGCGCCAGGGCCAGTTGGACTTTTTGCTTGCGGGTGTGGGCGCGCATCAAGCCCAGGCGGCGGGTCAAAATCGTGCTGCTGGTCAGCACGATCAGCAACATGAAAAAGTAGGCTGCGTACAGTACGGCGGGTTCGTCGGTGAGCGCCTGCTCCATGGCCACCAGCATGGCCACGCCAAACAACAGCATGGCGTACAGCGCCACCATCACCACCTGGCGCATCGACATGCCAAACATGCCGAACATCAGAATCACCGCCATCAGCGCCAGGCTGATGCCCCGGCCATGCCCAGCCAGCACAAAGGCCACCGCGTTGCAGGCAATGGCGTAGAGCATCTGCCCAAACGCCAGCGAAGGATCGGACCAGCGCAGCGAAAAACCACTGCGGATCAGGCCAAACACCAGCACCAGCCCCAGGGTACAAAAAACCGACCATAGCACCACGTGGCGGATGTCGGCCAAACCGTGCCAGGCCAGCAGATACAGATCGGCCATGCTGGCGAACATCAGCACCGAGGCCAGTGCCGCCTGGCTGGTACGGATGCGCATGGGACGATCGGTGCCCAACAGCGCATCGCGCAGGCGGTTCAACCGGCTTATCCAGAAATCGAAGGCTTGCATGCAGTTCCTGCGCAGAGCTAGCACACCACCAAAGAGCCAGTGGCAAGAAAATGTTACTGGCAATACCAGAATAAGCAACCCGAGCAGCCTGCCCATCGCCTTGCCACGTACGCACATTGACGTACTTTTATGGCCGTTAGTTAGGCTGGGCAGCACGGTAACCAGGAACAACCCCACAAGATGTGTGCAGTTGTTACACTAATTAACCATATTATCTGCCCGGTTTTCACCCCATTTAGTGTAGCCATGCCCATCCACATGCCCCGTCTTCGCCGCCTTCACACCGGCCTTGTTGGTCTGGTTTTGTGGAGCACGCCCTGGTTCGCCATGGCTGCCGACCTCATCTACACCGTGCAACCCGGCGACCACCCTTGGAACCTGGCCGAGCGTTATTTGAAGAGTCCGTCACTGGCCCTGGCCTTGCGCCAACGCAACCAGATTGCCGATGATCACCGCATCCCGCCCGGCACGCAGTTGCGCATCCCCAAAGAATGGCTGAAGCTGGAGTCCACCCAGGTGCTGCTGCTGGCCGTGGTGGGCGATACCACGCTGCGCCGGGGCAATGCCCCGGCCCGTGCCGCAGTCGCAGGCGAACTGCTGCAAGCTCCGTCGGGCCTGCGCACCGGGCCAGACGGCAGCGCCACCCTGCAGTTTGCCGACGGCAGCCGTGTGCTGGTGCGACGCGACAGCGAACTCTTGCTACAAGCCACCCAAAAAGCCCTGCTGGGCCAAGCCAGCATCGTGGGCTTGTCGCTGCTGCAGGGCAGTGTGGAAAACCAGGTCACGCCAGTGGGCGATAGCGGTGGGCGGTTTGAAATCCGCACCCCGGCCGCCATTGCCGCCGTGCGCGGCACTCAGTACCGCGTCACCACAGACGGCCACAGCATGCACACCGAGGTGGTGACGGGTGCCGTCAATGTCGCCAACCCCACCGGCCAGGTGACCGCCCAAGCCACCTAGGGCACTGTGGCCCAAAGTGGTCGCAGCCCTGCCGCCCCGATGCCGCTATTGCCCCCGCCCAGCCTGGACGGCCTGCCCAACACCATCGAGCGCCTGCCCATCGCCTGGCCGATGGCGGCACTGGCTGGGGCCAGCCGCTACCGCACCCAGTTGGCCGCCTCATTCGAATTCAGCGCCATGCTGTCCGATGAAGTCACCGATGCCGCCCGCATCCGGGTGCGTGACATCGAAGACGGCAGCTACACCCTGCGGGTGCGCGGCATCGACGCGCAAGGCCTGGAAGGCCTGTCGGCCGAACGCACCCTGGTCATCCACACCCAGCCCGAACCGCCGCTGCTGATCGACCCGGCACCGAATGCCGCCACCACCACCGCCCGCCCCAACCTACGTTGGACCCAGGGCGATGCCAACCTGCAATACCGGGTACAGCTCAGCAGCGATGGCAAGGCGGTGGACGAGCAAGTCGTCAGCAGCGCCAGCGCCCAGCCGCCACAAGACCTGGCCCCCGGCATGTACCAATGGCGGGTGGCTGCCATCCACCCGACCAAAGGCCAAGGCCCTTGGGGCGATGCCCAGCCGTTTCGCCGCGTGCTGCCCGGCCCCGGTGTCGACATTCCCCAGCCCCAGGACGGCAACCTGACCCTGCGCTGGACGGCCCAGCCCCAAACCGCGCACTACCACCTGCAGGTCGCGCGCGACGACAGCTTCACCAACCCCTTGGCCGATACGGACACCGACAGCACCCAGTTCAGCCTGACAGATCTGCAGCCCGGCCCGCACCACGTGCGCGTACAGGCCACCGGCACCGATGGCTACACCGGCCCCTGGGGTAGCACGCAAACCTTTGTCGTCCCCAACCCCCCTCCCAGCCGCTGGGGGGCCTTGATTCTGCTGATCATCCCTGCCATGGCAATTTTCTGACCCCGCTGCCCGCGCCCACCGGAGGTCCCACCTCCCCGCGACTCCCGTCCGGCTGGGAGCGGGCCATTCTGCGCGCCCACTGGTGGCTGGCAGGCATCGCGACCGTGGTGCTACTGGCCTGGCTGGACCCATCGGCCATCCAGCGGCTGAACCTGCTGGTCTACGACCTGTTGCTACCCAGCTATACCGCCAGCGCCCAGCCACCGGTGGTGGTGGCGATTGACGATGCCAGCCTGGCCACGCTGGGCCGCTGGCCTTGGCCACGCGAGGTGCATGCGCAGATGATCGACCGCCTGCGCGAAGCCGGGGCCAGCGCCATCGGCATAGCGGTACTATTTTCTGAACCCGACACCCGCAACCCCGCCAGCGATGCAGCCCTGGCCACCGCCATCGCCCGCCAAGGCCATGTGGTACTGGCCGTGGCCCCGGCGCAGCAGCCCGATGGCCGCATTGCCGCCGCACCCCTGTTGCCCACGCTGGTGGCGGCCAATGCCACACCCCTGCACGGGCCCACTTTGGGCCATGTCGATGTGGAAGTGGACGTGGATGGCCAGTCGCGCAGCATCCACCTGATGGCCGGCAACGGCCAGGCCGACACGCCCGCGCTGGCGCTGGCGGTATTGCAGCAGGCCGCACCGAATCCGGCGTGGGACCGGCTGGTGCCGGTAGACAGCATCAGCCGTCCCCCCACCTGGGTCCGCGCGCACGCAGTCATGCT
This sequence comes from Rhodoferax sp., assembly GCF_025354435.1. GTDB lineage: Bacteria > Pseudomonadota > Gammaproteobacteria > Burkholderiales > Burkholderiaceae_C > Rhodoferax_B. The sequence continues at coordinate 45,566 of NZ_JANXMU010000070.1, forward strand.
GCCCCGGGTGCACGGCCTGCCCACACTGTCGTTTGCCAGCGCGCTGCAGTTGCCCCAGGTATTGAACGTGGTGCGTGGCCGGGCGGTGTTTATCGGCATCACCGCCAGCGGACTGGGTGGTGAACTGGCCACGCCGCTGGCGGGCGGCCATACCACCCTGCCGTCGGTGATGTTCCACGCCCAGGCGCTGGAGGCACTGCGCAGCCAGGTCTGGATAAGCCACACGCCCGCGCCACTGGCGCTGCTGTTTGCGCTATTGGCCGTCAGCAGCTTGGCGCTGGTGCCGGTGTGGCAAAGCCGCCTGCCGTTAAAAGCCGGGCTGCTGGCCCTGGGGCTGCTGCCACTGCCGCTACTGGTCAGTGCCGGGCTGCTGCTGGCTACCCACAACTGGCTCCCGCCCGCCACCGCCACTCTGGCGCTGGCCGTGGCACTGGGCTTTTGGCTGGCGGGCAAGCTGCGCGCCTTGAACCGCCAGCTGCTGCGCACCCGCCAGCACGCCCAGGCCACCCTGCAAGCCATTGACGACGCCGTCATCACCATCGATGCGCAGCGGCACACCATCCGCTTTGCCAACCCCACCGCCCAATTGCATGCCCCCGGCCAGACGCTGCTGGGCCAGTCCCTGCACACCGCCTACCCCTTGAGCGAAGACAGCATGGAACGCCTGGTGGCCGCGGTATTTGAATGCCTGGGCCGGGGCAGCCGGGTCTATGTGCGCGAACTGCTCAACCTGCCCGGCCCAGACGGCCTGCGCGTGTTGCGGGCCACCGCCAGCCCCTTGCGCAGCCCCGAGGGCGCGCTGGACGGTGCCGTACTGGTGTTTGCCGACGTGACCGACCGTGGCCGCCGCCCGCGCGCTGGACTATGCCGCCAACCACGAGGCCCTCACCGGCCTGCCCAACCGGGTGCTGTTGCACGAGCAGCTGAACCTGGCCCTGTCGCGGGTGCAACGGCGCGGCGGCAGCGTGGCGGTGCTATTTCTGGACCTGAACCGCTTCAAGCACATCAACGACAGCCTGGGCCACCGCGCCGGTGACGAGGTGCTGCGCATCATCGCCCAGCGCCTGCGGGCCCTGTGCCGCGACACCGACACCGTGGCCCGCTGGGGCGGCGATGAATTTGTACTGCTGCTGGAGGACGTGGGCGGCCAGGACGGTGCCGCCACCGCCGCCACCAAGGTGGTCGATGCACTGACCCAGGACATCGTGCTAGACGAAAGCTTTGGCCACATCGTGCTGCCCTGCGCAGGCAGCGTAGGCGTGGTGATGGCCCCGCAGGACGGCACCGACCTGGATGCCCTGCTGTCCAAGGCCAACATGGCCATGTACCGCGCCAAGGCCCAGCCCCAGGCCTGCTTCCAATTCTGGTCGAACGACATCAACACCCGCCTGCACGAGCGCCTGGCACTGGAGATGGACCTGCGCCAGGCCCTGCGCGAAAACCTGTTTGTGCTGCACTACCAACCGCAGTTTTCACTGTACGGGCAGCAGATGGTTGGCCTGGAAGCCCTGATGCGCTGGCAGCGCACGCCGGACCAGCTGGTGATGCCCCACGGCTTCATCCAGGTGGCCGAAGAATGCGGGCTGATCGTCGACATGGGTGCCTGGGCCGTGCTACACGCCGCCCGCCAGGTGGCACTGTGGCTGCGCGCCGGGCTCAAACCCGTACCGATTGCCGTCAATATCTCGGCCCGCCAGTGCCTGAACCGTGACCTGGTGCAGGTGGTGCGCCTGGCCCTGCAAGAGACCGGCATCCCCCCGCACCTGCTGCGCCTGGAAATCACCGAAACCACCGCCATGTCCGACGCCGACCAGGTGATCGGCCTGCTGCACGAGATCCGCGCCCTGGGGGTGCGGCTGGCCGTGGACGACTTCGGCACCGGCTACTCGTCGCTGGCCTACCTGAAGCGTTTTCCCATCGATGAGCTCAAGATCGACCGCTCCTTCGTCAGCGACATCGCCACCGACAAAGACAACGCAGCCATCGTGCGCGCCACCATCGCCCTGGCCCACGGACTGGGCCTGCAGGTGGTGGCCGAGGGGGTGGAAACCGAGGCCCAAAGCCGCTTCCTGGCCGACCAGCACTGCGACACCGTGCAAGGCTACCTTTTCGGCCGCCCCCAACCGGTGGACATCGTGACGCAGTGGTTGTAGGCCACCACTACATTTTTAATAGCTACTTGTGTAGGTTAAATATACGCTAGAAGCCTTTTTTATATATAAAAAGGGCTGTGCGGCAAGCGGCCCACACCAGCACCGACAATACCGAACATGCATACCCTTTCCCAACTCCGCTCTGGGCAATTGCAGGGCATCCGGCGGCTGGATTTATCGGGTGGTTTGACCACCTTTCCCCACGAGATTTTTGACCTGGCCGACACGCTGGAGGTGCTGAACCTCTCTGGCAATGCCCTGAGTGCCCTGCCCGACGACCTGCCCCGGCTGCACCGCTTACGGGTGGTTTTTTGCTCCGGCAACCCCTTCACCGAACTGCCTGCCGTGCTGGGCCAGTGCGCGCAGTTGGAAATGGTGGGCTTCAAGTCCTGCCAGATCCGCCATGTGCCCGCCGCCGCCCTGCCGCCGCGGCTGCGCTGGCTGATATTGACCGACAACCACATCACCACCCTGCCCGCCGAAATCGGCCAGTGCCAGCAGATGCAAAAGCTGATGCTGGCGGGCAACCAGTTGCAGCAGCTGCCCCCCGAACTGGCGCAATGCCAGCAGCTGGAGCTGCTGCGCATCTCGGCCAACCCCATGGCAGACGCAGGCACCCTGCCCGACTGGCTGCTGCAACTGCCCCTGTTGGCCTGGCTGGCGCGGGCAGGCACACCGCACATTGCCCCGTCTACCACGCCCATCCGCTGGACGGACTTGGCGGTACAACAGCCCTTGGGCGAAGGCGCGTCCGGCGTGATCCACCAGGCCCAGTGGCGAGGCAAGACGGTGGCCGTCAAGCTATTCAAAGGTGAGGTCACCAGCGACGGCTGGCCGCAGAGCGAGCTGGCCGCCTGCCTGGCGGTGGGTGCGCACCCGCACCTGATCGGCACCCTGGGCCCGCTGGTAGACCACCCGCAGGGCACGACCGGGCTGGTGATGCCCTGCATCCCGCCGCATTTCACCACCCTGGCCGGGCCGCCCAGCCTGGACAGCTGCACCCGCGACATCTACCCGGCGGGCACCGTTTTTTCGCTCGCCACTGTGCTGCGCACTGCCCAAGGCGTGGCCTCGGCCGCGGCCCATCTGCACGCCGGCGGCCTGCTGCACGGCGACCTGTACGCGCACAACCTGCAGTGCAGTGCGGACGGCCACTGCCTGCTGGGCGACATGGGCGCGGCCTCCTTTCTGCCCGCCGATGCGGTGCAGGCACAGGCTTTGCAACGACTCGAGGTGCGGGCGTTTGGCTGCCTGCTGGAGGAATTACTGGCCCACTGCCCAGAAAATACCGCCAAACTCACTCTGCTGCGGAACGATTGCCTGCAAACCGCAGTCGCATTACGGCCCCTGTTTGCGCAGATCGTGCAGCGTTTACATTCAATCGAACTTCAAAAAGATCTGGCCGATGCTGCATAGCACCCCTCTCATCACCACCATCGCCACCGCACTCGGGCTGGCGCTGGTATTTGGTTTTCTTGCCGTGCGGTTCAAGCTACCGGCACTGGTGGGCTACCTGTTGGCTGGGGTGTTGATTGGCCCGTTCACCCCCGGCTTTGTGGCCGACGGCCAGATCGCGGCCGAGCTGGCCGAGATCGGCGTGATGCTGCTGATGTTTGGCGTGGGCATGCATTTCTCGATGGACGACCTGATGTCGGTGCGCAAGATCGCCGTGCCGGGCGCGGTGCTGCAAATCGCCGTGGCCACCGCCATGGGCGCAGGCGTGGCCCACCTCTGGGGCTGGCCTCTGGGTGAAGGCCTGGTGTTTGGTCTGGCCTTGTCGGTGGCCAGCACCGTGGTGCTGCTGCGGGCGCTGGAGGCACGTGGTGCCCTGGACTCCATGAACGGCAAGATCGCCGTGGGCTGGCTGGTGATGGAAGACCTGGCCATGGTGCTGGTGCTGGTGCTGCTGCCCCCGCTGGCGGGCTGGCTGGGCGGCAAGGTACCGGGTGAAGAACAAGGCGGTGGCGGCAATTTGTGGCTGACGCTGGGGATCACTCTGCTCAAGGTGTCGGCCTTTGTGGCGCTGATGCTGGTGGTGGGCCGCCGCGTGTTTCCCAAGCTGCTGTGGCTGGTGGCGCGCACCGGCTCGCGCGAGCTGTTCACCCTGTGCGTGATCGCCGCCGCGGTCAGCATCGCCTACGGGGCGGCCATGCTGTTTGGCGTGTCGTTTGCGCTGGGCGCGTTCTTTGCGGGCATGGTGATGCGCGAATCCGAGTTCAGCCACCGCGCCGCCGAAGATTCGCTGCCGCTGCGCGAAGCCTTTGCGGTGCTGTTCTTTGTGTCGGTCGGCATGCTGTTTGACCCGATGGTTATCGTCAACCAACCGCTGCAGGTGCTGGCCGTGCTGGCCATCATCATCGTCGGCAAGTCCATCGCCGCTGCCGCGCTGGTGCTGGTGTTTCGCTACCCGCTGAACACCGCGCTGAATGTGTCGGCCAGCCTGGGGCAGATTGGCGAGTTCTCGTTCATCCTGGCCGGGCTGGGTGCCAGCCTGGGCCTGCTGCGGCCCGAGGGGCAAAGCCTGATTTTGGCCGGTGCATTATTGTCGATCGCGGTGAACCCGCTGGTCTTCAAAGCCGCCGACTGGTTGGAGCAGTGGCTGGAATCCCACCCCACCCTGGTCGCCAAATTCGCCCGCGGCACCGACCCGCTGTCCGAGCTGCCCATGGCCACTGACGAAAAATACCTCTCCAAGCAGGTGGTGCTGGTGGGCTATGGCCGCGTCGGCAAGCGCCTGGCCGTAGAGATGGACGCGCAAGACATTCCCTTCGTGGTCGTCGAAAAAAACCGCGAACGCGTCGAGCAGCTGCGTGCCAACGGCATCACCGCCGTGTCGGGCGATGCCGCCGATGCCGGGGTGCTGATCCAGGCCCACATCGCCCGCGCCAGCATGCTACTGATCGCCACGCCCGATGCCTTCAACGTGCGCCAAATGGTGGCCAACGCCCGCATGCTGAACCCGCACATCGAAACCGTGGTGCGCACCCACAACGAAGCAGAAGCAGCCCTGCTCGCGCAGGAAAACATCGGCCGCGTGTTTCTGGGCGAGGACGAGCTGGCCCACAACATGGGCCGGCATGTGCTGGAGCGCTTTGGCAAGGCGGCTTGAGGCCCAGATCAAAAAGAAGCGCCTCTAGAAATTTAAGAAAAATCGGCTACTTGTGCATGCGGGATAAGCACAAGTAGCTACTTATTTCATAGCACACCTCGACACCCACCCAAACATTTTGTTGCTCCGACAGAAGCGGTAAAACCAGCGTCCTTTGCAGAATCACCTGCAAAATAGTGGCCTACCCACATCCACGGAGACAAAACATGAAATACCAAGGAAGTTGCCATTGCGGTCAGATTGCCTTTGAGGTGGAAGGCGAGATTCCCGAAGTCATGTCCTGCAATTGTTCGCTATGCCAGCGCAAAGGGGCATTGATGTGGTTCGTGCCGAGGCCCGCAGTGGTCTTGCACACACCCGCGGACAAGATGGGCACCTATCTATTCAACAAGCACGTCATACAACATCATTTTTGCCCCACCTGCGGCATCCACCCGTTTGGCGAAGCGATGTCCCCGTCCGGGCAGGCCATGGCAGCAATCAATGTGCGCTGCCTTGACGGGGTAGATGTGTCGGCGTTGAAGGTCCAGCACTACAACGGGCGTGGGTCGTAAACGCGCCTAAATTCAGCATGAAATAAGCCTCTAGCGTTTATCCCGCCTGCACAAGCAGTTATATTAAATATAGAAGTTGGATGCCGGAGGATCTTGGCCATTGACCACATAGCCGCCGGTGGAATGGGCATCGGACACGCTGAGCCATTGCACCATATTGCGGCCACCGTGTTTGGCTGCGTACAGGGCTTTGTCCACGGTATCGAGTAAGCGCGTTTCGGTGCACACCACGCCACCCAGGCAGGTGGCAACCCCCAGGCTGACGGTGATGTGTTTGGCCACCTGCGAACGGGCATGGTCCAGCTGCAGAGCCAGTACGGCCTGGCGTACTTTTTCGGCAATCTGGGTGGCCCCGGACTGGTCAGACGACGGCAGGATGATGATGAATTCTTCGCCCCCGTAGCGCGCAAACACGTCAGTGAGCCGGTTCAGCTGGGATTGCACCGAGCCCACCACGGCCTGCAGCACCCGGTCGCCCGCCGGGTGGCCGTAGGTGTCGTTGTATTTTTTGAAGTAATCCACATCCAGCATCACCAGCGACAGCGGGTTCTTTTGGCGCTGCGCCCGGCTCACTTCGACGGCCAGCTTTTGGTCAAAATACTTGCGGTTGTAGATGCCGGTCAGGCCGTCGATCACCGCCTCGCGCGAGAGCTTTTCGGTGCGCGACTGCAGCACCCGTTCGCGCTTCACAAAGCTACTGGTATCGGCGATCTGCAGCATCACCAAAAAGCCGTCGGCATTGGCGCTGTCGTACCGCACTGGCACCAGGGTCAGCGACTGCGGCATGCGCTGCTGCGGGCCTTTGGCCGCATCTTCGGGCCGCTGGTACAGCGGCAGCGGCGTGCGGTGCAGCACGTTGGACAACACCACGGGCAGCTTGTAGGTCAGTACGTTTTTCAGGGCGCTGATAAAGGACAGCGACAGGCCGTTGGCAAATACCGATTCGAGCGTGCGGCCCAGCACCGTCTGCGCTTCAATGCCGCTGTGGCGCACCACCCATGCGTTCCACAACAGCACCTCGCCGCGCGGGTTGAGCACGATCAGGCCCGTGTTGAGCGCGTCCACCATCAGGGACCAGGGCAGCAACGACTCAATAGGGCGAGCGGGCATAGAGGCCGGAGGCAGGCTCAAATGCGCGACAAGAATGCGTCCAGGGCAGCGATCAGCCCTTCGAGCGAATTGGAACTGAGCAAGAACACCAGATAGCCCTGGGTGTCCCGTTTTTCGATGGTCAGGTCGATATGCAGTACCAGCACCACCGGTTGGCTCTCATCGGACATGAGCTTGCCGATCACGGTGTCGGCGCCGTCCACCGAGTATTCGGGCAAGGTGCTGGTGAGCCCAACACTCAGCATGTCGGCAATAGCCGACAGGCAGGAGTTCAAAATCACGTTGCCCAGCTCGCACATGGCCTCGTGCTCGAAGTCCACCAGGTCTTCTACGCTGACCTGCGAACCCAGCATTTCTTGCACGATTTCCAAGGCTTTTTCTTCGCGAAACAACAGCGTGGCATCCAGACTGAACGGGCCGCCAAACTTTTGCCGTACCGCGCCCAGTCGCCCGCCTTGCAAGGACAGCATTTCGGCGTTGACATCGGTGCGGTCGAAAAACTGGATGCGCGGCACCGACAGCAGCACCTCGTCGCCCACGATCTCACTCAGGCTGGCAGCGGCCTGGCCTGCACCCACGTTAAACACCTCGGTCAAGGCATCCAGTTGCAGGTCAGACAGAGTCATCACATGGGACTTTCAAAAAAAGTGAGTGCTTCGGTTACGCTTTTGTCGCTCACGGGTTTGGCTACAAACTTCACCCCCAACTCGGCCGCGCGGGTCTTCTGGCTTTCCTGGATGTTGGCCGAAAACAGCGCCAGGCGCAGCGCGGGATAGTCGCGCTTGAGGTGCTCGGCCGCATCGGTCCCCAGCATGCCGGGCATATTGATGTCCATAGTGCAGTAGGTGAAAGGCTGGGTGGCGGCCAAGGCCAGCGCCTCGTCACCATTGGTGGCCTCGACCAGGGTCCAGGTAGGGCGCTTGGCCAGTACCAGGGTGCGGATCATCATGCGCGAAACCCGGCTGTCGTCTACGATCAAAAGGGCAACTGCAGGGGTGGTGGTGGTCATGGTTGGGTGGCCATTTAAGGCGTAGAAATGATTGTCGCTATAAGTAGCGTCTCTGTGTCAGGATGTTACCAATCGATTGCACGCGGCACGCGCCAGACGTGTAAAAATTAATTTCATTTCTACCTCCTTCTACCCAGCCGTCACAAGGCTCTTCCTATGCTTGATCTCCTGGTTACCCACGCCACTTTGCCCGACGGACGCACCGGCATGTCGATTGCCGTACAAAACGGCCGCATCACTGAAGTCACGGCCGGTCTGCACGCACCCGCACAGCAAACCATCGATGCGCAGGGCCTGCTGGTGAGCCCGCCGTTTGTAGATGCGCACTTTCACATGGATGCCACGCTGAGCTACGGTCTGCCGCGCGTCAACCAGAGCGGCACCCTGCTCGAAGGCATTGCACTATGGGGTGAGCTCAAGCCCGACCTGACCCAGGAAGCCCTGGTGCAGCGCGCCCTGGCCTATTGCGACTGGGCGGTGGGCAAAGGCCTGCTGGCCATCCGCAGCCACGTCGACATCTGCGACCCGCGCCTGCTGGCCGTGGAGGCACTGCTGGAAGTGAAGCACCAGGTCGCTCCCTACCTGGACCTGCAGCTGGTCGCCTTTCCGCAAGACGGCGCCCTGCGCGACCCGCTGGCCATGGACAAGCTCAAGCGCGCGCTGGACATGGGCGTGGACGTGGTGGGCGGAATCCCCCACTTCGAGCGCACCATGGCCGATGGGGCGCTGAGCGTCAAACTGCTGTGCGAGCTGGCCGCCGAGCAAGGCAAGCTGGTGGACATGCACTGCGACGAGTCCGACGACCCGATGTCGCGCCACATCGAAACCCTGACCTATGAGACCCAGCGTCTGGGCCTGCAGGGCCGCGTCACCGGCTCGCACCTCACCTCCATGCACAGCATGGACAACTACTATGTGAGCAAGCTGCTGCCGCTGATGGCCGAGGCGCAGATCAACGTGGTCAGCAACCCGCTGATCAACATCACCCTGCAGGGACGGGGTGACACCTATCCCAAGCGCCGGGGCATGACCCGCGTACCCGAAATGATGGCCCACGGCCTGACCGTGGCCCTGGGCCAGGACTGTGTGATGGACCCCTGGTACAGCCTGGGTAGCGGCGACATGCTGGAAGTGGCCAGCATGGGCTTGCACGTGGCCCAGATGACCAGCCAGGCAGCAATGCGCCAGTGTTTTGATGCGGTCACTGTCAACCCGGCGAAGATTTTGCAGCTGGACGGCTACGGCCTGAAGGCCGGTTGCTGGGCCGACTTTGTGTTGCTACAAGCCCAGGATCCGGTGGAAGCCATACGCCTGCGCGCCACCCGGCTGCAGGTCTACAAGCGCGGCAAGCTGCTGGCCCAGACCCCCGCCGCCACCGCCAGCCTGCAACTGCCAGGACGGCCCGCGCAGACGGACTGGCTGCTGCGCAAGGCGGAATGAGGTTTGCTATATTTTAAATAGCTTCTAGCGTAGGTAGAACTTACGCTAAAAGCACTTTTTATCCAAAATATTGCAGGATAAAAAATGTAATGCACCGCAGGCTGGGTGCGCTGCTACGGCGTGCCCTGCCATTCAATCTCCACCCGGCGGTTGGGTTGCAGGCACGCGGTGTAGGCCAGCCATCCTGCGGCACCCCCAGCACGTTGGCACTGGGTCACTACCGGCTGGGTGTCGCCCAAGGAGCGCACGTCCATCTTGCTGGCATCGACACCGCGCATGACCAGCAGATTGCGCACGGTGTCGGCCCGCGCCAGGGCCAGGCGATGGTTGTAGCCCGGCGTACCGGTGCTATCGGCGTGGCCGGACACCACCACGTGTTCCAACCCAGCTTTAGCGCGCAACTCTTGGGCCAGTACGTTGATGGCCCGCAGGCCCGCGGGCAGCATATCGGCCAATGCAGATCTGTCGTGCCGGAACAGGGCTTGGGCGTTGAGCACGACCTTTTCTGACACCAGCGGTTTCTGCACTACCTGCGGAGCAGGTGGTGGCTCGGGCACAGGCGGAGCCGGTGCCCGCTGCGCTTCGGCGCACAGGTCCTCGGCAATACGGATGTAGGGTGCCGTGTGCTTCCAGCCGCCACGGGTGGTTTCATAGCCGGACCAGGCCAGTTGCACCTCGCAAAAAGCGGTCAGACGCTGCACGTCGGCAGACGCGCACAACCGGGTGCTGCTGCGCAGTGCCTCGGCTTGCTGCCATAGGTCGGCACGTACCTGCGTCGCAGCGCGCAGCGCTGGTGTGTCCCACGCTGGATTGCTGCCCTGCTCCAAGCGGTCTACCAGGGACGTGGCCTGCGCCAGGCTCTCGTTCACCGCAGCCGGTTCGCCGCTGTCGTGCCATTTGTCGCGTGCCACGTTCAGCCAGGCTTGACTTTTGAAGCGGTGGTAGGTAGCCGGGCAAGCCTCCGGCTGTGTCGCCAGTTGGTTCAGCCGCTGTTGCACAGCGGTAAAGGCTGCAGGTTCGGCCACGCGCGACGCGCCCGGTGCGCCAGGCATGGGCATTGGCATGGACTCGGCCGCCGTTGCGTGCCAGCTGGCGAACACCAGCAGCGATGCCATCACAGTCTTGGTGTAGTTCATTCTCGCCACTCCCGAGGTGCCTGGTTGGCAGGTTCCAGCAGACGGTTGCTACGTGGCTTGTCTCCATCCAGCAACTTTTCGTCGAACTTGAAGCGCAGGCGTACATAGGCGCCGCGCCAGGATGCATTGGAGGCAAACAGGTCGGCATCGGCATAGCGTCCGACCACGTAGCCCGCCGACATCCACAGGTTGTCCATCAGGCGGTATCCGGCTTCGGCACCGACACCGTTGAGCCGCGTGCCGCCGCCCTGGGTGGTAGAAGCCATCAGGCCCAAGTCCCAGCGCTCTGACACATCCCACAGCACCCGACCCGCCAGCAACGCCGCGCTGAAACGGGAATTGACGCCCGAGAAGCTTTCGTTCACCTGCTTGGCGGCGATCTGGGCCGCATAGGTCCAGGCGCGCTGCGGATGGATGTTGGCATGCAAAGAGGCCACATCGGTGCGGCTGTTGCCCAGCGCGCTGGTGGTGGTGCCAATGGTTTGGACCGGCGTGGTGTTGTTGTCGATACGGTGCTCATAGCGCGCCAGACCATGCCAGACGTTGGTGGCTACGTCGCGGTAGGCCAGGCCAAGCTGGAAGCGGTCTTGCGTCACATCCCCGGTGCTGTTGCCACGTGCCCGCGAAGCCAGCAGCACGTTGCGAACCAGCATGGACCACTGCGCATCGAGCTTGCGGGTCGCCGCAACGGTAAAAAGCCAATTGGTCTGCGTGTCCGATACCCGGTACTCCAAGCGGCCACCGGCTTTCCACAGCGGGTTAGCCAGGTAGTCCAGCCCTAACACCACGGCATGCGCGGTCTGCATGCTGCCTATCACAGGGGCGGTGCCGGTCCGGTCGGCTACGACCACCTGCTGCCGCTCGAATCCGGTGGTCAAGTGGATGCCCTCCCCCAGCCGCCACAGGTTGCGCACGCCCACAGCCGCGGCCGAGTCGCGGCCATTCTGGGCTCCGGCCAAGCGGTACTCGCTGTAGACCTGGCCATCCTTCATGTATTCGGTATCTACGCCGATCGCCGTCTGGGTGGCATGGTCGCCGAAACCGGACAGACCGTACAGGCCCGACAAGGATTCCAGCCATTCATGCCGTCCATAGACCCGGCTGTGGTCGTTCAGGCGGTATTCAGCCCCGATGCCGACGCGCCGCCCATCCGAGCCATCCACAACCTGTTCGGCTTCGCCGTACACCGTGGCATCGGGTGTCACCCGGGCGGACAAGCGCGCTTTGACCGAGGTGTAGTCGCGCTTGGCGGTCTGGTTGGCAGTGCCCACCAGCGCATAAGGCGACAGCGGCGACTGCAGCAGTCCGCCCCCCGCGAAGCCAAAGCCCGTGTCGGTTAACGATCCACCGGTACCGGGGACTGCGCCCACGCCATACTGTGCAATGCTGGGCTGGGTCGGATCATAGGTTTCGTCTACATGTGACGCGCCAACTTCCAGGCTGAACATGTTGGTCAGCCGCATGTCTGCCGAAATAGAGGCCGCGTTGCGGTGTCCGTCGCTGAAAGCGTCTTCGATGTGCAAGGCCTGGCCGCGCAGGCGCAGGCTGTCGGACCATTGCCAAGTCGCTTCCGCACCCGCATCGGTGCGGCCTGCGGCCAAGCCGGATTCAGCGTTCTGGAAGCCCGTGCTGGAGCGGGCTGCGTGGGCACGCAGCTTCAGGCCGGGGCTATCGCTGCGCCACTCAATCCGCGCTGCCTGGCCCTGGGGGTCCGCGGACAGCAGCTGTACGCCATTGTTTTGCAGCGTACCGGTGAAAAATTGGTTGCCTTCGCTGCGTGCCACCTCCACGGTGAGCAAGCTTTGCTCGGCCAACTGCACGTCGGCATGGGCACCGTAGAGCTTGTAGGGCGAGGCGGTGTTGCGGTCTTCGGCATAGCTGCCGCCCACCTCGATATGCTCGCCCAGCTTGATGCTGGCATCCACACCACCGACCCAGAATTTCTCACCGCCGTTATCCACCGCGTAGGTGACGCGGATGGAGATGGGGTTGAAGTTCTCGTCCGCACTGGGCACAGGCTTGCGAAAAATGATGCGGCCAGAGAACGGCTCGAAGTCGTAGTCCACGTAGCGCGACATAGATTCGCGCTTGAGCACCACATCGGGCTGGTTACGGTCACGCGTGAGCAGTTCAACGGTTTCGGAGTTGGCGATGGCATTGGGCTGTGACACGGCATACGGCCCGGAAATACCGCGGGCCGCCTGCTCGTCCACAAACTGCCTCTGGGCGCTATGGGCTGCAAACACGTTAACCCGTACATCAGAGGTTTCGTGGTGCAGCTTCGCCCCCGTCAACGCTCGCGTATAGCTGGCCAGACGCGGACGCTGCGCCGGGTCCTGGGTGCTGAAGTCTCCATACAGCACATAGCTTTTGTCTTTGTCTATGCGCACGTAAAGCTTGCTGGTGCTTTGGGCATCGTGCTGCACCAATGAGGCATCGCCGTAGATCGGGTAGTACTGGTTGGGGTCGATATCACGGAACAGCTTTTCGGTAGTGGTCTTGTCAGAATCGAAAGCGGCGGTCAGCAGGTATTCCCCTTTGATCGTGCCCTTGACAAACGCCGCGGCCCGGCCATTGGCCGTGGTGGTTTCGCCATTGCCGCTACTGTCGCTTCCGCCCCATCGGTGCAGGCTGTCCTCAAAACCGATGTTGCTGATGTTAGGTGTCAAGGAATCGCCTTTGACACGGCCGAAGTTCAAGGAGCCTTCGACGATGCCGACCATCAACAAGGGCCGCAAGTCCGGCACAAAGCTCACCTGGCCCTGCACGCCCACGGCACCGCTTTGCACCCGCAGCACAGCATCGCCCGGTGTGGCCGGCGCTACCAGTGTCAACTCGGCACGGCCGTTGGTGGTGACCACCTCCAGACCTTCAGTAGCCCAGCCAAGCTCTAGCTGCAGGCGGCCTAGTGTGGTTTGTATGCGAAGTCGCGTGGGGGCTGTGATCAACGCACCCTGGGCATCCAGCAATTCAATGCCCAGGCGCAAAGACGAGCGACCATCGGCCGGAGCCTGGGCTGCCGAGACCGACAGGCGAATATGCGCATCCTCTGGCAAGCCTTTGGAAGTGTTCCATAAGCCTTCGCTGGCCACGGGTGGCAAGCCGCTGTTGGCGCGGTTGGTGTTGGGTCCCAACAGATCGCGGTAGGCGACTCCGGGCCCGGCCAATGAGGCTTGACCCATAGGTGTGATGCCCGTGGTGGGGGCGACGGGCAGGGTAGCGTCATCAGCGGCATGGGCCAGGCCCGCACCGGTCAAGGCGGCAGAGGCCGCAGCGGCCAACAGCGAGCGCCGCAGACACAGAACAGGGAATTTTCGGGCGCTCATTGCACACCTTCCTTCAGGCTGGCCTTGCAGGCTGGTGTTTGGGTTGCGTCGCACTCGGGCCGCTCCAGTCGATGGACTCTTGAATCGAACTGGATGCCTACCGTGTCGGTACCGGTCTGGATTTCGGGCACATAGATGGGCCCGCGCTTGCGCCGCTCCTCTACCTGTTTAAGTATTTTGGGCATGCACGAGCGTTCAGCAAAGTCGGCACGGTGCAGTTCACCGTTTTTCAGATCGACGAACAGGCTTTCGGCATCGCCCGCATTGCGGTTGGACAAGGTCTCCAGGCGACTACCCAAGGGCATGCTCTGAGGGTCTACTTTGAGCACGTGGGTGATGGGGCGCAGCCCGCAGATGCTGTACTGGCCATTTTCATCACTGGTGAGGTTTGTGCCGTTCTCAAAGTACAAACGCACGCCCGGAATACCTGGTTCGCCTTCGTCCTGCACCCGGTTACCGTTGCAATCCACATAGACTTTGCCGATCACACAGGCTTCAGTGGCGAACACACCGCCACTGACACGTACCGTGGCCTTGCCTTCGTTGGATGTGATGGTGCCAGTCTGGTCGGTGGCCCGCGCACGGTTGGTGCCATCGCCACGGTCGCCACCTACGCCAATCCTAACCCGGTAGCTCAGCTCCAGGGTCTGGCCCGGCAGCACATTGCCGATCAAATAAGTCAACCGCGGGCCGGGTGTGCCATCGGGATTGGGCTGCACGGCGGCCATGGCGGTGTAACGTGCCAGAGTCACAGTGCCCGGGATCAGCTTGAAGCCCAGTGGCAAGGAATCCACCAGACGCACGCCGCTGACAACACCGTTGCCGCTATTGCGCACCCGGATACGGTAGAGCACGCTGTCGCCGACTTCCGCCACCGCACGGTCTGCCTGTTTTTGCACCACCAGCACACCGCCGGTTGCAGGATCCAGCGGCAAATGGTTGTGCACCACTTGCGCACTATTGACAGACAAGATCAGTTGCAAGTAATGGGTGGTAGGGGCACCTCCCTGTGGGGCCGTTGCACCAGGAACCACGGCATACACCTGGCCTGGTTGTTGCGCCAGCGCGGTGGCCTGCGCAGGCACGATGGACGAAGGAGCCAAATACCCACCGGCCGGGTCAATGCGCAGCGAATACATGCCGCTGCTGGCAGCACCGACAAGATCGAAACGGTAAATACCCGTGGCTCCAGTCACCTGCGCCTGCTGGAAGGGTAGTAGCCATGCGGCGGAAACCGCATTGCCATCCGGCCCCAGCAAGGTGATGGTCGCGCCTGCCACCGGCTGGCGGGTTACCGCGTCGTACACCACACCGTTGGGTTCCATCGGCAGGCTTTGCTGCACCAGGGTCTGGCCCGCTACCACGGTGACCAGCAGTTGACGTGCAGACGCATCCACAGCTGAACCGGTCTGGGGATTGCCCTGCTCTCCGTTGACCGGTGTGCCAAACACTGCGCCTGCAGTGCCCGCATTGCCAGGTGCCCGAAAGCGCAGCCGGTATTCACCAGGTACCAAGCCGCCCAGTTGGTAGTAGCCATTCGTACCGGTCGTGGTGGTGGCGGGTGTTTGGTCTATTTTTTTCACAACTACGCCGTTGGCATCTACCGCTTCCACCGTCCAACCAGCGAGTCCGGTTTCGCCCGGATCCCGTTGGCGATTGGCACCCGTGGCCGTGCCGGAGTCATCCCACACCGAACCGGAAATACCGCCGGGTGACAGCACCAAAGTGACAGGGGTGGCCACGCCAACCGGATTGGATGTGGCAGGTAGGGACGGTACATTGGCAGGTGTACCCAGGGCCGCACCTGCCGAAGGCGGGTTGCTCACCACAGAGATGGATGTCGCCACTGCATTGGGTGGCGGTGTGGGTGTGCTGCCATTGCTGTAACCAGGATTCGGACCACTGCCCAACTGCATGGATGATGCCTGCACACTGTTGAGTTGAGGCTGACTGGGCACTGCTGCGGCATTGGCATAGCTGACCTGCGCCACAAACCGTACCAGGCATGACTGTCCACCTGCCAGGGTATCTGTGCCCGATAGCAAACGGGTGTCTGCCGTGCCGTTAAAAGAAAGGTTAGCACTACACGTAGCCCCACCTTGCGCACTGACGGAATAGCTACCCGCCTTCACGACGACCGTGCTGGCGGTCTGGAACAGGCGCAAGAGGCTGTCGTTGGCTTGCACAGCATAAGCCAGCGCATTCACAGCCACATTGCCAACGGTGACGGCGTATGGGACTTCAAATGCTGTAGCGGAAATGGGCATAGGTACGCCAGCGCTTTTACCCACGGCTAACTGCGGCAGATTGCCCACAGGCACTACGGCAACCGCACAACCGGCGGGCACCCCAGTGGCACTGCATACCAAGGGGTCAACCGGGGTGCCGCCCAAGGGATCTACGCTGGCCCGGTTGGTGACATTGGTGTTGGCAGCAGGCGCAAGTGCAATCACCTCGACCTGGAACGCAGCACTGCCGCCCGCCCCAATCGGCCCTCCCACGCTACAGACCAGCAATTGCCCCGTGGAGACACTGCCACCCGCAAAGCAACTGGCACCAGTGGCTGTATTGAACTGCACATTCGCGGGCAAACGGTCAAATACGGTCACGGGAGCCGGGCTCGACGCATTGCCACTATTGGTCACAGTCAAGGTATAGGAGGACGGCACGCCGACACTCAATTGGGCAGGCCCCGTCTCGACCAACGAGAGTACCGCAATGGTGGCCACCGGAGTCGTGGTGGTGGCGCATCCAGCCGGGGTGCCGTTGGCTGTGCAGCTAGCAGGGTCTGGCGGCGGGAAATTACCACGTGGATCTATAGATGCACGGTTGGTCAGCACAGTACCGGCAGTAGCTTGGGTCGGTGTAACGTTCACGGTAAAGCTACGGGTACCACCACCTGCCGCCAAAGGACCGTTGACGAGACACAGCAGATCCAAACCATTGACCAGGCTGCCACTCGCCGTACAACTGGCACCAGTAGCACTGTTGAACTGCAAATTGGCAGGCAAGCGCTCACGCACATAGAACACTGCCGGACTGGCTGCGCTACCCGTATTGGTCACCGTCAAGCGGTAGTCCCCTGGCGCACCGACAGTGAACCCGGCAGGCCCTGTTTTCACCAAAGTCAGCAATGGCACACCATCAACGGGTGTATTCGCAGTGGCACAACCGTCTGGCAAGCCAGTGGCCGTACAAATGCCTGGATCGACAGGCGTTCCGCCAGTGGGGCCCACGGTCGCACGGTTGGTTACCGTAGTGGCAGCGGTCGCTACCAACGCAGTCACATTGACAGTGAAACTAACTGTACTGCCCCCACCCGCTATGGGACCAGGCACCGTGCAGGACAACAATTGTCCCGATGTGACCGTACCACTGATGGCGCAGACGGCACCAGCCACGCTATTGAACTGCACATTGACGGGCAGGCGATCCAGTACCGCAACGCTGGCAGCAGTGGCGGCACCACCGCTGTTGGTGATGGCCAACGTGAAATTCACCGCCACACCGACACCCATGCTGGCCGGGCCGGTTTTGGCCAGGGCTAGATTGGGTGTTGGATTAACGGGGGTGCTGGTGGTAGCACAACCAGCAGGCGTACCTGTGGCGGTACAGGTCGCCGGGTCTGGCGGTGGATAATTACCACCGGGGTCCACCGCAGCGCGGTTGGCAGCGGTGCTACCGGCTGAAACCAGCAGCGCCGTCACATTGACCGTGAAAACCTTGCTGCCGCCCACAGCCACAGGTCCATTGAGTAAGCACAGCAGGTCCAGCCCAATCGCCACAGCGCCCGTGGCGGAACAGCTCGCACCGGTTGCGCTGTTGTATTGCATGTTCACAGGCAAACGTTCGCGCACATAAAAACTGGCCGGGCTGGCCGCACTGCCGGTATTGCGTACCGTCAAGCTGTAATTGGCCGATGCGCCCACCGTAAAACTGGCAGGCCCCGTCTTGGCAAGATCCAGAATAGATACGCCACCTACAGGGGTGTTTACCATTGCGCAACCCGCAGGCAAACCGGTGGCGGTGCAGGTGGATGGATCGGTCGGTGCGCCACCCAATGGATCGACGCTGGCGCGGTTGCTGACCGTAGTGGCCGCTGTAGGCGCCAAAGGTGTCACGTTCACGGTGAAGCTGGCGCTGGCATTGGCCTGCAACGGGCCTGGAACACTACAGGTCAACAAAATACCTGCTGCATCGCTGCCACTGGCACTGCAACTTGCGCCAGTTGCACTGTTGAAATGCATATTGGCGGGGAGGCGGTCCAACACCACCACCGTGGCCGGACTCGGTGCATTGCCGCCATTAACCACGGTCAGCGTGTAGTTGGCTGGTGTACCCACAATGAAGCTGGCTGGGCTCGTCTTGGCCAATGCCAGTACCGGTATGGCATCTACCGGCGTGCTGGTGGTTGCACACCCACCCGGTGTGCCGGTGTTAACACACGTAGCGGGATCGGGTGGTGGGTTATTGCCACCGGGATCAACTGCAGCGCGGTTGGTCAACACCGTTCCAGCACTCGCCTGCAACGCCGTTACGTTGATGGTGAAGGCGGTGCTTGCGCCCGGAGCCACAGGGCCGGTTACGTTGCAAAGCAAGTCCATGCCCGTGGCCACGGAACCACTGGCAGAACACACCGCTCCGCCGGCACTATTGAATTGCAAATTCGCGGGCAGTTGGTCGCGCACGTTAAAACTTCCCGGACTGGCTGCGGTGCCGGTGTTGCGTACCGTCAGCGTGTAGTCTCCAGGGGTTCCTACGCTGAAGCTGCTAGGGCCCGTTTTGCCCAAACCAAGGATGGGGAATCCACCCACTGGGGTGTTTACCGTTGCGCAACCGGTCGCAGCATTGGTGCCCGTGCAGGTGCTGGGGTCATTCGGTGTGCCACCACGGACATCCACGGCCGCGCGGTTCGTTACCACCGTGTTCGCTGTAGCTGTCAGCGCAGTCACGTTCACGGTGAAACTGGAGCTGCCACCGGCAGCAATACTATTTGCAACCGTACAGGTCAACAATTGGCCGCTGGCTACAACACCGCTCACGGCACAAACGGCACCGCTGGCACTGTTGAACTGCACATTGGCGGGCAGACGGTCCAGCACCTGGATACCGGCCGAGCTGGCGGCCCCACCGCTGTTACTGGTGGTCAAGGTGTAGTCTGCGGCAGCTCCCAGCGTGAAACTGGCAGGGCCGGTTTTGGCCAACGACAGCACGGCAATGGCATCCACAGGTGTTGTGACGGTGGCACAACCTGCAGGCGTGCCGGTACCGGTACACGTACCGGGATCAGGTGGAGGAAAGTTACCGCCTGTGTCGACGGCTGCGCGGTTGGTCAGCACCGTACCAGCGGTCGCCGGCAAAGCAGTTACGTTGACCGTGAAAGACACGCTTCCGTTGATAGCTATCGGCCCGTTCACCAGACACTGCAGGTCTAACCCGCTAGCCAACGCACCGGTGACGGTACACGCTGCGCCGGCAGCACTATTGAACTGCAGGTTGGCAGGTAGCCGATCCCGCACATAGAAACTGGCGGGGCTTACTGCGCTACCGGTATTGCGTACCGTTAAGGCAACGCTGAATAAGTCCCGACCTGGCGCGTGACTTGCATTGGTATTGTCATCCCTCACAAGGCGACAAAGATGAAGCAACACACCCTGGCCCTGGCCGCCGACCAAGAAGCGGGATTCGCCCAGCACCGCAA
>NZ_JANXMU010000072.1 GCF_025354435.1 Rhodoferax sp.
TTGGTATAACCGGACTCGACTGCATTCGACGCTGGACTATGTCAGCCCGGTGCAGTTCGAGCAGAACTGGCTTGCGAATCAGCCCAAGCAAGCCAACTCATGAGCTCGGTTATGGGATACGGATTCCAGGGGCAAGGTCACTCCAACTCAAACACTTCCTGCGTGACCTTTTGAAGGTTGCTACTCATTGCTATTCCCTTATGTCTAAGAAAATGATATTTTTTCGCACTTTGATCAAGATATAAAGGCAGAAATTGCATTTCTCTGGTACTTTTCGGACAACTGTAGTCGTGGCAACGCTCGACCTGGCTGTTGCAGGGAGTCAATGAAATGACGGAAATATCAAGGAAACAGGCCCAGGAAATTCGTTATCTGCCCGAAGGTTCGTACCCCTATGGCCTGGAGGTGTTCCGAGTCTCAGACTTGCGCCGAAGGACGAGCCGGGAAGGCATGCGCCGGACGTACGGCTATACCTTCTACATGCTGATACTCGTGACCGAAGGTCAGTGCAATCAAATGCTGGACTTCGAGCCCTGCTTAGGCGCGGCTGGAAGCCTGCTCATGGTCCGTCCTGGGCAAGCGCATAACTTTGGAGAGAGCGAATATTGGGATGGCTGGATTCTGTTGGTGCGTCCGGATTTTCTTTGGCTCGCGTCATCGCGTGAGGACATTCGCTTGGGATTCGATATAGAGCGCTTTCCGGCGCGCGTTCACATCGATGCTAAAGGCCTGGAGCGTGCAGAATCCGCCATCCAATGGATGAGGCAGGACGCTGCTTACATTGACGAAAGCATCCCAGATGCATTCGCGGAATGACCCAGGCCGACGCGCAGAATTTGTCGAGGACATGCAGTCTCATCTGCGATATGGCTTTTATGCGCTGGTTTCATGGATTGCCATTTCCTACACAGACAAGCAGCTGGAAGATCAGCGGAGGCGGCCGACGCTGAGGCGTTTCCATCATTTCAAAGACTTGGTAGAGCAGCATTTCGTCGAATGGAAAAGCATCGCTACTTACGCGAGTGAAATGGGGTGCACCGAGAGAAGCCTCACACGAGCGGCCCTGGACGCCGAAGGCATCAGTGCCAAGGAATATGTCTCAAGACGGCTTGGTCTGGAGGCGAAGCGTCTACTGATACACACCGAGTGGCCTGTCGGGGTTATTGCCGATCATCTCGGCTTCAACGAGGCCACGCATTTCAGTAAATTCTTTCGGCGCATCTCAGGAGTGACGCCTCAGCAATTCCGATCTGCGAATGGGCATGGATGAAACGGGTGCTGTTGCGTAAGGCAGCGCAGCCAGCGTCGAAATCCACTTGACGCTTCACATACTCTCCCGCTCTAGGCTCGAAGCCGGGAAAAAAATCTGTCTGATCGCCAAGGAAGTACTTGTGTGCGGGCATCATCGCGCGCAGCCCGTACTTGCCTTGCCCAAGGACCTTGTAGGTCGGCTCCAATGCCATGGTGACGTGGATCACTTCCATGTTGCGACGACGGGCCTCGGCCAGGACCTTCGCAGAGTTCGCGACCGAAGTGTCGAACTGTTCGCGATCCTGGAACTGCGGATTGATGCTGCCGGTGGGTGTCACCCAGTCGTTCTGGTATTCGATGAGGATCAGCGCGCTTTGGCGAGTGGGATTGCTGTCGGGAAGCTTGTTCATTGGTAGGCTTCCTTATTCTCAAACAATGTTTCAGTTGTTGAGGTCGCGATCAGCAGTCAGTGCGCGAGGAGCACCTGGTGCTGGCGAAGGTGCTGATGGAAGCGCTCGGCATAGTCTCCTGCCACCGCGGCGGCGACGCTTTGTCGTCCTGCCAGCGCCGTCCGCCACGCTGTGACGCGTGGAAGGTTCTCGAAGATCGGCTGCGACACCGTCGGATCGAAAATGTCGAAATAGCGGAAAACGGGCGCGAACACTGCGTCGACCATGCCGAAGGCGGCACCACCGAAATAGGGCCCTTCCACGAGCACCGCTTCCAGCTGTTGGAGCCTGCCCTGGAACGCCGCCCGCTTTGCATCTGCGGTCGGGCGGTCCTTGGCGTTGAGGAACTGCCAGGCCTCGGCGAGGGTCGCCGTGCCAAACTCGATCCAGCCCCGCTGCCGGGCACGGGACAGCGCATCGACTGGATACAGCCCTACGCCGGCCTGAGATTCCTCAAGGTACTCGCAGATCACCATGCTTTCGAAGAGCACAGCATCCGGCCCATCCGCCTGGCTTACCTTGAGCAGTGGCACCTTGCCGGTCGGCGAAAGCGCCAGAAACCAGTCCGGCTTGATCGCGAGATCGACGTCGATCCTGTCGAACGGCACGCCCTTTTCCAGAAGGACGATCTCCGCCCGTTGAACGAACGGGCAAAGCGGGTGGCTGACGAGTGTCAATTGCGTTTGTGGCATCGGA
This sequence comes from Rhodoferax sp., assembly GCF_025354435.1. Taxonomy (GTDB): domain Bacteria; phylum Pseudomonadota; class Gammaproteobacteria; order Burkholderiales; family Burkholderiaceae_C; genus Rhodoferax_B. The sequence goes on from NZ_JANXMU010000072.1 coordinate 2,397, forward strand.
ATGCTCCCTGTAAACATGAAGCCCACCCCACGCATGGGGGGCGGGCGCATCGCGGCTGATTTACCCGTGTGGCTTCGAGAAATCCTGCCGAGGGTGATAGCCCAAAGGCTGGCAGAAGGAGTCGGCATGAGAGCGCTCCTTCAGGTGTCGTCTGCAATCAGCCGTTCAGCGTGCGACCGCCGTCAACGATGATTTCGGAGCCGACCGTCCAGCGGGACTCGTCGGAAGCCAGGTACAGCACCGCCTTGGCGACTTCTTCCGGTGTGCCGAAGCGGCCGAACGGAATAGTTGCGGCGATGTCCTTGTTGGCCTGCGCACGGTAGGCATCGGGAATGCCGAGCTTGTCGTACAGCGGCGTTTCGACGGGGCCAGGGCTCACGGCGTTGACGCGAATGCCGCGTCCGAGCAGTTCGCTCGAAAGCGTCTTCGACAGGTTCAGAAACGCAGCCTTGGTCGCGGCATAAACCGACGAATTCGCCGCGCCGACGTGCGCATTGATCGACGTATTCAGTACCACCGATGCGGGGCTCGCGAAAACAGGCAGTAAAGCCTGGATCAGAAAGTACGGCCCCTTGACGTTGATGTCGAACGAGCGATCGAACATTTCTTCCGTCCACGCTTCGATCGGCATCCAAACCGAGACGCCGGCGTTGAGAAAGGCGATGTCGAGCTGGCCATAGTGGGCCTGGACGGCTTGCGCCAACGCCGTCTGCGCGGCCACACTGGCTGAGTCAGCGCGCAGTACCAGAACCTCGCTACCCAGTTCCGCCTGGGCCTTTGCGATGGAATCCGGATTGACGCCGGTGACGATGACGCGTGCGCCTTCGGCGAGGAACTGCTTGGCCGTTTCCAGGCCAATGCCACTGGTGCCGCCGGTGATGAGTGTACGTTTGCCTTGCAAGCGGGACATAAAAGTTCTCCTGTAGATGATTCGGGGCCAACCAACCTTGGCTAACCTGCCGTGGGGAGAACTATGCATTCATGCAAATAATTGGATAAGATCGTATATTTTAATATATTTCATGCTTCAATTGCATGAATAAAGGATTTTGCGTGGACCGGTTCTTATTGATGACATGCTTCGCCCGTGCTGTAGAGACGGGCAGCTTCTCCGCTGCAGGCCGCGACTTGGGCTTGGGACAACCGAACGTCAGCCGCTATGTGGCGGCACTGGAAGACCGTCTGCAAACCCGGCTGCTGCACCGGTCGACGCGCAAGCTTGCCCTCACGCCAGAAGGGGAACGCTACTACGCGGAGGCGCGGCGAATTCTTGATGCCGTGGACGAATCAGAGTCGTCTTTCAGGGAGAACGTAGACCCCTCCGGCTTGCTGCGTGTCGCCTGTCCAACCGCACTGAGCTATGCATTTGTGCTGCCGCATCTGCCCGCATTCCTGGAGCGCTATCCAGGATTGACACTGGACCTCCAGACCAATGACCGCTATGTGAATCTGGTCGATGAGGGGGCTGAACTCGCGATTCGGATCGGGCATTTGGAAGACAGCGCACTACGCGCGCGCCGCATAGGTTTGTTCAAACGCGTGTGCGTTGCCAGCAAAGGATATCTGGCCAAACGTGGAGTCCCCGCTACTCCCGACGATCTACGCGGGCACGATTGCGTGGTCTACACCCTGCTGTCGTCTGGTGCCACCTGGCGTTTCAGGGATATCGAAGTTCCGGTCACAGGCAGGCTTCGGGTCAGCTCACCCGAGGCCGCACGCGAATCTGTCAACGCGGGGCTAGGGGTCGGCCTTGGCCCGGAATGGTTGTTCGAAGACGGGCTGAAGAACGGTAATTTGCAATTGCTGCTGACAGAATATGATGCCCCACCTGTGCCGATACAAATCATTTATGTGGCAAACAGGCTTCTTCCGAAGCGGGCCATCGTCTTCATGGATTTCATCGCCGAAGCGTTTTCGAAGGTTCCGGCACTCAACGTCCCCCATGAGCGGCCTCTGGTGCGATAAGGGGCTTCCGCTGTCTTCACCTCTCCGCCGTCCAACACCGGATGGGTCGATGACGAAAAGGCGACTGTTTGTACGTTGTGCGGGATGGATGCTGGTGGCCTACGCGGCGTCCGCTGCATCGACATGTTCGCGGTAGACGCGAGTGCTGACGATGTGCCCTGCCCACTGGCCAGGGACGAAGTAGCGGTTGCGGGTGGCGGCCACGACCCAGGTGCTGCTGAACCGTGTCAACTTCTCCAATAGCAATCTGGGGCTGTGGGCATCTGTGGGTACTGTCGGTGGAGTGGCTGGTTCCAGTTGAAGCGCTTGACTTCGAGCAAGCGAATGCGCGCCAGCGTCGAGGCGACTCGGCAAACGCTGACATGTCGAATGCACAAGCCGGTCCCCGTGATTGGCTTTCACTCGCGGATTTTTCGGATGTCCGCTATTTGTCCATGCAGTCGCTGCGGCGCTAATTCTGAGCGGCAGCAACCAGCCTTTTGCCGACTATCGATCTAATCCCCCAGGACCGCGTCAGCAACTCATCCAGCGCATCGGCAATAGCCTGCCCATGCTCAGCCAGTGATGTGACATGTCCCCCAAGCTGGTCCAGCGCCAACGAAACCATGTCCAGCGGATGCAGCACCACTGGCACGCCCTCCACTTCAAACACAGGATTCATGCGGGAGCCCGCTGTGGCCGTATTCCCGGGTAGTTCGCTGCGGCGCACCAGCGGCACCACCATGCGCCGGCGGTAGCGGTCAAACAGGGAAGACTGGACAAGCACCACAAAAGGGATAGATTCCTTCAGCGCGCCTTTGTTGCGGTGAACATCAAACTGGGCCATTACAGTGTGGAGTGCTCATCCGCAAATGAACCCAAGGCGGCATGCACGGCATTCCAATCCGTGGCCACCGCATCCGCCTGCTGCTGGCGCGATAGGCGAGTTTGCTGTTGCTGGGCCACGTAGACCGCCAGCAACTCTTCCATGGTGGCGGAGAGGTTGCTGGTGTAGGTCTTGGCCTGTGCGACCAAACCTTCATTCAAGGTCAGGTTGACCGCGCGTTTGCGAATAGGGGCAGAGGCTATAGCCAGCATGGTGGGCTCCAGGTGTTGAATCTATGCGCATATTATGCGCATAGATTGCAGCAACGCAATTGCTACTCTATTCATAGCTGCTTACGCCGATAGAACAAGCGCTGAAGGCCGATTTGGCTTAAATACCCAATTTGGGGTTGTTCCAACTCAAATTGGGTATGGCAAGCACCCCGCCTACCGAGCCGAGCCTACCGCCCCCGCATCCGCCACGCCCACACCCTTCAAAACCACCAACAACCCCGGCTGCACCCAGCGCTGGAACGCCAAGCCACCCAACAGGCCCATGCTGGCCCAGAACGACAGCGAGATCCAGGTGGTGGCCCAGATGAACTGGGTGCCGAGTTGGCGCAAGGCGGTTTGGGCTTCGGGGCCAAAGCCAGCCAGGGGGTCGGTGCTGATGTGCGGCGCGCCCACCACGTAGGGCAAGGCCAGCCAGGCAACGGCAGCGGCCCAGCGCAGGGGGCTGCGCAAACCGGCGATCGACGCACAGGCCAGCGCCGCGCTCACGGCGGCCAGTAGCCACCAGCCTTGGCGCGAGCCCAGGCGGGCGGCATCCATGCCGGGTATCTCGGCATGCAGGCCCAGGGACGGCCAGAAGTGGAACACCAGCCAACCGGCGGCTGCCGTCCACAGGGCCAGCGGCAGCGCGCGCAGGGATGCGCCGCGCCACAGGCAGACACCCATCACTGCAAACACCAGCAGTGCCATGCTGAAGGCGTGCAAGGTGTTGGCCATCCAGGTCCAGCCGATGCGCTCCAGGCCGTTTTCGGGCTCCCATTCGGGGGCGACAGCGTGGTCGTGGGCGTGGTCGTGTCCATGGGCTGCCGCTTCGGCATGCACATGGGTGGCAGGAGCCACGGGTTCAGGGGCTTCGGCCTTTTGCGATTCAAAGACCTCGGCGGCCAGAATCAGCGGGGCGGCCTGCAGGTGCTGCACACCGGTTTGCACGCTGCCCACCACCACGGCGGTGGCCAGCGCCGCCCAGATCAAGCGTTGAAAAATCATGGTGTGCTTTCAGTGGCAAGGCTTGACGGTGATGTGGCGCACGTCGTGCGCGGCGTTGTGCATCAGCGGGCTCTCGGCAAAGGCCACGCCGTACAGCACGACCATGCCGAGGGCAGCACCGGCGGCAAGCTGCAACAAGAGGCCTCGCACCGCGCTGGAGGTGCGGGGCAGTTCGGTGGTGGTGGACGGGTACATAAGAAGCTCCTTTTAAAAAACAAAAAACCGTGCAGCCACGGGATGATGGATGCATTACGGAAAAGCTATGCCAGCGCAGGCAGGCGCGCCAGGATGCCGCTGCGCAGGCGCTCGGGCCGCTCCTTGCGCAGCAGGTTACCGTCGGCACTCATGGCGTGCAACTGGGCGCAGGCCAGTACCTCGGCGGCGGTCACATCATCGGCGACCAGGTCGCCAAAGTAATAGGTGTACTTGCCCGGTGCCTGCAGCGCCACGGTACAGGCCCTGGAGCAGCCGCTCATGCAGGCCAGGCCGCGCACGCGGATGCGGGCTTGCTGGGCAGCGTCCAGGTCCCAGGCCGCTACCTGCACGGCTTCCAGCAGCGCCTCGCCTGCAGCGGGCACAGCGCGCGAGACTCCGGCGGGTCGGCAGGTGGTGCAGATGATGAGCTCGGTCACCGGGGGTAAAAAAACAGGTTCGGTCATGCGATGGGTGTGTCTTTGCGTAGTCATTAAAAATCAGCTGGCACTGGCCAGGCGGTATTCCGCGCCCCAGCGTGCGGCCCAGGCGGCGCAGCGACCGATGGCAGGTGTACGGTCGTCGAAATCCATCACCACGGCGTGCTCCACGCCGGTGGGTGCACCGGGCTGCTCCAGCGTGCGGCCATCGGTGAGCAGCCACAGCCAGGCGGGGCCTGTGCTGCTGCGCCTGCGGGCCTGCGCCAACAAGGTATTCGCCACGGCCAGTGCCTGCCGCAGCGGCGTGCCGCCGCCACCGCCACATTGGCGTACCCGTGCCGCACCGGCGGCCCGGGCCGGGCCGGGGGGCAGCACCAGCTCCACACTGCTGCCGCCAAAACACAGCAGGCCCACATGGTCGCCAACCCGTGCCGCCAGCTCAATCAAACGAGCGGCATGGCCTTTGGCCAAGGCCAGACGGCCCCCCCGGCGCATCGAACCCGAGGTGTCCAGCACGATGAGGTGCAGGCGCGGTGCGGCTGCGGCCTGAGGCCGGTAGCGCAGGTGCTCGCGCTGCAAGGCGCGCGGGCCTTTGGCCAGCAGGGTGCGCAGCCAGGCAATCGCGGGGCTGTCGCCCAGCGTTTTCACGGCCGGTTTCAGAGAAGGTGGTGTCTGCATGGTGGGGTTGCGCCACCGCACACTGCCAGCCGATGGGGGCGGCTGGTGGATGCGGTGGCTCAGGCTTTTTTTGCGGGCCAGGCTCCTGGGGACAGCACCCGGGTGGTGGGTGTGGGTTGTTGTGGTGGCAGTGCGCCCCAATCGCCAGAATCGCTCTGTGGGATGGCGTTGGATGCGCGTGTTGCTTCGGGCTGTGGGCTACTGCTGTCGTTGGCCAATGGCTCCACCGTGCGGCGGTGCGCCAACGCGAGTTCTGCCACGGCATCCACGTCCTGCGGGGTCACGGCATCGCGGCCTTCCAGGGCGGCTAGAGCCCGGGCGGCGCGCAGCATCACCAAGTCGGCACGCATGCCATCGACACCGGCGGCCAAGGCCAGCGCGGCGGCGTGTTGCAGCACGGCATCCGGCCAGGCCAGATGGGGCAAGGCAGACTGCGCTACGACCACGGTGGCCGCCAAGGTCGCCAACTGGTCCGCGTGCGCTGACAGCAGCGCACGCGGGTCTTCGTCGAAGGCCAGGCGGGTACGCAAAATGTCCAGCCGCTGCTGCGGGTCCAACGGGTTGCCCAGCACGACAGACAGGCCAAAGCGGTCCACCAGTTGGGGCCGCAGTTCGCCTTCTTCGGGGTTCATCGTGCCCACCAGCGCGAAACGGGCGGCGTGCTGCTGCGAGATGCCGTCGCGCTCGACGGTGTTGACACCGCTGGCGGCGACATCCAGCAGCGCGTCTACCAGCGCATCGGGCAGCAGGTTGACCTCGTCCACGTACAGCACGCCGTGGTGGGCGCGCGCCACCAGGCCGGGGGCCAGGCGCAGTTGGCCCGCGCGCAGGGCATCTTCCACATTCAACGTGCCCACCAGTTGCTCCAGGCTGGCCGCCAGCGGCAATGTCACAAACGGTGCATCTGGCAGCAGGGCCGCCAGTGCGCGCGCTGCCGTGGATTTGGCCGTGCCGCGCGGGCCGCTGACCAGCACGCCGCCGATGCGCGGGTCGATGGCCACCAGCAGTAACGCACGCTGCAGCAGCGGCTGGCCGACTAGGGCGGTGAAAGGAAATGCCACGCGGGTGGCTGCTTGCAAAGGATTCATGGTCAGGATGCTTCCAAATGGTTTTCCAGCGCCAGCAGGTGGTCTGTTATGCGTTCGCGCTGGTCGCCGGGCTCGGCCCACAGGCCGCGGTCCATGGCTTCGAGCAGGCGCTCGCCGATGCTGCGCAGAGCACCCGGGTTGTGTTGCTGCAGAAAGTCGCGGGTGGCATCGTCGTGCACATAGGCATCGGCTACCAGCGCGTACTGGTGGTCGCCCACCACGCCGGTGGTGGCATCAAAAGCAAACAAAAAATCGACCGTGGCGGCGATCTCGAAAGCGCCCTTGTAGCCGTGGCGCTTGATGCCGTCCAGCCACTTGGGATTCACCGCGCGGGAGCGCACCACGCGGGCCACCTCTTCGCCCAGCGTGCGGATGCGCGGCGCGCCGGGCACGCTGAAGTCGCCGTGGTACAGCGCCGCGGGCGTGCCGCTCAGGTGCTCTACCGCCGCGGCCATGCCGCCCATGAACTGGTAGTAGTCGCCGGAATCCAGAATGTCGTGCTCGCGGTTGTCCTGGTTGTGCAGCACCGCGTCCAGCCCAGCGATGCGCTGGGCGAACGCCTCGGGCGCGGCAGTGCCGTGCGCGTCTTGGCCGTAGGCAAAGGCACCGGCGCGCAGGTAGGACTCGGCCAACTCGGAACGCTCGGTCCACTGGCCGCTGGCGATGTTGGCCTGCAAGCCCGCACCGTAGCCGCCGGGCCGGGGGCCGAACACACGCCAGGTGGCGGCGCGCTCATCTGCCTGGACGGCCATCTCGGCCTGCACCCTTGCGCGGATGGGGTTGACATCGTCCGGCTCGTCCTCGGCGCTGATGGCGGCCACGGCGCGCACAGCGGTGTCGAACAGGTCGATCACATTGGGAAACGCATCGCGGAAGAAGCCGGAGACGCGCAGCGTCACGTCCACGCGCGGGCGGCCCAGCACGGTCATGGGCATGACTTCGATGTCCACCACCCGGTTGCTGCCCGGTGCCCACTTGGGCCGCACACCCAGCAGCGAGAAGGCCTGGGCCACATCTTCACCGCCGGTGCGCATGGTGCTGGTGCCCCAGACCGACAGGCCCACGGCCGTAGGGTACGCGCCGTGGTCTTGCAGGTGCCGCTCCACCACCCGGTCTGCGCCCTTGGCTCCCATGGCGTAGGCGGTTTGGGTGGGGATGGCGCGCGTGTCCACCGAGTAAAAGTTGCGCCCGGTGGGCAGCACATCCGGCCTGCCGCGCGACGGTGCGCCGCTGGGGCCGGGGGGGATAAAGCGCCCGTCCAGCCCGCGCAGCAACTGGCCGATCTCGTTGGGGCCACAGGCATCCAGACGCGGAGCGAGTGTGGCGTGCAGGCGCTCCAGCACCTGGGCGGTGTGGGGCCAAGCCTCTGGCGCAAGCGCTGTGCCGTCTTGCACCAGTTGCACGGCCAGCAACTCTAGCCGCTCGCGGGTATGGCCCGCATGGCGCCAGGGGTCGGTGCTCAGGGCTTGCAGAACCGGCGGACGCTCGCCGGTCCAGGGTGTGGCCCAGTCGGGGCTGAGGGCATCGAAGTCTTGCAGGCCCAGGTCGTGCGCCAAGGCGACCGTCAGGCTACCTTGCGCGGCACCCGCGCCGCCGGGGTAGCGGGCCAGGGCGACCAGCGTGTCCACCCGCTGGCGGCCGGTGGGGGACTGGCCAAAGATATGCAGGCCGTCGCGGATTTGCGATTCCTTGATTTCGCACAGGTAGGCATCCAGACGGCGCAGCAACGCCTCGCGCTGCGTGTCGTCGGTGGGTGGGGTAAAGCCCAGCTCGGCATGCAGTCCGTCTGCCAGCACCTTCTCCAAAATGCTGGCGCGCAGCAGCTTGGCGCGGCGCGGGTCGAGCGACAGGGCCTCGTAGTACTCGTCCATGCGGCCTTCGAGCTGCTGCAAGGGCCCATAGGTTTCGGCCCGGGTCATGGCGGGCATGAGGTGATCGATGATGACGGCCTGGGTGCGGCGCTTGGCCTGCGCGCCCTCGCCGGGATCGTTGACGATGAAGGGGTACAAATGCGGCAGCGGGCCAAGGATGGCATCGGGCCAGCAGGCCGCCCCCAGCGCCACGCTTTTGCCGGGCAGCCATTCCAGGTTGCCGTGCTTGCCCACGTGCACCACCGCATCCACCGCGTAGGCGCGGCGCAGCCAAAAGTAAAAGGCTAGGTAGTTGTGGGTGGGCACCAGGTCGGCATCGTGGTAGGTGGCGACCAGGTCCAGGTCGCGCCCGCGTGCGGGCTGGTTGCCCACAAACACATTGCCGTAGCGCTGGCCCGACACCATGAAGCGGCCCGCGCGCACCAGCGGGTCCTGCGCTGGCAGGCCCCAAAGGGTGTTGATGGCGGCCTGGCTTTCTAGAGGAAGGGCGGCAAAGTCTTGCAGGTAATCGGCCATGGCCAGGCTTTGGCCTGCGGGACGGTCGTCGTTGGCATCCAGTTTGTTGGTGATGCCGCGCACCAAGTCGGCCATCAGCGCGTCGCTACTCTGTGGCACATCGCCGGTGGCGTAGCCTGCGGCCAGCAGGGCTTGCAGGATGACGACGGTGGATGCGGGGGTGTCCAGGCCCACGCCATTGGCCAGGCGGGAGTCGTCGTTGGGGTAATTGGCCAACACCAAGGCTATACGCTTCTCACTACTTTTTTTATAGCGCAAGGTGCACCAGCGACGAGCGAGAGCAGCCACAAAGGCTATACGTTCTTGCTCAGGCTGGTAGCGCACCACGTCGATCTCGGCGCGCTCGCAGCGCCAGGCCAGGCCCTTGAAGCTGATGGGCCGGGTACCGATGCGGCCATCCACCTCGGGCAGCACGATTTGCATGGCCAGGTCGCGCGGGGTAAGGCCGTGCGGGTCGTCTTGCCATTGGGCTTGCGAGCAGCCCGCGGTGATGAGCTGCAGCACGGGGGCATCGCCTGCCAGCAGCACGGGCTGGGCGGCATCGTCGTTACCGTCTATCGCCCCAACGGCAAAGCTGGTGGCGTTGAGCACCACGTCCACCTTGTGCTCAAGGGCTAGTGCATGCAGCAGCGCCATGCTGCCAGGGTTTTTGAGCGAATCCAGCGCCACGGCCAGGGTGTTGAGGCCCTCGTTGGCCAGCGCGGCCAGCATGGCATCGAACGCGGCCGTGTTGCCCGCCTGCAAATGCGCTTTGTAAAACACCAGCAGGCCCACGGGTGCGCCAGCACGCCAGGGGGCCAAGGGCACGGCGGGTGCGTAGGGCATGGCGGCGGGCAGCACCGCAGCGGGTGCGGGGCGCTCGCCCTGGCCGAATGCGGAGTGGGCGATCAGCTGGAAGAAATTCTTGGCGTTGTCGCGCCCGCCTTCGCGCAGGCAGCGCCAGAGGTGGGTGCAGTCGTCTTGGCTGGCGGTGCTGCGCAGCAGGAGTTGTGCGTCTTCCACACATTCGCCCGACACCATTACCAGCCACTGGCCACGCGCCTGGGCGGATGCGCACACCTGGTCCACGATATAGGCCCAGTCGCTGGGGCTGCCCAGGTGCTCGATGACGATAGCCTTGGCGTGGCGCAGCACATCGTCCATGTACATATCGATCGACGCGGGCTGGCGCAGCCACATCAGGTTGGCCAGGCGCACGCGGGGAAAGTCATCCGGCAGGCCGCTGGCGACTTCGGCCAGCAAGGACAGCGTGGTGTCGGCCACGGTGAGGACCACGATGTCGCCCGGCGTTTGTTCCACGCGCACCACGCCCAGGCCATCGTCTTCAACATGGCCGCCGGGGCGGGTGGAGAGTAGGTGCATGTTTTTACTTCACTTGTTGGACGGTAGGGGCGCGCCGTAGAGGGCGGTGTGGGTAGCTCCGCGAATGTCCCCCGCAGCGGCCTAGGGCCGGCTGCTCCTCCTTTATTTCGCTGCGCCACCCACACCACCCTCTACGGAAACCAGCATGCGGCTTGTGTAGCGGTTGAACAAGCCGAAACTCAACAGGCGTTGGTCGATGGGGTGCTCTGCGCAGCGGCATAAAGGAGGAGCCCGCAGGGCGGAGGACAGCCGCGGAGCAGAGTGCCCCGTCGGCCTGCGTCCACCCCAAAAGGCAAAGGCTAGCGTGCATCAGCCCAAAGCCGCCTGCAACTCGCCCTGCAACACATTCGCATCCAGGTGGTCCCCAATCAGCACCAGGCGCGTCACACGCGGCTCGTCTGCACGCCAAGCGCGGTCGAAATAGCTGTCAAACCGCTGCCCTACGCCCTGCACCACCAGCCGCATCGCAGCCCCAGGCATGGCCACAAAGCCTTTGACGCGGTAGATCTCATGGCGCTGCACCAGGGCGGCCAGGGCGGTAAGCAGCTTGGCGCGGTCGGTCACGTTCAGCGCAACCGACACCGAGTCAAAGGCATCGTGGTCGTGGTCTTCTTCTGCGTCGTGGTGGGTTTTACGGGCGTCGATCACGTCTTCTACCGCACGCTCCAGGCCCAGCAGCACGTCCATCGCTACTTGGCCGTGCGATGCGCGCACCAGCTTCACACCGGCGGGGGCTTCTGCGCGGATGGTGGCTTCTACGGCTTCGAGTGCGGCGGCATCCATGCCGTCTACCTTGTGCACGATGACCAGGTCGGCCGTGGCCAACTGGTCTTCAAACAGTTCGTGCAGAGGGGAATCGTGGTCCAGGTTGTCGTCGGCGCGGCGCTGGGCATCCACGGCCACCGGGTCATCAGCAAAGTCGCCAGCCGCCACGGCGGGCGCGTCCACCACGGTGATCACCGCGTCCACGGTGAAGGCATTGCGCAGCGCGGGCCACTGGAAGGCTTGCACCAGCGGCTTGGGCAGGGCCAGGCCCGAGGTCTCGATGACCAGGTAGTCGATCTGGTCGCGGCGGGCGGCCAGTTGCTCCATCACTGGGGCAAATTCTTCCTGGACCGTGCAGCACAGGCAGCCGTTGGCCAGCTCGAACAGTTGGCCGTTTTCCACTCCGTTTTCGTCGCAGCCAATGCCGCAGCCGCGCAGCAACTCGCCGTCGATGCCCAGCTCGCCAAACTCATTGACGATGACGGCAATGCGGCGGCCTTGGGCGTTGGTCAGCAGGTTGCGCAGGAGCGTGGTCTTGCCGCTACCGAGGAAGCCGGTGACGATGGTGGCGGGGATTTTTCGGGTTTGCATTGTGTTTTCTTTCAGTCTTCGATTCCGCGCTGGGCGGGGACACCGGCTTTGAAATGGTGTTTGATCAATGTCATCTCGGTCACGGTGTCGGCCAGCTCGACCATTTCGGCCGGCGCGCCACGGCCGGTCAGCACCACATGCACATGGGGTGGGCGTTCGCGCAGGCAGGCCAGCACGGGCTCCAGCGCGATCCAGCCGTAGCGCAGCGGGTACATGATCTCGTCCAGCACCACCATGAAGTGTTCGCCCGCCCGCACCGTGGCTTCGGCCTGGGCCCAACCGGCCTGGGCCAACTCAGCGGAATGGTCGAGGTCGCGGCTCTTCCAGCTGAAGCCATCGCCGAGACCGACGATGGGGATGCCCAGCTGCTCGAACAAGCGGTGCTCGCCAAAGCGTGCAGTGGGCACCTTCATGAACTGGTAGACCTTGACCGCCTTGCCACGGCCATGGGCGCGCAGTGCCAGCCCAAAGGCGGCCGTACTCTTGCCCTTGCCGGTACCGGTGTGCACGATGACCAGACCACGCCGTTCACCCTGGGGCTTGGGGGTGTCGCGCAGCAGCGGTGGGGATTCGATTTCCATGGAGAGTGTCTTTGTAAATCAGCCCGGCGCAAACAGCTTGGCCACGGCATGAGGGTTGGACGGAAAGTACAGGTGCATGAACGAGGCGTGCAGCCGCCCGCAGCGGAACACCGGCTCGGCGTGGCTGCGTTCGCGCTGCGGCTCGGTGAAGGCCGTGGCGGACAAAGTGGTGTCCATGCGCGCATGGTGGAAGCTGTGGCCGCGCAGCCGCCCCTCGGGCAATTGGGCGGCGTGCATGCCCAGGTTGACGAAGCGTTTTTGCAGCGCCCCGGTGCCGGGCAGCAGGCCCCACATGGGCACAGGGATGCCGTCATGGCCCGCCAGGCTGTCCAGCAGTGCCAGCATGCCGCCGCACTCGGCCACGATGGGCTTGGCCGCTGCGTGGTGGGCGTGGATGGCGGCGCGCATGGGCTGGTTGGCGTACAGGGTGTCGAGGTGCAGCTCGGGGTAGCCGCCGGGTAAATAGAGACTGTGCGCGTCGGGCAACTGGGCATCGGCCAGCGGCGAGAAGAATACCAGTTCGGCCCCCAGCGATCGCAAGGTATCCAAATTAGCGGCGTACAAGAAGGAGAAAGCGGCATCGCGTGCCACAGCGATGCGCACACCGGCCAGCAGTTGGGGCGCGGCTTCTACCGGGCTGGGTTCAAACCGCACCGGGCTGACCATGCCTTCGACGCTAGGCCCGATGGCCTGAGCCGCCAGAGCGATACGTTCGTCCAGTTGCGCCACTTCGGCAGCCTGCACCAAGCCCAGGTGCCGCTCGGGCAGCGCGAATTCGGCAGAGCGCGGCATGGCGCCAAACCAGCGCAGACCTGCGGGCAGGCTGTCTTTCAGCATCTGCGCGTGGCTGGCGCCGCCGACGCGGTTGGCCAGCACCCCGGCAAACTGCAGGCCCGAGCGGAAGGTGGACAGGCCGTGCGCTATGGCACCAAAGGTCTGCGCCATGGCCGAGCCATCGATCACCGCCAACACCGGCAGGCCTAGGGCGTAGGCCAGATCAGCGCTGCTGGGCGTGCCGTCAAACAGGCCCATCACGCCTTCGACCAAGATCACGTCGGACTCCAGCGCCGCGGCGTGCAGCAGCGCCCGGCAGTGGGCCTCACCGCCCATCCACAGGTCGAGCTGGTACACGGGATGGCCGCTGGCACGCTCCAGAATCATGGGGTCCAGAAAGTCGGGGCCGGTTTTGAACACGCGCACCCGGCGGCCCTGGCTGCGGTGCCAGGCGGCCAATGCAGCAGTCACCGTGGTTTTACCTTGGCCGGACGCAGGCGCAGCCACCAGCAGTGCATCGCAGGTTTTAGGCATCAAATAGCCCTCAAGCGTAGATAGCATCTACACCAGTAGCTATTAATTAAATAGTGAATGGTCTACCCCTACACGCCCGCCGCGCGACAGTTGGAACGGTGTGACTGGGGGGGAGAAAAGGATCAGGAGGCGGGACGCACCCGGACGTGTGTCTGGATAGGAATGCGTGGTGGCCTGCTGATCTCTGCCCGCCGCAAAGTCACGCTTAGGTTACCAGGCCGGTCTCCGGGCTCGCGAGTGAAAAGTGCGAACTCTTCTGCGGGGCCGCCTTCCCATGCAATACGTTGCACAGTGGCATGAGGCCTCGCTTTGACTCGTTTACCGTTGCGGGGGCAGCGTGGGGATTGGCATGTTCTGGATGAACACTGCCGCACCGACTTCCCGTTTAATCCCCAGACCAAAGACTTGGGGACACCTGATAACGTGTTTTGAGTGTAGCAGCTAGGGGTCGTGGAGCCCAAACGCAGCGCGCCTGTGCAAGCACTTACCACACTATTCTTTCCATAGCTACTCGTGCAATATGATTAAGCGCTAGACGCCTATTTGGCATCTATTTTTAAAACTTCAGTCTCGGTACGACGGGTCGATGCGGTCCAGCTTGCGCAGCCAGGCTTGCCACAGGATCTGCCGCTCGTGTTCCACGCTTTGCAACTGCTCGCAGGCATGCTGGCTCAGATGGCGCGGGATTTCGGCCACGGGCCCGGCAGTCGCGGCCAACTGGCTGGCGGCCAGCTGGATTTCGCAGGCACGGTTCAGGTAGTACATGACGCAAAACGCATCGGCCACGGTGCTGCCCACCGACAGCAGGCCATGGTGGCGCAGCACCAGCGCAATATGGTTGCCCAGCGCCTGCTGGATGCGCACGCGCTCGCCCAGGTCAAAGGCCACGCCCTCGTAGGCATGCACGCCCACCCGGCCATAGAACTCGGTGCTGATCTGGTTCAGTTGCAGCAGCCCGCCCTCGCAGGCCGCCACGGCCATGCCCGCCAGGGTGTGGGTGTGGATGACGCAGTGGGCATCGGCGCGACCGCCGTGCACGGCGCTGTGCACCGTGAAGCCCGCCACGTTGTAGTCGGCACTTCCGGAGAGCACGCGGCCCGGCATGTCCACCACCAGCAGGTCGCTGGCGCGGACTTCCTCGAACAGGCGACCAAACGGATTGATAAGAAACCGCTCCGGCCCGCCGTCGGATGGCAGCCGGGCCGAGAAATGGGTGTAGAGCGTGTCGTCCCATCCGAACAGCGCTACCAGACGGTAAGCGGCTGCTAGGTCACGGCGCAGGGTGGCTTCATCGCTGGCCATCATTCCAACCCCATGAAACGGCGCACGCGCTGGGTCGTCGCATCGGGTGCATCGGGCTGCTGGATCTGCTGCGGCGCGGCATCGAGCTGGATCAGACCGTTTTCCATGAACAGCACGCGGTTGGAGATGGCCAACGCAAAGTCCATTTCGTGGGTCACGATGACCATGGTCATGCCCTCTTGCGCCAGGTCCTGGATGACCTTCAGCACCTCGCCGACCAGCTCGGGGTCCAGGGCCGAGGTGGGTTCGTCAAACAGCATCACGTCAGGTTCCATGGCCAGGGCGCGGGCAATCGCCACGCGCTGCTGCTGGCCGCCCGAGAGCTGGTGCGGGTATTTGTGCTGGTGGGCCAACAGGCCGACCTTGTCGAGCAGTTGCAGCGCTTGCGTTTGGCGCACGGCCGCATCGGCAGGCTGGGCGTGGTAGCGCGGGGCCAGCAGCACGTTGTCCAGCACGCTGAGGTGGGGAAACAGGTTGAAGCTCTGGAAGGCCATGCCGATACGGCGTATGCCTGTGCGCACCCGGCTACTGTCCAGCGGCTCGTGGGCGTGGATGTAGCTTTCGCCAAACAGAATGATCTCGCCTTGGTCGATGAACTCCAGCCCGTTGATGGTGCGGATCAGCGAGGTTTTGCCCGAACCCGACGGGCCGATGATGGAGATCACCTCGCCCGCACCCACCTGGAGGTGCACGCCCTTGAGCACCTCATGGCTGCCGTAGGCTTTGTGGATGTTGCGCAACTCCAGGGCCGCAGGCTGGCCGGAGGCCGCCGCCACGGGGTGCAGGGCCACCGGGCCGCCCAAGGACGTGCGCAGGCTGGCGCAGGCCGCATCATCCAGCGTGGTGGGGTGGCGCTTTTGCAGGTCCAGCTTTTTCTCGACCCAGCCCAGCAGCGTGCTGAAGATGGTGACCAGCATCACGTAGTACACCGCCACGCCCAGCAGGGTTTCCATCACCAGAAAGTTTTGCGAATACAGGCGCAGCCCGGTCATCAGCAGCTCGGGCAGCGAGATCACCGACACCAGCGAGGTCAGCTTGATGATGGTGACATATTCATTGATCAGCGTGGGCAGCGCGATGCGAAAGGCCTGCGGCACCACGATCAGCCGCATGGCCCCGAAGCGGCCAAAGGCCAGCGCGCGGCCCGCCTCGCGCTGGCCGCGCGCCACTGACAACAGGCCACCGCGGTGGATCTCGGCCATGTAGGCGGCTTCGGTCAGCACCATGGCGACCAGCCCGGCAAAAAACGGCTCGCCGATGACGCTGCGGCTCATCGGAAAGATCTGCGGCAGGTTGAACACAAACACCACCAGCACCAGCAGCGGCACGCTGCGGAACAGCCAGATGTAGACCCCCGCCAGCGCACTGATCCAGCGGGTGGTAGAAATGCGCGCGCAGGCCAGGAAAAAGCCCAGCACCATGCCCAGCACCCAGGACAGCGAGCCCAGCTCGACCACCGTCACACACGCCCTCCAGAAGATCCCCATGGAAAACAAGGACCAGAAATACGACCAATCTAATTCCATGCAGATGCTCCTGGTGGCGGGGCTAATTACTTGGCAGCAACCGGCTCAAGTTCGTACTTGGCAATGAGGGCTGCGTACTCGCCATTGGCTTGCGCTGCGGCCAGGGCCTTTTCCAGCGCCTGGTACAGCGCGGTGTTGCCCTTCTTCACGTAGATGCCCAGGGTTTGTGGGTACACCAAGGCAGGCGAGCTGATGACGATGCGGGCCTTGCTGCGTTCGGCCAGCATTTTGGCGGCACCGGCGATTTCCAGCTGGGCCTGGATGTTCTTCGACAGCAGGGCCTGCGATGCCTCGGGGGCGGTGGGGAATTCGCTCACGGCCACGGCGGGCTTGCCATTGGGCACGCAGTATTCGGTAGATAGCTTGGCCAGTGCCTTGACCCAGCTGGTACCGGCTTGCAGGCCGACCTTCATACCGCACAAGTCTTGCTCCGTCTTGGGGCTGACGCCGCCGTCTTTGGCCACCATGATGAAGGCACCGGTGCGGGCGTAGGCAATGGCATCGGCCTGGGCGGTGCGCTCCGGGGTGATGTACATGCCCGAGATCACGGCATCAAACTGGCCGCTGCCCAGGCCCAAAATCAGGCTGGGGAACTTGGTGTCCACAAACGCGGGCTTGGCCTTGATGACGCGGCCCAGCATGTCAGACACATCGGGGTCAAAACCCACCACCTTGTCGCCCTGCCACGATTCAAACGGGGGGTAGGTGATTTCCATGCCGACCTTGAGCTGGCCAGGGGCTATGGTTTGGGCCATGGCGGCCACGGGCAGCAAGGCCGCCAGGGCTGCGCCAATGAAAGAAATGCGGGTGGTTTTCAGCATGGGAATAACTCCTAGAGGTGGATGGACAGGAAACAAAAAAATCTTCAAACCGTCGGTGCCGCGGTCTTCATGTGGCCAAAGCTGCCGGGCTTCAGTGCGCCCTGGGGCAGCGCGATCTCGCCCGCCTCGACCTTGCGTTTCAGGTACTGGTAGGTCTGCTGGGCCTGGGCATACATGTGCTCGCCAATCGACAGCTCTTCGTAGCTTGAAGCATCGGAATGGGCCTCGGCACGGGCAAACTGCGGCAGCGGGCGGATGCGGGTGTGGTAGTCGCAGGCAAAAAACAGCGGGAACGAATAGCGCTCGTGCTGCACCTTGCGCACCCGGTGCGAGGTGGCGGGGAAGGCACCGGCGGTCATCACCTCCAGCATGTCGCCGATGTTGATAACGAAGGCTTCTTCACCGTCTTCGGCATACGGCGGCGCATCGACCCACACGCCCTGGTCATTCATTACTTCCAGGCCCGGCTGGTCGGCCAGCAGCAGGGTGAAGCACTCGTAGTCGGTGTGCGCGCCAATGCCAGGCGCATCCACCGCCTCGGTGTCCACGGGGTAGTGGATCAACCGCAGCTTCGACGGCGGGCAGGTCACCATGGCCTCAAAGAAATCTTCCGGCTGGCCCAGCGACAGCGCAAAGCCACGGAACAGCTGCCGCCCCAGCGCAAACACGGCGGCGTAGTAGCGGGCCACGGCCTCTTTGAAGCCTGGCAGGTCGGGCCATTTGTTGTTGCCGATCAGGGGCGTACCGGCCAGCACCAGCGGGTGGTCGTCGGGCGCATCGAAGCCGATGTCGAAGGCCTCCTTGTGGTCGGGGCGGCCTTTGGAATACACCTCTTCACCCTCGGGCACATAGCCTTTGTGGCCCCAGGAGTCGCCGATGTAGTAACGCATCTTCCACTCCATCTGCTGGACGAACAGCATGCGGCTGGCGTGGCGCAGATCGGCCACTAACTGGGGGGCGATGCCGTGGCCGACGATGTAGAAAAAGCCCACCTCGCGCGCCGCCTGGCCCAGGGCATCGGCCACCGTCTGGCGCTGCGCCAGGCTGTCGCTGTGCAGGCCGCGGATGTTGATGACGGGCAAGGCCGTGAAATTACGTGGTCCGGGTTGCATGCTCAGAGTCCTGCCGTGTTGGGGGTTTGGGAAATATTGTGTTGCGCCCAGCGCTGGAAATGCCGGCGCTGTTCCAGCGCCATCCAGCGGTTGACTTGCCACAGGTCGGCCACCGGGCTGCGGGTGTAGGGCAGCAAATGCATATAGCCGTCGGGGCCGAACTCGGGGGTCAGCGTGGTGGTGGTGTAGCCCTTGCGCAGGTGCAGCGCCCACACCGATTCCCAGACGCGCTGGTGGAAGGCCAGCTCCGGCGCGTACTCGGGCGCCGCCGGGTGCGGTACCTGCGGGCCTTGGGCGTAGCCCACGCGGGCTTGCACGTGGTGGACGCGGTCGATGAAGGCGCTGAGGTCGTCTTGCGGGTCGTCCAGCAAGCGTTCGCACACGACCACCCAGTGGCTGATGTCGGCGGTGTAGCGCAACTGCGGCAACTGGCGAACGATGTCCAGCGTGACCCAGGGGCTGTACAGCGAGCTGGCGCGGTGGGTTTCAAAGGTGCAGGCCATGCCCACGCTGTCGGCCAAGGCTTGCGCCCGGCCCAGAAAGTCCACCTGCTGGGCCAGCGGCCAACGGTCGTTACCCGCCAGCAGGTTCACAAAGCGGGGCGACAGCGCGGCCGCCGCGTCGAAAGCCCGCGCCAGGTGCTGCAAATGCACCTCGGGGCCGTCCTGCTGGCGCGGAATCACGTCGGCACCGGTAAACACCGTGGCGATGTAGTCCAGGGCTTCGGCCTGCAGGCTGTTGCGCAAGGCCAGCCGCCCTGGCGCATCGAAAGGCACACGGGCCTCCACGCCCACGCACCCGGCTTCGCGCAGTTGCGCTGCGCATGCGGCCCAGTCGCCTTGCCAGCCCCAGAGGGATCTGAATATGTCGAGTTGCATGGTGATGCCCTCGGTTAGCGGTACGCCACGCCGGGCAGCACACACAGCATTTCATAAAGCAAGTTCGCGGCCAGTTGCGATGTGTTGCCGCTCAGGTCATACGGGGGCGATACCTCGACCAGGTCGCAACCCACGATGTTCAGCCCACGGCAGCCGCGCACGATTTCCAGCGCCTGGATGGAGGTGAGGCCGCCCACTTCGGGGGTGCCGGTACCAGGGGCCCAGGCGGGGTCGATGCCGTCGATGTCGAAGGTCAGGTACACGGGGGTGTCGCCGATCTGGGCCCGCACCTCGGCCATCAACGGGGCCAGCGACTGGTACCAGCACTGCTCGGCCTGCACCAGGCGAAAGCCCTGGTCCACGCCCCATTGGAAGTCGCCACTCGCATAGCCCTGGGCGCGCTGGCCGATCTGCACTACTTTTTTGCAGTCCAGCAGGCCTTCTTCCACCGCCCGGCGGAAGGTGGTGCCGTGGGCGATTTTTTCACCAAACATGTCTTCGTTGGTGTCGGTGTGGGCATCCACGTGCACCAGCGCCACCGGGCCGTGCTTGCGCGCCACGGCCCGCAGGATGGGCAGGGTGATGGTGTGGTCGCCGCCCAGGGTCATGGGCACCACCGGGTAGGCCATCAGCCGGATGTAGCTGTCTTCGATGATGCGCACCGACTCCAGCAGGTTGTAGGTGTTGATGGCCACGTCGCCGATATCGGCCACGCTGAGCGAATCGAACGGGGCCGCGCCGGTGGCCATGTTGTAGGGGCGGATCATCACGGATTCGGCACGGATCTGGCGCGGGCCAAACCGGGTGCCTGCGCGCAGCGAGGTGCCGATGTCCAGCGGCACGCCGATAAAGGCGGCATCCAGGCCCTCGGCGCTGTCCATGGCGGGCAGCCGCATCATGGTGGAGCGACCGGCAAACCGCGGCATTTCGTTGCCGCTTTGGGGTTGGTGCAAAACTTTAGACACGCTGTAGAACCTTTCCGTGGGGCAACACGACTGCGTGCTGCAATGGTCTGCACTTTAGCTATTACGGGTTGTGGAAAAATAGCAGTAAACAAATAATCAGTTGCCCATTTCCATAACTAATACACAGGGTTTACCCATGGCACAAGGTGCTGATCTCAAGCTGTTGCGCATCTTTGCGGCCGTGGCCCGCCACCAGGGTTTTGCCAAGGCGCAACAGGAGCTAAACCTGACCACCTCGGCCATCAGCACCTACATGACGCAGCTGGAGGCCGATGTGGGCTTCTCGCTGTGTCGGCGCGGGCGCGGTGGCTTTGCGCTGACCGCCAAGGGCGAGCTGCTGCTGTCGGAAACCTTGCGCGTGCTGGGCGAGCTGGACAGCTTTGAGCTGTACACCCGGTCGCTCAAGGGCGAGCTGGGCGGCACGCTGAAGATGGGCGTGCTCGACACCACGGTGACCGATGTGTCACTGCCGCTGGCCCAGGCCATCGGGGTGTTTTCCAGCCGCTTCCCCGGCATGCACCTGAGCCTGCTGATCCGCAGCCCCTACGAGCTGCAAAAAGGCGTGCTGGACAACGAGCTGGACATCGCCGTAGGCTTCTTCCCGGCCAAGGCCAATGGACTGGTCTACCACCCGCTGTACCGCGAGCAGCAGTGGCTGTACTGCAGCGACCGCCACCCCTGCTTTGCGCAAAGGCACATCCTGCCCGCGGTGGTATCGGAGCTGAACGTGGTGGGCCGCAGCTACTGGAGCCAGACCGAGCTGGGCCGCCACGGCTTCAAGCGCAGCGTGGCCACGGTGGAAAGTATGGAGGCCCAGCTGATTCTGATTTTGTCGGGCGGCTACGTGGGCTACCTGCCCGAGCACTACGCCCAGTCGTGGGTGGACCAGGGGCGTTTGAAGGTGCTGCTGCCCGCCGAGTTTGGCTACCAGTCGCAGTTCTCGCTGGCCCTGCGCCGGGGCCGCAGCCGCGAGCTGCCGCTGCAGGCTATGCGCGAGCTACTCCAGCCGGCAAAGGTAGTAGGGAAGCGGCCCAAAAATATACATGATTTAGGCTTATAACGTATATCCCACATACACAACTAGCTATTTATTACATAGCAAATCATGCAGTGATGCTGCGGCAGCTTGAAGACGGATTGTTTAACCCTCGGGCGAGTGCCGCACCGATAAATAGACGGTCCCGGCTCTGGCGCAAGCCCATCGTTTGTTGCAGCGCCAAGGCCGAGAGGTTGTGCCACCGCGCGGGCAGGAAAGGCAGCTGGCACGGGCTGTCCCCATGGTCTCGAAGCCCACCATTGCTGAGGGGGTGAAACAGGCGAGAAATCAAACTCCGCACCCTCCATACGAATTCCAGTGGATGCGGTTCAAAGATTTCTTGTAGCAATAATTCAACAGCGTATGGGTTCGACGAACGGAGGCGGCCTATCGTTGACCCATAAGACCGGCTGCTGCAGTAACCACAACCTCAAATTTGCGTTGCGCTGATGGCGTATTTCACAGTGAATGGGTGATTTGGCCCAACCACGACTCCTTTGTTTTTTGCCAATGGATGTTCATCCGTGGGCAACACCACGCGACCCAAGTCAAAAAATCCACTCATGGGTTCGATGCCCAGTGCGTAGTGTCTGCCGGACCAGGGCGTGTGCGCACGGCCGCCATTGCTGATCCAGACCATCACATCCGGCAGTGCCTGGCTGTCCCAGTCCAGTTGCACTTCCACCGCTTCGTGCGGATAGCGCAGCCGAAACGGTGGCTGACAGTCCACCATCTGCATCAGTTCCTCGGTCGCGAACGGCAACGGCAGGCGGGTAAAGTCCAGCGGCCCGTGGTCTGTGGGCATCGCCGATAGCGTAGTGCCGGAGGTGTTCGGGCGCAGACGAGATACCTGCGGCTCGGTGGGCACCGGATAGGTATGGATGCTTGATGCCGACGGCGGCAACAGCTCCACCCCTTCGGGCGGTACCACAAAAGTCGGATGCAGCGCTATCGGCAACTGCGTAGTGGCTCGGGCAAATACCGTAAGCACCACCTCAACCGACGCAGCGTTCGGGTCAGGGCGAATAACACGCTCTAGCCTGCGGATGGCATGGCCGGGCGGGTAGTCGATGGCGATGCTGAGCGTTGTGTCGGTCTGCTCGACCAGATGCCATTCGTGGTTCGAGGTATAGCCATGGTCCCAGGCATCGTCTGCATTCTGCATTTGCCAACCCGCCGGTAGCCCTGGCGGAGGACGGCTGGCGCCGAAGGGAACGCAAGGCCATTCGCCGCGTAGTTTGCGAAGCACTCCCGGCAGCGCCGCGTCGTCGGCCTGGCCCCAGGGTGCGACATGCAGCGGCGACACCGTCTGCCCGTCGGCGAAGCGGAACTGCAGCGGCGCCAGCATACCGCCGAGGGCTTGTACCGACACGCTGCCATGGGCCCAGTGCAGCTGCCAGCCGGGGACGGTTTGGGGATGGGGGTGCATAGCGTTCTGTCTTCGGTGTTTATTCCAGATGCACGATGCAGTGGGCCCGGTGTCGGCTGGCTTCGATCAGCCGCGCATTTGGCTCGTCGGTGCCTTGCACCCAATCGCTTGCGGCCTGCGGGCTTCGACCAAAACGCACGTGGCGCGCCACCAGACGCTCCCGGCGCAGATCCGGGTCGACCTGCACGTACCAGATCTCGTCCAGCAGCCCGGCCACCGGTGCCCAGCCGCCCTGCTCCAGGGTCAGGTAGTTGCCTTCGGCGATCAGCAGCTTGGCGCGCGGGAAAATGGGTATTGCACCGGCAATCGGCTCTTCGATCTCGCGGCGAAAGTCGGGCGCGTAAACGATATGCTCGCCGTGCTGCTGACGCAGGCGCTGCAGCAGCGACACATAGCCATCGCTATCGAAGGTATCGGGCGCGCCCTTGCGGCCGGCCCGGCCCAGGCGCTGCAGTTCTACGTTTGCCAGATGAAAGCCGTCCATCGGCACGATCTGCGACTGCTCGGGTGCCAGTTGGTGCAGCTGCTGCGCCAAAGTGGATTTACCCGCACCCGGCGGGCCGATGATGCCCAGCAGAGTGCGCGTGTCGCGGGCCAGCAATGCCTGCATGCGCTGCAGGCATTGCGCCAGGTTCAGATCTTGTTGTGCCATGGCAGCTGAATCAGGCGGCGTGGGCGGCAGTCATGCCGTCGGCCATGAACTTGCGCGCGTGCTGGGCCAGATCCATGCCGTCGCCCCACAAATTGCGCCACACCGACAAGGCGTTAGAGAGGTTTTGGTCGACCACGGCCGAAGAGAAGCTCTCAAAGGTGATGACACCCTGGTATTTGATAGAAGCCAGGGCGGCGAAGAACTCGGGGAAATTGATGGTTCCGGTGCCCAGGTAGCCGCGGTGGCTTTCGCCGATATGCACATAGCCAAGGCGGTCGCCACAGGCCAGTACGGGGCGCAGGAAGTCGGCTTCCTCGATGTTCATGTGGTAGGTGTCCAGGTGCACCTTGACGTTTGGCGCGTTAAGGCAACGCTGAATAAGTCCCGACCTGGCGCGTGACTTGCATTGGTATTGTCATCCCTCACAAGGCGACAAAGATGAAGCAACACACCCTGGCCCTGGCCGCCGACCAAGAAGCGGGATTCGCCCAGCACCGCA
>NZ_JANXMU010000011.1 GCF_025354435.1 Rhodoferax sp.
TTTGCGGTGCTGGGCGAATCCCGCTTCTTGGTCGGCGGCCAGGGCCAGGGTGTGTTGCTTCATCTTTGTCGCCTTGTGAGGGATGACAATACCAATGCAAGTCACGCGCCAGGTCGGGACTTATTCAGCGTTGCCTTAACTTGTTGTTTGCTCTGTTGGTGTCGGGCCTGCTGGGCATGTTTGGGGTGCTGTCGTATACCGATAGCCGCACCCAGTTGCTGGAGCGCTACGAGGCCAGCCGCACACTGCTGCAGCAGCGCCTGGAGATCAACCTGGCCTCGCCCATGTGGCGGCTCGATAAAGAAACCCTGGACCGCAACCTCGCCGCCGAGATCCATTCCCCCGTGCTCAGCATCGTGGTGCGCGAAGACAAAGGTGCTGCGCCATTTGCCAGTGCCGCGTCCAGCCAGGCGGGTAAGCAGCCCGCCCTAGAAGACACGCTGGAATTCCCCCTGTCCATCGACCGCGACGGCGTGGTGCAGGCGCTGGGTTTTGTGACCGTGGTCACCACCCACGAAGAAATCCAGACCGCCTTGCGCCGACTGGTGTGGACCCGGCTGTTGGAAATGGTGGTGCTGGTGGCGCTGCTGGTACTGGCCCTGTCGTACGGCCTGCTGGTACTGGTGCTGCGGCCCATCGATGCCCTGAAGCAGGCACTCATCCGGGCGGCGGGCCACCAAGATGCCAGCACCCAGCTGGCTTTGCCCATCGACCGCAAGGACGAGTTTGGCGAGGTGGGTAAGAGCTTTGCGCTGATCGCCAGCCGCCTGGCCGACGACCTGGCACGCGGCGAGCTGTCTGCCGCTGAGCTGCGCACCGCCTACGAGCGGCAAAAGGAGATGATGGCCCAGGTCGAGCAGAGCAAGCTGCTGGCCGAAGAGGGGTCCAAGGCCAAGTCGTCCTTTCTGGCCAACATGAGCCATGAAATCCGCACTCCGATGAACACCATCATCGGCCTGTCGCAACTGGCGCTGCACACTGACCTGAACCCCCGCCAGCACGAGTACATCGACCGGGTCGCCATCTCCGCCCAGCACCTGCTCGGGATCATCAACGACATTCTGGATTTCTCGAAGATCGAAGCCGATAAGCTGGAGATGGAGCAGGTGCCGTTTGTGATGGATGCGCTGCTGGCCAATGTGTCCAACCTGGTCTCGGGCAAGGCCATCGACAAGGGGCTGGAATTTTTGTTCGACGTGGCCCCAGACGTACCCCGCCAGTTGCTGGGCGACCCGCTACGGTTGGGGCAGATCATCATCAACTTTGCCAACAACGCGGTCAAATTCACCGATACCGGCGATATCTGCGTGGTGGTGCGGGTACGGCATCCGCCCCAGAATGGCCGAATCCAGTTGCACTTCGCGGTCCAGGATACGGGCATCGGGCTGACCCAAATGCAGATCGACGGCCTGTTTCAAAGCTTCCACCAGGCCGATGCCTCCACGACGCGCAAGTACGGCAGTACCGGGCTGGGTCTGTCGATTTCCAAAAAACTGGCCGAACTGATGGGGGGCGAGGTGGGCGTGAGCAGTACGCCGGGGCAGGGCAGCAGCTTTTGGTTTGTCGCCGATCTGGGCACCGTGGACGCGGCCCAGGCGCTGCCCGACAGCGGGGTGTGGGACCTTGCCGTCCTGCAAGGCTGCAGGGTACTGGTAGTGGATGACCACTCCTATGCCCGCAGCCTGTTGTGCGACATGCTGTTGGCCCTGCAGTTGCAGGTGGAGAGTGCTGCATCCGGCGCAGAAGCACTCCAAAAGATAGAGCATTCTGTGCAGCATGGGCAGGCGATAAACCTGATTTTTATGGATTGGAAAATGCCCGACATGGACGGACTGGAAACAGCCCGCCGTATCCATGCCATGCAGCTTTCGCCCCGGCCCCGGCTGGTGATGGCAACCGCCTTTGGCCGGGATGAGTTGGGCCAGCACATGCAGGCGGGCGAGGCCGATGCCGTGCTGGTCAAGCCGATCTACGCAGCCTCCTTGCACGCGGTTTTGCGCACGGCGCTGGCGGGCGAAGACAACCCGCAGCCGCGGCGTGCGAGCCCCGCAGCCCCTCTGGCCGACAGCCTGGCCACCATCACCGGTGCCCATGTGCTGCTGGTGGACGACAACGAATTCAACCAGTATGTGGCCCGCGAACTGCTGGAGTCGGCAGGCTTTGTGGTGGATGTGGCCGAAAACGGCCAAATCGCCCTGGACAAGGTGCAGGCCAAAACCTATGACGTAGTGCTGATGGACATGCAGATGCCGGTGATGGATGGCGTAACCGCCACCCGTGCCATCCGCCAACGGCCCGCGTTGTCCCGTTTACCCATCATCGCTATGACTGCCAACGCCATGCAGCAAGACAAGGACGCTTGCCTGGCCGCGGGCATGTGGGATGTGGTGACCAAACCCATCGCCCCCGATGCGCTGTGGGCCGCTTTGCTGCGCTGGGTGCCACCGCACCAGCGGGTGGCGCTGCCTGTGCCACCTGTGCCCTTGCAAGTGCCCCAGACCGCTCCTGAGCAGGACGCGCTGGTCGCCATGGGCTATATCGAAGGCCTGGACACTGCCCTGGGCCTGCGCCGTGCCAACGGCAAGCCCAAGGTCTACCTGGAGATGCTGCGCCTGTTTGTGCGCAACCAGAAAGACATGGAAACCCAGCTGCAAGCCGCCTTGAACGCTGCCGACTATGCCCAGGCTGAGCGGCTGGCGCATACCTGCAAGGGCGTGTCGGGTAGTCTGGGCGCGTCGGAGTTGCAGGCCCATGCAGGCCAGCTCGAAGATGCCTTGCGCAGACGCGTACCGATCGACATGGTGCAATTGCTGGCCCTGGCCGTGGTGCAGCCGCTGCACGCGCTCCTGACCCAGTTGCAGCGCCGTTTGCCTGCAGCCGTGGTGGCACCGCCGGTGGCCGTGGACCCCGAGCAACTGCGCACCGTGTGCGACCAGTTGGTGGTCTTACTGGAGAACGACGAAGGTGATGCCGTCGATCTGCTGGACACCCACGCTGGGCTGTTGCAGGCCGCGTTTCCCGGCACATTCGCTGCGCTGCGCGACGCCGTACAGGGTTTTGACTTTGACGCGGCGCTGGGGGTGCTGCGCGACTGCGAAATTAGATAGCGTCGGCCTGTACCTCAGGGGCGGCCTGTGCAAAGGCCGTCAACGCCCGGCAGGTTGCGCCGATGCGGCGCAGGTGGGG
This sequence comes from Rhodoferax sp., assembly GCF_025354435.1. Taxonomy (GTDB): domain Bacteria; phylum Pseudomonadota; class Gammaproteobacteria; order Burkholderiales; family Burkholderiaceae_C; genus Rhodoferax_B. The sequence goes on from NZ_JANXMU010000011.1 coordinate 3,187, forward strand.
GTAGTCGTCGATCGGTACCTGGAAGCGTTCAGCGTTGTAGAGCTGTGGCACCAGGCAACAGTCCGCCAGCGTGGGCGTGTCGCCATGGCAGAACGTGCCGGTGCGCGGGTCTTGCAGCATCGTCTCCAACGCTTTGAAGCCCAGCCCCACCCAGTGGGCGTACCAGGCGGATTTGGCCTGCGCATCCAGCCCCAGCGGACCTTCCAGGTACTGCAGCACGCGCAGGTTGTTCAGCGGGTGCATCTCGCAGGCGATGAGCTGGGCTATGGCGCGCACCCTGGCACGGTCGGCGGCATCGGCTGGCAGCAAGGGTGGGGCAGGGTGCCGCTCGTCCAGGTACTCGATGATGGGCAGAGACTGGGTCAGCGTGACATCGCCGTCCACCAATACCGGCACTAGCTCCGCCGGATTCAGCGCGGCAAATGCGGCCCCGTGCTGCTCCCCCCCGCCGCGTAGCAGATGCACCGGCACCGACTGGTAGGCCAAGCCCTTGAGCGCCAGCGCAATCCGCACCCGGTAGGCGGCCGAACTGCGAAAGTAGGTGTGCAGCACCAGCATGTTTACCGCTCCACGGGGGGCAGTACCGTGCCCCGGCATTCGCCAAAGCCGATGCGGCGAAAGCCCTCGCGCTCGCAATAAGCGCGCAGAATGACCGTGTCACCGTCTTCCAGATAGGTGCGGGTTTCACCGTTGGACAAGCTGATGGGGCGCTTGCCGCCCGCGCTCAGCTCCATCAGCGAGCCGCCTTGCTCAGGAGCCGGGCCGGACAGCGTGCCGGTACCAAACAGATCGCCCGCGCGCAGGTTGCAGCCGTTCACCGTGTGGTGCGCCACCAGCTGTGCCACGGTCCAGTAAGCATCGCGGTAGTTGGACTGCGACAGCCGGTCGCCCGCATAGCCAGTGGCCTGCATTTGCGCCGTCTGTAGCCACACCTCTAGTTCAATATTGATAGCGCCATGCGTAGAGTTTGTATGCGCTTGAAGGTAATTTAATGCTTGAATATCGGTGTCTGCACGCTGCCAGGGTTCGCGGAACGGCTGCAACGCTTCCAGGGTCACCACCCAGGGCGAGAGTGTGCTGGCAAAGTTTTTGGCCAGGAACGGCCCCAGCGGCTGGTATTCCCAGGCCTGCATGTCGCGTGCGCTCCAGTCGTTGAAGAGGGCCACGCCGAACACATGCTCCTCGGCGTTCTCCATGCGGATAGGCTGGCCCAGCGGGTTGGGGCGGCCAATGACCAGGCCCAGCTCCAGCTCGTAGTCCAGTTTGCGGCTGGGGCCCAGCGTGGGAGCGGCTTGGTCTGGGGCCTTGGTCTGGCCGTGGGGCCGGTGGAAGGCCGTGCCGCTGGGCACGATGCTGGAAGCGCGGCCATGGTAGCCAATCGGGACCCATTTGTAGTTGGGCAGCAGCGGGTTGTCGGGCCGCAATTGCTTGCCGATGGTGGTGGCGTGGTGGATGCTGGTGTAGAAGTCGGTGTAGTCGCCGATCTCACAGGGCAGGCCGAGTTCCACATCCGTCTGGGCGTGCAGGGCAGCCTGGAACTGCACTTGCTGGGGGCTGCCGAGCGTCAGTCCGTCCACCAGGGCCTGGCGCAGGCTGCGGCGGGCATCCGGCGGCTGCGCCATCAGCCGCTGCATGTCGCTGTGGTTAATGAGCCCGGCGGCGTGCAGGTCCAGCACCTGGTCGCCAATGGCTACGCCAATGCGCCATTCGCCGTGCTGCCGGAAGCGGCCAAAAGGCAGGTTTTGCAGCGGGAAGTCGCTGGCCGGGTCGTTGGCGGATGCGACCCAGCTGTGCAGGTCGGCATCCATCATGCTGCGGGCCCGCGGTGGTGCAAAAAGGCCGCATGCCGCGGGGCGCGCTTGGTCTGGGACCATTCCTCCAGCATGTCCCATTTCACGGCATCCAGTCGGGCCAGCATGGCGGTCTCTTCGGGGTCGGGACAGGCCAGTTCCAGCCGGTGGCCATTGGGATCGAAGAAATAGATGGAGTGGAAGGCACCGTGGTCGGTCACGCCCAGCACGTCCACACCGTTAGCCTCCAGGTGCGCCTTGAATTCCAGCAACTCGGCCCGGTTATGGACGCGGAAAGCGATGTGCTGCACCCAGGCGGGGGTGTTGGGGTCACGCCCCATGGGCGGCTGGGTAGGGAGTTCGAAAAACGCCAGCACATTGCCCTGGCCCGCATCCAGAAACACGTGCATGTAGGGGTCGGGGGCTTTGGTACTGGGCACAAAGTCTTCGGCAATCGCCAGCACAAAGTCCATGTGCAGCATTTTTTGGTACCACAGCACGGTTTCCTTGGCATCGATGCAGCGGTAAGCGACGTGGTGGATGCGGTCGATTTTCATACGGTCTCCAATGCTCCGCGTGTGATCTGGTCCCGCTCCAGCGATTCGAACAGAGCCTTGAAATTGCCTTCGCCAAAACCGTCGTCGCCCTTGCGCTGGATGAATTCGAAGAACACCGGGCCGAGCTGGGTTTGCGAGAAGATTTGCAGCAGCAGACGGGGCGTGCCACCGTCGGTCGATCCGTCCATCAAAATGCCTCGCGTTTGCAGCTCTGCCACCGGCTGGCCGTGGCCGGGCAGGCGGCCTTCTAGCATCTCGTAGTAGCTGTCGCTGGGCGCGGTCATCAGCGGCACACCGGCCAAGGCCAGGCGGTCTACCGTGGCCAGCAGGTCGTCGCAGATCAGCGCAATGTGCTGTATGCCTTCGCCGCTGAATTTCATCAAAAATTCTTCGATCTGCCCGCCGCCCTGGCGCGCTTCTTCGTTCAAGGGGATGCGGATCTTGCCGTCGGGTGCGGTCAGTGCTTTGGAGGTCAGGCCGGTGTACTCGCCCTGGATGTCGAAGAAGCGGATCTCGCGGAAGTTGAATATCCGCTCGTAAAAATGTGCCCAGAATGCCATGCGGCCCCGGTAGACGTTGTGCGTCAGGTGGTCGATCAGCTGCAGGCCGTGGCCCACGGGGTGGCGGTCCACGCCTTCGATAAAGTCAAAGTCGATGTCGTAGATGGATTTGCCGTCTTCAAACCGGTCAATGAGGTAGAGCGGCGCGCCGCCAATGCCTTTGATAGCGGGCAGGTTCAGCTCCATCGGGCCGGCGTGCAGCTCGATGGGCTGGGCACCGAGTTCCAGCGCGCGGCGGTAGGCGTGGTGCGAATCCTTGACGCGAAACGCCATGCCGCAGGCGCTAGGGCCGTGCTCGGCGGCAAAGAAACCGGCCACGCTTTTGGGTTCGCGGTTGACGATGAAGTTGATGGCCCCCTGGCGGTACAAAACCACGTCTTTGGAGCGGTGCTTGGCCACCAGGGTAAAGCCCATGCGCTCGAACACCGGCTCCAGGATGCCGGGGGTGGGCGATGCGAATTCCACGAATTCAAAGCCCATCAGGCCCATCGGGTTGTCGAATAAATCTGCCATGCTGTGTATCCTTGCGATGCGGGTTGTGAAGATCATCATCCGGCAGACCGTGCGCAGTTTTCAATCAACTTACAGCGTCAACTATGCAAACAACACAGGATTTCAGCGTCAAGGCTAGAACCCACGCAACGCTGGGGGAACCCGCGCCATGATGGCCCTGCGGGGGCTGGCCTATTTGCTGCTGTTGCAGGCCGCCGGGGAGGGCCTGGCGCATTTCTTCCGGCTGCCGTTTCCTGGGCCAGTGGTGGGGCTGGTGCTGCTGCTACCAGCGCTGGGCCTGGCCTGGGTGCGCGAGCCGGTGGCGGCTGCGGCAGAGCTGCTGCTGGCACATCTGTCGCTGCTGTTCATCCCGGTGGGGGTGGGGGTCATCACCCACATGGCGCTGGTGTCGCAGTACGGCGTGCAGTTGCTGGTGGTCATCGTGCTGTCCACCTGGATCGGCCTGGCGGTGACGGCCCTGGTGCTGCGGGCCTTGCTGCGGGCCGACCCGGTGCAGGACCATGCCCATGGCTGATTTCGTCCAACTCTGGGTGTTTTTGTCGGCCACGCCGCTGTTTGGCCTGACCGCCACGCTGTTGACCTACGCCGCCGCGCAGGCGGTGTACGACCGCTGTGGGCGCGCGCCCTGGGCCAACCCGGTGCTGTGGTCGGTGGTGGTGCTGGGCTGCGTGCTGGTGGCTACGCACACGCCGTATCCGTCGTATTTTGCGGGCGCGCAGTTTGTGCATGTACTGCTGGGCCCGGCGGTGGTGGCGCTGGCTTGGCCGCTGTGGCTGCGCCGCGCCGAGTTGCGCAGGCGCGGCGTGGCCTTGACGGTGGCGGCATTGGCCGGGGGCACTGCGGCCGCGGGCAGCGCGGTGGCCATCGCCTGGGCGCTGGGCATGCCGGGTGACGTGGTGCGTTCGCTGGCACCCAAATCCGTTACTGCGGCGGTGGCGATGGGCCTTGCCGAGCGCATCGGCGGCGTGCCTGCGCTGTCGGCGGTGTTTGCGGTGCTGACCGGGCTGGTGGGGGCTTTGTCGGGCAAGTACCTGTTCAACTTGCTGAAAATCGATGCCTGGGCGGTACGCGGCTTTGCCCTGGGCACTGCGGCCCACGGTATCGGTGCAGCACGGGCGCTGCAGGTGCACCCGGATGCCGGGGCCTACGCAGGCATCGCCCTGGGCATGCAGGCGGTGCTGTCATCGTTGCTGATGCCGCTGCTGTTTGGTTGGTGGGGATAGCTTCGTCGCCTTCCAGTGCCTTGGATGGGTGGAACGTGGCCACCTATGCGATTAAGTCAGGTGTCAGGGCAACCGTGGGTGGGAAGTCGAGGTGCTCGGCCAGGGCGCTGTGCTGCTGCGGGTTATCGGTTCGGCGTAATTGCTCGAATTTCAATGTCCAGTTTGCGGTCCACAGGCATGCCCTTTTGTAGGCCTCTCGCAACTCGGAGGTTTACGTACGGCCACTGGCTTGGTAAGCGGTGTGCGAGGTCAGGAGGGGCTGATAGCGGTCTGATCCGGGGCGGTGGTGGGCGTAAGGAGCACGGCGCATAGAGCTTTCATCTACACACTTTGCATCCACAGCGGGGGCGAGTCTTGGTCTTCACAGGGGGCTTTCCCCCAGAAACCTAGGTATGACAAGGAGTTACGACCATTCAGCGCCAGACTGTTGAATGGTCGGGGTGAGAGGATTCGAACCTCCGGTCTCTACGTCCCGAATGTCATTTTCGGCACTTTTCAGGGGGTTTTATAGACATTTTCGCGCCTATTTTGCTATTTTTCGCGCATTTTCGCGCATCTGTGCGCAGGTAAGCGAAACGCAATTGGAGCAGATTTGGAGCAGACTTGCTATCAAAAGCATAGTGAGGCTGCGCTGCTACTGAGCGTCTAGCCAACCGACCTTAAAGAGTGTTCTTTAGATTCGCACCCTAAAGAGTAGGGCCGTCACTACACCTTGTTCAACAACTCAGGGGGTGCGGACGAAAACTTGGACTACCAGGAGGTAGTTCATGTATTCCTACGACGACAGAATTCGAGCCGTTGAGCTCTACATCAAGCTGGACCAGCGGGTGGGGCCCACCATCAGGCAGCTGGGTTACCCCACCAAGAATGCCTTGAAGGGCTGGTACCGTACGTATCAGCAGGGGCTCGACCTGCCGGTGGGCTATGCAGGCCGGAAACCGAAGTTCTCACAAGCGCAGAAGGCGGCAGCTGTCGAGCACTACCTCGCCCACGATCGATGCATTGCTGTCACCACAAAGGCACTGGGCTACCCTTGTCGGGGAACGCTGACAGCCTGGGTTCGTGAGGCCCTTCCCAAGTCTCACCGGGCCGTCGTTGGAAGCGTGGGCCAGCGAAGCTTCCCCGCGGCGTTCAAGCAAGCAGGTATCGTGGCGCTTTGCACCAGGCAGGAAAGCGCGCAAGCTGTGGCCGACGAGCTCGGCGTGTGTCGGCCCACGCTGTACAACTGGAAGAACCAGCTACTGGGCCGTGAGGCTCCCGCATCCATGAACAAGAACAACTCCCCGCCGGCGTCAGCGCAGGCCGAACTGGAACGCCAGCTCGAGGCGTTGCAGCGCGAAATCCGTCAACTGCAGCTTGAGCGGGACCTCTTGAACAAGGCCAATGAACTGTTAAAAAAAGGCCTGGGCGTCGATCTGCAGCTCCTGTCCAACAGGGAGAAGACACTGCTGATTGACGCCCTCAGGGAGCACTATGGCCTGCCAGAACTCCTTGCACAGTTGGGTCTTGCGCGTAGCTCGTACTTCTACCACCGGGCCCGTACGGCGGTGGACGACAAGTACCGCTGGGTGCGGCAGTCCATCACCGACATCTTCGAGTCGAACCATCGCTGCTACGGCTACCGCAGGCTGCAGGCGTCGCTGACCAGGCAGGATGTTTCGATCTCCGAAAAGGTGGTACAGCGGCTGATGAAGCAAGAAAGCTTGGTCGTGGCAAAGCCCAAGCGACGCAGGTATGCCTCCTACCTTGGCGAGATCAGTCCTGCGCCCGAGAACATCATCAACCGCGACTTCCAGGCTGCGGCGCCCAATAAGAAGTGGTTGACCGACATCACGGAATTCCAGATCCCCGCGGGCAAGGTGTACCTGTCGCCCATCATCGATTGCTTTGATGGGATGGTGGTGAGCTGGACTATCGGCACGAGTCCGGATGCTGAGTTGGTTAACACGATGCTGGATGCTGCCATCGAGACGGTGACTGACACCACCGACCGGCCAGTGGTCCACTCTGACCGTGGAAGCCACTATCGCTGGCCAGGCTGGCTATCAAGAATGAACGACGCCAACCTCACCCGCTCGATGTCTCGCAAGGCCTGCTCACCTGATAACGCAGCCTGCGAGGGCTTCTTCGGTCGGCTGAAGAACGAACTGTTCTATCCTCGGGACTGGAAGAGCACCACCGTTGAGCAATTCATCGAGGTAGTCGACTCCTACATCCGCTGGTACAACGAGAAGCGGATCAAGATCTCCCTTGGCTCCCTCAGCCCCATCGAATACCGGGTAAGCCTTGGGCTTGCGGCATAAAACCAGTCCAAGTTTTTATCCGCACCCCCCTTTTTTGGCATGAAGGCCCACATTGGCGTGGATGCCGACTCCGGCTTGGTGCACACCGTGCGCGGCACCTCGGGCAATGTAGCCGATATCACCGAAGGCAACAGCCTGCTGCACGGTGAGGAAACCGATGCCCATGGAGATGCGGGCTACCAAGGCATCCACAAGCGAGCGGATGCCCACTCCACAGTGCGTTGGCATATCGCGATGCGCCCTGGCAAGCGCCGGGCGCTGGACAAGGACAACAATCCGATCGATGCCTTGGTCCACCAGATGGAGAAAATCAAGGCCAGTATCCGGGCCAAGGTGGAGCATCCATTCAGAGTAATCAAGCGCCAGTTTGGCTACACCATGGTGCGCTACCAGGGACTGAAGAAGAACACGCTGCAGCTCAAGACGCTGTTTGCGCTGTCCAACCTGTGGATGGTGCGGCACAAGTTGCTGGGAGTGCGGGGATGAGCGCGCCTGACAACCGGATAAGGGCCGAAAAAATAGGCCAATAGCCTCATCGAAGGGGAGAACTTGGCACAGATACGGGTAAATCCGCTATGTGCTGCAGCGGGTAGCGGAACCGGGGCGCTATAGCAGGCTTGCCGATCGGTTATTCAGACCTTCCTTAACTCTTTGGTTTAATTGGTACGAAATGATCAATCGAAAATACTCTAGCCCTTTACCTTCTGGACCATTTGAACTAAAAAATTCAGACTTTATTTTCGAACGAGGTCTTGGCCTGTGACCGGAGAAAACATGGATGTAGTCAAGCAAATTTTCCAGTTCAATGCCGGGCGCGATCAAGAAAGGCTGGAGAGCAAGTACCGCAAGATGCGCGGTGACGCCTTTGTGTTTTTGCGTGGAACATGCCATTTTTTTTACGAACGATTGCCCCGGGGCGGCATTTTCAAATCGGCTCCTCTGGTGTGGTCATGTGGCGACCTGCACTTCGAAAATTTCGGCAGCTTCAAGGGGGACAACCGTCTTCCTTATTTCGACCTCAATGACTTCGATGAATCCCTTTTGGCCCCAGCCAGTTGGGATCTGGTCCGAATGCTTACCAGCCTGCGGGTTGGTGCGAAGAGCTTAGGTGTGACACCGGCTGATGCGCAGGCGCTGTGTGCCGCATTTCTGGATGCTTATGCCACTGCCCTGGCGTCAGGAAAAGCTTACTGGGTCGAACCACAGACCGCGCACGGTCTAGTCGGCACCTTATTGGACGGGCTGCGAACCCGCCAACGTGCCTCGTTTCTGAACGCCTACACCCAGACGAAAGGCAAAAAACGCCTGCTAAAAACAGATGGTCAGAAAGCCTTGCCTGTGACGGATAGCCAGCGCAACAAGGTCCTGGCATTTATGGCCGCTTTTGCAAACACCCAGTCCGACCCAGACTTCTACCGGGTCATCGATGTCGCACGCCGCGTGGCCGGTACGGGTAGCCTGGGGGTGGATCGCTATGCAATCCTGGTACATGGTAAGGGCACACTTGATGGCCATTACCTTTTAGACCTGAAGGAGGCATTGCCATCCGCACTGGCCTCCCGTGTGAAAGTCAAGCAACCCAAATGGACATCGGAAGCCCAGCGCATCGTGGTGACGCAGCGGCGTGTCCAAGCCGTATCGATGGCCTTTCTTCAGCCTGTATCGATGGGAAAGAAGTCTTATGTCTTGCGGGGACTACAACCGCTGGAAGACCGGCTCACATTGAATGGGGCGAAGCAATCCATCGCCGAGATCCGGCGTGCCATCGCCACCATGGGCCAGATCGTGGCATGGGGGCAACTGCGCAGTTCTGGGCGCCAGGGCAGCGCCATTGCTGACGAGCTGGTCGATTTCGCCACCCGGCCCAAATGGCAGAGTAAGCTGCTAGCGGTATCCTTGGAATGCGCACAGCATGTTGAGCAGGATGCCGCCACTTTTAACTGCGCCTACGACAACGGAGCGTTCCGTGCCTAACCCGGATGTGTCTGCACCAATAGTCGCTCTGAATTTGGATAGACGTTCACCATGGGGCGATATTGCTGCGGGGCTGTGCGTCGCCGGGTTGCTGATTCCGGAGGCCGTTGCCTATGCCGGGCTGGCCCAGTTGCCAGTTGTCCATGCGCTGATTGCCTCCATGGTCGGTCTGGCCATGTATGCAGTTTTTGGTCGCAGCCGTTTTGCCATCGTCTCACCCACATCGTCCACCGCAACGCTGGCTGCAGCTGCCGTATTGTCTGCGCAGGTCACGGCCGGACCAGACCATGCTGCAGATTACGTACAGGCTTTGATGGGCTTGGTGATAGTTGCGGGGGGAATTCTGATGCTGCTGGCCTGGGCCAGACAAGGCATGTTGTCCGCGTTTGTGTCTCGCCCCGTCTTGCGCGGGTTCGCGTTTGCCTTGGCCATCACCATCGTGGTGAAACAGTTGCCGGATGCACTGGGTGTCTCCATACCTGCCGGTATGGCCTCCGATCCCTTGCATTTGTTCATGTACATCGCTACCCACCTCACGTCGGTTCACATGGCGACTGCCATGGTCGCAGGAACCGCCGCCATGTTGGTAGTGGGATTCAGGCGGTGGCCCCGGTTGCCTGCATCCATGCTGGTAATCGTGCTATCCATTGTTGCGGCCCGCTGGTTTGATTTTGCATCACTGGGTATTGCCGAGGTGGGGGCGGTTCAGCGACCTGGATTCCATCCGTCTATTCCTGATTTGCCGCGTGCGGAATGGCTACGGCTAGGGGAGTTGGCGTTCGGTCTGGTGGTTCTGATTTTTGCCGAATCGTGGGGCAGTATGCGCACCATGGCCTTAGCACACGGTGACACACTGGATGCAAACCGGGAGCTACTGGTGCTGGGCGCTTGCAACGTCGCTTCGGCCTTGTTACAGGGAATGCCAGTGGGAGCTGGATTCTCCGCCAGTTCAGCGAACGCCGCGGCAGGTGCGCAGAGCCGCAAATCCGGAGTGGTAGCCTTGGCAGTCATTGCCCTTGCACTGGTACTGGCCTTGCCCATGTTGCACCTTCTACCGCGCTCCGTGCTGGCCGTGGCTGTCATTTCTGCACTGTGGCACGCGCTGTCGCCCAGGCCACTGGTCGCTGTTTGGCAAATGGACCGTGACCGGCTGTTGGTGGTGGGGGCGGTTTCGGCGGTGCTGTTGCTCGGTGTACTGCACGGCATGCTGGCCGCGATTGTCTTATCCTTGGTCGCGGCACTGCAGCGGTTTGGACAGCCAGTCTTGCATGAACTAGGAGAGTTGGCAACATCCCGCAACTACGTTGCGATCGACAGTCATTCGGATGCTTTGGTCACGCCTGGATTGCTGATTTTGCGGCCCGAAGCGCCCTTGTTTTTTGCCAGTGCCGAAAAGGTGGTGTCCGACATCGCTCTGCTTGCCGGTACACGCCCTGCCGTGCGATCGGTAATCTTGAGTCTGGAAGAAAGCTCTGATATCGACAGTACCGCAGCGGAATGCTTGCTGGAACTGGATCGGCGTCTGGGCAACATGGACAAAGTGCTTTTGTTGGCCAGGATTAAGGAGCCCGTTCGCGTGTTGCTGGCGCAACTTGACCCGACCGGACTAGGACATACATCCAGAATGTTCTGGAGTGTTGCCGATGCCGTGTATGGGTCAGCTTTGGCAAATGGTGAGATATCTCGGCCCAATGGTTTGCCTGTTCAGCAAACCCTATGAAATCAGTGGCGCTTGGCGAAAGCCAGCAGGAAATCGAGCTCAAGTTGGCGTTGCCTACGTCCGATCCGTCCAGCCTGGCCAAGCTGCTTGCCCGCGTGCCCATCCTGGCGCGCCGCAAGCCCACGCACCAGCAGGTGCACAACGTCTACTACGACACGCCGGAACAGCTGTTGCGCCAGCAGCGCGTGGCATTGCGGATTCGGCGTGTTGGCAGCGCTGCGCAGCCGCGCTGGCTGCAGACCCTCAAGACCGGTGGCCGCGGCAACTCGGCGTTGAGCCAGCGCGGCGAATGGGAAGTTGGCGTGCCCAGCCCCACGTTGGCGCTAGAGGCCCTGCAGGCCACGCCGTGGCCAAAAATCGACCCCGACGGCTCGGTGTTTGCAGCGCTGGTGCCCGCCTTTTCGACGAGCTTTACGCGCACCAGCTGGGTGGTGCGGCGACGCGACGCCAGCGTGGTCGAGGTGGCCTTGGACATTGGACACCTCATCGCGGGGGACACCCGTGCGCCCATTTGCGAGCTGGAGCTGGAGCTACTGGCAGGCCCGCCGGCTGCGCTTTTCGATATCGCCCAGCAGATTGCCCGCACCATCGCCGTGTTGCCGCTGACCCAGAGCAAATCGGAGCGCGGCTACCGCCTGGCACAGAACGGCCTGGACACCCCGCTGCACGCCCGCCCGCCCCAGCTCACCAAGGCCCTGTCCCTGCCGGAGGCGGCGGCGAGCGTGCTGCGCGAAATGTTCAACCAGTTCAGCACCAACCTGCACGCGCTACGCAGCTCGGACGACCCGGAAGCCGTGCACCACGCTCGGATTGGCTGGCGGCGCTTTCGCAGCGCCGTGCGGCTGTTCAAGCCGGTCCTGGTACCCGGCGCCATGCCGGCTTGGCAGCCCTTGCAACTGCTGCTGGGTTTGTTGGGGGAATTGCGGGATCTGGATGTCGCGTGGTCCGATACTTTGCCGGCACTCGCAAAAGCCTATTCGGCCGGGAACGCCCAGCGCGCCGATGCGTGGCGGGCCATGGCACACAGCCTGCAGCAGGCGGCCGACCTGCAACGCAAAGCGGTCCGCTACGCACTGTTGGAGCCCGCGGTGGGGGCTACCTTGTTGGCGACCACACAGTGGTTGGAAGGCCTGGTGACGCTACCTGTACCCGCTGGTGCGCGGGGTGCGGCGAAGCTTTCCCTGCGCCGTTGGAGCCGGTTGCGCATGGCCCGCATGCACCGGCAACTGGAGCGGGCCCGGCAAGGACACCGAGAACCCCGATGGCCTGCACCGGGTCCGCATCCTCGCTAAGCGCATGCGCTATGGCATCGAGGCCTTGCGCCACTGTTTGCCCCAAGGGCGTGCCAAACGCTGGTACCGGCAGGCCCTGGCGCTGCAACGTAAGCGTCCAGCCATCCCATCTTGACGAGTTCAGCCGGGGTTGCCCCATCGGTGCGGCAACAGCTCCTCGATCCGGTTGTTCGGATGCGCCAATAATCGCTCCAGCACATCCCTGAGGTAGGCCCACGGATCGTGCCCATTGAGCTTGGCCGACTGCACCAGGCTCATCACCATCGCGGCGCGTTGACCGGCCAGTTCGCTGCCGGCAAAGAGCCATGCCTTTCTGCCCATCGCCCAAGGCCGCATCAGCCGCTCGATATGGTTGTTGTCGATGCTGACCTCGCCGTCGTGCAGAAAGCGACCCAGTGCGTCCCAGCGCTTGAGGCTGTAGTCGAGCGCGGCTGCGATGCCGCCGCCGTCTGCCACACGCGTCCTCTCCAGGCGCATCCAGACGTGCAACGCGTCCCACAGCGGCTGGGCACGCTGCTGCCTCAACGCCAGCCGATCCGTGGCGGTCATCTCGCGCCCCTCCTGCTCAATCCGGTACAGCCAGGCGATGCTCTCGATAGCCTGCATGGCCACCGGGCTTGCCTGCGCCTTGGCCAGTTCATCGAATTTCCTGCGCGCGTGCGCCAGGCAGCCCGCCTCCGTGCGCACTTCGAGCAGGAACACCGCGTCGTAGCCCTTGTAATCGTCACAGGTGATCGTGCCCACCCAGCCGTGAAGGAAGGCCATCGGGTACTTGGCACCTCTGCCCACGCAGAAGTCGTAGACCACGCCGGGGATGGCATCGTGCTCGCCCCGTGCGTACGCCCACACGTAAGCCTTGGTCGTTTTACCCGCGCCGGGGTCCAGCATCCTGATCAGGGTCTCGTCGGCGTGCAGCACCTGCGTGCCCAGCACGAAGGCCCGGTGCGCGTCGAACAGCGGCTGCAGGCTGGCGCCTGCCGCGCCCACCAGGCCGCCAGCGTGCAACGCGGCGTGTGTACGTCCGCGCGGGCCTTGACCTGCTCCTGCCGGTAGTACGGCAGGTGATCGACGAAGCGGCTGACCAAGGTGTGGGCCAGCAGGCACGCGGTGGGCATGCCCTTGTCGATGATCTGCGGCTCGGCGGGCTCCTGCACCAGCACCTGGCAGCACTTGCAGGCCCACTTGCCGCGGATGTGCCGGTGCACGAAGAACTCGGCCGGCACGATGTCCAGCCGCTCGCTCACGTCCTCGCCGATGCGCACCATGGCCTGGCCACAGCCTGGTGAGGGGCACGTCGTGTTCTCGGGTTCGTGACGATGCTCGACACGGCGCAACTGTTCGGGCAAGGGCTGGCGGCGCGGGCGGAGTGTGATGCCTGTTGCTGGCCGCGTGCTCGGCGCAGAGACGCCCTGCAAGGCCTCCAATTGGGCCTGCAGGCTGGCTTCGTCCTCGGCCACCGTCTTCTCGAACAGCTGGCGTTGCTCGGCGTTCATGCATTCGGTCTGGGCGCCGAACTTCCAGGCCTTCAGACGCGCCAGCTCGAACGTGATGCGCTCGATCTTGGTGTCCTTGAACTTGATCTCACGGTCACGCCGCGCAATGTGCTCGTCGCGGGCCTCCAGTTGTGCGCCCATCAAGGTTATCCGAGCCAGCATCTGGGTGGCCAGCTCAGCGATGACGCCCTGGCTCAGACCCTGGAGGTCTGCGGCTTGGAGTGCTGTCACATCGAGCTTCGCATCGAGCATGGGCCATTGTCTGTAGCCTGGCAGCCGCTGTCATTGGGGCTTGTTCGGATTGCCTCGTGCACGACCTTCCCAGGTGGCACACGAGGTGACGGTGGCGAGGTCCTTACACGCGCGTGATGACTTGCATGTGCGCCAGGCGCTGCCACGGCAAGCCCACGACCAGGGCCTCGAACTGCGCCTGCGTGAGCGTGGGTGGCTGCAGTGATGCGTCGGCGTCGGGCCAGAAGAAGCGGCCCTGGTTGAGACGGCGCGTGGCGCACCACACCCCGAAGCCGTCGTGCACCACCAGCTTCATGCGTGTGCCTCGCGCGTTGGCAAAGAGATAACCGTGGTGCGCCCGGGCGGCACCGAAGACCTGCACCACACGGGCGATCAGGCGGTCGGCGCCAGAGCGCATGTCCACCGGCTACGTCGCCAGCCACATCGCGTCGATGCGGATCATCGCAGCAGCTCGCGCATCCAGGCTGCGCACTCGCTGGCGGCCTGCGTCGGCCAGGCCACGGTGATCGCCGTTGCGCCGCGGCGCAGCTCGATACGGATGTCCGGTGGTTGGCTCGGAGCGGGCAAGGCAACTGGCACGAAGCCAGCAGCGGTAGCCCGCACCGTTGGTTTGGGCGCCGGCAGTGCGCGCGCCTGATCGGCATCGCCGCGCATCTCGGCTGCATGCACCCAACGCCGCAGCAGGTTCGCGTTGATGCCGTTGGCCATTGCCACTGCGGCCATCGACATGCCTGGTTGCAGGCACGATGCCACTACAGCGGCTTTAAATTCGTCGCTGTGAATGCGACGGCGCCCACGTCCGTCGACGGCTTGTTCGAGGGTAGTGTTCACGTGTCCACCAAGAGTTGAGGTGGACACGAGGCTCCTATGAACCTAGCGACGTTTCAAGATGGTATGGCTGGACGCTTACGCTGCAACTGCGCCTCGGGGCGGCACGGGATGTGGTGCAAGCCGGGGCACTGGCCGCAAAGTTGGATGTGGACCGCGAACTTGTCGGGTTTCTGCAGGGGGTGGCCACAGGGCAGGCGCGGCGGAGGAAATAGCCCAAGTTAAACGCCTGCTTGAGGTCGGGAGACTTTTAAAATAAAGGTCCGACAGCAGTCCAGCCAATCCACAAAGATGACCGTTGGTCCCGCACTCTTTTTCCAGCCAGGGTTGAGCTATTTCAGAGTTTTGGGCCGAGGAGCAGCACCGGCTTTTCCATACCAAAGTGTTGACTTGGCCCTTGAATGTATAACTTTCCCAGAGGTAAACATCAGTCGTCGTTGATATCGGCATTCGCATCGTTGCGTGCAAATCCAGAGTCCATGACTTTGTAGGTATCGACCGTAACGGGTTTAACGTCGAGTTGTGTCACCCGCCATTGCACTGCACCGTCCGCTGCGGTAATCATCAACGGCAACCGCACTTTGGCACTCCAACACAACTTGCTGTCGGTGCCATTGCGGTTCAGCGCATACCAGCGGCAATCTGCCACCGGTTTTTCCGCGCTCTTGGGTGCGCTGGTAGCAACCAACTGGTAGGCACCGGACGGTCGCGTCAGTGCGTGCGAGAGGCTAAACCAGTCGGTGAAGTGCCCCACACGGAAGAGGTTTGTACGGTCAATGTCCGTACGTACTTTGTGCTTCAGATCCAGCACGACCATGCGCCATTCGGTTTCTTTGGCGGGTTCGAAGACAAAGGTCTCAACCACATCATCGGTACGCCGCTTCAGGCGCTGGTCACGGTCACGCCACAACTCTGTAGTGTGGTCGGCAGCATTCAGCTTGTACGTTGCTTGAAAGTGTAGTTGGCGAGGCTCACCTACGGCGTTAAAGGTTTTGTCAAAGTCAAGGCTGACATCGGCGTGGCTGACACCGCTTAACGCAATCAACATGGTCGAGAAAGCAGTAGAGAAAAAGGCCCGCCGCCATAGCGGGCCGCTCCTATTGGATGGAAAGTTCATGCAGTCTTGAAATGTTCAGTTGCGCACAGCTTGGGCATAGTCAAAATAGCGGTACGTTTTGCTATCCACAGTCAGGTCTTTCACCACCAGATTGACGGAGTAGTTACCCGCCGTACGTACGGTATCAATGGCTGCGCCTGTTGGATCCGTTGGCAACTTGAACGTCAAGCCTGTGGCCTGTGCTGATGGGTTGACCACGCTGGGTTTCACCACGGCCGATGAGATGCTGGCGGGCTTGAGCAAAGCTTCGTTGAGCACACGGCCATCCGCTGCGGGCATGGATTGGCCCAGCATATATGCCACGGTGGGTGCCACATCCACATTGCCGGTCGGATTACTGATAGTGACACCAGAACGGAACAAAGGACCATTGGCAATTAGCGTGTTGTGCACGTCGATAGGGCTAAAGCTGCCATGCATTCCCCGGTTACCACCGAAACTCTCAAACTCAATGCCAGGCAGACCGTTAATCAACTGCTGCGAATCCCAGTTGAAGCTGACTACCACATCGGGCTGGCCTTTGTTTTGGCGACTGCTGTTCTCCAGGTTGACCATGGCCATAGACAGGGTTCCCGGGAGCGCACCATAGCGACTGTCAACAAAGATCGGACCATATTCTTCGCGGCTTTGCAGGAAGCGGACCAGATTGGCAATCGTGGCCGCGTCGTGGTCCGGCACGTAGAAATAGTCAGAGCCACCATTGGCGGCTACCACAATCCCCGTTGCTGGCATCGTCGTAGGTACCTTGAAACTGGCCACAGGTGTCGGCAGTGTGGCACTGATAGCTTGGTACTTGGTGTTGGCAGCTCCACACAAAGTACCGGTGGTGTCCACGCTGACTGCGTACACGGCCGTCCCGTCGGACTTGATGCCCGCCATGGGTGTGGTGCTGCACCCGGAGCCGTCATAGGCTTTGAATCCGGCATAGGTCAATAAATCCGCCGAGCGCACATCGCCCGATACCGAGAAACCGTTGACTGGGTCAGGTAAACCCAAGACAGCATTGGTCACGCCGCTGGTAACAGAGGTGCTCGCCGTAATGGCCCGCAGCGGAAACAAGGCTGTGGGGCCCGACACATTGCTGTGCGCATGGTCCGACACCACGATGATGTTGGTCGTACCGTCCAAGCCAGCTGCTTTGAGTCCAGCTTGTAACTCGCCCAGCCGTGCGTCTTGCGATGCCAGGGCTTTGCGGTAATTGGCCGAGCCAGGACCGTAGGCGTGCTGGGTGTTGTCTGGTGTTCGGAACCAGATCAGTGACAAGTCGGGCAGCTTTTTCGGCAGTATGTAGTCGGTAAAGACTTTCATCATGTACTGATTGGAACTGGATTCTGGTGCACCCTGGGTGCTATCCGTCGCATCTTTGGCTTGCAAGCCGTTGGGTAGTGCAAAAGTGAAAGCTCCGGCCCGTGCTGTGGGGTTCCCGTTCGTGCTAGCGGGGGAGATTGTTCCGGTAGGGTAAGCGAAACCGGTATTGGCGGGTAATGCGAAGTTTGCAGCCTGCAGTTCAGTGGCCAATGTCAATGGAAGCACGGTGTTCTCATCCAGGAAGAATCCACCGCGCCCTAGGTCTTGGAGATAGGCGGCGCCTGATTTACCAATGGCTGCTGTTTTGAGTCCCGCATCCTGTGCTGTTTTAAACAGCGACTTGACCAACAGCAACTGCCCACCGTAGTAGTCGTTGAGCGTAGTCAGCACAGCATAGTCTTCGGTGAAGACTGGTGCGTTGTAGTCTTGTGATGTACCTGCCGCCGATTTACCCACTGGGATGGGTTGAGCCGCACCCGCTTGCGGTGGTGTCCAGAAAGTGTTGCCGTAAAAGCCACTGGTTCTAGGGAATGAACCGGATGCGAATGATGACGAGTTCATCATCGTGAAAGTCGGATAGGTAGAGTGGTTGTCCGCAAATTGCACGCCGCTCTGACGTAGTGCATAGAGGTTGGGGGTATCTGTGGGGTTGACCGAATCAGGCCGCAAACCGTCCCACACCATGATGATGGTGCGCTGGGTAGGTATGGCGGCGGCGGGACTGTCGGAGCCACCGCAGCCACTTATCAGGGTGATACCTGTTGCGATTGCAAAAGAAAGAGCGCGTAAACGCATGGGTAGATCCTGGTCGTAATCAATGGGCGAAAGCCGAGATAAACAAACCTAAATTTGTTATTGCCAAGTCTGCTTTTTGGAAATGACAGAACGAAGACAGGATCTATTCCTCTACATTTCTTTACCCTACTTTGCACTAAGCCGACAAAAATATCGCCCACCCCTTAGGGTTTGGACTGGCCAGCTATCCACCAGAAGCTTTGTTTAAAGGTGTATCTGTGCCCTGCTTCTCCGGAAGAACAAAATGGCAGATCAGCACAGCCAGGTACTGAACTTGGTTGCACAGACCTTGGGAGGTCGCAGCCGATTCCTCCACTAAAGCGGAGTTCCAATACGTCATATGTTCGAGGTGCGAGAGCGCCGTGTTGATCTGGAGTGGACTCACGTCGGTTTTCACAGGCAGGGCTCCTGTCCACCGCAGACGCTCGGGTCACCTAGGCGAACCCACAAGGGGGTAGACAAAAAAATACGGGAGGCAAAATTACCCCGAGACAATCGAAGCAATCTTTTGTGACACTTCACCTTCAGCGCATATATCCAATGTCTTGGATTTCGTCTCGTAGGAATGTCCTGGTCAAGTTATTTCGGACACATCGATAGGTTGATTGATTGCCGATTTCTGCTCGAAGGCATTGGGTGGCAAGTTGCCCAGTGTGGAGTGCAGCCGCACACTGTTGTAGAAGCCGACGATGTAGTCGGCAATGTCGCTCATGGCCTCGGCATGGTTGGCGTAATCGCG